>NZ_JAIVFQ010000073.1 GCF_020829495.1 Nostoc favosum CHAB5714 | reverse complement strand
GGCGTGGGGATGAGTTCATCCTCTATTAATCGTAACCGCGCCTAGAGGTTCTCTTAATAGTGTTTCGGAGCCTGTACAGGAGCCAAACCGCTATTTCTCAGGGCTACTAAAAGCCCCCGGATTTATCCGTGGGGAATGCGTTACTAAACTGTCTCCTCACTTTCAGAGAAAATTGAAGCTGCGTACTCCAAGGAAAAGGATGCTAAATCAAGCTGATCTTGATCAGTCCAAGTATCACTTTGGTCGATGAGCGACAAGTTTTGCTCGACTAGCTCATTTAGAATGAGGGTTGCCAAGCGTAGCCGCTCAGTCGGTGACAAGTTACAAACAACTTGGCTGTATATCTCATGGGCGTTATTGGACATAAAAACCCTCCTGTGTCTTATCCTAACAGTTGTGATGCGTGCGGCAAGCCGCTAAAAAGCTTCTATTCACAAGTAGTGTAGTTGCTGAAGATACATAACATAAATTGTTGGGTTTCTACTTCAAATCAATTTACAATGATGTGCGATCGCAGTCTCAAATTTATCCTTATGAATGTTCATAGGACTTACGCATTGACAAGAAATACCAAATATGGAGCAAGGTTAAAAACCATATCTTTCGTAAGGGCACAGCAATGCTGTGCCCCTACAGCATGGTCTATTTACGATCGCGGGATAATTAAGAAAAGCCTGAAAACTTACTATTTTAGGTAATGCACATCACGACGCATTTGTACAGTGCGTAAGTCCTAGTTCATTAGTTGGTATCTCCGGGAAAGATAAGTATGGGCAGCTGAATCCTGTTACTGCGACTATCCAAGCCAAGTATCGTACTTTGGGAGGCAATTAGGGATGTCAGTAAAGAAAGTCGCCACAGTATTCAAAGAAGCTATCAATCCTTCTGAATCTCTACAGCAAATGGTTTTAGCTTACACCGATTACCTGAAGGTTGCCGAACAAGAACAGACCAAGAGACGAGAGATTGATGCTTGGGAAAACGAAACAATCACCAAGATTAACGCCCAGCGAGAGTTGCTAATGGCGTATCTAGATCGCTCTTTTGATGAACGTGCAGAAAACTTTCGCGCTTTGTTTGCTGTCGTTGATAATGCGATGCCAACGGCTGGCTACGCCTACGCATCCGGCAATAATGACCAACTAGCCCTAACCTTAAATTCAATCACAGAAATTGCTAAATCAAGCCCTTTCAAAGACCTTGCAAATTTAGCTTCTGTTCGCGCCGCCCTAGATGATCCAGATCACGAATGGACATTTTGATTTTATAACGGTGCGATCGCTCTACCAAAACTTTCTAAAAGCCTGCGAATGTAGGCTTTTTTCATGTACTGCCAGACTTACAGGCTAGAGGCGCTCTGAGATAATAGCGATCGCCACTATCATTATGTTGCATTGCCACATATTGCAATATAATATATCGCAAGACAACTTTCACAAGACGATGAGCAAAGAAAATATTACGTTTCGGATAGATAGCGATCAGAAGGCTGCACTTGATGCGATCGCAGCCGGAATGAATCGCGATCGCAGCTACATACTTAATGAGGCGGTAGCCACTTATCTAGAGATGTATCAGTGGCAAATCGAGGAGATTCAAAAGGGAATTGCTGAAGCGGATGCTGGAGACTTTGCCAGTGATGAAGAAGTAAAAGCAACTTTTGCAAGACTCACCAATGCAGATTAAGTGGCTGCGTCGTGCGCTTCGTAATTTGGAACAAGCCCATAGCTACATCCAGAAAGAGAATCCAGAAGCAGCGCAGAAAGTGATATTGAGGATTCAACTTGCTGCCAGTCAACTTGAGAATTATCCTTTTATGGGGCGACTTGGACGTATAGAAGGTACAAGGGAGTTAATAATTTCTAGCACGCCATACATTGTTATTTATCGAGTCAAAGAAGAGTCGGTAGAAATTCTTCGGGTTCTCCACACGTCAAAGCGCTATCCAGATTAGCGCCACTACCCACACAGTCACAAATAAAGTTATCAAATATCGCTTGCTTCCGGTAGCCAGTCTTCATCTAACACTAACTCTACAGAATATGGGCACTCTTCTGGAAACACGGATACAAGTATCCCTGTTTGCTTGGTTGCTTGGCGACGTGCCCTTTGATAACTTTCCTCAAGTTGCTCTGTAGGATAGCCCTTAAGACTAGGACTATCTTCTATGGCTAACTCAATTTGGGTGCGAGAATCGGTGATGGAATCGAGCCAACTATCTGAGCGACGCTGGGGTTGATATTGCCACTTGAGCAGATGCAACAGTAAGCGAGTTAGTTGACTGGCAATACCCCGCCGTTCACTTTTGCCCAAGCCTTCAACCTCTTCAATCAGATGTTCTACATCAACTTCATGCCAGCGATGCGATCGCAATAGTTGGGTTGTCTGTTCAATCCACAAATTAAAATCTGCTTTATAAGCTGCACTCATAGCCGTTCTCGATCTGCTGAATGTACTCACGCAAGGCATCGTTAATCAAAGTTTGGTAATTTCCCCCACCTGCTGCGTGAACTTGGTCACAAAACCATGCTAGTACTTCATCATCTAGGCGAATTGTAATTCTAGTTTTGCCTGTTGGTGTTGATTCAATCGCTCCCCGCTTGCCCTGGCTAAAATCATACTCAGCTTCCATAACTTCCAAATCTAATACAGTGTCAAAACTCCCAAATCTGGATTTTTGTCAAAAGCTTGGATATCCTCTACATGCGATCGCAAAATCTCTTCAATCTGTCTGGTTGAACAATTGCCATAACGAATCCAAATCACTTTCGGAGGAAATCCTCGCAAAATGCTCAACTCATTAAAATCAGCATCTCTCGTTACAACAGTAAATCCACTTTGTCGGGCATACTCCCAAACAGTTAGATCATCTGCTTGATCTAAGCTTATAAGAAAAAGATGCTGAGAGTTTGGGTACATATCAGCCAGTCGTTCAACTAACCGAGGTGATAAGTTATGGTCAAACAATAACTTCATGCTTGCATTGTCAGCATTTGCCGTTCTCGATCAGCCGCATAGCTTAGGCAAGCCAAAATATCCTCTTGTGTCAAATAAGGAAAGTCATCAAGTAGTTCCTCGTAGGTCATGCCAGAGGCAAGATAAGATAAAACATCGTATACAGTAATTCGCATTCCTCGAATACAAGGCTTACCACCTCGTTTTCCTGGTTCAATTGTAATAATGTTTTGATACTGCACAGCTATTCAAACCTCAAAAGTCTTCATCATCAACAAAAAACTCCGCATCGTCTTCCAATCGAGAATTACCCTGCCCAATACCAGCAAGCCCCCACAGAGGTTGCAGCAGTGCCATGCCAATTAACCCTACACAGGCACTAAAAGCCAGCACTAAACCCATTGGTATCTGAATCGATTGGAATGTTAAGAATTTTAACGATACGGGTGTGGCATTTTGGACTGAAATAATTGCGATCGCTATTACCCAAACCGCTAAAACTAAAGATGTCAAAAAAGGAGCGATTTTCATACTTTGATTGAAGTGAGGAGTTAGGAGTTAGAAGTTAAAAGTTAAAAGTTATATTTTGAGCAAAATTAGAAATCAGGAGTTAAGACTTGTTAATTTACAACTCTTAACTCCTAATTCATAACTCTTAACTCTTAAGTCCTAACTCTGACTGATTAAACTGCTACTGCCTCTAGTTTAGCAATGGCACTCTCTAACTCTTGGGCGATTTTGGTGAGTTTTTCGGGAGTGTTGGTTTCTAGGTAGACGCGCACCAGTGGTTCTGTACCGGAAGGACGCAGTAAAACCCAGCTACCTTCTTCTAAATACAGCTTAATACCGTCTTTACGCCCGACTTCCTTAACTTTAATTCCTGCTACCTCTGTAGGTGGATTTTTAGTAAAGGAGTCGATGACGGCGATTTTGTGCGCCTCTGTGAGGTGCAAGTCTAGGCGGTTGTTGTAAAGTGGGCCATCGGCTTCGGCGATCGCTTCTTTGACAAGTTGACTCAGAGGTTTGCCTTCATAAGCGATCGCTTCTGCCACCAGCATATCGGCTAATACCCCGTCTTTTTCGGGAATATGCCCGATAATACTCAAACCACCTGATTCTTCTCCACCGATTAACACGGCAGTTTCCCGCATTTTTTCGCCGATGTATTTAAAACCAACTGCTGTTTCGTAAATTTGCAGCCCATTTTTAGCTGCGAAATTATCCAGCAGGTGGGTTGTAGCCACAGTGCGGACTATCGCGCCAGTTTTACCTTTGTTTTTGATTAAATGACGTGCTAGAACTAACAGCACAGTATTCGGAGTAAGGACATTTCCTTGTTCATCAACGATACCAAAGCGATCGCTATCTCCATCCGTCGCCAAGCCCAAATCAGCTTGATCGCGAACTACTGCTTCCACTAACTCAACTAATTGTTCTCCTTTGGGTTCTGGCATTCCACCCCCAAATAAAACATCCCTCCAATCGTGGAAACTTTCTAACTGAACGCCACAATGAAGCAAAACTTCATCTAAATAGCCGCGAGAGGTAGAATACAGAGCATCGTACTTTACCTTTAAATTAGCGCTTTTAATCTTTTCTACATCAAGTAGAGTGTAGATAAATTGCAGGTAATCAGGTTTCGGATCGAAAATTGAAATTGAACCTGATGGGTTACTCCCAGGTAACTCATCCGATGCACTTTCTATATTTGCCACAATAGTATCAGTAATCTCTGGAGTGGCAGGCCCGGCATAATCGGGTATATATTTAATTCCACAGTAGGGTGCTGGATTATGACTAGCAGTAAACATTAACGCCCCAGCGGAATTTAGATGACGGGCGTTGTAGGCAATTACTGGTGTGGGACAATCCCGATCAGTAATTTTCACAGTCCAACCCAAGTCTGCCAAAACTTGGGCCGCTGTTTGGGCAAACTGGTCAGCTAAAAAGCGAGTATCGTAGGCAATAAGTACTGGTCTATCTTTTGTGTAGGCTGTTTCTAAATAAGTGGCGATTGCCCTTGTTACTTTCCGCACATTGGGGAAAGTAAAGTCATCGGCAATAATTCCTCGCCATCCATCGGTGCCAAATTTTATCTTGCTGGACATTTTTGCCACTTGCTCCCGTACATTATCAGTACTATTCAAGCTTCCCGCAAAGCGTGTGTAGCAGCAAGTATCCTCCGAAGTTCTTTTCTAAGCAAGCCTTAGCTTAAACTTCTCTCCACCGTATTTTCTCTCACTGTTTCTGAGCAATGTCAACCCCCGATCGACCTTTTGCCAGTTATCACCTTTGGTCTCTAGTTGCCCCAGCAACCGGGCAAGAACGCTGGCATTGCCAGATGAGACGGGGGTTTATCAAAGCACGGCAACACGAACCACAAGTCAAAGCGCTTTTAGGGCAAGCCACCGCGCCCCAGCGCATCGGCATACTCGCCCAAAAAGGTGTTTATGAGTTTCATCATCACAGGCATCTGTTGAAGCAAGCAGATGGTGTAGAAAGAGTTGCACAGCTACTTAAATTAGGCAACTCAAGCGATCAAGTGCAGCAACGCGTGCTGCAAATTCTGAAAAAATATCACGATGCGCCGTTGCTTTTGGATAAAGATATTATCCAATTAACTCCGGGTGATGAAGGCTTTCCTAAACCGATAGTAGTTGAACAAGAAGATTATTGCTTTCGCTTATATGCGGCTATGGACTGCGTTTTCATTGAATCTGATAGCACTTTACATATTTTAGATTTCAAAACTGGTAAGTCGGCTTTTGACCGACGACAAGCATTAGTTTATTTGGTAGCTGCTCGTTATCTTTACCCTGGACGAGAAGCTGTTGCATCATTTTATAATTTAGAAATATGTAAAAAGTCTGAGTTAATCAGTATCAATAATAGTGAATTAGAATACTTAAAATTTGAGTTAGCTAATATTGCCCACAAGCACCAGCACGATTTGCAAAAATATCAGCAAGAAACTAGTAATTTCAGTAAAATTTTCCCTCCCAACCCTGGCTCTCACTGCCGCTTTTGCCCATTTAACTCAATCTGTGAATTTGCCGATTTTAAGCAGACTCAATCATATCCACTGCCTAGTTTAAGAGTTAATAGCTAATAGGGAAAGGGAGAGAGAATTTACAATGTTCGCTTTTCGTAGACATCGCATTCCAAGTAAACACCTGAAAATATTGTCTGACAAGTATTTATAACCAGGAATTTCAATGCGTCTGATTTACGTCTTTATAGCGGTTCCCATTCAGATGCGGTACAACATTACATCACCAGGTGTAGGGGCACGGCACTGCCGTGCCCCTACGGGTGTACCTCACGTAAACGAGAACGGCTATATCTTCGTTAAATATTTAAGAAACATCCGCTAAATCCTCGTATTTTTACTGGCCTCATTCTCCACTCCTGCCAGACAACTTAGATGTAAATTGTACCCATGTTTATCTTTGGTTGTGAGTAAGGATTCAGGTCAGGGGGTATTGACAAGTGTGACATCTAAGGGGGACTATCACAATTATGGAAAAAGACCTGCCTCTGAAACTAGAGCGTGAAACCCTTCTCCAGTTAGCTCCCGAACAACTGGTGGACATCATTGGTGAGCAGGCGATCGCAATATCGTACCTATGGGTTGAAGTCAGAGGATATTTTTCAACCGCAGCTACGTTTCCACAGGCGGAATTTGCGCGAAAATAGCAGATTGTAAAAGTTCGGGAACCCGTTTCCAAGCTACAGCCCCTTTACGACTCTTGATATACAATTGCATAAATTCTAGTAATGCTGCTGGGCTTTCTTCTGGGGGAAGATTGACGAACAGATAGGTGGGTTTGTCTTGGCTTGATACAGATACAACACAACCTTGACTGCAAGCCCATAAGCATTCAACGGGTTTAATTTCAAGTGCGTCAAATAGGAATTTATCGCCGCATAAAGTATTTAGTTGGTCAAGTAAAATAGTACCGTCGCAGGGTTGATTTTTTTGTCGTTCTTCAGAGGAGCGATGGCATGATTTACAGACGAAGAGGGTTGGTTTGGCTGTGGAGTTGGGGTGTGTTAGGGAGGGATTTGTATGGCTCACCAATGAATTGATGAATACCAATAATTTATTTAGCATTTCAGTTTCTTTGTATAAATTGGTTATTTTCACAACTTTCAATTTTGACTATGCCAAACACAGCTTGTGGGTATATTCCGGATCGCATTGTTAGTAATATACAGATTTTATCCACCTTCCGGCAAGTATTTAAACAAGTCATCCAATACCCTATTAGCTTCTGCTATACCGTTCGAGTCCCACTTTTCTTGACTGACAACATAAGCTCGATTGTTTTTAATGGCTTTTAAGCTACTAAACATGGGATTTTGAAAATAAAAGCTTGATGTTCTTTCGCCAACATCAACAATAAATAGGATATCAGCATCGTACTCACCGATGTTTTCAATGCTGAGTTTGACATATCTGCTGCCGCCATGAGGTAAAAATTTATAACGCAGCCCAATATCATTTAAAATAGCAGGAACTAAATCCCTGTTTTTATTACTAATTGTCCAAAAACCATCATTATTATAAAAAATTACGGAAATCTCTATTTGCTGCAACTGGCTTCCTAAACGTTTCTTCAATTGTTCAATTCGTTTCTGGTATTGACTTAAAACTTCCTCGGCTTTTGTTTCTTGACCCAGTAATTTGGCAACATATCGAAGATTTTCTTTAAAGTAAGCTTTGTGATCTGGTGTATTATACAGAGCAGGCACTGCGACAGTAGGTGCGATCGCTGATAACGACTGATGTAGATGAGCATCGCAACAATACAAAATCAAGTCCGGTTTGAGCAGCAAAATTTTTTCGAGTGAAGGTTGATATACATTCCCAACATTCTTAGCTCCTTTAACCTGATCAAAAGAGACACCATAAAGACTTTCTTTTCCTTTGCCCGGAATGTAGTAGGATGTAAAACCGATAGGCTTGATACCGAAAGCTATCAGAGGAGCGAGAGTGATATCAGGAGATAATGTAATAATACGCTGTGGTTTAAGTGGGACACAGGTTTCGCCAAATTCGTGCTGAATGATTCGACAATCAACAGAAGGCTTCAAGGAGATATGAGTTTTTTGGATGACAGGTTGGTAACAAGCTGTAATTAAAAGTAAGGAAAAAGCCATTAGTAAAAATGGCTCGATTAGACGATATGACTGTTTTTTCATCATTTTTACCCAGGCTAAATATTAAATTGGTAAAAGTCAATGAAAATCTGGCTAATGCTTAGATTGTTTACACCAAGCTGGAATAAATTAAAATTCCCAGGAAAGACTTCCCTGTACTGTAAATGGGTCTCCTAAGTAAACTCGGTTCCTACCTCCGGCTGATACAAAATACTCCGTATCAAACAAATTTCTGAGATTGAGAGCAGCTCGAAACTGATTTCGTTTGTAAAAGATGGAAGCATCAGTGCGAACATAGCTCGGTAACTGGAACGAGTTATCCAGATCACCTTGGCGCTCTCCAGCATAGAAGATACCTAAACCAACGCCCAGCCCTTGTAAGTCGCCAGACTGGATTTGATAGGTCGTCCATAAATTCAGCGAAGTCCTCGGCGTATTGTTCAACTGAT
Organism: Nostoc favosum CHAB5714; assembly: GCF_020829495.1. Lineage (GTDB taxonomy): Bacteria > Cyanobacteriota > Cyanobacteriia > Cyanobacteriales > Nostocaceae > Nostoc > Nostoc favosum. The sequence goes on along the minus strand of NZ_JAIVFQ010000073.1, from coordinate 25,796 downwards.
TACCTACTGGGAAGGTATTATCTGCGGTGAGTTTTGGATCAATTAACAGAAAGCCTGCAAAAATGTTCCATCCGGGTAAAATCTCACCAGATAAATCTAGCTCAACGCCTCGGCTGTTTTGTTCACCTGTCTGAATCGATCGTAAAGGATTGATTGCATCGGGAGTTGCCACATTGGTACGAGTTATGTCGAATAAAGCCAGAGTCGCTGAAAGTTTGTCAGTGATATCCGCTTTCACGCCAATCTCATACTGTGTGCCTCGCTCTGGTCTGAATTGACCGCTGACATCACTCGCTGTACCTGATGCTGGAGTGAATGAACGGCTGTAACTGGCATAGAGGGAAATGGGTTTAATGGGTTGGTAAACAATCCCAACCTGTGGACTAAAGGCTTGTTCTGACAGAGATGCGCTTGGGAAAAACGGCTCAAAGCTAGCATCTTGCCTGAAAATATCAAACCGTCCACCGAGCGATACTTTCAAATTTTCTGCCAAGGTAATTTGATCTTGCACATACAACCCCAGCCCTTTATCTTGGAATCTTGCCTCAGGGAACACGACATCGGTCAAATCTGCCAAAGTAGTTCTTCCATAGACTGGGTTAAACACATCAATTGGAGGCAGAGATCCTTCAAGACCATCTGTATAACGGAGATACCTGCTATACAAGTTAAATCCTGCTACAAGTTGATGTTGAATCCTACCAGTCGAAAACTTGCCTACCACATAGTTATCAAATTGATAGCTGTCAAGAAAATTATCAGATTGGAGATAGAGTAAGGGCTGTTCGCGCTTATTATCTAGAAAACCCAAAGGTATAGCACTCCTAACATTTTCTTTGTAAAATATGGTTTGCAAGCTACTGCGAAGTTGCCAGTTTTCGCTAAACCGATGCTCAAGATTGTAGCCAATCCGATAGAGATCGGTATCATCATCATCATTCTTCAACGTAGGCTCACTTCTAGTTATGTTTCTAGGAACTCTGCCATTGGGATTTGGCAGTATAGTGCCTTCGGCTGGAAGACCATTATCTGTTGTTGTGCCACTAATTTTTTGATACTCAGCATCAAACGTTAGTGTTGTTCGCTCCCCAATTTGCCAAGTCAAACTGGGGGCAACCAGGTAGGTGTCGCGCTTGAAAAAGTCAATAAAGCTGCCGACAGTATTGGCACTGGCATTCAAACGATACAAGACGGTTTTGCTGTCGTTGAGTGGTCCAGACAAATCAATTGCACCCCGATAGGTATCGAAATTACCAGCCGTTGCCCTAATCTCATAAAAAGGCTCTCGTAGAGGTTTCTTGGTGATCACATTGGCGACTCCACCGGGGGCACCTAACCCAAACAGAACGGAGGCAGGTCCTTTGAGAACTTCCACCCGCTCAATATTATCCGTGACCGTGTAGCTATAGTCAGCCCCCAGAGTATCTGGCGCTCCGTTTCTCAGGATTTCCAGTTCAAATCCTCGGCTGTTGAAAAAATTAGACACTGAACGAGGCGATCTGAATGACCCTGTTACCCCTGGTGCATTTTCTAAAATTTCTTGGAGGCGGTTGGCATTTTGGTCTCGAATCACCTGTTGAGGGATGACTTGAATCGATCGCGGAATATCTCGCAGGGGTGTATCTGTCCTAGTTGCCGTACTCGCATTCGGCACCCGATAGTTGTCTTGCTCCCCCGTCACTACCAATTCAATTGGGTCATCCTGCTGTGCTGTGGGTGTTTCTTCGGGTGTTTCTGTTACTGGCTTTTCTTGGGTTGGTTGTTCTGGTTCCTGTGCTGTTGTGGCTGTAGATGCAACTGTAAAAATCAACCCGACGTTATCATCAAATAACTCAACGGTAGGTAAAGCTTTCTCGCCAACTACCGTTACCCGCACGGTATTTGCGTCAACATTCGTAACTGTTATCTCTGTAATTCCCGCCAGGGGTTTTTCCGACTTAAACGTGAAAGCATCGCCATTGGGTAAACGCAACTGCCCACCAGTAATATTGGCAATAAAACTATTACCCGTACTGCGATTCGCTACTTGCAGTTTATCCCCTTGGGTAGTCTCTAAAATTACCTCCACACCCTTATCAGTGGGATTTGCCTTGACTCCTGTAATTACTACAATTGATTGAGTGTCAGGAGTTGGTGATTGAGAAAGTAAGTCTTTGACACTAGTAGCTGGAAACTCGGTTTCGCTGAGTGTTTTAATTCTGGTGACAACTTTATCCTGCTCCTTTTCTGATGCCAATGCCTGTCCAGGTTGAGGAAGTATACCACCGATGATCCCGACTACACTCACTACCAGCCAAAGATAAATGTCGAGCGTTGGCGATCGCCACTCCCTTTGGGAGTATCGCGCAAAGCACTTGCCACTAGAAGCAGAACGCCAACTTTCCATACCACTCCCTACACCACTATACAATACTGCTTATTGCGTATATTTCTTAATTGCAATAAACCAGAGTGTAGAAGAGTAGAGCGAATTGAGTCTATCCCAAAACAGTCTTATAGTCCCGAAACAAGCTTTTTGCCTAAAAAACATTCTCGTGGTGTCATGCCAAACTTGCGCTTAAAGGCAGCAGCAAAGTGTCCTAAATGAGCATAACCGACGATGTTAGCAACTTCGGCAACTGTAAAATTACGATTCTGTAACAGCTGATGCGCTTGTTCCATACGCTGATTCGTCAAATAACCAAACACCGTTGTGCCGAACTGCATCTGAAACCCTCTTTGCAGGGTACTCTCACTCACACCTAACTGTTGTGCCAACTCTGACAATAACGGTGGATTCTCCAAACGTGCTTGTAAAATTTCTTTGGCGTGATGAATCTTGGCAATAGTTTCTCTTTTTAATCGTGGTGGTAATTGTGATTGTGTATTATCTGCCAAAAAAGGAGCTAACTGCAAAGCCATCAATTCTATTACCTTACCCTGCAAATACATCCGCTTGGCTGTTCCCTGATAGGGGCAGTTAATAATTTGCAGCACAACGCTTTGGATCGCTGCATTAGTTTTGGGGTAAAGTAATGTTTGCCAGTCGCTTTCTTTTGCCAAAAATTTCAACTGAGGCAGCATTTCTCCATCCTTTCCAGGGAAAAAAGTCCTCAACAACTCCGGTGGCATTATTATATCAACACCCAGAATCCTTTGGGAGTGGCGATAAGATGAATCATGTTTGTGCTGAACCCCGCTACCAGAAATAAATGTATGCCCTCCCCCAACCTGCCCATAAGTATCTGTGTACATCCCTAAAGCTAAAGCACCAAACTGGAGAGGATGATTACTCACTGGGATTTTAAGTACAAGATCGTGATGATATTCTTTATCGAAAATAATTAGCGAAAGTTCAGGATACACTTCCATTTCTCGATAGTAACCTCTACCGAGACGTTTGGGCATTTCATCAATATATTCACATGGTTCTAATGCTGAGTAGCAGGTAGTATTTTCCTTACTTGTCTTCAACAGTTCATCGTAGTCTTTAATTGTTAAGGTGATTGTCATTACTGGCAAATCTCAAAGTTTAATGATAATTAATATCAATAATTTTACCACTAAGTTGTTTGGGAGAAAATAAGTATATGGTTTTTCAAAGGTTTTTAAAACATGACGAGAGTTCAAAAAAAGATGAGAATGGAAGAAGTTTTAACTATTCTGGGAATGATTTGATAATTTCTGTACGCCCTCTCTATGAGCTTCTGGGTAGTAAGCTGTTGCGCGTATAACTTGCACTTTTTATGGTTTGAAGCCCTTGTTGCCACAGGAACACTCTGGAAAATTAAAGACACGACAGCTTATCAAAAAAAGACCTGGAATGTACTTAGGTAATAATTCTATTACTAAGCTAGATATGCTTCTACGAGGATACAGTCTAGCTCAAAGAGAGGTTGGCGTACTCCCAACTGAGTAGGAAAGGGAATTTGAAGGTTTTCAATTATGGGTTCAAGAAAAATATAGAATTCACTCAGGTCAGTCATGGTCTAAGATAATTTTTTTCTCTTCTGTAGACGAGGATGAGGCACTACAGAAATTTTTTGAATTGTTTGAAGAATACTTGAATAGGAACAAGAGTTTAGAAATAGACGAAAATAATGGTTAAGCAGACAGTATTAAGGTGCGTTAGCCTACGGCATAACACACCCTACTCACTTTCTGATAGTCTTTCCCCAATTCTCAATACCCTAATTTAAAAAGGCGGTAATTCTTTAAGAATTGTGAACCGGATATGATTTATCGCCAAATCGCCAATGGGGATATCTTCTTTGGTTAGCCGCTCACCTTGACTTGTCACGGTTTCAAAGGTGATACCTTTACCAATTTCAATGTGATACCAGCATAAGCCCATAAAAAAGCGCGTGGGATAAGGGCCACCTTCACCCACATCGTCAGGATTTGATTCCATTGGCAACCAGCCAAAATTCGGGACGTAGAACTCCAACCAAACATGATTAAAGTCGGGTTGTAGGGGTACTCCTAGTAAGTCACTATGGGGAGGGCATTTGTACCTACCTACGGTGCGGCAGGGGATGCCATTTAAACGGGATAGGGCAAGTAAAACGCCGACATATTCGCCACAGGAACCAACGCCCCGTTCTAAAACTGTATCTGGCGTGTCAATGTAAGGTTTAATACCATAAGACAACTCATCATAGACGTAATTGCGGATGCTGTGCATTTTCCGCAGCACATTGGTTTCAGAACCAATCGCTTCTCTGGCGGCACGGCGAACAATGGTAGTATCCATTGCTAAATCGTCGTCATCCACTAGGTAGCGTGTTTCTAATTCTGAAGACAGTTGAGGTATATCTTCTACATCTCTGGGTGTGATGCGATACTTAATACCGCGAACTTCCAAAAGTGCTTTCCAGCCAAATATATGCCGTTCACCTGGGGCAAGAGAATCAAATTTAAAGACTGCTACACGTTGCCCCTGTACCACTTCTTCGGTAAAGGGTATACCAATGGGTTCAACGTGTTTCACCTTTTGACGCTCAGTTTCGGATGGTAAGGCGATGCGCCATTCCACGTCAGGTAAATAAACTTCATCTAAGGGTGCAATTTCCTCAGCATAAGACATTTCAATGAGATAGCCATTAGAGAGGGCGTAGCGCTTATCTGGCTGGTAATGATAATACAGAGGGTGAATAAAAGTGCGATCGCGGAATGTTAGCTCATGACTCGGATCAGCATTTGGGTTGTCCCGAATATAAGCCTCCTCTGAGGCGTAAGCGACGTAAATACTTTCTTTGCCTGTTTCGCCATTTTTATGTATTGCTATGCCTGTGGGGCATTCAAAGGGTGTCAGGACACTAAATTGAAGTTCTCCTGTGGCCCTATCCATCGCGTAAACTGATTGTTCGGTGCGATCGCAAATCCACAGCATTTCCTGGGTAACTGCTAAATTCTCTATCCCAACGCCTGGTGCATAAAACCTGGTAATCTCTTTTCGCGTTTCACGGTCATAAATCAGAATGTAGCCTAGCCTTTGGCAACTGACATAAACTGTTGTTTCCCAAACAGCAACGCCGTCAGCAGGATAAGGCAATGTCACAAAATGTTCCAGACCCAGAGCATTGAGCTTGCACAAGTAAACACTATTTTCTCGGCTCACCCACAGGGTATCTTCCCACGCAGCTAGACCAGTGACATCAGTAAATTCTTTAACTTGATGGGGATTGAGAATTTTGCTGTTGTCAGAGGTGGGATCAATTTCTAGTAGATGCCCTTTAATACTGTCAATGGCAATCAGTCTATCTTTGATGAAAGTAATGCCACACAGGGTAGCAGCAGTAAGCGGTCGAATTGTCTTTTGCCCAAACATCTGGCTAACGGTCAAAGTGGGGAGTGCAAAACTCATATTAATTAATCATATTTCTTGAATGGTTTAGCACGCTTAAGCAATTCAAAATTCAAAATTTGCCTTGAAAAGTTTCCTAGTTCGGGTAACCCTACTGGCACGCCAGTTCACTTGAGCGCGGAAATACGCAAGCAAGCGACTGGCTCAACTTTGGACAAAATTCAAAATAAAATGCAATCGTGCCATGCATTTTGGCTGTTGACTAGATGTAAATTAAAGCAATGGCAGCTTAAAATTAATTGTCGCAGATGCTCTGTAACTAAGCCTCAAAGCTCTATTACTCATAATTATCGGTACAATGTGTTCCGAAAAACTCTTTCGTGAGAGATAACACTATCTCAAAAAAAATAAATTTACAAATGTTAAGAATTACAGATACACTCATGCAACTGGGCGATCGCCTTAATGTAACTTTAAAAGATGGAATTCCTGCCATCACTAAATTATGATCAAATTTTGTAACCATTTGCTGTGACCTACACGATGTCTGCTAATTCTCTGCCTGAAGGTGCCGCCGTTTGGCATAGTTTAGAAGTTGATAAAGCGCTAGACCTGCTCGATAGTAATGCAGACAGTGGCTTAACACCCCAAGAAATTCAACAGAGATTGCAAAAGTACGGGGCCAACGAACTTGAAGAAACTGCTGGCCGTAGTACTTGGGAAATCCTGCTGGATCAGTTCAAGAACATTATGTTGTTGATGCTGATTGGCGTAGCTCTGATTTCTGGCTTTTTAGACCTGATGGCTTTGCGGGAGGGTCGCTTGAAGCCTGGTGAAGTGCCATTTAAAGACACCATCGCTATCTTAGCAATTGTCATCCTGAATGGCATACTCGGCTACGTCCAAGAAAGCCGTGCCGAAAAAGCCTTGGCAGCCCTGAAAAAAATGACCTCTCCCTTAGTGCGCGTCATCCGCGACGCTAGACTAGTGGAGATAGCAGCCAAGGATCTAGTTCCAGGGGATGTAATGCTGCTGGAAGCTGGGATGCAGATAGCCGCAGATGGACGCTTGATAGAACAGTCTAATTTACAAGTGCGTGAGTCGGCATTGACTGGTGAAGCCGAAGCCGTGAATAAACAGGCATCACTCAAATTGCCGGAGGAAACATCATTAGGCGATCGCTTAAATGTCGTGTTTCAAGGAACTGAAGTAGTCCAAGGACGAGCCAAGGTTCTGGTGACGAACACCGGAATGACTACAGAACTAGGCAAAATTGCCACCATGTTGCAGGCGGTGGAAAGTGAACCGACACCGTTACAGCAACGGATGACTCAACTAGGCAACGTCCTGGTTACGGGTTCTTTGATTCTCGTGGCGATCGTTGTCGTCGGCGGTGTGATCCAGGCAAGAGGCTTTAGCAACATCCAACAACTCTTGGAAGTTTCCTTGAGTATGGCGGTTGCTGTAGTGCCAGAAGGTTTACCTGCTGTAATTACCGTGACTCTAGCGCTGGGAACCCAGCGAATGGTGCGCCAAAATGCCTTGATTCGCAAACTGCCCGCAGTGGAAACTTTGGGTTCTGTAACCACAATTTGTTCTGATAAAACCGGCACGCTGACGCAAAATAAAATGGTCGTGCAATCGGTTTACACCAATAACAAAACTTTTCGCGTCATCGGCGAAGGTTATGCTCCCACAGGAGACTTTCAGTTAGATGGTCGAAAAATTTCCCTAGAGGAATCTCCAGAAATCTCAGCGTTATCTGTTGCTTGTGCTGTTTGTAATGATTCGGCGTTGCAAAAAGAACAAGGTGAATGGGCAATTTTGGGCGATCCTACAGAGGGGGCATTGTTAACACTGGCGGGAAAAGCTGGAATCGAAAAAGACCAGTGGAACAGTAAATTACCTCGTGTTGCAGAGTTTCCCTTCTCCTCGGAACGCAAGCGGATGAGCGTGATTTCTCAGGTGGAGGGAGTCGCTACAGGTGACGCATCTTCGAGAGGCGTTGACCCAGCGATCGCTGGCTTGATCCAATCTGAACCTTACTTAATGTTTACCAAAGGTTCTCCAGAGTTAATCTTGGCACGTTCCACTCAAATTCATTTGGGTAATGACACACCCCCCTTAACTGAAGCACAACGCCAAAACATTTTGGCAGAAAATGACCAAATGGCGAGTAAAGGTTTGCGGGTATTAGGTTTTGCCTACAAACCCCTGGCAGAAATTCCACCAGAAGGTTCAGACGAAGCATCTGAGCAAGGCTTGGTGTGGCTGGGATTGGTAGGAATGTTAGATGCGCCACGCCCAGAGGTAAGGGCAGCAGTCCAAGAGTGTCGAGATGCAGGCATTCGCCCAGTGATGATTACTGGCGACCACCAATTAACAGCACGAGCGATCGCTACCGATTTGGGAATTGCTGAGGAAGGCGCACGTGTCCTCACAGGTCAAGAATTGCAACGGATGAGTGACCAGGAATTAGAGCAAAATGTTGACTTGGTGAGCATCTATGCCAGGGTTTCCCCAGAACACAAACTGCGAATTGTCCAAGCACTGCAACGCCGGGGTCGATTTGTAGCAATGACGGGTGATGGTGTTAACGATGCCCCAGCCCTCAAACAAGCCGACATTGGGATTGCAATGGGCATTACTGGCACTGATGTAAGTAAAGAAGCCAGTGATATGGTGTTACTTGATGACAACTTCGCCACCATTGTCAGCGCCACCAAGGAAGGTAGAGTTGTTTACACCAATATCCGCCGCTTTATTAAATACATTCTGGGCAGTAACATTGGCGAAGTTATCACCATTGCAGCAGCACCCTTAATTGGTTTGGGAGGCGTTCCCCTTACCCCCTTACAAATTCTCTGGATGAACTTGGTAACAGACGGTTTACCAGCCTTGGCATTAGCTGTGGAACCTCCAGAACCTGATGTGATGCAACGTCCGCCTTTTAGTCCCCGCGAAAGTATTTTCGCTAGGGGATTGGGTTCTTACATGATTCGCATTGGTATCATTTTTGCCATTATCAGCATTGCCTTAATGTGGTGGGCTTATCAACATACCCATGCCCCTGAGTATCAGGGCAATCCCGAAGCTTGGAAGACGATGGTATTTACTACCTTGTGTCTTGCCCAAATGGGTCATGCGATCGCCATTCGCTCCAACAACCGACTGGCCATCGAGATGAATCCCTTCTCCAATATATTTGTACTAGCGGCTGTTGTTGTCACCACGATTTTGCAGTTGATGCTAGTTTACGTCCCACCCCTGCGAGATTTCTTTGGTACTCACTACCTGAATCTGCAAGAGTTGGGGGTTTGTATTGGCTTCAGTGCCTTAATGTTTGTGTGGATTGAAGCGGAGAAGATATTTCTGCGGATTATGGGCAAGAAGGCTGTGTAAATGGGGGATGAGGAAGATGAGGGGGATAAGGGAGATAAGGGGGAATAATTGCTTGCTTCCTCATCTCCCCTGCTTCCCCCACTCCCTACTCCCCACTCCCCACTCCCCAATATGTACCTGAAAACTCTAAACCTCCGACAATTTCGTAATTATCAAAACCAGAACGTTGAGTTTAATGCTGCCAAAACAATTTTGGTAGGTAATAACGCTCAGGGAAAGTCGAATTTGTTAGAGGCGGTGGAGTTGCTGGCGACATTGCGATCGCACCGAATGACCCGCGATCGCGATTTGGTTCAAGAAGGGGAAGCCATAGCCCAAATTAATGCCACCCTTGAGCGACAAACAGGCGTTAGTGACCTTACTTTAACCCTGCGCCGCAATGGTCGCCGTAGCGTAGCCCTCAACGGTGAATCTATCCGCCGCCAAATGGATTTTCTCGGCGTTCTCAATGCAGTCCAATTTTCTAGCCTCGATTTAGAACTGGTACGCGGCGGCCCGGAAGGTCGCCGCAACTGGTTAGATACACTCTTAATTCAACTCGAACCAGTTTATGCTCACATTTTGCAGCAGTATAACCATGTGTTACGCCAGCGCAATGCCTTTTTAAAACGCCATGTAGAAACGTTAGATGCAACCTCTCTACACTCAGAACTGGCGGTGTGGGATGCACAGTTAGCTACCACAGGGACTAGGGTAATTAGACGACGCGATCGCGCCATACAACGATTAGCTCCCATTGCTAGTGCTTGGCACGCCAGTATTAGCGGTAGTACAGAAGTTCTGCAAATCAAGTACGTGCCGAATATTCCTTTAGAGGATAACCATCCAGAAGAAGTGCAGCAAGCTTTTTTAGCAAAAATCCAGCAGCGAGCGATCGCCGAAATGCACCAAGGCACTACTCTTGTCGGCCCCCATCGAGACGAAATCGAATTAACTATTAACCAGACACCCGCTCGTCAATACGGTTCTCAAGGTCAACAACGAACGCTGGTTCTAGCCTTAAAATTAGCAGAATTACAATTAATTGAAGAAGTCGTTAAAGAGCCACCATTGCTATTGCTTGATGATGTTCTTGCCGAATTAGATTTATCTCGCCAAAATCAATTGCTCGATGCTATTCAAGACCGCTTTCAGACCCTAATTACTACTACTCACTTGGGTTCTTTTGATTCTCAGTGGCTGAAGTCCTCCCAAATTCTTTTTGTGAAAGCAGGAGAAATAATCCCAAATTAGTCATTTGTGACTAACGCTCTTTTATTACTCTGAAAAAATAAAATATTTGTAGGTTGGGTTGTAGCAAGATCCCCGTAGGGGTACAAAGTTAAACCCAACAAAATCAAGGATTCTTGGTGTTGGGTTTCGTTCCTCAACCCAACCTACGGCTAGATTTATAAAAACTAATCACAAAAAAGGTTTCTGATTTTTATCTCGTGAGAGTCATAAAACAGCGCTAATCACGTTTTTCTAACCTTTTAAAAACGGTGAGAACCAAAAAAGTCAGCAAACCACCGATTAATGCTAACTGCCACAAACCACAGCCAGCAGCAATTCCTAAAGCAGCCGAAACCCAAATAGCTGCTGCTGATGTGAGTCCGTGAATTTCAAGTCGCTGTGATTCTTGAGAAGATTGGCGCACAATTTCTCCAGCACCGAGAAATCCTACACCGGCTGCAATCCCCTGAATCACGCGGCTAAGTGCATCACGACTGAACTGTGACCCATCTGTTTGCATAATTATGAGAGTAAACACAGCTGAACCTAAACTCGCCAGCATGTGAGTTCTTAAACCGGCTGGTTTACGTCTAATTTGGCGTTCTAAGCCGATAATTGCTCCAATAAGCAATGCAAGGCACAGCCTGAAGCTGATATTTAGCCAATCATTAGTTGCAAGATAGTAAGTGTTTGACAATGCTTAGTCTGGTGTAGAGAATTTTATATATTAGTACAGCACGGCATAAATCTAGGTACTATACATATAAATTAACAAGACTTCGAGCAAAATCCCATTGTTAAAGGTAGACAAACTTTCGCCACAGCTACTAGTACCGCAAGGCGGAAGTCAAAAGTCACGCACACTTTAATTTTGGGCTTTCTGGCTGTAATAAAATATTAGGTTTATTTCCGCCGACCTGTACTAGGTTAATTATTAATATTTTTACAAAAATAGTGCAAAAATATTTTAATCTTTTATTGATGGAGTCTAATTCAACGACTGCAATTTAATAGCCTATATCATATTTGGATTCTATCAATTCGGGAATACTTTTTTGGTACGACTTAATCTCTTACCTTCTTAGGATTATTTACCAAGAAGATATTATTTTGTTCAAAAATAAATTTTAAGTTTATTAAATAGGATTTTTAACTATTTAAAATGACGAAACTATAAAATTCTACCTTAAATTGCTAGATTTAACCCATACACTCAATAATTAAATATAATACCGCCATCTACAACTCACTCAAACAACTAAACCCCCGATTGTAGGGAAGAGAGGCTAAATGAAGGAAAATATTTGAATTACAAAGGAGTTGAATTACAGCAATACATCGTGTAACTGGCAATTAACCACTAATAAGGTCGGCAAATTAAACGTAAATGCTGGAAACTCCTCTTTTAGTAGGGAGTCAGTGGATTTCCGGCTGATAACGTACTAAGAGGAAATGGCTATGGCTACAAATAGATAACTGACAACTAACAAATTGAGTGGACAAACTCTACTGGCTAGACCAAATTAAACTACAAGACCGCGCCAAAGTAGGTGACAAAGCGTTTTACTTGAGCAGAATCATGCAGCGTGGCTATCCGGTGGTGCCTGGTTTTGTCGTTTCGGCAGAAATTTTGCGGCAATTTCTCGAAAATCTCAATAGTTCAGAGTCATTAGTGGCTGACTTACCCCATTCTTCGTTACACCTAGATGTAGCTAATTGGCGTCAACTTCAGCAGGTAGCTGGTCGCTTGCGCCAAGAAATTCTCACTGCGACTGTGCCAGAGGATTGGGTGAGTACAATTTTCCAAGCAGCTAGAGAATGGCAAACTGGCTGTTTGATTCTTCGACCTACCTTAGCAGTATCAAATGCTACTCCAAGTATGAAGAATATATCTGGTTTGCTGGAGTCGGTGTTTTGCCAGTGCGAACCAGAAGCGATCGCTTTTGCCCTAAAGCGTACCTGGAGCCAGATATTTCGTGCTAGAAGTCTACTATATTGGCAACGGGCAGGAATTAACCTGCAACAAATCAGTTTAGCCGTTTTAGTTCAACCTGTTGAGAATGCGATCGCCAGTGGCTTGCTGAAAGCCAACTCCTCTGGGTGGGAAATTGAAGCTACTTGGGGATTAGGAATTGCGATCGCTCTTGGCGAAGTCCAGCCAGATGTTTACTACATTCAACAGGCAACCGGGATTGTGCTTGAGCAGCAGTTGGGCAATAAAATGCTCGCTTATGGTGTGGATGATGCAGCACCTGGAGCTTTTTCGCAACCTGTATCCCAGTCAGCCCTAACACCAGATCATACTTGTCTAAGTACCTACCTAATTCCGGAAGCCCAACAAAAACAGTACGCTTTACAAGAAGAATACATCCAACAAATAATTGCTCTGGCAACTCAACTGGTGAGTGAACTGGGTAAAAGCTTTACCATTAAATGGACTATCGCTGGGCAAACTACATCTAGCAAGCTCTACATAACACAAGTTAGTTCTCCCCAATCTGTAATCAACCACAGACACTTCATTAGGGGAATAGGGGCGGCAGGAGGACGTGTTGTGGCGACTGCCCTAGTAATTATTAATCCGCAACACAAACCCGAACAATTACCCAAGGGAGTGATTTTAGTAATAACAGCGATCGCACCTGATTGGTTACCATTACTGCACCAAGTTGGTGGTATTATTACTGAACAAGGCGGATTAACCAGTCATGCTGCAATTCTTGCCAGAGAATTAGGTATCGCAGCAGTAGTTAACGCAACATCTGCTACAACCTTAATCCAAACTGGCGAACAACTGCTGCTCGATGGCGACAGAGGAGAAGTTTATCGGATCACAGGAGAAGGGGAAAGTGGGAGAGCGGGAGAGATGGAGAAGAGGAAAGTGGTAGAAAATCCTCTCCATCCCCCTATTTCCCCATCCCGTCCTGTTACTTCTCATCTACCTATGATTGCTACTCAACTGCTGGTTAACTTGAGTCAGTCCAGTTTAATAGAACAAGTGCAAAGCTTTCCTGTGGATGGAGTGGGATTGTTGCGCTCAGAATTGATGGTACTAAATATATTGTCCGGGCAACATCCTAATAGTTGGATTTTAGGCGGGCGGCAAGCAGAATTGTTAGAGCTATGGTCTGAGCAGATTATGCAGTTTGCCCGTGCCTTTACACCAAGACCAGTTTTTTATCGTTCTTTAGATTGGCCACAGGATTTACCATCACTGAGTGATAATTTACAATCTTCAACACAATCGATGTTGGGTGAACGTGGTACTTTCAGCTATTTACGAAATCCCGCAGTCTTTGAGTTAGAACTGCAAGCTTTAGCGAGTGTACAGCAAGCTGGTTACAGTAATGTAAATCTACTGTTGCCTTTTGTGCGGACTGTGGAAGAATTTGTCTTTTGCCGTCGTAAAGTTGAGCAAGCTCTTTTAACTGAGGTGTCACAGTTTCAATTGTGGATGATGGCAGAAGTGCCAAGCGTCCTGTTTTTACTGCCAGAATATGTCAAAGCAGGTGCGGCCGGAATTTCTATTGGTACAAATGATTTGACTCAATTATTGCTCGGAGTGGATCGAGAGCAAGGACAGCTAGGAAAAGTATTTAATGAACGTCATCCGGCAGTTATGAGTGCGATCGCTCAACTGATCCAAATGGCTAAAAGTGCCGGTATCCCTTGTTCAATCTGCGGTCAAGCACCAGCCATCTATCCAGAAATCATCGATAAGTTAGTGGAATGGGGTATAACTTCGATTTCTGTTGAACCGGAAGCAGTCGAGCGAACATATCAAGCGATCGCTCGTGCTGAACAACGGATAATTTTAGCAGCAGCACGACGAGAACTTCATTAGACCTCTTGCATGAATCCTCAAAACCCCACCCCAACCCTCCCCTTATTAAGGGGAGGGAGTAAACTTACTCGATTTCCCCCCAATATATCGAAATTGATGCCCCAAAATTTTTGAGAAATGCTGGATATCAAATCAAAAAAGCTTCTAAGGAGAAAAGACGGAAGCAAGCGCCAAATAAAAACAAGAAAACCAAGGCTTCTAGAAGATGGAGAAAAGCCCAATCCAAGGTTAGTAAACTAACTCGAAAAGTTGGCTTACAACGTCAAAATTGGGTGCATCAAGTTGCAGCAGAAATTGTAAGCGGTAATAGCTTCGTTGCAACCGAAAAGCTAGAAGTCAAGAACATGACCAGTAGAGCTAAAAAAGGCTCTTCGCACAAACAGAAAGCGGGTCTAAACAAATCCATTCTTGATATAGGATTTGGAATGCTACGCAGTACCATCAAATACAAAACAGAACAGATTGGTGGTGTATTCGTAGAGGTTCCAACCCGTCAGGTAAAACCGAGTCAAACCTGTCCAAAATGCGGAAATCAGCAGAAGAAAACACTCGATATTAGAGTTCACGAGTGTGGTGTTTGTGGATATGTTCAAGACCGAGATATCGCCGCTGCTGAAGTAATGCTTTACTGGGCTAAGGGAACACTGCCGGGGTTAGGAACTAGCCTCGTAGACGCAGAGTCGCCTAGCTCTACTTCACGTACCCGCAAACAAGCTGGAAGTATGAAGCAACTAGGGGCGAAGAAGCGTCAAAAATCCGGGTCTACTGGTCTGGGCGCAGAAACCCAGACCTCTACGAAGTAGGTCTGGGTAGTTCATTAGACTTGAATCCGTTAAGGGTTAATCGTTGCAACCTGTTCAAAAGTCATCAATGTTACAATGTTGACTCTTAAGGTTACAACATTTTGCCTTAGAGCTAGAACATTTTGCCTTAAGGTTACAACATTTTGGCTTAAAGTTATAACATTTTGCCTTAAGGTTACAACATTTTGGCTTAAAGTTATAACATTTTGCCTTAGAGCTACAACATTTTGGCTTAAAGTTACAACATTTTGCCTTAAAGTTAAAGCGATCGCTGATAGCGGTTCTCAATTGCATGGAATACAGACCATTTGTAGGGGCACAGTAACGCTGATTGGTGTCAGCCCCTTAGTACAGCCCACCACAAAAAGGGTATGGAATTTACAGCTATTTTTAGGTAAATAGACCACGCGGTAGGGGCACAGCATTGCTTATAGGTGTCAACTTAACGTGAAACCCTTGCAATGACGTTATATCAAGTCCACTCAATTACTAATTATGCCCTCGCAACCCCACCCCGCTTTTGTCTAGCGACAAAATCTCCCCTCCCCGTTCACGGGGAGGGGATTAAGGGGTGGGGTAAAACGCCTATGGGATAAGCGTTTGAGCTTAAGTTGACACCAATGAGCATTGCTTAGCCCCTACGATAGATGTGGTTCAAATACATGATTTCTGCTGTAAGCCAGCCCTTGTCCCATTTGCTCCCAAAACTCTTGGGTATCAATTTCCTGGGATTTTTCCAACAATGCGATCGCATCTTCCTGTTTCAAACCCGCATCAATTAAACGAGTCTCTGCTTCCCTGACCAAATTTTTAAAGCGAATTGGGTTTTGTCGCACTTCTGGCCCGGCTGGGTGCGTTGGCATATAAATTGAAACACAATTTCCTTATGGCTGTTCTATTAATGTCTTTATTTCCTCTCTAGAGATTAATTGCATATTATATTCCTCCTATCAACGTGACCAGATACATCAGAGCAGACCATTGATATTCAATGATCTGATAGGACGTTATTCTCAGATGGTGGCGGTTGAAGTCCAACCGTTTGCTTCTGAATTTATTTCACCTCAAGGAGGGTTTAGTTGCATCTTTCTTTTGATAGGCAATATTCATCAAGGGAATTACTAATTAAAACCCAACTTTAAAAGCCAAAATCGCCACAAGCATCAAATATTTGGCGTGTTAGAGTTTGCGCGTCCTGGGTTTACGCCTATTTTACTATCTCGTTGGCTAAGACCTAAAGTTACTCGTTTCATAATCCAGTACAAACCTGCAAGTACCACAAAGGTGATAGCAATAATTACTAGGGGTTGTTTCCCTAGAATTTCTTCTACCCCTTTGGTAAGCAAGGCATCGGGTTGAGTAATCAAATCCCAACTGTTAAAACGCAAAAATCGTCCCCAATAGACACCAATAGCGCACAGAAAATGGGTAATTAACTCAACGCGCCAAATCCATTGGCTCTTACCGATGCGATGTAAGTAGTAACCCCAATTAATTAACGATATTACATAAGCTTCAAATCCACCGATAATTACTAGCAAATACACAGGAATGAGTACTAAAGTAATCATCCACACCGATTGAATCGTGCGGATATCGTCTATCAGGTGAATTACATCAGTCAACAAATATGGTGCATTCGGTAAGAAAGCATAGAAAACTAAGAATCCTAGCCACCAAAGCCAAGAGCCACCACGCCTAAAGCGAAATAGCCACACACTCAAAGCTAAAGGTATAAAAGCCAGAAATAAATTCCAAGTCATCCAACTCATATTAATTCGTAAGACCTGCACAACTCTGGCTATCAATTCTTCTTTCATAGGTGCTAACTCAGAAGACGTTTGATTGATCTAGATTCACTCTGTAGTGTTAGTGTTAACCTCAGTGATTGACTGATAAAATTTTTGTACCCCCAAGGAAATTTATTTACTCCAAGACCAAACAAGGCTTTTGTGTCACTTAAAAGGAAATGCACACTTATATGTCTGAAATTTAGAGTTTTATGTCTTTCATACTGGGGGATAAATTTATCAATCAGCTGAAATCACTAGTATAGCCAGAAAATCATCAGGGTAAAATCTACCACACAAAGAAAGTCTGAGCGGCAAAAATGCTGCTGAATACCTTTTTGTAGACTTTTTTTATGGGAATGTTGCTCCTGTCCTAGCTATTATATTGATTTCATTTTGCCCTGCTAGAGTTCCAGAAGGATCCTAAAGTTTTTGCCAATGTTAATTGAAGGAGGCTGGAGGCAGAGGAAAGTGATGGAGAATTAGACCCAGCCAGATGTGTATGTTGTAGGTGTTGAGGAAGCGCCACCATCAACTATCGTTGCGAGAGTGGGGAAGATGAGGAGAATAACCGATGTGCCAAATTAGATTATTCTGGCTGGCTACAGTATTTATTCATCTGATTGACTAACGTATCCGACTGCTTGCCAAGTGTTGTAGCTGTTGTCAGTGCTGAGTCAATTTCGGCTCTCGCCTTTTGGATTTTTTCTTTACCAGATGCCGAGGCATCTGCTGTTTTGGTTGCACCAAGCGCCCTACCTGCAATGGCTACCGCTTGACTAAGATTTTGAAAAATCTTGACAAAACCGCTTTGAAATTCTTTCAGCTTAGGATCTTTTAAATTCAGTTCCTTAATCGATTTAGTCACAAATTCTAAATCTTTAGATAACTGTATGCTGGTGATCACTTGCGTTCCTTTACTTTTATCAATCAGAGAAGTTCCGGCATTCACAACTCGAATCAGTCGCTGGCACTGGGAGACTTTATTTTCGCTGCAACTAGTAATGAATAAAGCAATGCTTAGGCTAACACAAGCAAGAACAGTATATTTATGTGAAACAGCCATTAACACCCCAACAAAAAAACCGAGAATATAGTATCCAATATTACGAATAAATAAGGTAACTAAGGTAGGGGCATGGGGCATGGGGCATGGGGCATTGGGGATAGGAAGCAGGAGGCAGAAGTTCTAAAATGTTTGAATTTTGAATTTTGAATTTTGAATTGATTTCTTCCCCTGCTCCCCCTCATCTGGAATTACCAATCGATCGGCAAACCCAACTGGTCTAAAATAGCACCATCTTGCAAAAGTGGCTGAATATTGCTGTCTATTTGAATGCGACCACTAGACAGTACCAAAGCGCGTTGAGTAACTCTGCCTAGCCAATGTAGGTCATGAGAAGCAATTAATATCACCTGCACGGGTAAGTTTAACAACACTTGCGCTAAATGACGCCGCCATGCTGGATCAAGACCGTTAGTCGGCTCATCCAAAATTAGAATTGTCGGGTCTAGGGCTAAAATTGAGGCTAGGGCGACCAGGCGTCTTTGTCCACCAGAGAGTTCGTGGGCGGAACGATTGGCGTAGGCTTCGAGGCTAAAATCAGCTAATAACTGCCGGGCGCGATCGCTTGCCTGGGCTGGTGACATTCCATAGTTGCGTGGCCCAAAGGTGATATCTTCCAAGATGGTGGGCATAAATAGTTGGTCGTTGGCATCTTGGAAGCTAAAGCCGATTTGACGGCGTACTTGGGCTAGAGTTTTCGGTTCTACCGGGATGCCATTAATCGTAATTTTGCCAGTTTGCGGTTGTTTTAAGCCGATTAGGTTCTCCAGCAAGGTGCTTTTTCCAGAACCAGTTGCTCCCATCAACGCCACGCGATCGCCCGGATTTAAGGTAAAAGAAATTTCTTGTAATACTGGCTCCTGGCGGGAATAGGCATACACCAGGTTCTCAACCTCGACTACGGCTGCGTGGGGGTTATGGGTTGGTGATTGGGGATTAGAAGTTAAAGATTTCAAGATTCACAAACTCAATATTCACAACTGCACTAAATTCTGTAAGAAGTAAGAGTTACACAAGCAGCGATCGCCCAAGCTACTAGTATGGCAAAACGCTCTTTTGGTCTGAGGGGAGAATCTATGGGCAATTGCCCGTTGTAACCACGAGTTACCATTGCCGCATAGACTCGTTCTGCCCTGTCTAGACTACGGAGATACAAGGCTCCAATCATGGCAGCACTGGCGTAGCGCAGCCATGCCGCAGTTCCATTCAAACCGCGTAATTGAGCGCTGCGTTGCATCCGTGTCACTTCTGAGAGCAAAATTTCCATATATTGACCAGCTAACAACAAGTTTTCCTTTAAAGGTGCTGGTACAGGTAAGCCTTTGAGGGCGATGCCAAAACTGTGGGGCGGTAAGGTTAACAAAAAACTATTCATGGTAACCAAACAAACCAGAGAACGAACTAACAAAAAACTGGCTCGTTCCCATCCCAAGGGCAATGCCAGCAATGACAAAAAAATCAATTCTGTACCGAGTAATCCTCCCAAGCGGCGAATGGGTACGCGCAACAGCCAAGCCCACAAAAGTGCGATCGCGCCATATACACCTAAGCAATACCAAGCATGATGGTTTAATAAAGCTGCTCCCACTACAATCACTAGTGACAACTGCAAACGTAACGGTAAGGAAAGTTTAAGCATTCTTCGGTTTCACTACCTTGGCAATTCCAAAGGCAACAGCAAAGCAAACCGTAGCTCCTACAAGCCCAGCGATACTCGTGCCAATTGGCCCTAAACCCTCAATACCATAGTCAGCTAAGGGAGTCGGCACAATTACCCGTACTTTACTGGCTAAGTCGATGAAGCCCGTGTTTTCGGCGACTTTCTCCAAACCATCAGGCCATGCTGAGGCAAAGAGTGACAGTACTCCTGCAATCAAGAAAATGGTGACAATGGGTACAGACCAACCGCGAAACTCCTGCTGTTCCCCTGGTAACAAATCTGGTCTGGCTGTGGCTAAATAAGTCAGCACACCCCCAGTAATTATCCCTTCGCCAATGCCAATCAGAATATGCACACCAGTCATAGCTGGTAAAACTATGGCTACGGGTGCAGTTCCTGAAAGGGCTAACTCAATGGCACAAGCAATAGCAGCTACTACTACACTTACCCCAGCTGCAATGCCAGCAGCCAAAGGTAAGCGCCCTTTAGATCCCCCAAACAGTCGCTGCAAAGTTTGGGTTAAAACCCAGCCAACCCAAACACCAACTACTGCCATGTTCAAAATATTCGCTCCCAAGGCTGTAATGCCACCATCAGCAAACAGCACAGCTTGAATAATTAAAACTGTGGCGATACACAACGTTCCTGCCCAAGGACTGCCCAAAACGATCGCAGCTAAGGTTCCCCCCAACAAGTGACCACTAGTACCCCCTGCTACCGGAAAATTGATCATCTGGGCGGCAAAGATAAAGGCGGTGGTTAGTCCCAGTATGGGCGCACGACGGATACCAAAAGCCTCTTGCGATCGCTCGAAGGCAATAAAGAGTGCTGCTACACTCGCTAAACCAGTAGCCCCTGCCACTGGAAGAGAAACAAATCCATCA
Organism: Nostoc favosum CHAB5714; assembly: GCF_020829495.1. Lineage (GTDB taxonomy): Bacteria > Cyanobacteriota > Cyanobacteriia > Cyanobacteriales > Nostocaceae > Nostoc > Nostoc favosum. Next base: position 5,350 of record NZ_JAIVFQ010000073.1, on the reverse strand, counting down.
GGAATATGCATGATCTACCCTGTACAATAGACGTTTATTTACTCAATACAAGCAATAAAACAAAAGCATTAAATTAATAACAAACAAAATTTTCACCTTTTTTGCAATGCCCTCTTGGGGGATTTTATGCTGTTACTTTCGAGATATTTACTATCCAATGGCTGCTAAATAGTATACTTATTTCCTATTTTATTAATTTTTGTTAACTTTATTTTTATATATATCGCTAAATATTGATAAAATTTTGAAAAAATCGAAAAAACTTGACTTTAATAAGGAAATATGCAGATTAAATGCATATTCTCAATCGCCAAAAGCCTGGCTAGGATTGCCTTTCTTCTCTACGAGACGCTACGCGAACATTTTGAATTGCTTTGCTGCTTTTAGGGTTGAGATATATTTATCACTATTTACATTACAGCAGTTTTGATTTATTTAAGCCACATCTATCGTCGGGGCAGAGCATTGCAGTGCCCAAAAGCGCGAATTTATTTAGTGAACTACCTACACTGTACCGTAAGGTCAGTGTAGGCTTCCTGTCCAGCAGAAAGCACAGTAGTAGATTTCTTACGTCCTCTATTACTCCGACTTACATCTCACGCTCCCCGAAGGGACAGACGTGAGGCTTCTCGCTGTTTCAGCTAAATAGCCTTGATATTTATCTGGATTCAAGAATAATTCCGAAGTCAGAGGTCAGAATTCAGAATGCAATTAGCTGCTGATTCGGATTCACCACTTTCTTGTTTCCCACTAATTTTAAGATTTTGTGAACCAGTACTTGCTAAGTAAGTGTAAATAGTTAGAAATAATTGTAATTATAATAACTTTTTAAAACATCAAGTGGGTGCGTTACAGTTTCCATAATCCGCTACAAAGGTATTATTCGTTCACGAATGATTTTGGATTGGTAGATTAGATATCTCCGAAAAAGAATCTAAAATTATTATCTTGTAAAGCTAAAAGCCGTATTAATCGAGATGTCTACATAGTCTGGGTAAACTGTATATTTGCTGATTTAGCTAATGTAATGCTACAGTGTTGATTGTTTGTATAAAAAAGTTTTTAAGCGTCCGCCAGCTACCATAAACTTAAGTGGTTTAAGGTAAAGTTTAGATGAAGCTTAGGAAAATATTTTGAATTGAGGCGCGGAAATTACTAAACTTTTCAAAACAGCTAACTGTAATAAAAGTATTCATCAAATTTTGACTAACCAGGTTCAGTCAATCAAGCCAGTCAGCAGATGTTCGGCTTTGTTGATCTCGGTTTTTACACATCTCGTTCTGTAATGTGAAATTATGAAGGAAAACTCATCCAACTCGCTGTTAACAGTACCAACTGGGCCATTAAAAATTTTAGAGTTGCCCCCTAACGGTGTGCGTACAAGTAGTAAATCTATCCATCTTTCCCTAGTAATTCCTACTTATAAAGAACGTGACAACATCAAGAATGTGGTCAGCATATTGAGTCAGTTACTGGATGAATCTATTCCAGGAAACTATGAATTGATTGTGGTAGACGATGATAGCCCAGACCGAACTTGGGAAATAGCACAATCCTTGCTCACAGAATATCCGCAGTTGCGGGTGATGCGACGCCAACAGGAACGGGGGCTATCCTCAGCAGTGATTCGTGGGTGGCAAGCAGCTACCGGAAGTGTGTTGGGGGTGATTGATGGAGATTTGCAGCATCCACCAGAGGTGCTGACGCAACTGTTGCGTAGTGTTGATCAGGGAGCAGATTTGGCAGTAGCCAGTCGCCATGTGGACGGAGGCGGTGTCAGTAGCTGGAGTGTTGTCAGGCGTGTCTTGTCTCGTGGCGCTCAGATGTTAGGCTTGGTGATTTTGCCGGGGGTGCTAGGCAGAGTTTCCGACCCCATGAGTGGTTATTTTATGGTGCGCCGGAGTGCGATCGCAAATGCAACACTTAATCCAGTAGGATACAAAATTCTCCTAGAAGTAATCGGGCGGGGAAAGGTAAACCAAGTTGCCGAAGTTGGGTATGTATTCTGCGAACGCAAAGAGGGTGAGAGTAAGGTGACATGGAAGCAATATATAGATTACATCCACCACTTGGTACGGTTGCGGCTCTCCACAGGACGGGTAGGACGATTGAGTAGAAAAGTCAATTTCCCAGTTCGTCGATTCCTCCGCTTTGGGTTGGTTGGCTTTAGTGGGGTATTTGTAGATATGGCAGTGCTTTACTTGCTCAGTGATCCGACTACCTTGGCTTGGCCACTGACGCCCAGCAAAATTATTGCTGGTGAAATTGCAATTTTAAATAATTTCTTCTGGAATGACGCTTGGACATTTGCGGATGTCAGCGCCAGACAGCAACAATGGCAGCAACGCCTGAAGCGGTTTGTGAAATTCAACGCCATTTGTCTTGCTGGACTGGTATTGAATGTACTGATATTAAATTTGGTATTAAATTTTGTTATTCCTAACCGTTATATTGCGAACTTTATAGCGATCGCAGTCGTTACCATCTGGAATTTCTGGATTAATTTGAAACTTAGCTGGCGCGTCACTGATGTGAAATAATCACAACCAGGGATTTGAGATTTTGATTTTTGTTCTTAGACTTTAGAACGAACTCAAATCTAAAACGTCAAATCTACAAATCCATTCGTGTGAGGCCCGGCAATGAGAGTTTTTTTCCAAGGTGCATTTTATTTTTACAGAAAAATTATCTCGTTGCTAGCTGTCTATGCTTCCCGTTTCGTGCCCATAGTAGATGCAAGTTCTACCTCACAACCCAAGCATTGGCATAATTGGCAGGTTCGCCTCCCTCCTTCTTGGCTTCACCCCTTGCTGAACTTAATGTGGTTGATCATTGGCATCAGTTTGCGCCTAACCAACTTGACTGCAAAGCCTCCTTGGACTGATGAGTTTGCCACCTTGGTGTTTAGCTTGGGGAATACTTTTTTATCAGTACCCCTAGATCAAGCGATCGCACCTGATATCCTATTACAACCACTGCAACCAAACCCGGCGGCTAGTATTGGTGATGTGGTTCATAACTTAGCTACACAAGATAACCATCCACCACTGTATTTTGTGCTGGCTTACCTGTGGATGAAATTATTTCCCAGCGACGGAGGATTAGTATCGCTGTTTGCGGCGCGATCGCTACCAGCTATAATCGGTGCTGCTTCAATCCCGTGTTTTTACGTATTAGGTAGAGTAGCGTTTCGCTCGAACTTGGTGGGGCACTTGACTGCTGCCATGATGGCAGTATCACCCTATGGCGTATTTTTAGCACAAGAAGCGCGTCATTACACTTTGGCAATCTTATGGGTAACTGGTTCCCTCACCTGCTTAGTAATTGCCACACGTCATATTCAAAACCGCACACCTTTACCTATATGGGTAACACTTTTATGGGTAGGAATTAATGCTTTAGGTATTGCTTCTCATTATTTCTTTACCCTCACCCTCTGCACAGAAGCCGTAGTTTTGATTTTTCTTGGTTGGCTTCAATTGCAAACTAGCAGCAAATTTTCTCTCCTCTTCTCTCCTCCCTGGCGGCGCATCTATGCCGTTGCTATAGGTACTTGTGTGGCGGGTTTAATTTGGATACCAATCTTGTTAGAGAATAAAAATCGTGATAATTTGACCGACTGGATTCGAGGTTCGCGCGTTGGACTAGATTGGTTAAGCCCAATTTTTCAAGCTTTAGGAACATTGATTGCAATGATTTCCCTCCTGCCAGTTGAATCTTCACAGCTATTAGTTGTGATTCCTTCTGGAGTGGTGATGCTGACTTTCTTTATTTGGGCAGTACCAATTTTGCTGCGTGGGATCAAGATTCAACTACAGCACCCAGAAAACCGGATTATGATTCAGGTGTTTATGGGAGTAGTGCTCAGTGCGATCGCTTTATTCTTTATCTTTACGTACTTTTTGGGTATTGACCTGACCAGGGGTGCTAGATATAACTTTGTTTACTTTCCCGCGATCGTTGTTTTACTAGGCGCAAGTCTCGCAGTTTGTTGGAATCCCCCCAAGGAATTGATGGAAAGAGAACAAGGGAAAAATGGTATAAAAAGCATAGGTAAATGGGGAATAAACGGTAAAAAAGCCGTGATGTTAATTTGGCTAATGGGATTTTTCAGTGCAGTTACAGTAATCTGCAATCTTGGCTATCAAAAATATTATCGCCCTGACCTGTTTGTGCAACTAATTCAACAAACATCCCCAGTACCAGTACTGATTGCCACCACCCACAAAACTTATGTACACACTGGGGAAATGATGGGAGTTGCTAGGGAGATTAAACTTGCAAATTCACTCCAAAAACCTCTATTTCTCCTTGCCCATCAAGACAAAAACCCCAATACTTCCACCATTGTGGAAAATACTTTAAAGAAATTACCACGACCTTTTGACTTGTGGCTGGTAAACTTTCACGCACCCGTAGCAGAAGCCGTCAAAACATGCGTTATGTCTGATACTCAATCAATGCCTAGCATCGATGGCTACGAATATAAACTTTATCATTGTCAATAAGCTGGGGAGTGGGGAGTGGGGATGCTGACAGTGCATGGGAGTGGAGAAGGCTTAAATCTAAAATTTATAACCTTAATTAAGCCTAATCTAACTCCCTGCGTCCTTCCAATGCCCTTGCCAGGGTCACTTCGTCGGCGTACTCCAAATCACCACCTACAGGCAAACCAAAGGCAATCCGCGTCACCTTGGTAAATGGTTTCAGTAGCTGACCGATATACAGTGTTGTTGTCTCCCCTTCTACACTCGGACTAATTGCCAGAATCACTTCTTGAGGTTTTTGCTGATTCACCCGGCGCTGCAAAGCCAGTATAGTCAACTGTTCTGGGCCAATTCCATCAATTGGCGAAATCACCCCACCCAAAACGTGATATTTCCCTTTGTATTCGCGGGTTTTTTCTAGCGCAATCACATCACGAGGATCTGCTACGACACAAATAGTATTATTGTCACGGTTGGCATTGCGGCAAATTTCACAAACAGGTTCAGCAGATAAGTGAAAGCAAACAGAACACAAGCCTATCTGTTTTTTTGCCTCAATTAGCGCTTGTGCCAAAGCTTCTACTTCTGCTTCTGGTCGCTTCAAAATATGCAAAGCCAGTCGTTGGGCAGATTTGGGGCCAACTCCCGGTAGGCGTTGCAATTGCTCAATTAACCGTGCTAGAGGGCGTGCGTAAACCGTTGTCTTATCTCCAGAATGTTTTTACCTTAACTATGATGACCGAGTAAGTCGCGGCGTGCAAGCCCCTAAATTTATTTATGGGGGTAAGCCGTAGGCGAATTTATTCGCCGTCCAAATTCTTCCATTAACTCACTAGCACTTACTCCACGTCTTTGTGCTTCAT
>NZ_JAIVFQ010000072.1 GCF_020829495.1 Nostoc favosum CHAB5714 | reverse complement strand
CCAGTTCATAGCTGCGGTTCCCTCCAGAATCCTCTGCCATCATTTGCAGGTAATCAACTACAACTAACCCCAGTTTTCCCTCTTTAGCCTTTATTTGACGGCATTCTGATGCAATTTGTGAAACGGTAATGCCCCTTGAGTCATTCATATAAAGCGGCAGTTCTGAGGCAATATCAACGATTTTGGCAATAAGCGTGAATTCCCAATCTACTAAAGGTTGAAATTTGGCGCGATGTCTGCGGATGCGATCGCCAAAAAAATTTCTTCCCAGAATTCCTCAGAAGATAAGACAGAGGGAGCGGGTTAATTTTTAGAGGAGGAGTGGGGCTAACAAGCTTATGCCTTTAGTTCGTTTTTTGGCATGGTAGCGATGAGATACTCTTAAAGGGAAAATGTGACACCGAACAGCCCGCACAACGGCCGCGCTCAGTGACCAGCGTAGGCATCGCACCTTTCACAAGAGCGATCGCGCTGTAACAACTGCGGATCAGTAGCACTATCCCACAAGTGTAGTTATTGATTAGTTTTGAGGGATAATCAACAAAGTGTATTTGCTTTGTAGAGGATTGTTATGTCTCAAAATAGAAACAATAAGGGTAAAAAAGTCATGTCTGATGATAATACAACCAATATTAATAATAGTAAACCTCAAAAGCGGCTAATAATCGTCACAGGTGATAAAGGTGGTGTGGGAAAAAGCACCTTTGCACGAGCGCTATTTCAACTGTACATTAATAAAAAGTTACCCTGTGTTACTTATGAAGCTGACTTAAGAAATCCTCAGTTAGAAAGATATTTCAAAAAAGACTACCGACCCATAATACGTTACATTGATATTTTTCATAGAGGTGGTGCTGACGATTTATTAATTAATTTAGATGAGAGTGATTGTCCTATTACACTATTAGACTTACCAGCACAATCTGGAGGTTTCTTTGAAAGTTATGTGAGTTCTCCTTCGGTATAGTTAAAGTAAGAGTATTGACAAATAGGTTACTGAGAAGCTTGGTTTGCACGTTAATAGAAGAGAAGCTATGGCAAGAGCGAGTAAGCCTGCTGATTCGGTTGAGTTGGCGCGAATCATGCGGAATAAGGGTACGGAGGATGGGATAGTGATTAGCTACCTCTAGTCGAAGAAACGAGGGCAAACAGAGTTAGTATGTGAGGCCCTACGGGCATATTACCTACCGTTTGCGCTATCGACTGCGGGGGTGTCTGGTATGGAATTGCAGTCAGCTCTCCATGATGCGATCGCGCAACTTGAAGTTCAGATAATTAAGATGAAACGGACGTTTGGCATGGAGGGGTTGCCCCAGGTAGTTCTTGTTAATCCTCATAGTGGAGTTTTCTCGCAGGGTGCAACTGGGTTACAACCAACAGTTGGAACTAATGGCGTGGAAATAACTCCTGTTTCAGCTAATTTGGTTCCCCCTTCCGTTTCTTTTTTTGATTCCACTGGGCCAAGTCCTGTGTCGTTACCTGTTGCGACAGAACCAGTCGGATCAAATGTTTTGGGAGAAGATTCCGAAGATGATGGGTTCTTTAATGATGACGAGAATGACCCAATTGCTAAGGCAGAAATAGAAGTTGATGCAGGATTTCGTCTGGAGTGAGGGAATTATGAGGATATCGGTGGTTAGGTGTTGGAGAAAAGCATACTCTCTACCTTTGCTTGTGATACTTGCGTAAGTCCTGTCCTTGTCCTGTTTGTCGTTGTGGGCAATATCTCCTGGAGTGCGATCGCATAGCAGGCGCTTGTTGCCAGGAAATATTTGCACCCTTCCACTGAGCGCATTTAGAAGGAGTTTTCGCTCAAGCACCTGCATTGCTCAAAGGTTCTATGAAACCATTTCAGCCATACATTTGGTCAAAGCCTTTGGTCGAGGGCATCAACAGTATTTGACCGAATTGGAAAGGCGATCGCATTCTAGTTTTAGAGGTGCGATCGCCTAGAATAATCATTTCATATATCTCATCTGTAAAAGCTACAATCAAAAATTTGACAGCAAAGCAAGTATGTAATTGACCCCATCTGACATACCTTGTTATCGCCCAAGACTGCACAATTACGATACTTTTTACTTGAGTACTGCGCCTTGGGAGAACTTGCCCGTCGTCGATTTGGGGGTATATCGCAGCTCAAGGAGCTAAAGTACGAACTAGCAGTCCCTAAAATTTGTGGTGCATTTTGGCTGGCTAAGGAAAAGCTGAATTTGGGTAATGATGTTGCAGCTTACTTGAGCATTCTGCTACCGCCCGGTGAAGTGCAAGACAAAGAACAGTTACAAGTTCGGTTGAAGGATGCGTTTGAGGATTTGATACACCAGCAGGTAAGATGCGGGTAAAAATGCTTCGTTATGATGCAGCTTCTGAGGGTAGTGGGATATTTTTTCACCGTAGGCGAACGCTTGGCAATAATATGCCTGCTTCTATGTATGTGATGCTTGGTTATCGCAACGCAAGTATTTTTACCTTTCGCAGTGGTTCAATTGGTGCGGGAATAACCAGCAATTTTGGTATGTCTTGGCTGGTGAATAATTTTACTTCCAAGACATCGGGACTAAGCCCTGATAATCCCAATATTATTGACGTATTGGTAGAAGCTGGAGTTAGTTGTGACTCCCAGGTGATGCAGAAACTCTCACGCAAGCGCAAAGGTGATGAAATTCAACTTGATGGCGAGTCGATGTCCAAGGCTTTATTGCTTGCTAGAGATGAATATTGGCGTGCGATCGTCAGGTGGTTGCGCTCGAAGATGGATGAGGATATTGAAGAACTGGTGTTTTGCGGAGGGACTGCGGATTACATTCGTCCAGAAATAGACACTTACTTCCAGAAAGAGGGAATTAAGATATCCTGGCACGGTAATATTTTTATACCTGATGAGATATCTTCCGGTATTGGCAATCGGATGGCGGATGTCTGGGCGCTCTACCAATATATGATTATTCAGTTTGATGAGTTGACTGGTTATACCCGCTCTGAGGTTGTACTGCTAACTAAATCCGCTGAAGGTAGTACAGATGAAGAAGTTAAACGTAAGTATAATTTTACGCCTTGTGAGCGACCTAGTACCTTTATTGCTGTGAACGAGAATGTTTGATTAGCTCAGAAAAAAGTAGTGTAGTTACAGCGACTGCAATCTAAAAATTTAAAAGTTGAAGAAACTAAAGCTCTTAAAATCCGACAAGATGCTACATCACAAGTTTTGCAAGAAAGGCTAACAGTAGCTCAAACTCGTTTTCTAGAGGTGTTAACTTTTCTCTTTTCAAATAATAGTTAATTGCATCATGACTAATACTCTCTAAATGCTCTGCCAAATTGGTAAGTGTATAATTCATTTGACTACTTAATAACTATTGGCAGTAATTAAGCTTAGTAAATCTCATTACCGTCAGCAAAATTTATGTAATACAACCTCTACCTATTTTCTCATGAATATTTCATGCTTTGCTTCCAAGACAGCGACTTCTATTACGAAGACAAAGCTTTCAAAATCAGATTTAATTAATACTTATATACTATCAACTAGCGATCGCATTGTGCCAGTTGCGTAAGTCCTGTATGGTTTAAATCACAGGAACGACCGCACAAGAAGCGCTAGCGATCGCCCGATTCCTAGAGAAACGTCTATACTTATGCTCTGTTCCTAAACTAAACGGTTTAGTTTGCAGTTGATGACAGCTTCGCCAGCTCTACGCACTTTAGATGCGGTTTGCCCTGTGTTCTCCAGTCTCCATACTTCACTGCGTTGCCTGAGAACTGCATACGTTCAAAACGCTTACATTTATCTAATAATGCAACTAGATAAGAATGTTAGTTGCTGCCAAGCAGCGCATTATACAGCAGATTGCAGGTAAATGAGGTACAGTAATAGTAGTGCATGAACGGGTAAAATGAAACCTTACTCCATCGACAAGAATTCATGCCCGTAGCAGGGCAAACGCATCTAAAGTACTCTTGATCCTGACCAAGATTAAGACCCAACGAAAAATCAGTATTTCTGGGTTGATTTATTTTCCAAGGCTCAAAGCGATCGCTAAAATCTTTGTCAATAAGTAGGGATTAATGAGATTATTTTTGAGCTTATTGAGAATATACTAGTCTTATTGACATGATGCTGCCGCCCTGATGCCCGTAGCCCTCAGGGAAGTAGAGTGTATGATTTTAAACCATTTTATCGGGGAGCGAAGGTGACAGTAATTGGGGCAATTAGCAAAAAACAAGTTTTAGCTGTGATGACCTTGAATGGTTCCATGAATGGCAACGCATTTAAAGTCTTTATCGAAAAGTGTTTACTTCCTCAATTATGGTCGGGTGCTGTAGTTGTTATGGATAATGTCCCATCTCATAAAGTGGAAGGAATCGAGCCTTTAATTCAATCTGTGGGTGCAAGCGTTCTTTATCAGTCACCCTATTCTCCTGACTTTAATCCCATTGAACACTGGTGGTCACAATTAAAATCTTTTCTTTGCTCCTTTTCTCCAACCACTGCGAAAATGGTTGATGTTTTAATTGCAACTGCACTCGATTTGATTAATCCGGTGCATTTAAAAAACTGGTTTACAAACTGTTGTTACTGTACCTCATAAACCTGCAATACGCTGTATATGAATGCTTCATTAAGATACTGGAAAATTTGGCGAATCGATCTAGCTAATGAAAGGGTTGGATACAAAGAGTTTTTAGTTCCTCTGGCACAGGAATTTCTCGAAGAACAAATTCCCAATTGGCAACATGGTAACGTGCAAGCTGCTTTACTATCCTATTTTCATGGCAATCATGCGGCTGTTGATGCTATGATTCGCGCTCAAGCAGGGCTTTGCCTACGGTGCTATGTTTCTGAGCCTATTCTCAAAGCCTGTCAAAGAATAGACAGTCTTTTCAGTGGTGAAAAATCTTTTACATATAAAGATTTATTGAGATGCGTTCTTGATGATGATGGGAAGAAGTTAGTTATCTTAGATAGCGATCACAAAACTCATCTCACTGTGAATGACGATGGTCAAATTAGTCCCATAGCTTATAAATTTTTTACGGTTGAGGTCTTGCGAAAATTTAAGCATGACTCCCAATCTAGTATGAGCTTAGATAATTGGGCATACTTTCAAACTAAACAAAATCCAGAAATTCAAAAATTTTTATCAGAATTTGGTTTTCAGCATCTTAGCAACTGGGCATTATTAAATAGAGTTAGACCTAAACAACTAGAAACTTTATCACAGCGAACACGCCAATTAATAGAAGTCTTTCATGCTGTCTATCGTCGAGATAGACGACAGCAACGACAGATAGAAGTCAGAAGATGTCCAGACCCTTCAATCGCTCAACTGCAAGAAATGCTGACGTACTTGCAAACACGAGATGTTATTATCAATACTGCTGATGAGTTTAAAAAAGAACTCCAACAAGTAGCAACGCAACTTAGACAGTATGATATTTGGAGTTCTTTAGAACCCCTAGAAGTCCAAAATCCTGATAATGGAAAGTATACGCTGAGAACAGATTTACCTACTGTTTCTTTAGATGAATTAGATGTGGAACAGCAGGAAATTTTAGAGTTTTTGCATACACAACTGAGGTTAGCTTTGACTGATGCGATCGCGCAAGAAATTAGTAATTGTATTACCAAATTAGAAAATAGCAGTAGGTACGCTCCTATCGCTCAAAAATACATTCCCGGATTACAACTATATTACTCTCAAGGCAAGACTTTGAAAGAAATTGTACCGTTGTTGGGAATGACAAGCTGGGATCAAGCTAGACGAGTATTGAATCCAGGGGAACTACTCAGAAAGATACGTACTCTGACAGTACAAAAACTTCTCGATAGCATTTTAAAAATGGCTCAGGAAAAAGAGTTAATAAATATTCCTCCTGAACCGGATTATCTCAAAAACTTGGCTGAACAAATAGAAAATTTTGTTGATGCAGAAGTATTTCAAGAGGCTGGAGAAGAAATCAGAACAAGTAAAAATCGTTCATTGGACAGCTTTTATGCACAGCAAATTCGGAATTATTTTGAACAAAAATCAGTAACCAGCCAGAAAGAGTTAGTTCCCTTCGTACAGAGATATAATTAAATCAATATTGAAAAGACAATGATTAACATTCCTACTCATACAACTAATTTGAGACTTTACCTGCCAGAAGTAATTTGGCTAGAACAAACATATTTTGATTGGGCTAGAGATATCAGTCAGGAGGTCATTGGTGAACTGCATCAGTGGCAAACATACCTGAATGCCCTAGCACTACTTGGATTTGAACAATGGCTAAGAGAACATAATCCAGAAATAGTAAATCGAGATATTAATATAATTGAGGCTGCTGCTAATCTCAAATTAGGTGAGTTTAAATTTTGTCTAATTACCACCGAACACCTGCTGGATGAAGTAGCCAATATACCTCAAGATGCTATAGATAGACCAGAATTGGCAGCCCACTTCTATGTCTTAATTGAGGTATTAGAAGAGCAAGAAGAAGTTGTAATTAGAGGCTTTCTTCGTTATGACGAATTGATTGATTATCGAGGGAGAAATTTAGAACTCAACAATGGTTACTATCAGGTACCACTATCAAAATTTGATCCAGAGCCAAATCATCTTTTATTCTACTGTCGTTTTTTAGAGCCAACTATTATTTCTCTACCCGTTGCTACCAGTGAAAGTGCAGCAGGAAATTTATTGAAATATATAAACGTAACTAGAACCAAATTAAGCCAATGGTTACAAGGAATCTTTGGTGAAAATTGGCAAGTTATTGACTCACTAATCGATCCAAATGCCAATTTAGCTTGGAGCGTTAGAAATAGTAAGGAGTTTATAAAAAGAGGCAAAATAATTAACTTAGAGATGCAAATTGGTAGCCGAAACGTAGTTTTATTGCTAAATATCAAGGCAGAGACTGAGCAAAAATTAGGTGTTTTAATTCAGTTACACCCGACGGGCAAGGAAAACTTTTTGCTGCCTAATCTTAAGTTGATTTTACTATCAAAAGCCGGAGAGATACTTTGCGAAGTTATATCTAGAGGTCAAGATAGCTACATTCAACTAAACCCTTTTAAAGGTGAACGTGGAAAATGCTTTAGTGTTGAGGTGAGTTTAGAAGATATCAGAATTAGAGAAAATTTTGAATTGTAAAAATGGAAGGGAACAGGTAATAGGAAAATAGCAGAACTTTTATATAATTTGCTATAAAAGGATTGTTTTATCCACAATTGAGCTTGGCTTTGAACCTTTAATTGTTAATTCCCAAAAGGGCTGACTCTATCTTAATTGCTTGGCAAACGTTTTACCCTACACACCAGAGTTTTTTGATTAAACTAATTATCTCAATGAGAAAAAATTCAAAAAACTTAATATATAAGATTTATTTGTAGAATATCTGCACAAATTATATTGTAAAGAAATTATTATTTTTGCAACAATATCTAGTAAAAGTATGCGAAAAGCTATAAATTAAGCTTATAGATAATTGTATACTCAGCACTATACCTAATTCTTATAATGAGCAAAACAGTTGTCATCAATCTGGGAAATGGTGAGTTGCACAATGGATTTCCTAGCGTTACGGCGCAAATTCGTTCAGCCGATAATCTTCCCTCAGAGCAATTTATTGGTAGCTTGCCGGCAGATCCAGGCTTAGTTGAACTATATAGAAACTGGCGGTCAATTTATCAGGCTCTGTGTAGTCGTCAATCACTGCGATCGCAAGGGCAAGAAGAAGATGACCAACTGGAAATAGAAACAGGAGCTATCACTAACGTTTCTCTGTTTGATTTTGATGAGTTATGCCAAAAATTACAAGAGAACATTAATACTTGGCTGAAATCTACAGAATTTCTGACAATTGAGCGTAAATTGCGCTCGCAACTCCAGCCAGTAGAAGAAATTTGTGTCATTTTAGAAACCAACGATGATAATCTGCGACGCTTACCCTTGCATAGTTGGGATTTTTTTAACGATTATCCCCAAGCAGAACTATCTCTTTCCAGCCCAGAGTATCAACGGCCAGCAATTTTACAGCCAACATTTACCAAAACTAAAGTCAGAATCTTAGCGATTTTGGGAAATAGCCAAGGCATCGATTTGCAGACAGAAACAACTTCTCTCAAAAGCTTAGAAAATATTGCAGAAGTTGTTTATCTACACAATCCCTCGCGTCAAGAATTCAACACACAACTTTGGGACTCTACAGGTTGGGATATTCTGTTTTTTGCAGGTCATAGTCAAACCGAAGCTGACACAGGCAGAATTTATATCAATGAAAATCAGATAAATAACAGTCTGACAATAGAACAGTTAGAAGAAGCTTTGCTTGCAGCGATTGAAAAAGGTTTAAAGCTAGCAATTTTCAACTCCTGTGATGGATTGGGATTGGCAAATGCTTTGGGGACATTACATATTCCCCAGGTAATTGTCATGCGGGAGCCAGTGCCAAATTATGTAGCAGAGGTATTTTTTCAAAATTTTCTCCACGCCTTTGCCATTGAACGCAAGCCTTTATATCTAGCTCTTCAGCAAGCACGCAGGCAGTTACAAGGTTTAGAAGATGAATTTCCTGGGGCTTCTTGGTTGCCTGTGCTTTGTCACAACCCAGCATTAGAACCATCAACTTGGTTACAACTAGGCGGAATTTCCCCTTGTCCCTATCGTGGTTTATTTGCCTTTCGAGAAGAAGATGCACACTTATTTTTTGGCAGAGAAGAATTCACAGCTAATTTAGTCAAGGCAGTGAAAAGAAAGCGGTTTGTAGCTGTAGTCGGAGCTAGTGGCAGCGGTAAATCTAGTTTAGTATTTGCTGGGTTGACCCCCAAGTTGCGGCAAAACACAAATGGACTATGGCAAATCATTGCTTTTCGTCCTGGAAAAAACCCCTTTGAAGCCTTAGCAGCTGCATTAGTGAATTTAGCCCAGCTTTTTCCTGCTGTCTGCCTAGAAAAAATCTTAGGGTTGCCAGAAGATAGTACCAATACTCGCTTACTAGAACTAGATTTAGCGATCTCTTTACAACAAAACCACCAATCATTACACATCATTCTAGAAAAGTTTGTTCAGCATCAATTTGGTACTCGTGTACTTCTCATCGCAGATCAGTTTGAAGAACTTTATACCCTTTGTCCAGAAGCGCAACGTCAGCCTTTCTTAGACTTATTACTCAATGCTTATAGTTTCACTCCCGCCTTCACCATCGTATTAACACTGCGGGCTGACTTTTACAGCTATGCCTTATCTTACCGTCCCTTTAGTGATGCATTGCAAGGAGCAGTCTACAACCTTGGCCCGATGAATAGAGAAGAATTACGTCGGGTAATTGAACAGCCCGCCAAACAAATGCAGGTAGGACTAGAAACAGGATTAACCAATCAATTAATCGACGAGATAGATAAACAGCCAGGGCGTTTACCTTTACTTGAGTTTGCTCTGACACAATTATGGTCAAAACAGCAAAATCGGCTCTTAACTCATCAAGCTTATCAAGAAATTGGTGGCGTAGAAGAAGCCTTGGCTAACCATGCAGAAGCTGTGTATGCCCAGTTGCCAGAAGCAGACAGGCAAAGGACGCAACAAATATTTATCCAGTTGGTACGTTTAGGAGATCAAACAGAGGCTACCCGACGGTTGGCAACTCGTGAAGAAATCAGGCCAGAAAACTGGTATTTAGTCACACATCTGGCTTCGTCACGTCTAGTAGTCACCAACCGCAATGAGTCCACAGCCGAAGAAACAGTAGAAATTGTCCATGAAGCGTTAATTAGAAGTTGGGGAAGACTGGAACATTGGCTGCTGGTGGATGGTGACTTTCTACGCTGGCGAGAACAATTGCGTTTAGCGATCCGGCAATGGGAAAATAGCGGACACGATCGAGGCGCGTTATTACGAGGTAAGCCCTTGATAGGTGCCCAAGAATGGCAAGTGCAACGTTGGCAAGAACTCAGCATAAACGAAATTCAGTTCATTGAGCATAGTTGGGAACTGAGAGAATTTGAGTTCCAACAGCAACAGCGCAGACGACAATTAGCAATTTCATCACTAGTTGCTGGCTTAATTTTAGCTCTCAGTCTGGCTGGGTTTGCTTGGTGGCAAGGGCAAAAGGCTCGTGTTAGCGAAATTAAAGAAATTAGGTCATCAGCCGAAACTTTACTTAATGCAAATCGGGACTTGGATGGATTAATTGCCAGTATTAGATCTGGTAGCCGCATCAAAGGTACTGTAGGGATTGATGCCAACACGCGCACTCAAATTACGGAAACTCTAGTACAAGCCATCAACTTTGTTAGAGAGAAAAATCGTTTAGTAGAACATGATGGAATGCTAGAGAGTGTAAGTTTTAGCCCAGATGGTAAGTTCATTGCCACAGCCAGCAGAGATAGAACCGTCAAAATTTGGAGTCTCGACGGCAAAAAACAGTCGATGGAGCTGCAAGAACCTCAAGGAGAGGGTTTCAATAGCGTCGCCTTCAGCCCCGACGGTACACTGATGGCTACCGGCAGTTGGGACAAAACAGCGAAAATTTGGAGTCGAGGCGGCAAACTCCTGCACACTCTTATGGGACATAAAAAAGCAGTTTTGGAAGTAGCCTTTAGTCCTGATAGTCAGCTACTTGCCACTGCTAGTTGGGACAACACAGTTAAAATCTGGAGTCAGGACGGTAAACTCCTGCACACCCTCCAGGGGCATAAGGATAAGGTCAACAGCGTCACCTTTAGCCCAGACGGTAAGCTAATTGCTACTGTTGGTTGGGATAAAACCTTGAGACTCTGGAATCTTGATGGCAAAGAATTGCAAATCTTTACCGGACATCAAGATATGATTTGGAGCGTCAGTTTTAGCCCAGACAAAAAGCAAATTGCTACCGCCAGTGGCGATAGAACTGTCAAAATTTGGAATTTAGAAGGTAAAGAACTGCAAACCCTCATAGGTCATCAAAATGGGGTGAACAGTGTCACATTCAGTCCTGACGGTAAACTAATTGCTACAGCTAGTGGTGACAAAACTGTCAAACTTTGGAACCGCAACGGTCAAAAACTAGAAACATTCTACGGACACACTGATGCAGTTAATAGTGTCGCCTTTAGTCCTGACGGTACATCCATCGCTACAGCTAGTAATGACAAAACGGCTAAAATCTGGAAACTTAACAGTCCTCACAGCACTATTATCCGAGGTCATGAAGATGAGGTCTTCGACCTAGCGTTTAGTCCAGATGGTAAGTTAATTGCTACGGCTAGTTGGGATCAAACCGCCAAACTTTGGAGTATTGCAGGGGATAAACTTCAAGAACTGCAAACTTTCAAGGGGCATCAAGGTAGGGTAAATAAGCTGAGTTTCAGCCCAGATGGTAAGTTAATTGCTACAACTAGTTGGGATAAAACTGCCAAACTCTGGAATCGAGATGGTACATTATATAAAACTCTCACAGGACACAAAGATACAGTCTGGAGTGTAAGTTTCAGCCCAAATGGTAAGTTAATTGCTACGGCTAGTGAAGATAAAACTGTCAAAATCTGGAATCGAGACGGGACATTACGTAAAACTCTCACAGGTCATAATAGTGTAGTCAACAGCGCCGTATTCAGCCCAGATAGTAAGCTAATTGCTACGGCTGGTTGGGACAAAACAGTAAAAATTTGGAGTATAGATGGCAAAGAACTAAAAACCTTAAAGGGACATATAAGTGGTATCAACAATGTTACCTTCAGCCCGGATGGTAAGCTGATTGCTACTGCCAGTTGGGATAATACTGCGAAAATTTGGAGCATTGATGGTAAAGAACTGCGTACCCTACGAGGACATAACAATGTTGTTCACAATGTTGCCTTTAGCCCAGATGGTAAACTCATTGCCACTGCTAGTGGTGATAATACTGTAAAAATTTGGAGCATTGACGGTCAAGAACTGCGTACCCTGCGAGGCTATAAAGATGCAGTTTGGAGTGTGCGCTTTAGTCCTGATGGCAAGACTCTAGCTAGTGGCAGTAGATATGACATTGTGATTTGGCATTTGTATTTAGATGATTTAGATCATTTACTTGTGCGTGGTTGTGATTGGGTGCGAGATTATTTACAGAATAATCCCAGTGTCAAACCTCATGAAAAAAGTTTATGCAATGGGCTACGCCCGATCGCTCAACAATGATGAAGTAACATATTTGAAACTCTCAATTCGTGGGAGTCTCAAATATGTTATTTCTATTTCACCAAAATTTGTACTTCCATCGGTTGGAGAGTCACTTTCATCACTCGTATTGGCCCATGATTCATTTTGCCATTAGCTTCAGTGATGTTAACATCTTGCTTTTCTTCCACTGTTTCCGGCTCAGTGCTTTTATCACTTTTATTGCTAAATAAAATCTTGAAAGTAGGGTTTTGCGAATTGATATGGTAATCAACAATCACATAGATAGACTGAGGAGTTCCTGTTGTATTTGTATTTGCTACCACAACCACTTCTTGGTCATTCAAGATGCGTGAGAACGCCAGCACACCAGAGTTGTAGGGCGAAATGCCATAATTAATGCGATCGCCTGATATAGGACGAAAATACTGCCGTCCATAACGCAGTGCCGGATGGCTTTTGCGGTATGCAGATAGTTGTACAATTGCTTGATAGAAGGGGTGGTCACGATTAAAGCCACCTTCTGGCTTACCCCATAAAGCTTGACGGACTACGAGATCACCAAAATCGGTATCTCCTGGAACAGCACCATTGAGTCCCTGTTCTGTGCCGTAGTATATGCAGGGTATCCCTTGTAAAGCAAACAAACAAGTAATAGCTAAAGTTACTTGGTCATCAAACTCCTGAGGATCTTCAGGGTTACTGTAGTAAAAGCGACTCTTCAAATCATGATTATCGAGGAATGTCACCAAAAATTTGCTTGCTTCCCCCTGAGAACTAATAATATTCCGAAGACTTTCCTTACGCCTTTCATACACATCAGCTAGTGCTTTTGGTGCATTTAATCCTTTCAACACACTGGGGAGTTTGAAGAACAAAGGAAAATCAAGCGCCGCATCAATACCCAATAAATCACCTGGTTCCGTTGCATTGCGACCAATAAAGCGGCTAATTTTCTCCTCTGTATTGTTTTCGTTAGCCCATATCTCACCAAAGGTGAAGAAATTTTTCTTACCAATACTTAAAGCAAATTCGCGCATTGCATTACCAAAAACTCTGGCGAACTCTGGTTCAATAAACCTCAAGGTATCGATGCGAAATCCGTCGATATCGAACTTGGCAATTAAATATTGATGAATACGGATTAAGATATTACGTACTTCTGGAATATCAGTAACCAACTCTCGCAAGTCGCTAAAATCGCCGCCTTGTTCAGTATCATCTCTGGTTCCTCTTCTACGAAAAGACTCATTCTTGCAAAGTTCTTTAGGCCATACTGCTGCATCAGGATCAAGGTCAGGAACTTCATTAACAGTTGAATTCATCCATTGTGGTGTTCCCTCTTTGTCATGCCACTTAATATCATAGGGGGGTTGCGGTTGTTCTCTATATTGATCGGTTGATTCAACATTATTGTTATTAATAAAATAGCTGAAAACATTGCCGACATGGTTCAGTACAATATCAAAAATTACATAAATTCCGTGTGCATGAGCCTCATCAATTAGTGCTTGTAATTCCTCTTCTGGGTTATCTTTGTTGGTAACAAATCGTGGGTCAATTTGTAAAAAATCTTGAATCCCATAGCCGTGGTAGCTACGTTTATACTTGCAATTTTTCAAACCAGGAGTGAGCCATATTGCTCCCACTCCTAAGTCCTTTAAGTATTGTAATTGCTGACGGATACCTTCAAAAGTACCACCTTGAAAAACCAAACCTTCTTTACCTAAAACATTCCAAGCTTTTGTAGGCGCATCAGATGGGTTATTAAAGCGGTCTACCATAATAAAGTAAATCCATATATCACGCCAATCTGACGGTGATGGAAAAGGAGAAAGAATTTCTTTAACTTCATCGCCAATTTGGACACTTTTCGTTGCATTGTTCAGAGCTTTATTTTTAGCCTGATTGTAAGCATTATCAACTTCTTTTGAGTAAATTAATCTAAGCATTCTCTCTCCTGAGATATCCAAGATACTATTTCTGTATCTAAATAGATACCTGTATTGTAAGCTTATGCAGTGGCTAATCAGATACATCCAGCAGAGCAAGAACTTTTGCTGGCGAGCACTTATAGTGGTGTGTAGCTTATTACTCTGAAGTAGTGACTTGCTTTAATTAAGGATTGTGCCAAAAACAGAATTGTTTAATATTTTTCTCTATCTCCATAACCATGTATCTATTTGGGGCGTTGCATAATAAAGGGATGAATTAAGGTGTTCTACTGTGCATTGTCCATACTGTGAGTCTACTGAGATTAGAAAAAATGGTAAAAGAATCGGAGGGGATGTATCTACTTTTTGGACTTGGCGATGATAGGTACTATGACCCACTTCTATTCCAGTCATTACCTTTAAGTCTTTTTCTGCATCTTGGAATGATTCGTTGGCTGCCAGTAATAAACAGCACTTTTCTAGTAGTGGGCTAAATCGCCTATATGGCTCAATCCCCAGACGCAAAGCTTGTTGTCTACTGATGACAATTTTACCAACACAACTTCTTATGGTTCGGCTGCGTCCTCTGCTTGTTCCAGTCTTTTCTCCGACAAAAAAAAGGCGATTTTTGGACTGACGTGTTCCAGAACTTGATCGCGAACGGCTGTTTCTATGCCTTCAAAGGTTTCTATTTTTTCAGAAGGCGTGTTTTTATACAGAATCTTCGCGATCGCTTTTACGTGGGTATCTAATCTCTCAACAGCACTGCGGCGGCAAAATGTTTCAGCTATCTACAATCCACGTTCCATCTGACTGAGAGTGCATAAGTTGAGTTGACTTACACCTACTTAAGAATATAGCGAAACGGACTTATGTCCTAAGCGCTTTAAAACCCGAATTAGTTGAGGTGATTTATGTAGAGATGCACTATAGCAATTCCCACACCATCAAAATTTTGTCAATGCGTAAGTTCTATTAGCCTTCGCTTGGCGAAGCCTGCTGCAATCTTCTAACTTCATTGTGCATCACGTGCCTTGAACTCTGAACTTCAGTTTTCAAAATGTTATTACCACTGAAAAATGGAGTTAGTACCATATGAATCATAATGATTTACCATCTGAACTGTTACCAACTCAGCAAACTTTAAACTTTGAATATGGTATTTTAGAAGCTGAAACGCGAATAGTTGTTCAACAGCGCAAGAAACAGCTATTCTTTCTGCTGAAACAACGTTGGTTCATTATTTTAGGAGTTGCTTCAGTATTTTTGAATGGAGTAGGGGTAGTTTATCTGATCGGTCAACCCAAGACTACTCCTGCAACTCCAATTCCACTCCATAGTTCGCAGGTACCCATAACAATTACTGCCTTGGGAAGACTTGAACCCCAAGGGGAAATTATTCACATTTCTGCCCCGTCTAGCTTGGATGGCAGTAACCGAGTGGCTCAGTTGATGGTGGAAGAAGGAAGTCAGGTAAAAGCTGGACAGGTGATTGCGGTATTGGATTCTCACGATCGCCTGCAAGCAACTTTGAGGGAAGCCCAAAAACAAGTAAGCATCGCCAAAGCACGTCTTACTCAGGTAAAAGCAGGTCAAAGTCAACAGACGATCGCCGCTCATCAAGCAAAGGTTGTCAATTTAGAAGTGGAACTAGGAGGTGAAAAGGCAATACAACAGGCGACCATTGCCCGTCTGGAAGCCGAATTGCAAAATGCTCAGGGAGAATACCACCGTTATCAGATGCTTTATCAAAACGGAGCAATTTCTGCCTCAGCTTTAGATACGCGATCACTAGCAGTTAAAACGGCTCAGGAGCATTTGAACGAGGCAAAAGCGAATTTGGCTCGCACCAGTAGGACATTGCAAACTCAAATTCGAGAAGCTCAAGCCACACTGGCTCAGACAATGGAAGTGCGCCCAACTGACGTAGCCAAAGCACAGGCAGAAGTGGATGGAGCAATAGCTACTCTTGAGCGGATTCAGACAGACTTAGATTTGGCATACATCGATGCTCCCAAGGAGGGCCGGATTTTAAAGATTCACACTCATCCAGGAGAAAGGATTGGCGAGGATGGAATTGTTGATTTGGGACAAACCAGCCAGATGTATGTAATCGCTGAGGTATACGAAACCGATATTAGCAAAGTGTGGCTAGGGCAAAGGGCAACCATTACAAGTAATGCTGTTACTGGAGAACTCAAGGGAAACGTTGATTGCATTGGGTTGCTGGTTCGTCAGCAAGATACCTTCGACACGAATCCAACCACTGACGCTGATGCCCGGATTGTAGAAGTCAAGATTCGGCTGGATACAACATCCAGTCAAAAGGTAAACGGTCTTACCAATCAAAGAGTCCGAGTCGCGCTCCCTCTTTAATAACTCTAAGAAATATCTAATGATCAAGCGCAAAATTCCCCTAGCATGGTTGCAACTGATACAAGAACGTAGCCGTCTTTTAGTGGCGATCGCCGGAATTGCCTTTGCCGATTTCCTGATGTTTATGCAATTAGGGTTTCAAGCAGCACTCTATGATAGCAACACCCGTATGCACCATAGTATTAAGGCCAACTTAATTCTTATGAGTCCCCAAGCTCAAAACATTTTGAACATGTCAACTTTCCCGCGCCGTTATCTCTATCAAGCTATGAGTTTTAAGGAGGTAGAATCGACAGAAGCACTATATACCGGCCGATTGAACTGGAAAAATCCCGATAATCGTCGCGAGGCACAAGTTCTATTTTTGGGGTTTAATCCTGTCCAGTCAGTTTTAAATCTACCTGGAGTAGAGGAAAATCTTCAAAAAATTAAGCTTCCAGACATTGCGCTTTTTGATCGCGCTTCTAAGGGAGAGTACAGAGCAACGCTAGTAGCACTGAAACAGGGTAAGCCCGTTGTCACTGAAGTGCAAAAACATCAAGTGACAGTAGAAGGCTTATTCACCTTAGGAGCTTCCTTCGGTGTAGACGCTAACGTTATTGTCAGTGACACCACATTTTTACGGCTATTTCCAAATCGGAGTATCTCCGAAGTCAGTGTTGGCTTGGTCAACCTCAAGAGTGGGGTCGATCCTCAACAGATGGCAACAAAGTTGCAAGCTATCTTGCCGAATAACGTGAAGGTTTTGACACTGGCAGAATTTGTCAATTTTGAAAATAGTTACTGGGCGAAAACCACGCCAATCGGGTTCATCTTCAGTTTAGGTACGGCGATAGGTTTTCTTGTCGGTTTAGTGATTGTCTATCAAATTCTCTATACCGACGTTTCTGATCACTTAGCTGAGTATGCCACGTTAAAAGCGATCGGATTTAGCGATAATTACTTCTTGATTCTAGTTATGCAAGAAGCCCTGATCCTTACTGTTATGGGTTTTTCCCCAGGATTAGCGATTTCTTTAGGAGTTTACAAACTGGCTCAGAATGCCACTCTACTACCGATTGTGATGACAGTCAATCGAATAGGACTCATCTTCATTTTAACTGGAGGAATGTGTACAATCGCAGGTTTGATCGCTCTTTGCAAGCTCCACACTGCCGATCCTGCTGAAATTTTTTAGCGTTAACTTTCTCACTTTATGTGCCAATCTCCACTCGTCTGTGCGCGAAATCTCAATCACTACTTTGGTCAAGGGCAACTGCAAAAGCAAGTATTGTTTGACATTAACCTAGACATTTATCCAGGCGAAATTGTAATTATGACAGGACCTTCTGGTTCTGGAAAAACAACCTTACTAACGCTGATCAGTGGATTGCGCTCTTGCCAACACGGCAGCTTAAAAGTTCTAGGTCAGGATCTGTGTGGTATTAGTAAAAAACAGTTGATTTTACTCCGACGCAACATCGGCTATATTTTCCAAGCTCACAATCTGCTCAAATGCTTAACGGCATTGCAAAATGTGCAAATTACACTGGAGTTACACAAGCACATTTCTCCAAAAGCCAGACGAATCAATGCAGTTCATATATTGGAGGCCGTTGGGTTAGGGCACCAGATTAACTACTATCCAGAAAATTTATCAGGTGGACAAAAACAACGGGTAGCGATCGCTCGTGCCTTAGTCAGTCGTCCCCAAATTATTTTAGCGGATGAACCCACCGCAGCACTTGACAGTAAATCGGGTCGAGATATTGTAAACCTCATGCAAAAACTGGCTAAGGAGCGGCTTTGCACTATTCTAATGGTGACACACGACAATCGGATTTTAGATATCGCTGATCGAATTATTCACATGGAAGATGGATATCTATCCTCGCATTATCAAGTTAAATGAGTTGTGTTGCAAAAATTGATCTTAAGAGGAATTGAAGTGATGAATGAAGCAAACAAAGGGGTTGCACTCGTAACAGGGGCATCTCGCGGTATTGGGCGAGTCATTGCTATACAATTGGCAAAAGATGGATATAACCTAGCCTTTTGCTACAAGCACGCTAGTACAGCAGCAGAAGAAGTAAAAAGCAAAATTGAGCAATTGGGTTCTCGTGTGTTTTTACAAACGTGCGATGTTGGAAATTTTGACTCTGTTCAGTCCTTTATTAAAGATGCTGAAGCGTCGCTTGGTCCAATCACACTAGTTGTAAATAATGCTGGCGTGATCAATGATAATCCTTTGTTAAAAATGGATTTAGAGTCTTGGTCCAGTGTTATCAACAGCAATTTAGACAGTGTTTTCAATGTATGTCGATGTACTATATTTGGATTTCTCAAAAGAAAGAAAGGATGCATTATAAATATTTCCTCAGTAGCCGGAGTTTATGGAAATGCCTTTCAGGTTAATTACTCTGCTTCTAAAGCAGGTATTATAGGCTTTTCTAAAGCACTTGCTAAGGAAGTTGGTCAATATGGAATTAGGGTCAATGTTGTAGCTCCTGGCTTTATTGCTACTGATATGACTGAAGGACTTAATTCAAAAATTATGGAGCAGGCTATCTCCAATATTCCTCTTCGGCGCATAGGTGAGGTGCAAGAAGTGGCTGACCTTGTTTCTTTCCTTGCCTCAAATAAAGCTAGTTACATTACAGGTCAAACAATTCAAGTAGATGGTGGAATCATTCTGTAGGAAGAAAGGAAAATGAGTTTAAATAATTACGAAAATCCCGAACTAACTGAACTCAGAAAAATTGTCGCATTTGCCCTTGATATAGATGAAGAACTAGTGACCAATGAAGCAGATTTTGTCGAAGACCTCGATTTAGATTCACTCATGGCACTTGAGGTGATGGTAACTCTTGAAAAGAAGTACCAGATTAAACTTGAAGAACAGGAAATTAAACAAATTAACTGTTTAAGTAACATCTACGAACTTGTAAAGACTAAGCAGGGACAAAATGCTAAAGCCAGTTAAAGACTACGCAGCACCATTGGTTGCCCTTGATGAAGTGATTCGCATAGATGAAACTGGAATTACGACCAGGAAACAAGTAAAAGCTATCGAGCCTTTTTTTGTCGGTCATTATCCTAATAACCCAATTTATCCAGGGGTTTTTATTATCGAGGCAATTCAACAGGCTGTTAAATACTACGCAGCATTTTATGGTAGACAAATCAAACTACTTGAAGTGCGCTCAACACGTTTTATTGCTCCAGTACAGCCAGGTGATACATTAGAAAGCAATTGCCAGTGTACATTTCAGTCCAACTATCAAGTTCTTGAAGTTAAAGCAGTTTGCTGTAATCAAAACAATCAAGTTGCTATGGCCATGTTAAACTTTTGTATAGTGCAAGATGATGATTAGCCAAGACAAAATCAAGAGTATCATCCCTCATCGTTTTCCAATGTTGTTAGTTGATAAGGTTCAAGAATTAGAATCTAATGCTAACTTTGTAGCGATAAAAACTGTAACTTGCAATGAGCCTTGTTTCGCTGAGCTTGGCGACACAGCAAAAATACAAGATTATGCTTATCCTTGTTCATTGATCATAGAGTCTTTCTGCCAAGCGGCAGGAATTATGTACAACCAGATTCGTCAACACAAAGGAAATATTGGTCAGGAATTAATGTTGTTTGGCTCAATTAGCAAATTCCTTTTCTACGATGAAGTTTTTCCAGGTGATACGATGGAACATCGCGTACGCTTGGAACGCGGATTGGCTGATGCAGCTGTTTTTAGCGGTGAAGTTTGGGTCAATCATAGGCAAATTGCAGAAGTTGAGCGAGTAGTAGTTGCGCTGCGCTCAGTTGAAGTAATGAATTAAAACTACGAAGAATGGAGAGTCAGAGTTTATGAAACTAGAACGATGGTTAACTCAAGAGTTTTTTCAAGCTATTTGCAAGTCTCCAGATGCCCGGGTGTGGTATCAAAATTTCCTCTTTGTTCTAGAAGCAGATGGCGAAATTCCAGGGATTAATAATGTGACTGGTAAGTTAGATGATGATTGGCTTGAATCAAGACTCAACAAGCATATGGCTGATGAACATCGACATTCAGAAATGTGGAAGAAACTACTAATTTCACAAGGAAAATTTCATCCGGAAGAAGTTCCTTCATGGACAAATACGGTCAAAGCTTTTTGTTCAGCAGGTTGGACAAGTGTTACAGAAAAATTTTCACGGGGTGAGAGTGTTCATCAAGTAGAATTGATTCCTCTTTTTGCTGGAGTACATGCTTTGGAAACATTTGCAATACAACGTTTTACCCTGATGGCCAACCTACTTAAGCCGGTTGATCCAGCAGCTTCGGAACTCTTAAAGATTATTATCAATGATGAGCAATCCCACGCTGCTTATACTAAGCAGGCAGTTGAGCGTTTGGGTAAGAAAATGGATTGCTCAGAATACGCTGCCAAGTGCCTTGACAAAGGATTACAGAGTTATCGATGGTACTGTCTGTCGTTAATGCCTCGCCTAGTTGGCATTCTTCAAAAGAAAGAAGCAAAATTCTCCAAGCCTTTCTTAATATTTACGAACATCATAAGTTGGTACAGCAAATTTCATAAATTCCTGTCGCCTCCTCCTCCACTACCAACTTCGGTGTCATCAATAATTCAGGCGTGAATCAAACTAATACCGAGTTGCAATTAAGCTGACAGCTTTTACTAATATCTATGTCTGAGAGAATTGTAATTACAGGACTCGGTCTTGTGTCATCGATTGGAGTAGACCCAAAGACGTACTGGAAAACCCTACTTGAAGCTACAAGCAGTTTACCGGAGGAATATCCGTATACTCGCTTTGAATATATGCGAAACCGTCGTTGCTATTATGTACGTGAACAGAAACCACCGAGCTTTTCAGTAGTTGGTGATTCCTTGGGAAAAGCAAGTGATTTTGCCATTCGAGCATCTCAAATGGCTTTGCAAGACGCTGGACTACTCAATAGTACTGAATCATCAAGTATTGGCATTTCTATTGGAACTGCAATGGGTGATGCAGATTTGATAGAAAATAGCCGTGAAAAAAGTCTTCAAGTTAGTGGTATAGAAGCCTTTAATTTCAAAGTTGCGTCTTCTTTGGGTTGCCAGTTTGTTCTGAGTGGTCCTAATCTAAGCGTTAGTACAGCATGTTCCTCTGGGACTTACAGCGTTAGTTTAGCTATAGAAGCAATCCGGAGTGGTTGGGCTGATGTAATGCTTGTAGGCGGTGCTGAGGCATTTTCACGGGTTGTACAAGCTTGTTTTAATCGGCTAGAGGCACTCGATTTTGAAGTTTGTCGTCCTTTTGATGCCCAACGAGGTGGTACGGTAACCGGAGAGGGAGCAGCAATTTTAGTTCTAGAATCTGAATCTCATGCCCGTCGTCGTGGTTGGTTTGATTATTATGCACAAGTAAAAGGTTGCGGTTGGAGTTGTGATGGATATCATCCCACAGCTCCAGACCCAACGGGGCAACATCCAAAAGCAGCTTTACAGCGAGCACTCGCTGAAGCTGAATTAAGTGTAAATGAGATTGACTGTGTTATTCCTCACGGTACAGGAACAGTACTCAACGATTTGATGGAGAGCAATATGCTTGCCGAGATGTTAGGCGATCGCATTGATCAAGTGTTGGTTTGTGCTCTCAAGTCAAAAATTGGTCATACTGGAGGGGCAGCTGGAGCCTTCTCTTGCCTCACAGCAGCCATGATTTTAAAACATGGTATTGTACCTCCTACAGCTAACATCACCACCGTTGATTCAAAATGCAGTTTAAAATTGCACCGTAACGCTCCAATTCAGGCTTTGATCCGTAATGTTTTAATTAATGCCTATGCTTTTGGAGGTAATAATATTTCGCTGATTATGGGGGCAGTTTCATGACAAGTATTTGTCCGATAGTTATATCTGGAATTGGCCCTATTTGTTCGCAAGCAACTACAGTTACAGAACTTTCTACTGTAGATTGCAAGGTTCAAGAACTCAGCAATATGAAAGGAGTTAATTGGTTTGAACCTAAACGTTTTTTTGGTTCGAGAGGTTTCAAGTATTTTCCTTTGGCTACACAGTACATCTTGGCAGCAGCTAAACTAGCTCTGGAAGATGCAAATATTCAAGACAACTCCTGCACTCCAGAAGAAAAAGGAGTGGTGCTGGGCACTAACTTTGCTATTGACTCCATTTGCTCCCAAATGGATCGTGTAGTAATGACTGAGGGAGCAACAGCTCTTAGCCCTATGGAAGCTCCCAATTTTTCCGTTAACCTTCCGGCTAGCTACGTTTCAATAAAGTACGGCTTTAGAGCTTTCAATATTTCTTTAACTAGTAGCGTAGTCGCTGGTTTGGAATCAATAATTTTCGGCGCTCATTCAATTCGTCAAGGGCGAGCAAAAATAGCGTTAGTGGGGGCTACTGAAGACAGTCCACCATCACAAATATCTGAGGTTCTGGGCGTACCTGTCAAAGAAGGAGGAGCTTGTGCTTTAATTCTCGAAACATTGCCTCAGGTCCTAAGTCGACAGGCTAGAATTTACTGCCAGGTGGGTAAAGGTAGTTTGCGATTTTTCAACCCCAAACAGCTTCAAGAAGTAACAATTCAGGAACGGTTGAGGAAAACCATCCGTCAAGAACTTGAGCGGTTAATCCCAGTAGATCGGACTTCCATTCATTACTGTCCGCTGATCTGTTCATTTGCTTTCAACCAAACGGTTGATAGTATTATTCGGGAAACTTTGGCAGCTAGAAATATCCAGGTTTTTTCTCACAATTACATCGGAGCAACTGGAGCTTTAATTACTGTTTCTCCATTACTGCAAATGGCAGCCCTGGCAATTGAACATGGGGAGGGTTTAATTCTTGCAACTAGCCCTCACGGACATATCGCTATGCTCACCCTTGAAAAGGTGATGTAACAAGTTAACTGAAAGGAGTCGTTAGTTGTTAGTTATCAAAAAGTACTACTACCTAACTCCTAGCCCCCAACTACTAATAATTAACCACTAATAGTCTATGAAGTTCAAACCTTGGTGTTTAGTTTTAGGTGCTTCTAGTGGAATAGGTAAAGCCTGTACCCTCTCTTTAAGTGCCAGAGGAATGAATATTATTGGGGTTCATTTAGATACAGCAGAAAGACAGCCAGAAATAGATGAGCTGATTGCTCAACTTAAGCATAACCAAGTAGATGTCCGTTTTTTCAACGCCAATGCTGCTAGTGATTCTGCTCGAAGTGAAATTATTTCCGAAATCGTTAATGACCTCAAAGAAGTTAATGGTATCAGAGTTTTAGTACACTCTTTGGCTTTCGGTACTCTGCTTCCCTTTATTCGCCAAAAGCCAAATGAAGATATTATTTCTCGACGACATATAGAAATGACGCTTTCTGTTATGTCACATAGCTTAGTTTATTGGGTGCAAGATTTGTTTGATGGGGGTTTACTTCAACCTGGTGCTAAAATCTTCGCTCTCACAAGTGCAGGAAGCACTAAAGTGACAAGAAATTATGGCGCAGTTTCTGCTGCTAAGTGTGCTTTGGAGTCCCACGTTCGGCAACTGGCGCTAGAACTAGCACCATACCAAA
This sequence comes from Nostoc favosum CHAB5714, assembly GCF_020829495.1. Lineage (GTDB taxonomy): Bacteria > Cyanobacteriota > Cyanobacteriia > Cyanobacteriales > Nostocaceae > Nostoc > Nostoc favosum. The sequence goes on along the minus strand of NZ_JAIVFQ010000072.1, from coordinate 12,246 downwards.
TTGCAGTGAATGCCATTCGAGCTGGTGTAACTGTTACTCCATCTCTGCAACGTATTCCTGAACACGAGGAAATAATTGAGCGTGCAAAACGTTATAACCCCCATCAAAGGTTGACTTTACCAGAAGATATCGGAGATGCTATTGCTCTACTTATAAGCAGCAATTCTTCTTGGCTGACTGGAAATGTCATTGGTGTAGACGGAGGCGAATTCTACACTGTCTAACTATCCATAGCAATTCTGGACAAATTAGGAACGAGCGCGTTGAGGCAAGTTTTAGATTCAAGAGTGAAAACTAAAAAGATATTCTTGACTTTAGACAACCCTCACGAGGATTTCACAACTAAAATAGGACTGCTATAGGTTGATTTTTGACTTCAATTGAACAAAAGGAGATAGGTTTTATGACTTCTGTAACCATTATCGAAGAACGCAAGAACACAATTAAAAACATTGTTGCCGATATTCTGGAGATTGAATTAGAGGAAATGACTGAAACTAGTCGCTTTCAAGAAGACCATAACGCTGATTCTCTACGTGCCATTGAAATTCTGGCAAGTTTGGAAAAGGAGTTTCAAATTGAAATTCCCCAATCAGAATTAGTAAAGATGAACAACTTATCTGGAGTTTACGAAGTAGTTAAACAAAATGCTGGTTGGGATAAGTAAAATGAGCCATAAGCGTGTTGTCATTACAGGACTCGGTGCTGTCACAAGTATTGGAATTGGTGCTGAGGCTTTCGCTAGATCCCTCAGAAAGGGTGCCAGCGGTGTCTCTGAAATCACAGTCTTTGATACTAGTGGTTTTACCTCTAAAAACGGGTGCGAGATCCGCGATTTTGACCCTCAGGCATGGGTTCATCGGCTCAATCCTGAAACAATTGGCCGTAGCAGTCAGTTTTCCATTGCTGCTGCACGCATGGCGATCGCCGACTCAAGAATCGACCCAAAACTACTTTCTCAAAATCGTTGTGGAGTTAGTATCGGGACTACAGACGGAGAGTCACAACTTATTGACTGGCTGACAGAAAAGTGGGTGAAACAAGGGCCAGCTCAATTAGATTCAGATTCAGATAAGTTCCGCCAGGTTCCAGCTGACCGACTTTCTCTGAACGTTGCTCAAGAGTTTGACTTGCATGGTGAAGCAGTAACAATTTCTACTGCATGTGCCGCAGGTAACTACGCAATCGGTCATGCGTATGACCTGATTGCCGCAGGCGATGCCGATTTCATGCTGTGTGGTGGTGCAGACTCGATGTGCCGTAAGACTTTTGCTGGTTTTTACCGTCTAGGTACTATTGCCCCATCTGTTTGCCAACCGTTTGATCGAAATCGACAGGGACTTCTGACCGGCGAAGGAGCCGGAATCCTTTTTCTGGAAAGCTTAGAGAGTGCGATCGCTCGTGGCGCACATATCTATGCAGAAATTCTCGGTTATGGGGTGAATTGTGATGCCAATCACATGGTAGCGCCAGATAAAAACAGCATTGCTAAGTGTATACGTTTAGCCCATAAAAACGCAGGTATTGACCCGAACGATGTAGACTACATATCTGCTCACGGTACTGGAACTCAAGCAAATGACTTAACCGAAGCAGGTGCGATTCTAGAAGTTTTTGGCGACAAAACTCCTCCCACCAGCTCTATCAAGTCAATGATTGGTCATACAATGGGAGCAGCCAGCGCCCTATCTAGTATCGCCTGCGCGATCGCTTTGCAGCAAAGCTTTATTCCACCAACTATCAACTGTCAATCCGTCGATCCCGAATGTGGTCTTGATTGTGTTCCCAACAAAGCTCGTTCTGCAGATTTGCATATTGTTCAAAATAACGCCTTTGCTTTTGGTGGAAACAACTCGGTTGTAATCTTTAGCAAGTGTAACGTGTAAGGAACGAAGAATATGTTAGCAATCACTGGATGGGGTGTTATTTCTCCCATTGGCATTGGCATAGATGCGTTTACTGAAGGTTGCACAAAAAAGAGTTCTGGACTCAAACCTATTACTGGGTATACTACAGATCCTCTTCCCTTCGATGAAGCATGTATTATTCCAGAGTTTGAAACAACTAAATTCCTTGGTTCCAAGGGAACCCGCTCGATGGACCGTACTACGGGTATGGCAGTGGCTGCAGTTGGCATGGCTCTAAAGTATAGTGGCATCACTGTGGAACCCAAGCAGGACAGAATAGGAGTTGTTTTAGGGACTAGTACTGGAAGTATTAGAAGTATTAGCGAGTTTACTCGTGAGACGTTAGTGCAGGAAAGACCATATCTAGTTAATCCTGCTCTGTTTCCTAACACAGTTATGAACTGTGCTGCGGGTCAATGTGCAATTTGGCATAAGCTCAAGGGTGTCAATGCCACTATCTCAGGCGGCAAGTTATCAGGACTTTTGGCCTTACGCTATGCTGCACTGACAATCCGTAGTGGATATGCAGATACACTCTTAACTGGCGCTGTCGAGGAATTTTGCGAACAGACTGCTTGGGCTTATTACCATACTAGTTCCTCACGCCAAAAACTTCCTCTGGGAGAAGGCTGTGCCATTTTTGTACTGGAAAAGCCAGAAATTGCCCAAGCAAACAATCGCAAAATTCTCGCAGAAGTACTTGGCTGTGAGTTTGGTGTTTATTCAAAAATAAATATCAATAACGCTAAACAGCAGGCTGTTGGGTTAGCATCCTGTATTCAGAAATTGCTGGTTTCTGCCAATATTACACCATCTCAGATTGAGGTGATTGCTAAGTGTCATTGCGAGATTCCAGTTTTGCATCGCTTACAAGATGAAGGATTGAGCATGGCATTGATGGGAATGGACTGTGCCTATCATTTCTCTATCAGCGATTTGATCGGCGATTGTTTCAGTGCTTCAGCAGCTTTTCAACTTGCAGCCTTGCTCGCCTTTTTCGAGAGTCTGCCGACCGCAGGTAATCGATATGGACTAATCACCTCTGTCGGATGGGATGGAACTGTCGGTTGTATGCTAATTAGGGCAGGAGGAAACTGAAAATGTCATGGGCAATCACAGGAACCGGCACGTTCACTAGTTTAGGAATGAATAAGGATGCCTGCTTCACAGCATTTTGCAATGGAGCAACAGGTAATCATCCTCTACAATCCTTTAACCCAAATCAATTCAATCTTCAGCGTGCATACGAAATCCTCGACCGAGAACCGTCACAGGACGTAAAGGCACGAGCTACCAAATGGCTGTGTGCAGCAATTAACGAAGCAATCCAGGCAGCCAAGCTCGTTCCAGAGCAAGCTGGCAAGCTGGCAATTTTGGTTGGTACGGGTTTACGCGAATTACGCTCACTTGAACTGTGGTGGTCTAACGGGCAGCCTTTGCATGTCAAGGAGCTTCACTTTGGTGAAGCTATCCAGAAACTTACAGGATTTCAATGTCCAGTGATGACATTTTCTAATGCTTGTGCTGCTTCCAACTTTGCCTTGGGACTTGCTGAGGATATGCTCTCCCTCGGCGAAATGGATACAGTGATCGTAGCTGGCTGTGATTCCATTACCGAAAGCATGTTTGGACTTCTAGATCGGGTGAACCCGCTTCATCCAGAGTATGTTCAACCATTTGATCGCCACCGCCGTGGAGTTCTGCTGGGTGAAGGAGCTGCTGCCCTTGTTCTAGAACCTGCCCAACGGGCTGCCAATCGAGGTGTAATACCCTCCGCTTGGTTAAGGGGTGTCGGAATGAGCTGCGACGCTTATCATGAGACAGCCCCTGACCAAAAGGGAATTGTGCGGGCTATGGTCGATGCTCATTGCCGAGCAAATGTTTCTCCCGCAGATATCGACTTGCTGATGGTGCATGGAACCGGAACTATTCTCAATGACCAGACTGAAGCTCTGGCAATTAAGGAACTGTTTGGCGATCAAGTCACTGACGTGTTCATCACCGGTTTAAAATCGCAAATTGGTCATACATCAGGTGCATCAGGATTGATTGGCGTGGTTACAGCTATTGAATGCCTTAATCAAGGTCGAATACCGCCAACTCTCGGTTTTACAGCACCAATGGCAGAGGCAAAGTCGCTCAGGATTGTCGTTGAAGAAACAAGAATTGAGTCACTGCAAATAGCCCAAGTCAATGCTTTTGGTTTTGGCGGTGTAAATGCAGTTGCTGTATTAGAGAGGGCAGTTAAGTGAGCAAGAATCTACCAGTTGCGATCGCAGGACTGGGAATAGAAATCCCTGGAATTTCGGGCATTAATGTTTTTTTAGATGCATTAGCATCTCCAATCGAACCAGTCGAATTTGTACCTGAAAATAAGCTGGAGCGCAAAGGTCTCCGTTATAAAGATTGCGCTACGAAACTAGCACTCTGTGCAGCTAAAGCTGCGCTTAATGATGCGGGACTACCAGTCTTGCCTTCCGAGCAACTGTCTCCCCATACATTTGGAGTAATTGTCAGTTCTAATCTTTGCAATCTGGACACAGTTTGTAGAGTTGTAGAAACAATTCGAGTCAGCCATGTCAAGGACATCAGTTCGATGGATTTGCCTAACGCCTCTAGCAATGTTGTGGCAACTAGCATAGCTATTCGCTTTGGTCTTCAGGCAATTAATCTGATGCTTTGCAATGGAGCCACATCAGGCATCGATGCTTTATATTTGGCTGCCAATGCCATTCGTGCTGGTCGTGCCCAGCGAATGCTGGTAGTTGGAGTAGAACCGACAAATCCAACTGTAGCTAAGCTTATGGGCGTATCTGCTTCTGCTTGGCTGGGAACTTCGTCAGGAATTCGTTTGGGTAATATTGCTGGAGCTGTTGTACTCGAATCAACCGATGCCGCATTAGAAAGAGGTGCTTCAATCTACGGTTATTTGGAAGGCTATAGTTATGAACTTGGTATTGACATCAAGAATTCGATTCTTGCAGCTGTCAACGGCGATTTGACTCCTCCAGATATTTGGCTAACCCCCAATCGTTTTTATGCTCCAACGGCGAAATCTGTAGAACACACCTTGGAACTTTGGCAAGACAAACCGCCAACCAGCGTTCTGGACTTGGGGGTAGCTTTAGGAGAAACCTACGGCGCTTTGGGGGTTCTTCAATGCATTACAGCTTGTCTTTGGTTGCGTACACATCAAGGCACAAAAGCTATTGCCACCAGTGGAGCAAGTTGGGGAGATGGCTCTGCCAGCCTTTTGATTAAAGCACCTGAGGTTATCGAAGATAGGACTCAAAGGCAAAATGAAATATCTGATTGGAGTATCCTCCAACATCAAGGTCATACTTACAGCCACATTGAGCGTGTCTTACCAAAGTATACAATTCATGTTTACGAACTAAAGCGCATATCTTCCAACTTTAAAGCATCTATAGCAATGCTACATGGCATGGAGGGAAAGTGGGATGCTTGGGAATATCTTTTCTCGCATATTGACCCTAAGTTTCAAATATTTAGCTTGGAATTACCTTGGGCTGGACAACAAAACCATCGTTGGGGTCTAAATACCTCTGTACATGAATGGGTCAAGCTAGGATTAGAAACAATTCCGACCGATATATCCATTATTATTGCCCACTCATTTGGTGCCAATGCTGTTTTGGAGTATTTGAATACTTACGGTGTAGGACAGTTAAAAGCTCTCGTCTTGATCTCACCCTTTTATAAGGAGCGGTATGAGTTATTCAATTGGTCACTCATGACGTATTATGTAAACCATTTTCAAAAGTTTCTTGAGAAGGGTTTAGAAGTACGTCAAACCAGCCATCTTTCGCCAGAAACTATTAACGCCATGTCACAAAAAGTGCGAGATCGAATTGGTCCCTATGGATGGTTGCAATTCTTTAATCTGTTATCTCGTACACCTCACTTAAACCTCCATTCGATTCATATCCCTTGCTTGGTAATCGGTGGTGAAAATGATTTCTGCTCCTTTCCCGCTGATTGCGAAGCCTTGGCCAAGTCCCTGCCTTGTGCCACTCTGAAAATCTTGCCAAATTGCGATCACTTTAGCATGTTGGAGCAACCCCAAACTGTTTTGTCACTAATTAATCGATTTTTGTTAACAATATTGAGAGGATGATATTCATGATGAATACATTAATGATGGACGCTTTTAAAAATGAACAGCTTACTGTCGTTAAAAAGCAGCCCCACTTTGAGGGTTCTAATATATGTACTTGGATTGGGTTTAAGCACGTAATGTATTTGGCAGAAGAGGCAGTAATTCAACATCTTCGGAACTGTAAACTAGTGCCACGTCAACTTTATGAGGAGCATGGTTTGTGCTTTGAAATTACTGAATCTAGTGCAAATATTCTTCATGCGCTCCATATGGACGACTTGGTGAGAATCGAAGTACAGCCCAAGATCAAACCCAAGGACGGGGAATTAACATTTTCCATCCAAATGTTTGTCCAGCGAGACAGTAAAGAAGTTAAGGCATACACTGGCAAGGTAAAAACTTTATTCCGGCAAGATCGCAGTGGAGTTACAGTATCGGTTCTACCAGATGAATTAGCTCCTTATGTAGTAGCCGAGATAAATCGGTCTGCTTCCAAACCCGTATCAGAATATGCTGCCACTTCAGACCGCAGTACTAGCAATGCTAAAGATGATCTAATCCGCCAAGTAGTGCCAGAGGATGCAAACTCCTTTGTTTGGAAATGGCACGTACCTTATTTCTACTGCCATTTCACCGAAAGATTACAGCACTCTGGCTATCTTCGGTTGATGGAAGAGGTGGTAGATTTGTTTTTAGCAGATCGTGGCATTTCCATCCGTACCATGCTGGACACACGCAGATGGATTCCAGTTGTGCCAAAGGCGCAGATTGAGATTTTGCGCGAAGCATTGATGGAAGAAACTATCTACACTGTCTACACGGTGGAGGATATTTTCAAAGATTTTACATACACCTCTAGGATAGACTGTTATGTAATACGTGATGGTGTCTTGATTCACACTGCTACTGGAAAAATCACACACGGATATGCTAAGATTCTCAACCGCCAAGACTGGGAACTTGTTAACTTTGATGAAGAGACATTGGTCGCTCTAAGGGGAAAAGGCGGCATCCGATGAAAACATCCTCTCCTCGCTTCTACTTCTGTTTTCGCAGTCCATATTCCTGGGTTGGAGCGCGTCTTTTGGAGGAATGCTTTGATTCCAAGCAGTACGGAATTGAGTATATTCCCTTTTGGGAACCTGACAAGCAAACACTCATTTTGCTAAAGGCTAAAGGAGGAGAGTTCCTATACACTCCCATGAGTCGTCACAGACATCTTTACATTCTGCAAGACATCAAGAGGCTGACAACTAAACTGGGCTACAAAATAACTTGGCCCGTTGATCGCAATCCTTGGTGGGATCTACCACACTTGGCTTATTTGGCTGCTCGACGCTACGGTAAAGGCTCATCTTTTTTCTGGGCTGTTTATCAAGCTCGCTGGGAGAAGGGTGAAAACATTTGCTCGATTGATACCATTAGCCGTATTGCACAAGAAGTTGGACTTGATCCAGAATTAATAGCTCAAGCACCTCACGACCCAACGATAAGGCAGGAAGGAGTTGAAGCTCTCTACAAAGCTTACCGAGATAGTGTCTTTGGTATTCCCTTTTTCATTAATGGTAATGAAAAGTTCTGGGGTAGTGATCGCTTTGAAGATTTTGCTTTCAATTTAGCTAATTCTGAGCAAAGAAAAATTCAGGAGTTCAGGAGCAAGAAAACAATCAACTCTTGAATTTATCGATCGCAAGCCCCCAACGCGCGTGATCGGGTATTATAAACTCCTAAAGCGGTCTTGACAGCCGTCCATGTACCCCTCATAAAAGCAAGATAGAGCATATGCAAAAACCCATTGCATACACCTGGGGATCTACTCCTGAAGAGAGGCAAATGGAGTTTCCTTGTGATTCGTACATGTCTAGCAGTGACGACGTGTATTTCCGGGCAGTAGATGTTAAAGCACCTGCCCATATCTTATTTCGCTGGTTATGCCAGTTGAAGGTTGCACCCTACAGTTATGATTGGATTGATAACTTTGGTCGTCAAAGTCCAATAATATTGACCCCTAGTATTGAAAACTTAGAGCATAACCAAAGAGTAATGACTATCTTCAAACTTGTTAAGTTTGAACAGAATCGACACTTAACAATGGTAATAGATTCTCCACAAGCAGTCCCTATCTTTGGTCAAATTGCATTAAGTTACGTCGTCTTTCCCATTACAGAGAACACTTGTCGGCTTGTTGTTAAGTTGCATCTGTGCTATCCCAAGCACAGCTTTTGGTCTTTTATGCGCTGGTTTCTTCCTTGGGCAGACTTATTTATGATGAGCAAGCAGCTTTTAACACTAAAGCATCTAGCTGAGCTTCAGAGTCTTACATAGTTCACTTTCTTGAGAAAATACTAATGACTGTATCCGAAAAAAGTAATCAGGCTACAAACTTTTCTGGATGGTTAAGGGATTTATTAATGGCAATTAGCGGTCTACCGATTTTAGCTGCTGTAGCCTATGGTGTTGTAATCGCTTATAAAACCTATCATCCAATCCGAAAAAAGACTACAAGGCAATCAGGTGGCTTCAAGCTTGCTGGAGTTCCGGTTAAGATTCCTGTTAATAGAAGTCACGTCACCTTAGATGCATGGTTTATCCATACGACAGTTTCAGCCCATACCGTCATCATTGGGCATGAGGTGGGATCTCACAAGGGTTCTAAGCTACGCTATGCCGACTTTATCTACAAAGCTGGATACAATGTTTTGGTTTTCGATCACCGTAATCATGGGGATAGCAGTACGGATAGAGCATTTTGGTCGATGAGTCGCCGCTTTTCAGATGATATAGAAGCAGCTATTTCCTTTGTGCGGAGCAAGCCCGAACTTGCTGAAGGTAATATCGCCCTTCTTTGCTTCTCATTTTCCACTTTTCCTGCACTCTACTCTATGATGCGTCCTCAATCTCAATCTTCTGTACGAGCTATCATTCTTGACAGTGGCCCGACTCTGAGCATTACACAGCTTTCCCATCGCTTCATAGATGCTTTCAAAGAATTTATGTTGCCAAGTATATTTAGTGGCCCAATCTTATACCCGCTTTTAAAGACTGTCTATGCTATGGCAATAAATATGATGCTGGCAGTTAAGTGGCCGCCTAAATTATCAGACCTTCCGATTAATATGCTATTTATCGCCAACGAAGAAGACAAGATCGTACCTCCTGATGAAATCAGGCAGTTCACGAAGCTTCATCCTAATTCGGAATTTTGGTTGGCATCACATACACCTCATCTGATGGCATTCTGGAGACATGGTGAAGCTTATCGTAATTTAATTATTAACTTTTTGAGTCGTTATCTTACTGAGGAATCAAGTCAAATCACTAAGATAAAGGGCTAAGGATAGAGAAGCTCATATTTTGTACCAAGTCGTTTAAAACATTGCTATGAATAGCTTTTAGCTATTTAATATCAAAACATACATTGATTTTACGTAGTTCCGGTTTTCAACAGTGTTGGAACATTTTCATAAATTTGGTGCTGGATTTGAGAATTTAAAGTACTAAAACAAGCGCCATAAAGAGTAAAGTTCCGACTTCAAAATTTATTTGGAACTTTTTAACGGGATATTGCACAAGATGTCAACTTCTCTAACATTGCCCCATAAAGCAATCATGAGTGTATATTTGCTGATTGAGACCCGCTCAACATACGAAAGCCAAGAAGTTGGTGATTTTTTAAACTTGGCTGCCCAATTAGGCGAGGACGGACATACAGTAGACCTATTTTTGATTCAGAATGGGGTACTGATGGCACAAGCCAACGCAGAGCCTCGCTTAAGCAGCCTGATTAGTAAAGGAATTGTTTCTATATACTCTGACGATTTTTCGCTGACAAACCGTTCTCTAAAACCTACCGACCTGATTAAGGGGATTGAGATTGTGGGAATGGCAAGGCTAGTGAAACTTCTGACTCGTCCTGATTGTAAGCCAATTTGGCATTAGGGAGCCAAAGTCATGTTGGAATCTAAGTCATCGATTTTTTTGGGAGTAATGGGTGCTCCTTATGAATCTGAATTATGTACTAGTTTGCTGCGTATAGTAGATGCAGCAATCACACAAGGAGACCAGGTGATTGTTTGGACTTGTGGTGGTGCTACAACGCTAACGCAGAAAACCCTTAGCAACGTCAAACCTTACAACCTTTTAGATGTAGCTGCGGATAAAAAAAAGACAGAGTATCCTTCAACAATGGCACTGATTCGGGAACTTTTGGAAGTAGCAGAAGGACGCGTGCAGTGGTTTGTTTGCCGCCATTGTATGGAGGAACGTGGTGCAATAGAGCAGATGGAGGAGGTCAAGGTAAAATCTCCATTTAAGTTTCTGCACTATCTAGAACAAGCGGATGTATCAATGATTTTGGGAATCAAATAAGGACTTGTTAAGACTTTGATGCTTAAAAGCTTCTTCTTTATACCAATTGGGAAAGGATGTATTGTTTCACTCCTACCGGGGAATGGATTGGAAACCCTCAGAGAAGTTCTGTTCGTCAGAGACGTTGGCAAAGCGCCATCGCCGGACGCCGGCGCTCAGACTTCTCTTCGCAGCACTGGTCTCACTGCTTGTATCAAGCCTTTTTCTGTGTATCTTAATTACGAATTACGAATTACGAATTAGTATGAGTTGTCTTGCAATCATTGAACGTGCTTACCGAGGAACAATAGAAGAACAATATGCTCATATTCTTTGGTTATCGTATGCACTGCATAAGATGAACGTAAACATGGGCGTACTTTTACGCGGAAACGCTATTTTGTATGGCTTGCAGGAACAATCCCAGCCTCAGTTAACTATTGGTCGTATCTTGGTTAAATCTCTTCCGCACTATGAGTCATCGCTCAAAGAATTGATAAAAGATGGCGTAAATGTGTATGTGTACAGTGATGATTGCAAACGCCTGCAAATTAATTCAGGACAACTGATTCCTGGGATTATCGAAGCTGATCTCCATAAAGTGACACAACTATGTGAAGAGTATGACTTCGTTTGGTATTGGTAAACCGGGAAATGTTATGGCACAAAACTTAAAGCTAGAAAATTTCAAAATTTTAGTACTTAACTATAAAAGTTTCTCAATCCAGTACACGATGGTGCCGTTTTCCCTATCCTGCACCTAAATGAGTATAAAATTGCTAATCCAACGCTTCTATAAAAATGGCTAAAACTATTAAATCAAGCAGTTTAATGTCTCTTTTTGATTGGTTTGCTGATCGACGGAAATACTATTCCATGAGCCAGAAGTACCAAGAACGTGAAATTGCTAATGAATTATGGAATAAGTGTGCGGCTTGTGCAGTTGTGACCTATGCCAAAGACCTACGAGCAAATCAGATGGTCTGTCTAGAGTGCGGACATCATATACGGGTGGATAGCAATGAGCGCATTCGTCAGTTGATAGATGCCAATACCTGGATGCCATTGGATGAAAATCTGCGTCCAGCCGATCCCCTACAATTTCACGATTTAAAAGCTTATAGCGATCGCATCACAGAAACCCAGAAAAAAACTGGTTTAGTAGATGCTGTCCAAACTGGTTTCGGTCAGCTTGAAGGCATACCGATTGCTCTAGGTGTCATGGACTTCCGATTTATGGGCGGTAGCATGGGGTCCGTGGTGGGAGAAAAACTCACTCTTCTGATCGAAAGAGCGACGCAAAGGCATTATCCCGTGGTTATCGTTTGTGCCTCTGGTGGTGCCAGGATGCAAGAAGGAATGCTCTCGCTAATGCAGATGGCAAAGATATCAGGTACCTTAGAGCATCATCACCAAGCCCAACTGCTTTATATCTCTGTTCTTACTAATCCCACCACCGGAGGCGTCACTGCTAGTTTTGCCATGTTGGGCGACATTATTCTGGCAGAACCAAAAGCAACTATTGGGTTTGCCGGTCGCCGAGTCATTGAGCAAACCCTTCGGCAAAAGCTACCCGATGATTTTCAAACCGCTGAAGATTTGCTGCGTCACGGTTTTCTGGATGCGATTATACCCCGTACCCAACTAAAGAAAACTCTAGCGCAGCTGATTTCTTTGCACCAGCCGTTTCAAACTGTATCTCATCTGCACACGTCTAAGACAATAGTGCATTGAGCCGAGATCCGGATACCGTTGGCGAATTCCCCAAACAGCTAAACTGAACCGATTAGTTCAGCAATGAAACGATTGAGAACCTTCTGAGCAGTTTTATACCCAGTAGCTTGCTTACCTAACTTCAGTTGGGACAAAATG
>NZ_JAIVFQ010000071.1 GCF_020829495.1 Nostoc favosum CHAB5714 | reverse complement strand
CTTTGGTAGCTGAGGTTGATTTATCTTTTGGAGAGCAAAAATGGAAAGTACACTGTTTACTGAACTGACTCAAATTGAAGAAACCAGCCTAGTGGGTGGCGGTCGTGGCGGTGATGCCAATGGCGGTCGTGGCGGTCGTGGCGGTCGTGGCGGTCGTGGTGGCGATACCGGAGTCGTTATTGGTGGAAAGAATAGCGGCAATCTTGATGCTAGTGGCAATGGTGCTGGCGGCAAAGGTGGCATTGGCGCTGCTGGCGGTGGTGGCGGTGCTGGCGGCAAGGGTGGCGATGGCGGCAATAGTTAGTCTCTAGAAACCGTGGTCTGAACGGCTCGAGTGTCAAACTGGCACAAAAATAGAGCTTTGGTAGCTGAGGTTCATTTATCTTTTGGAGAGCAAAAATGGAAAGCACACTGTTTACTGAACTGACTCAAATTGAAGAAACCAGCCTAGTGGGTGGCGGTCGTGGCGGTGATGCCAATGGCGGTGCTGGCGGTCGTGGCGGTCGTGGCGGTCGTGGTGGCGATACCGGAGTCGTTATTGGTGGAAAAAATAGCGGCAACCTTACTGATAGTGGCAATGGTAAGGGCGGTGATGGCGGTACTGGCGCTGGTGGCGGTCTTGGCGGTGGTGGCGGTACTGGCGGTAAGGGTGGTAATGTTGCCTAGAAACCGTGTCTGAACGGCTTCTGTGTCATGACCTCAAAGCAATGATTGAGATGCCTGGGCGTATGGCTTTAAGGAGTGTCACCGGATGCTGTCCGGCGAGACCTTTCTAAAACCAACTGCCTGGAGGAAGTCCCAGGCTTGGTTTGCTGGTGTCTCAATAGTCTGGAGCAGGATTTTTCCTAGGGGTTGCCGCTCAACTTTTGTGAGCAATTAAGCTGGGAAAAAGTCCTGCTTTTTTTACGAGGGTAAGTTGAAGCCCCTTTAAAAGCGTTACTAATGCCCACGATCAAGCCGACGATAAATCGTCATACGCCATATTAGCATTCAGTCGATTGATTCAGTGATACTTTTCGGGTCAACATTTTCTGAAGGATATTATTTAATTAGTTTATGGAACTCGAAGAAAAGCAACAAAAAACTGAGGTAGCTCCAGACTCACCTACTGAGGCGACTTCTTCGCAGCCAGAGGAGATGTTCGCACAAACCGATCCAGGAGTATTGCTCCAAGGGATGCTTGCCCGTCTGAACACACGTATCAAGCCACGCGGTGAGGTGATTATGCCAGCGGTACCGGCATTACTGAACCATTACATGGAGTCATTAGCAACGCTGTTTGAGACGCTTGGCAAAACTTTCTCTGCTCAAGATCTAGATAAACTAAGTGAGATTCTTGCCGAACAGCTTGAAGAAGGGTTTCGTGCCTCTCCTCACTCAAATGTGGTTGTTCGGTATCAGCCAGAGAAATCACCATCTACAGGCATTGTTTATCATATAGCACCAGCAGTTTCTACGGTTACAGACGAGTATAAGTACTGGGTTGAAACCAGAGAGCCACCTCTGTTCGGGAAATATCCTGATGCGAAGGTCATGAACATCGCCGCTCAGCTCGGTGACCCTGCTAGTGTACCCATTTTAGACGTTGGTGCAGGTACAGGTCGCAATACATTGCCCCTGGCAAGGCTAGGACACGCAGTAGATGTAGTAGAACTTACACCTGAGTTTACCGAGCAAATCCAGGCAGCAGCAACAGCAGAGGGATTGGCGGTCAATATTACCCAAGGGGATATTCTCGACCCACTGGTGCAGATGCGACCTACCTACTATCAGCTGGCTGTTGTGGCAGAGGTGGTTTCTCACTTCCGAACTCTGGAGGAGTTCCGGTTGCTATTGGCTAAAATTTGTGAAGTACTCCGCCCTGGCGGTCTGTTGCTGCTCAACTCATTCTTAACAGTAGATGACTACGAGCCAGACGAATTGGCACGGCAGATGTCGCAAGTGAATTGGTCATCCTTCATGACGAAGTCAGAGTTGGCGGCGGCAATGGATCAATTACCCATCGAAATGTTGTCAGACGAGTCAGAGCTTGAGTATGAACGCAATCATCTACCATCTGAAGCGTGGCCGCCAACGGGCTGGTTTATTAACTGGGCCAGTGGTCGCGATCTGTTTGGTTTTGACAACGTAAAGCCACCTATGGAATTACGCTGGTTGGTGTTTAAAAGACTTTAAACAGCTAGTTCAGATAGTGAAAACTGTCCGCGACATTCACGACGACTCTAGGATTAGAAATCATACTGAGTAACCCTAATCCAAACTTTATTCACCCACTCTAAAGTGACGAATCTCTCTTGCCATCAGCAGTTAGACCACATTAGGTGGGCTTTTTCTGGTTGCTACTATAGCGTTTCCTAAGCAGATGAGGTACACCCAAATGTTTTTTACCAAGGTTAGTAGCTTTGAAAATGTACCTCACCAGGTCGGGAACCGCTATAACCCAAGTTGCTAGTTACTCTTATGAGCGATCGCTTTGGGACAGTTAAGCAATAAAATACCCTCCAAGAAGAAAATTAGGAGGGCTATATGCTAAACGAAATAACTGTCCGTTCGCTCAATTTTGGTAACCGTTCACAGGATCTGAAACGCTACAGTCAAAAATAAAAGCAAAAGCCATCGCTTTCACCCTAGAGGGCGAAAAGACCAAATTATGGGAGTTTTTCAAAAAAGCTCATTTAAAGAAAAGACGGCAATATCCGGCAGAATCAATTACAACGATCGCAAATCGCTGCACAACTCAAAGCGCTAAAAATTAAAATGGCTACTGAGTCCAATGCAATACGACAAGCGATCGCATCTATAAAAGCAGACTTTAATCGCAACCAACGGGACTATCGAGACAGGGGAATTACAACTCAGACAGAAGTGCAAGAAGCAGAAGCCTTTGCTGAATTAGCTAGGGAGGAAATAAACCAATATCAGCAGATGGGAAATACGGGGGCGATCGCTATTCGTCCGTAGTCTGTAGTGTGTGTTATTCCGTAGGCTAAGGCACCTTGAATTATTGACGGTGCATTGCGCTGCGCGACAATACACCCTACATTTAAATTTCTTAACATAGCTTGAAATATTAGCGCCGGCTTACTTACTCTGGTGCAAGGCGTGAGTTTAGCAAGTTTATATAAAATTAAGAGGATAAATTTGGCTTAGGTTTTTTATGAGTTCCCGCCGCATTCTCCAAGTTGGTGAATCTTATACTTTCAGCCGATATTTTGAACTGCCTTTCACAATTGATGATATTTTAGCCGAATTAAATTGCACTATTGAAAGGAAAAATATAACATTACCTGAATCATCAGAAGTTTTAGACATCCAATTTTTACAGCAACAACTTCGCCGTAATTTATCTCATATTGATTTGGTTAATGAAACTACTAGACGTGAAGCTCTAATTGGCCCAATTTTGTTTGAAGTATGCGATTTAACTAACCAGAGACTCAATATAGAATATTCTATTGCTGTCAACAATTATCTGAAAGGGACTCTCGACTACTATATTGCAGCACCTCAAAATTTATTAGTCATCGAAGCCAAACAATCAGATTTAGTTCGAGGATTTACTCAACTCGCTGTTGAATTAATAGCACTTGATCAATGGACTACATCCACATCTGAACTTCTATATGGAGCAGTTACGACTGGTGAAGACTGGCGTTTTGGAGTTTATCATCGTGCAAATCGTCTGGTAACTCAAGACCAGAAACGCTATCAAGTTCCAGAAGATTTATCTGTGCTGGTAAAAATTCTTGTAGGTATTATTTCTGCTTCATAAACTGGGGACTGGAGACGCGGAGAATAACCAATCCCCAATCTCTTTACGTCAATCGAATCAACGTCCTTGAGTTGCCAAAAACTGACGCAAGCTCAACAAACTCAAAGTTTGACCCAAATTCAAGGGCAAAAGTGAAATTCCTTCCAAGCGGGACTGTACCCAACCTTCTCCCCAGTACCATTCGTGGAACCCGTCAATGCCTCCGCTAAGTACCAATCGGAGACAGTTAGATTTTACAACGTCTACTTGATGATGAATCGCAACTGGCCCAGTCCAGGTAGTAAACTGGAATCCTGGAAGCAGTTCTTCTGGCATTCCTGGCGCAAAGCGTTGCCCTAAGAGCCATTTTTCGAGTTGTACCGGATGCAGCAGACTGTCACGAATTGCATCTGTTGGTGCTTCGATTTCGATCCGCAGTTGGCTTTGTTGAAAATTACCCAGCATTTTTATAGGATTACCTAAAGGTGAGATATCGCTATTTCTAATATTGCAAATACAATCACTGATTATTGCGGCGTCACTTTTCTACCAGCAGAGAACTTAGAATAGAAAAAGTGAACTTGTTAAGAAATGTAAGGTTATTCATGGCGGATCAGTTAATTCGTGCAACAGCAGCCGAAGGTGGAATTCGTGCCGTAGGTGTGATCACCACACGTTTAACAGAAGAAGCACGGGGACGCCACAAGCTTTCTTATGTGGCAACGGCAGC
Organism: Nostoc favosum CHAB5714; assembly: GCF_020829495.1. GTDB lineage: Bacteria > Cyanobacteriota > Cyanobacteriia > Cyanobacteriales > Nostocaceae > Nostoc > Nostoc favosum. The sequence goes on along the minus strand of NZ_JAIVFQ010000071.1, from coordinate 31,836 downwards.
ACTGGGTCGGACTATGGCGGCAGGCTTATTAATGGCTTCTAGTATGAAGCGAACTGGGTCAAGGGTCAATGTCCGGGTGAAGGGCGATGGGCCTTTGGGTGGCATATTGGTAGATGCAGGCTTAGATGGGACGGTACGCGGGTATGTCGGGAATCCATCGGTGGAATTGCCTCCCAATGCCAAAGGTAAGCTAGATGTTGGTGGTGCAGTGGGTGGTGGCTATCTCTACGTTGTCCGGGATATTGGTTACGGTTACCCCTACTCTAGTACTGTTGAACTAGTTTCTGGCGAAATTGGCGATGATGTGGCTCATTATCTGGTGAATTCCGAACAAACACCTTCGGCTTTAGTTTTAGGTGTGTTTGTGGGAGCAGGTGGAGTAACTGCGGCTGGAGGATTACTCATACAAGTATTGCCCAAAGCTGCTAGAGACGAAGCTTTAGTAGAAACGTTGGAATCACGGGTTGCTGGTCTAGCAGGATTTACGCCATTGTTGCAAGCTGGGAAGACATTACCTGAAATCTTTAACGACTTGTTGGGAGACATGGGGCTGGCAATCTTTCCCGAACGGCAAATGCTGCGCTTCCACTGTGGTTGTTCTTTTGATCGCGTTTTGGGGGCACTGAAGATTTTAGGAGAAGCTGAACTGCAAGATATGATTGTTAAAGATGATGGTGCTGAAGCAACTTGCGAGTTTTGCGGCAACGTTTACCAGGCAAGTAGCGATCAGTTAGCTCAATTGATTGCCGATTTGCAAGCTGAATCTACTGTTTTAGGATAACGTATAAAATAGCACTGATTTTTTAGATTGATAATGATATTCTGTGGAGAGAGATATTCAAAAAAGTAGCTTTTTAATGATGAGAAAGTTACTATGTCAACAATGGAATTATCAACCTAAAACAGAGCGCTATTCAATTATTTTGGTGTGAGAGATGACAGAGCGGGATATTCCAGACAGTTGGTCTTCAGCCAGTGGAAGAGAGCCAGATCAAAACAAAAGATTATCCCGAACAGAACAATTCGGTGAAACTCAGCCATTTGATTCCCCAGCTACTGGTTCTAACTCCAAGTCAGTGAAGCGGCGAAAAAAAAACCATACGGAAGGATTACCTATAAATAGTAATTCAAAAGAAACTGTACAACTCAGTATAAATCCTGCGAAATTGCCACGCTGGATGAAAAGCTGGGTGTTGTGGCTGGTACTGCTAACTTTGATTCCCGGCAGTGTAGCATTCTTGGCAATGGCAATGCTGCTAAAGTTGCCCTCTGCCCCTAATTGCCCCTCGATTTTCTGGCCGCTAGCTAGTGCTTCGGTGCGGTTACACTGCGCTCAGTTGGCGGCTTCTAAACAAACAGTGAACGACCTATTGCAAGCGATCGCTCTGGTGAAGCAACTACCACAAAATCACCCGTTGCATGGAGAAATTGATCGTTTCATCGAAGAATGGTCACGGGATATTTTGAAGCTAGCCGATCAAAGTTTCCAAACAGGTAACTTAGAGGAAGCGATAGCTACTGCTCAGAAAATACCCGAAGATGTGACCGCTTATAAATTAGTTAATGAGCAAATTGACAAATGGCAGTCAATTTGGTCAAAGGCAGAAGCCACATACAACGGTGCGATCGCTGAAGTTAAGGAACGGCGATGGCAATCGGCATTTATGTTATCCGCCAAAATGCTGCGTGTAGACAATCAATACTGGGCGGGTACTAAATACGACCAATTGAATCGTCTAATTGCCACAGCGCGGGAAGATGGCGATAAGCTAGGAAAAGCCGAAAGTTTAGCAAACAGCAAAGTAGTCGATAATTTATTAGAAGCTATCAAGTTAGCCCAGTCCATTGGGCAAGAAAGTTACATTTACCAAAAAGCTCAGGAAGCGATTCCGGTATTTGGACGCAAAATGCTGGAGTTGGCACAGGCAAAATTAGACAAGCGGGATGCGGATGAAGCACTGGATATTGCTAGACAAATTCCAGAGATTGCGAAACTACAGGGCGAAACAGATGACTTTATCGCCATAGCTGACGCGAAAAGGAGTGCTTGGATAGGTAACGTTTCTGGTTTAGAGGCTGCGATCGCTCAAGTACAACAAATTGATCCTTCCAGACCAGTGTATAACGAAGCACAGCAGCTGATTGCTCGTTGGCAATTGGAAATTGAAGATGTTGCCAATCTAGAAAAAGCGAGAATATTAGCTAGCCAGGGAACAGTCCCTAATTTAACAGCAGCGATCGCTCAAGTGCAGCTGATTCCTGCGAGTAATCCCCGCGCCACAGAAGCTAGGCAAGAAATGGGTCGCTGGCGTGCCCAAGTCGAGACAATTGAAGACCAACCTTATTTAGAACGCGCCGAACAGATAGCTATATTCGATGATATCAATTCCTTGGAAGCTGCGATCGCCCAAGCCAGTGAAATTCGTAGAGGTCGTGCATTATATCCAGAAGCACGGAAAAAAATTCGCACTTGGGTAAGAAAGATTCAGCGAATTCAAGACCAACCCTACTTAGATCAGGCACAAGAACTGGCTCAAAGTGGAGATATCACTGCCGCCATTAGCGTAGCTCAACAAATTGCCTCGTCGGGAAGGGCGCTTTCACAAGAAGCACAAGCTGCGATAAATGAGTGGGAAGGGCAAATCCGCACCAGAGAAAACTGGAGAAAAGCCCAGGAAGTGGGCGCAGCTGGCACGCCAGAAGCATTGGTTGAAGCAATACGGTTGGCAGATCGGGTTTCAAATAATAGCATCTTGCGTATGGATGCGAATCTAGCTATTGACCAGTGGAGTCAGCAATTGTTAGAAATAGCACGCTCTCAAGGTCAGTCTGATATTGCCAGAGGGATTGACATTGCCAAATCGATTCCACGCGGTAGTGCTGCTTACAGTGCGGCGCAAGAGCAAATTAGGGCTTGGCAGGAATTTCTCAATCCTCAACCAGAACCTCAGCCTCAGCCTCAGCCTGAATCTCTACCATTTCCTCAATCAACTACTAATGGGCAGTAATATCCTTATTAACAATTCAGTTAAAACCTTTTGATTCACCATTTTTAAAGGGCATATCAGAGATGCCGGGGTGTAGGGAGATTTCCTCAATGTGTCTCAAATTGTAACATTATTTCAAGTAAGGTAGCACAGTTAGCTGTGCTACTAGGGCTATTTCATTCTCATCTAGCCCGCCTCAGAATGAATTCTGAGGCTAATAGTCCAAGTCCACTAAAGTGGACTAAAAGCCTTTCTTAGTCCACTTTAGTGGACTTTTGCTATTAGCCCGGAACTTCAGTTCTGGGCGGTTTATGTCTAGAACGAAATAGCCCTGGCTGTGCTACCCTACGAAAATTTATTCTCCCATCGCTTCTCCCCATTCTTTTATTACAGAAAATAGTGATGAGTAATCATCATCAGCAAATGACATTTTCACGGCTGTTTGCAAGATTTGCCGAACACCTTTAATACTGCTGAGATCCAAACTCCGAGATTTTGCTTCCGAGATAAATAATTCTGTATCTTTGAGCAAGTGTTTTGTGGGGAAATTCGGATCAGCATAATTGCCATCCAACATCCGTTGTAGCTTTTTGTCAAAGGTAGGTGCGTAGAGTGGACTGTCGCGCAATATTTGCATAAACACATCCACATCGACACCCTGACGCTGGATAAAAGCCAGACTCAGAGCAAAGCTAGTTGTCAGGGAAGCTATTAGTTGATTGAGTGCCAATTTGAGCGCCGCAGCAGAACCCACTGGCCCGATAAGTAAAGGTTCTGTCCCAAAATTTTGGAGTAACTTCAAGTGGCGTTCATATTGTTCTGGCTCGGCCCCTACCATAACACTCAACTTGCCAGCTTTTGCTTCTGGGATACTCCCTAATACAGGTGCTTCTAAATACTCACCACCACCCGCAACAACTGCATCTCTAATTTCCTGGCTTTCTGTGGGAGTAATTGTTCCCATTTGGATGATTGTGCGCCCTTGCAAAGTTTGCCAAGCAGTGTCTGAAAGCAACACATTATAAATGGCCGGGGCATTAGTCAGCATGAGGATTACGGACTCAGCAGCACGAATGGCGTGGCGGGGATGTGTAACAATTTCAGCCCCACCTGCTTGTAGTGGTGCTAATTTTTCTGGGGTGCGATTATAGGCAATTAGCTGTATATCTGCGGCTAATAACCTTTGAGCCATTGGTAGTCCCATCAGTCCAGTTCCCAGAAATGCCACCTTCATTTTTCACGTTCCTTTGGTACAGCGTCACTGATAGCGAATGCGAGTGCGTCTCCAAGAGTTGCGTTAGCGAGTATTCCTACCCCTACTCTTAAGCAAGCTACGCGCAACGTCTCGTAGGGAGCGTCACAGCCTGTTATAGACATCGCGTTTCCATCGTTTGATTTTAATATCAGTTATCAGTGAACAGTTATCTCTAAATACTGATAACTGTTTACTGACTAGTGACTAAGGGATTTCCAAGAAATAAACGAACCACTCCAGACGCAGAGAACACAGAGAGAGGAGAAATAGAGAGGGTTTTGTGTCCGTTTTGGGATATTTTTTTATTTGGAAGTCCCTAACGTCTCTGGCGATTAGCCACCAGCGGCAAAAGTGGCCATAATTATCACTGAAAGTAAAATCCCTGGAGTAAGTAAGGTTACTAGCATTAACAGGTCATGAGTGGACATAATTATTACTTTGGTATTGTGTTTAACTTTACAGTAATCATTGTTATGCTAGTCTAAATAAGACTGATACTGCATTATTAAATAGAGTTTTAACTTTTCAAATTTACTTTTACTCTGGCAGGGTCAATCCTTTTAGTGGTTGAGAAATTTCTGTCTTATCCAGACCTTTGCTCTGAATTAAGACTCCAAAGCCGCCGAGTCCTGTGGGATCTATAAGCTGGTGTAGTGAGTCCCGGCGCTGTAGTAACTGTGAAAGGGGTTGCTTTTGATCAGAAAGGGCTGCAATGCGATCGCCTAACCCCAACGCCATCAAAAATAATCCCTGTTGGATAAAACCAATATTCTTTAAATTGTACTTCTCACCCCAGAGTTCTAAAGCTGTAAAGTCAACATGGGCCGTGATATCTTGTCGCCCAATATTAATATAGGGGTTGTCATGGAAACGATGATGGTAATAACACTGTAGCGTTCCTTGCGATCGCCTGGGATTGTAGTAACGACTGGCGGGGTAGCCATAATCAATTGTTAACACATAGCCGCGCTGCAAGCGGTCTGCTACTATACTCAACCAGTCTAGAGCAGCTAAATTAATTTCACTGCGGTAATCATCTGGATATGCATTTTGGGTAAAGTCGATTCCTACTAAGTCTAAATATTCTGCCAGTTGGGGCGTTGAAGGTTCTCCTGTGACTTCCACAAATGCAAAATTTGACCTCTCCCCCAACCCCTCCCCTATCAGGGGAGGGGAGAAGGACTCACTTGAAGGCGGTTGGAGGGTTAGGTTTGAGGTTGTCACATAAATTTCTCGGAGTTCGCCTGTTTCTAGGATGAATTGATGGACGGGGAAAGCATCAACTAATTCATTAGAAAAAAAGCAGCCTGCGATCGCATTTGGTGGTATATCCTCTAAATTGCACCAACGCACAGGGAAATCTTGCAAGCGTTGCTGCTGTTCTTGTCTTAAAGTTGGGGATTTTTCAACAATGATGTACTCCAGGGCGGTAAAAAAACCTGGGTAGCGTAGCTGATGATATTTGAGGATATGCAATGCTAGCAATCCTTGACCTGCTCCCATTTCTACCAAAGAAAACGGTACAGGTTTTCCTAAAATCTCCCACATCTGGAAAAATTGTTCTGCTAGTAACTCGCCAAAGTCAGCACAGAGGTTAGGAGAGGTGAAAAAATCACCACCCTGAAAGCCAATTTTGACTGCATCGCTGGAATAGTAGCCGTATTCAGGGTGGTATAATGCCATCTCCATGAATTGGGCGAAAGTAATTCTCTGTTGGGGAGTAGTGGTAATGTGATTTGCGATCGCTGCACACAATGCTGGATTTGAATCCATAAAATTTGAGGTTTGAGATTAAGGTGTTGAGAAAATACATGAATTATGAATGATGCAATACAAAATTCATAATTCATAATTTCCCTAACGGTCTATAAACCCCATAATATCGACCACTGTGGCATAAACGCTGGCATTTATTGACAGACAAAACTTGGGAAGTTTGCAGTTCCATGCGATCGCAATCCTCAGCCCAATTAATCGCGTCCAAGGCAATTTGCTACTTAGGCACTCACCAACGACACCAGCACGCCATTGGGATCGCGGACACGAGCAATTGTTTGTCCCCCAGGCTGGGTTTTAGGGGCATCTAGTGTTTTTGCGCCTGCTCCTATTGCTCTCATGTAAGCGCTGCCAACATCAGGAGTAATAAATGATATCTGGATTAATGGCGGTGGTTGTGTAGCGTCGTTGGGATGGCAGCCACCAGGAAATAACTTCTGTGCTTCGCTAGTAGAGGAGAAAGCTAGTGTGGTGTTTCCGGTTTCGATTTCCGCCCAGATAGATTGCCCTTTATCCAAGAGAGTGCGACGAACCAGACCAAAGGCTTTTTCGTAAAACTCAACGGTCTTAACTACATCGTCTACCCAAATGACCGTGTAACCAAATTTCACAGTTTTTTCTCCTTATCTAGAAAAATCAGTGCTGGCAAGGATGTTTGCTACTTTACTGTATGCGATTTGAATACACAGTGACTAAATAATTACTAATTCGTAATTCGTAATTCGTAATTAAAAAACAGTCACAGAGAAGTCCACTAAATTTATTAATTTAGTGGTCAACAAGACGGTAGAGAGTTCTTAGCTCAGACTGATAGCGCAGCGTTAGCGAGTCACCGAGTATCTTGTAATTACGAATTATTCTGACTTAACTCTCCAAAATATTACGATCTGTTGCTAGAGTTTGTGCCCCTGTTTTCATCATTTCTATATCTGATGGCGACCAATAATGAGGCTCTTGACAGTGATGTGCTACTAGTAATCCCCATAATCCTCTAGGTATGACAATTGGTACAACCAAGTTGGCGCGAACCTGCATATTGCGGAGAAAATCTCGGTGACAAGGCTGGATTGGCTCTAATTCAATATCAGCGATCGCTTTTATCCGTCCTGCTAAGTATAAAGCAGCATACTCGTTGTTAAAACAATCATCTGGGCCAGTAGAACCAAGTATTGAGAATTCTTTAGAACTCAAAGATTCAAAAGTCACCTGTCCTTGCCAATGACTGTAAAAATAATACAACACCACCCGATCAACCTGAAGCGATTCTCTGAGTTGATTGGTTGTTTGCCGAACTAACTCATCACGCTGCATTGTTTTAACAAGGCGATCGAGCAAATTTTGCAAACCCTGTTGACGGCGATCGCGGCTATGGTGAAATTCGGAGTGAGGATGAATTTGCACGGTTTTAAAATTACGACTAAGTAAATGCTGCCGGATTTATATAGTAAATTATTAGACCTTATTTAAATACATTCTTGTATTTATAGCAGCAATTCAATTTTAACGGAACACAATACTAGTCAACCTCTTCAGTGAATTGGAAAAAATTATTAAGAAATTCGCTTTTCTAATTTGCACCAGATAAAATTCAACTTTATAAATTTACAAATAATATGTTCAGTTTTTCTATAGTTTGAGGCAATAAATATACTTCAAACTGTAATGTAACAACGCCGATTATTCATCCACCAGTCAAACAGAATACCTTTCCTGTATTCTGACGACTGACGCCTTTATTCTGTTCGATAACAGTCAGAAAAAGCGAGAGATAGGCACAAAGACTTATCCTCGCTTTTTGATTACCTAAGCTGTGAGAGTTGCGTAGACGTTCTACGGCTTGTCGTTAGACATCGCTCGATCCACAGCTTCTAAAGCAGTGTTGACTTCCGCCTCTGTGACAATTAGCGGTGGCACAAATCGGACTACTTTTGGCCCGGCTGGTACGAGTAATACACCCTCGTTGATGGCAGAATTGACAATATCTGCTGCGGTTAGTTGAATGTCGGCTCGCAACTCCAAACCGTTGATTAAACCCCAACCCCGGATTTCGCCAACCTGCTGAGGATATTTCGCTGCGATCGCCCTCAATCCTGATCGCAATTGTTCACCTCTGTCTTGCACATTCTGCAAAATATTTTCCCGTTCCAATGTCTGGCAAACACTGAGTGCTACACCACACACAAAAGGATTTCCGCCAAAGGTGCTGGCGTGTTCCCCTGGTTGAAAAACATCACAGAATTTCTTGCTCATCATTGCGCCGATGGGAATACCGCCACCTAAGCCTTTGGCACTGGTGAAAATATCCGGTTCAACGCCGAGATGTTCGTAAGCCCATAATTTGCCACTGCGTCCCATACCAACTTGCACTTCATCGAAAATCAACAAAACGCCAGTTTCATCGCAAATCTGCCGGAGCTTTTTGAAATAGGCAATATCTCCGGGACGCACACCGCCTTCTCCCTGCAATGGCTCAATCAGAATCGCCGCTACCCGATAATCGCCTTCATCCAACTCGCTAATCGCCACTTCCACAGCGTTAATATCGTTGTAATTTACGTAGTGGAAACCAGGAACCAAGGGATCAAAATATTTTTGATACTTGGGTTGTGCTGTAGCGGTAATCGTTGCCAAAGTCCGTCCGTGGAAACTGGCATTGGCGGTTAAAATAATCGGTTTTTCAATTTCTAATACTGTGTGGGCATATTTCCGCGCCAGTTTGATTGCGGCTTCGTTAGCTTCAGCACCAGAGTTGCAGAAAAATACGCGATCGGCACAGGAATGATCAACGAGCCATTTTGCCAATTCACCTTGCTCAGGAATATAGTACAAATTAGAGACATGGTGCAGCTTCTGGATTTGGCGTGTCACCGCTTCTACCATAACTGGGTGGGCGTGTCCCAAAGTACAAGTGGCAATTCCCGCTACAAAGTCCAGATATTCTCGCCCCTGTGTATCCCAAACCCGGCATCCAGCACCCCGTTCTAGGGCTAAGGGAAACCGGGCGTAGGTAGACATGACAGCTTCATTAAAGCTATCTGTATCAAAGGGATTAGATGCTACAGACCCTGAATCTGGGGGGATGGTGGCTTGTTCAACGAGAGTTTGTAGGCTCACTACCGCTCCTCCTGAGAGTTTTTCATCATATAGTTATTTACTAGTTTCCTAGAAATCCCTAAAAAATACTTTTTATTTAGCACAACTCGTACTTCTTAGGCTAACGCTTATATAACCTCAAAGGCATGGCGGTGGTGAAAAAAAACTTTGTACTCAACACTTGAGAAATTGAAAGTCACAGATCCCCGACTTGTTAAAGAAGTCGGGGATCTTGCAATACGCTTGGGTCAAGAAAATTGTAGGTTGGGTAGAACGAACGCGAACAGCGTCCCGTAGGGAAGTGAAACCCAACAAACTCACGGAAGTGTTGGGTTTCGTTCCTCAACCCAACCTACGTAAAAGTTGAGTTTTAGGCTTAACTGAACTGTATTGGGGGATCTAGTCGATCGCTATTAACTCAGCAAGCCAACAGTTATCTCAAGGTGCATCTTAGCTTTGTGCAAATTCAGCAAGTTCTCTTGGTCAAAGCGGTCGGGGTAAGCCATCCTCCTACCTTCCAAGGTTATTTTGATCAGTGCTGCTTGCTCATCTGTGGGTGAATTTATTTCATCTATCACCCCTTCAAAAAATTGAATGACGCTAAATCCAGGAGATTTTAATCCCCTTCCTTCTCTCACCTGCTGGAGTGCAAGCTGAGGAAATGCCATCAGAGAAGTCATGTAGCTGACTTTGTATGCTGCACTCCCTGTAGGCTTAATACCGTATCGACGGCATAAGTCGCGTAATTCTGGGATGGTTTTGATTTCTAACTCGGAACGCGTGAACATAAAATAGAATTACCTCTTGGTAAAAGTGGTATCGGTAGGTAACAACTTTTCCCCTGATGATACCTACCGATATAAAAATCTATTGCAATGTATACATTCTAATCAAGCGTTATTCATATATCTCAACAATGCCCAATCCCAAAGGTAATCCACAAAATTTAGAACCAGCCCCATCAAATAGAGAAGATAAATTAACTGATAATTTAAGTTTCCGGGTTACTAAGGATATGAAGGAAGAGGTGAAAGCACAAGAAGACCCCCCAGAATTCTGTAGACGCGCTATCCAGGAAGCACTAGACAAGAAAAAAGGAAAGTAAGTAAGTCGGCAAGAAAATTTCAATGTATGTAAACAAATATAAATTAACGTAGGGTGTGTTAGCAGAGCGTAACGCACCATCCATAAAGGACAAATGCTAAAAAATTAGCAGAAAACTAGAAAAAGTAGGTTAAAAGTACTATTTTTACGTCATTCTCAACACTTGAGCAAAAATATCAACGTATCCAAAAAGAGTTAATGGCTGGGGCGATCGCTCTTGGCGGTGTTTTCTTCATTGGCACTTTGTGGTACTCGTTAGTAGAGGGCTGGTCATGGGAAGATGCAGCTTACATGACAGTGATCACTTTAGCGACTGTGGGATATGGAGAGACGCATCCACTGGGTAGCCGAGGACGATTGTTTACAATTGCCCTGATTTTGTTGGGTGTAGTCAATATCGGTTACATTGTCAACAGATTTACAGAAGCGATCATTCAAGGCTACTTTCAAGAAGGAATTCGGCTACAGCAACAGAGGCGGTTAATGGAATCCCTAACGGAACACTACATCATTTGTGGATTTAGCCGGACTGGTCGTCAAATTGCGAAGGAATTTCGGGCAGAAGCCGTACCTTTTGTGGTGATTGATTCGGAGATGGAATCTGTACAAAGGGCGCAGGCTGAAGGTTACACAGCATATCAAGGTGACGCTACCCTAGATGATACACTTCTGAAAGTTGGTATTGAACGGGCGATGTGTATCGTTGCAGCCCTTCCTTCAGATGCCGAAAATTTATATATTGTTTTATCAGCCAAAACACTGAATACAGGAATTCGGGTGATCGCACGGGCAAGTACAGAAGAAGCTTTGCAGAAGTTACGACGCGGTGGTGCAGATGAAGTGATATCCCCCTATATTACTGGTGGGAAGCGCATGGCTGCTGCGGCTCTCAGACCCCAAGTGTTGGACTTTGTAGACGGGATTTTGACAGGTGCAGACCGTCAGTTGTATATGGAAGAATTTTTACTCGACCCAGCTTTTTGTCCCTTTGTGGGTCAGACTTTGCAAAAAGCGAGATTGCGATCGCAATCTGGGGCATTAGTTCTGGCAATTCGCCGCGTTGATGGGACTTTAATCGGTGGCCCCACTGGCGATACGGTTTTAATGCCAGGAGATCGGTTAATTGGTATGGGTACAGCAGAGCAATTGCGTAGCCTTAACCAAATTCTTGGCCCAATTGGTTCTCAGAAATTGCGACGACCGAAAAATAGTTGACGGCATATCTCAGATAATTCCTGTAGACAAACTCAGCCACTGCAAAATATTGGCTTTGCTCTCTGCCAAGCCTTTATAAACTAGAGATTCCGGTGTCATAGATTCGATTGCCTCACGCAGCTTAGACCGTAATACTAGGTCTTTTCTCACTACACTACAATCTCTAAAGTAAGTACGAATAGTAAACAGTGCCGCTTCATACTCTGGTAGCCCCCAAATCACTTGGCGCTCAATTCGCAGATAAAGTCTGGGATGCTGCGGATCAAAGTTTCTACCTTGCCATTGTTCAACTGACACACCAGGCGGTGGTTCGGGATGGTGGTTAAGGCGGGTGTCCGTACTCAAACCCCAAGCAAAGCGCACCATCGGTTTGTGGGTAATCATTGTATGAGCGATCGCATCCCCTCGCCGATTAATTTTTTCCATACCAGCGACAGGTGCATGTATCGTAGCAAAGTCCTTGCCAATTTTATCCTGGGCTGACCAGTGATTGGGATAGCAGAGATGAACTGCACTCAGCCAGTTAGTACCATCAGCAGACCGACAGATAATTGTCAGGTCTTCTTGTACCTGTCCTGCTAAAGCATCAAGGGTAGAGGCGTAAGCTGGAACAACTGAACTACCCTCAACTTGCTGTAACTGCAATTCTGCATCTAAATAGAGGGTTTCTTTGGTAAGTTGGCTGTGGAATTTCAGAGTGTTATTTATTGACTTTTGGCAGTAAAAGTGCTGTGGGTGTTCTTGAGTGAGGCGATTAATCATTAAACGAGCGATCGCACCTGCCACAGCTTTAGAATAATTGCAGGTTTGGTAGTACTTGCTCAACCGTTCCCCACGAGCTAAAAGTTTAGCCTGACGGTAGTGGGCAAAATTATCATCAATTTGAAATACCTGCTGATCAGCTTGAGTGTTGCCAAAACAGGAACCAAAAGCCATCATCCCCGGCTTGACTTCGTAGCGTCCACTCATCAGAGGGAAGTAGTAAGCCGCACTATTAGAGGCTTCGACTGTCCTAGCTTCTTGAAATAAGTTGTCTAAAGACACAGATTCTATAATGCTTGTTTTTTATTCTCCTCATTTCCAATATATATGAAGGGATGAGGAAGAAATAACCAATGCCCAATACTTCGACTTCGCTCAGTACAAGTGCCCAATGCCCAATGACAAATGACAAATGACCAATGACAAATGACCAATGACTAATGACTAATAATCAATTTCTTTCCACCCATGCATGGATGCTATACCTTTTGTAACCCATTCGATCACAATTGGCGGAGCTTCTGATATCAAGACGCTAGGATAAACTGCTGCACCCCAATCGGGATGCACTAGCACACGGCATTGATTTTTAATCACTGGATAGTTAAGCAAAGCTTTGACAACTGCTGTGTCATCGTGGGGAATTGCTCCAGGATGGGACAGTAAAGGATAGCCTGTACGAGGGTCAATCAGGTCTGTTAAATAGCCGCGATCGCGCAGATTAAATGCCAAATCGCAGCCAAATCTCATAAACCTTTCTCGCAAGCGTTCTTTCTCTATCTCTACTTCTGCTGTCTTTTTAACTAATTCATAACGCGATTGCTGTAAGACAATCACTACTCGTAAAAACGGCTGCCGTTTCCAATCTGGTAATATCCGTTCGCAGTTGGCACAGATATATTGACTGGGAGCATGAATTGAAATTTGAACCGCTTGTCCCGTTTCGCCAACTAAATTAATAGGACAGGCTTGCTCCGAAGTGTAAACCTTGGGATAGTTCACTAAATTGATTCGGTTTTGGCAAGTTTTTTAATTTAATCTCCGGTATAGATGATAGCTCTTAAAAGTTCAGAAAAATCATCAATTTATTATAAAATTTTACTTTTTTTGGAAGCAATTGCTAACAATTGGAGAATTTTAATCCGAATTTTATCCTTTATTAACCTGTTCTCATGGGATTTGTTGCGATCGCTGTCAGCATTGGCATAGGTGCAGCGTGTGGTAGACAAGCGATGCCTACGGTGGTCACTGAGCTTTGTCGAAGTGCAGGCTACGCCTACGCTCCTGAAATCTGTTTGAGCAAAATCTCAAAAAATGACCACTATCTCAAACGATTTGCAGCTCAAACCAAAATGGTCTAACTGTCAACAAACCTGGATTAAACAGCCGTCTGGTGAAGCAAAGCACGTTGGAGTTTCACCAAAGCCAAGCAGAAAAAACAAAGGTAATCATGTCTCTTTGGAGATGCTGAAGCTATGCAGCCTACTTTCCATAGCACCCAATTAATTGAGTTTTAAAGAATTCACCGGCACATCATCCCAAGAATCGACTGTCCGCAATCGCGCTACCCAACCTGCTGCCTTTTGCGTCTTGGTCAAATTATTCTCAAATGAATCATGACAATCTTTGGCTTGAGATTCATTACAAGTAGCAATACAGGCATGAATCATCCCAGACGGATCAATTTGCTCATTTACCCAAATAGTCATGGAATATTTCCTCGAAAACTGTAGCGAAAAAAGCTATTCGTCATTTTAGAATATTATTAGAGCCAATCAATTTTGGATTTTGGATTGCCGATTTTGAACTTTGGCATGAGCGCGACTTGACTGAGCGATCGCCGAATGTCTCAGTCGAACTATATTGGATTTATTTTGAATTTTAAATTGTTATCTCCTTTTTCGTAGCGACGGCGGTAGAGTAATTCTAACTGTCCACCATATTCTTGAATCCAGGCAATCTGGCGCTGGTAGAGTCCCCGGAAGGTATTGGCAAATAAAAGTGTAAAGATTGCCACTACTAACCCTGATGCGGTGGATACTAAAGCTTCACTAATTCCAGATGTTACACCTGTTGTTTTAGTACCTCCCACATCTCCGATATTTAGAGAGGCAAAGGAGTTAATTAATCCTAAAACAGTGCCGAGAAGTCCCAATAGGGGCGCAAGACCAATAATTGTCTCAAAAATATTTTGGGAGCGCTTGAGTAAGGGGATTTCGGCTTGGGCTTCACTTTCTAATGCCAAACGAAATTCTTCTGGTGTCGGCTCTTCCAATTCTAAAGCTGCTAAAAAAATCCGAGCAATGGGTAAATCAGCATTTTTCTGCAATTTATCTAAAGCACTAACTACATTATCAAGGCGATAAAGCTGTAGCACCTCTCGCACTACCTTGTTTTGCCGATTATTTATCCTTACCCAAAAGATGATCCGTTCGATAATCAGCGCCACCCCTAACAAAGAGAACGCTAGCAGAGGCCACATGACTATGCCACCTGCTGTAAACAGATTACTAATTTCCATCTAGTATTTTTTAATTCACCAACAACGCTAGATTAACAGATCGTTGTTTGAGCGAAGTCAATATCATTTCCCAAAAGTAATTCTAAGTACAAATTTTCAATATACAAGTATAAAATCATCTTGAACATCTCATAGTGATTAACGACAGCACTCGCCTCAAACAACTTTTAGTCAAACTGTGAACCCCAAGAGGAATACACGCAAAAATTAATTGCTGCGATTCCTAATTAAAGATTTTTAGTCCTAATCTAAAGAAATAGTTATTTTAAGGATGAAGTAGATTGTTGACAATTACAGGTACTTGTCTTTTTCGCAATAAGATAAACAGACATACCTGTTAAAACAAGAAAACAGATAATACTTGTACACCAAAATACAGTTCGTTTACTCAGCAAACTCGGTTTTATATTTGGTTTAGCAAAACTGTATACGTAATCAATAGCAAGAGGTAAAGACACTTCATCGAGTTCAACCCATTCCGTCAACACATCTCCATTTTTAAGATTAGCGTATAGGTATCCAGGCTTTATTTTATGCTCTCGAATAGTGAAAGTATAATTATCATTTAGTTTTACTACTAGGTCTAATTTACCTCCTATTCTTCGTTTCTCAGGTTTTAACTGTCGTGACTCTAACAAACCAATAACTTTTTCTTGTAATAACATATTTACTTTTTAATAAATTCCACAAAAACTTTTAATAACTCGTATTGGTAATTTCTATATTCACCCTCTTCCTCTGCTTCTGCCAGATTTGATTGTGGGGTTACTTTCCATATCTGCTCGATAATTTCGTCATCTGACTTTCCTTCCAATCTCAATGTTTTCACTTGGTTTCTTTCTTCTTTTAATTTATCGGATTTTTTAATATTTTCAGCAGCATCTTCCAGTAATTTTTTGGGATTGTCTAACAGGTTTTCTACTTCCGGTGCGATTAATACCAAAGTCTCAGGAGTGTAAACGTTGTTTCCCCTTCGGTCATTTTCATTACTAGAGTTGATGTTATTTGGAACCTCTCCAGTAGTTCCTCTATAAAGGTGAGACATTTTATTTCTTGTTTTAAAAGTAATAATTGTGACCATCCAATCAACACTTAGTTTGTAATACATCTCTAACCATGTTCTGAGAGCAATTTCTTTCTTGGCCTCCTCTCCAAAAATTCTTCGAGTTTTATCTAAGTCTTTCTCCCACACTGGCACTCTACTTACTAAACGGCCAATATGAGCTAAACGTTTTTCCATCAACTCACGAAGAATATCTACCCACCATTTGCCAAAGCGCTCATAAACAGTAGGTTTTCCATAGTCTCCAAGTTCATCACAGCAGATGTAGAATTCTTCCATTTGATCTACTGTAGCTAAGTGCAAGCCGTCAAAATCAGTTGGTGTTATACTGGCTAGTTCAATCTTTTCTTTTGTAATAGCGATCGCTTCATTGGTATCGGCTGGTTTTCTTGGTTGCGCTAACAGTATTAATACAACATCTTCTAATACTATTTTGCTATTCCCACCCTTTTCATCAGAATATATCCGCACGTCGTGCTTAACACCTACATACCTGTTGTAGAAGGGAAAAGATTGGATTATTATGCTCATTTTTTGATTTTCTCTGTGTTACGCAATATATGTTTTACAAATATAGTACATAAGTACGCCCACAAATTTACGGCTAATGTCTAAACATATATCACAAAAAACTTGCCAAAAAGCGCATAAGTAGACTTACTGAGATATTGCCCTACTCCCAACAACCGCTTCAGAATGAATTTATGGGTTTCATAGCTGAAGCCTTCTAAAAGAATACTGAGCAAGGCTTTGAGTCCACTTGAGTGGACTTTGGCTATGAGCCTCAGCATTTTGAAAAAGGTACCAGAGTAATTCATACTGCAATTAAGGAATGCCAAAGCCTTTGCCGTAAGACTATCGCAGGTTGATATTACTCCTGCTTTTTCTCTGCTATCCTCAACTTGGCCGATCGCGATCGCGGATTTTTCCCAATTTCCTCTTCTTGAGCAATAATCGGTTTTTTTGTCAAGACCTTTAATAAAGGTGAATTTCTTAAACCATGTTTCACTGGGCGGTCTTCCAGGCTGTGAAAACTGATAATTGCAATTCTGCCACCAGGGACAAGGGCATTTGGTGCTTTATCCAAAAAGGTTTCTAGGGATTTTAACTCATCATTGACGACAATTCGCAGAGCTTGAAAAACACGGGTAGCGGGGTGAATTCTCCCATAACGGTATTTGGGGGGAACTGAAGAAGCGATCGCATCAGCCAATTCTGTAGTCGTGTGCAACGGTCGCCGTTCTACAATACGACGAGCAATGCGCCGCGATAATCTCTCCTCACCGTATTTAAAGAAAATATCTGCTAATTCTGCTTCATCCCAATTATTAATCACATCAGCAGCAGTTAGCGATCGCCCTCGATCCATTCGCATATCCAAATTTGCAGCTTGGCGAAAGCTGAAACCTCGTTCTGCTTGATCTAGATGGTAAGAACTCACCCCCAAATCGGCTAAAATACCATCGAAAGTGTTAGGGGGAAACTCGTAGTCAGCAAAATTGCTATAAATAAATTGTATGCGATCGCTATATTCACCTAAATTCTTTTGCGCGGCGGCTAAAGCATCTTCATCTTGGTCAACTGCTGTTACCCGCACATCCGCCGCAGCTTCTAAGATCAGGCGACTGTGACCACCTGAGCCTACCGTCACATCTAAATAATGCCCGCCTGGACGCACCGCCAAACCCTCAATTACCTCCCGACCCAAAACGGAAATATGGGAGAAAGCCAGTTCTTGTAAATCTAGCGGTGTTTGTGAATCTGATTTCATCTTTAATTTTATTTTTGATAAATAAATTGACTCCTGTATTCTGACTTCTGAATTCTTCTTCAAAAATCTAAATAGCTGTTGGCTGTATAGTTCAGTTCTGTATAGTCAAATATAGTCAGACATGGCTTTTTAGAAATTACCATTCCTTCACAGAACTTTTAAGGCATCTAAAATGGGGTCAAGCTTTTGGCTATAAAACCATTTAGATTTACCCGAATTGGGTCAACTAAGACCTCTCTATCCCCTGTCCCAAAGGCATTGGGGAATTCTTTTGTAAGTATGTTGTAGCTGCCGTTAATATCAGCATTGCAGAGTCGTCCAGATTTAGTCCGGTACAACCCTCTGCATATCCGCTTACCTGATGGCTTCCAGTCATGTGGCTTACTGCCATAGTCAGGGATAAAATCACCATCAAGAAAGCTGGATTGGCTGGTGTAGGATTCTTCCCGAACAATAATATCAATCCCTACTCTGTTGCCTTTATAGGTGAGCATATCAATCAACTGTCCGTGAGGTATCGACACGAAGGCTTGATTATTTATCTTGCCGATATTAACGCTGCGCTTCCAGTCATAATTTTGACCAACGACTAATTTTGTAACTCCTAACTCCATGAGTAGTTGAATCACATAATTAGATGCACGGTGTAAATAATTTCTGACTTTGAAGTTACGCTTAGTGGTCAGGTGTTTAATCCTTCTGGATGTCCTAACCCCACTGCGGCGTTGCAATGTAGCACGTTTTGAAGAGAAGAATTGATTCATGCTTTTGAGTGGACGACCGTTAACGAGAACAGGTTTAAATCCTGGCACGTTTGATGTTACCGCCATCAAATTATCAATCCCGAAGTCAATTGCTGCAATGCGTTCTGTACTCTGACCCTCCGGGTTCGGCAGTCCCCCATCGACGGGAACTGCCAAGACGGGGGCTGCCTCACTCAATTCATGGTCGCTAACCTCATAAACTATTTCTAAAACATAGTGGTCAATTTTTGGCACAATCCGGGACTGACAATAATCTGACTGCTTTATCTGCGTGTCAAAATTGTAGTCAATACTGGTGAGTTTAATTTGCCCTGACTTTTTAAATACCTTTTTTGATGTAGATTGCTCACTAAAAATTAAAACACATCGCCCATCATAAGCTTTATATCCCGGTATTTTTGGTCTACCTGTAAACCTACTCTTATCTAATTTATATTGGGCGATCGCAGCGAAATAACCTTCCCATGATTTGCCCAATAATCTCAAGACTTGCTGTGCAACCTTAGATGGTAGTGCTTTGTACTCCAAACTTGGCTGCATTAACTTGTCCATTGAGTTGTAAGACGGCACACTATGCCCGTAAATGAATGATTGACGAAGGAGAAAGTTAGCAACATTCCACAGGTTTTTAGCAGCGAATGACATTGCATCTATCTGCCCCCAAGCCGGATTGCTTTTTTTGATAATGCGCTGCTCGACTAACTGCATTGTGTTATAAGATAGTGTGTAACCAAATGGTAATACACAATGAGAGATAAAAGGTTAGTTGTAAGAGTAACAGAATATGAATTATTACAGTTGCAACAAGAAGCTGATAAAAGGGGAGTGTCAAATTCTGATGTAGTTAGGGCATGGATTGCACAACTGCCTAAACCTGACGAAAAGACTATATCCGATTAGATATGACTATGTTTTGTTTAAAGTTTTATAATACGTACCATTCTGCTTAGACACTAACTTATACAAGATTGAACAGGATTTAATAACATCAGAATTTTAAGTGCAAAAAGAGATTACATGAAAAAAACCTGTGCCTCAATCCCTTGCATATCAAGCTTCCCTATAATAATTGAAGAGGTGCAACGAAATGAAACATCAATTACAACTCCTTTGCTGCTATCCTCTCTCCAACATAACCCTGTAGAGTCCTAATTATATAGATTGCCCCTACAAACCTCATTTTGGCAAACTAGATAAATCGGGTCTGGTTGGCATCTGGGCGATTCAATTCAAAATTTTCACGAACGGAGAACACGAAATCTATGACCAGACTAGAAACCCGCACTGAACCAATGGTGCTAAACATGGGGCCACACCACCCCTCAATGCACGGGGTTCTGCGGCTAATCATGACTCTGGATGGCGAGGATGTTGTTGACTGTGAACCGGTTATCGGCTATTTGCACCGGGGAATGGAAAAAATCGCTGAGAACCGTACTAATGTAATGTACGTCCCTTACGTTAGTCGCTGGGACTACGCGGCGGGAATGTTCAACGAAGCCGTCACTGTCAACGCCCCAGAAAAGCTTGCAGGTGTTGCTGTCCCCAAACGTGCTAGCTACATCCGCGTCATCATGCTGGAGTTGAACCGCATCGCTAACCACTTGCTGTGGTTTGGCCCCTTCCTCGCTGACGTAGGCGCACAAACTCCCTTCTTCTACCAGTTCCGGGAACGGGAGATGATTTATGATTTGTGGGAAGCCGCCACAGGTTATCGGATGGTGAATAACAACTACTTCCGCGTTGGTGGAGTAGCAGCCGATTTGCCTTACGGTTGGGTAGATAAGTGTCTAGAATTCTGCGACTACCTATTGCCCAAAGTTGATGAGTACGAACGCTTAGTAACCGATAACCCCATCTTCCGGCGACGTGTTGAGGGTATTGGTACTATCACCCGTGAAGAAGCAATTAACTGGGGACTTTCTGGCCCAATGTTACGCGCATCTGGTGTGCAATGGGATTTACGAAAAGTTGACCATTACGAATGTTACGACGATTTCGACTGGGATGTACAGTGGGAAACCGCCGGTGATTGCTTTGCCCGTTACGTGGTGCGGATGCGGGAAATGCGCGAATCTGTGAAGATTATTCGCCAAGCAATTAAAGGACTTCCTGGCGGCCCTTACGAAAATCTGGAAGCCAAGCGTTTAGCCGCAGGTAAAAAATCCGAGTGGGACGCATTCGATTACCAATTCATCGGCAAAAAAGTTTCCCCCACTTTCAAGATTCCCAAGGGTGAAATCTACTCTCGTGTAGAAAGTGGCAAAGGTGAATTGGGAATTTATTTGGTTGGCGATGATAACGTCTTCCCTGCACGTTGGAAGATTCGCGCAGCAGATTTTAACAACCTTCAGATTGTCCCACATTTACTGCGGGGCATGAAAGTTGCAGATATTGTGGTGATTCTCGGCAGTGTTGACGTAATCATGGGGTCTGTGGATAGGTAGTAAATATCTACCTTGGTAGTTTTTAGAGCAGTTGTATTACAGTGCAACTGCTCTATTTTTTTATAGTATTGGGTAAAACTGCCGACCATTGCACAGTACAGTTGAGTTAGGAATTTCTTCCTTCTCTTCAATCTGGGGAGATTTCCCGATAAGCTTGCCGACACTGCTCATAATTGTCTGGCAAAATCTCGGCATTACCAAAATATAATTGCTCGTGAGTGGTAATTAAAGTCTCATAAGGCTGTATAGGAGTCACAGACGATCGCAGCAATTGCAGATATTCTCCATCAGTGCGACTGAGTTTGTGGGGTGCGATCGCGTTTTGATGCAACTGCTGCAACATTGCTAAATAGAGACAACGGCAAGCTTCACGGTAGTTTCCTTGACGGTAAAATTGTTGCGATCGCTCCAACAGAAGGGCTATGGATGACTCACTAGAGTGAGTTTTTACGCCAAAATCAGTGAGATTACCACTTCTATTCAGCCAAGAATATATATAAGGACTGAATTCTCGCCATAATCGCCAACCCACGCAAGCGATAAATAAACCTAGTACCAGCCAAAACAGGAATTTTAGCAATTCACCAAGCCTTGGGCTAATTGACCATCCACTAGGAAATTCGGGCATTGCGCGTTCAAAGCGGTAAAACTGGTATTCCCACCATTCTCCCGCTTGTTGTTGAAATTGAGAAAGCTGCCAACTCCAGCTAGTTTTTTCAAAAGTATCTGTCATAGGGGGGAGTGGGGAGTGGGGAGGCAGGGGGAGCAGGGGGAGCAGGGGGAGCAGAACTATTGATTATTGACCCATGCCCCATGCCCAATGACTAATGACTAATGACTAATGACTAATGACTAATGACTAATGACTGTTGACTTTTTTAGTATTATCCAGCCGATGACAATAAGTAGCGCACCGAATGCAAGAAATCCTAAATCCCAAGCTAACTCATTTGGGCCTGGTTTTACATGATGGATACCGAGAATTTGATGGTCAATTAAACCTTCAACGAAGTCAAACAATCCAGTACCAATCAATATTGACCCAATAAAGGTCTGTGATGACCAAGGAACATCTTCACGCCCTCCGGCACGCCATAGCAACACAAGTCCCACCACGGTGAATACCCAATCCAAGGTATGAAATAACCCATCCCATACCATGTTCAAATCTATATTCGCCGTGTTGTTCAGAGGTCGAATATTACTGAGCATGTGATGCCACTGGAGGATCTGATGCAGTAAAATTCCATCAATAAAGCCTCCAAGACCCACACCAAGAAAAATTCCAGCAGTAATTAGCGGTGCGCGTCGGTTAAGGGTTTCACTTTTCGCCTCCATTGTCAACCTCATAGATAGGCTTTCTTACCAAAATACAACATCTTTTGGCAGAAAAATCTTCTATCTTAAGGCAAGTACAATAGACATTTGATGATAATTAATTATGCGTTGCCCGAAATCCTTAGTATAAATACCCGTTACAAAACTTAATTACGTTATCTACGTAGAAGCGTCATTACGAATTACGAATTACGAATTACGAATTATTTTTATCTGCATACCCGCTTTCACTGGGTCGAAATTTTGGGGAAAATGGGTGCTGCGATCGTAGTCTGCTTTTTCCAGCTTCGTTCCTTTGAGATCGGCTTGGCGAAGATTCGCTGACATCAACAATGCTCCCCTCAGATCGCTATCTTTCAGATTAGCTTGACCCAGATCGGCAAAACTCAGATCAGTTCCCCTCAAATTTGCGCCACTCAGGTTAGCTTCACTCAAGTCAGCATAACTAAGGTCAGAACCTTTCAAGTTAATGCCTTGCAAATCAGCATTACCCAGTTCCGCTTTACTAAAGTCCCGTTTTCCTGCTGCATAACTCTCCACAAGAGTAGCGGCACTATTTATAGGCTGTTGAGAATTTACTTCAGGCATATAACAGCCTCACAGGTTATTAGTTTCATACTAAGGATGAAAATTTTCCTACTTCATCCTTTCTAAATGTAATACATGAGTTCCTTCTGCTTTCGCATTGATCTTCGTTCGCAAAGGTCTTGGAGTGTATATTTTTCTAAAACTGAGTTAGCAGCCTGACGGGCTTCCTGCCAGACTTCCTGAATTAGCTCACCTTCTACTGTGTTTGGAGTTGGCTCAGAATCAGAGACAACAATATCTGACCCTTCCATGCAGCTAAAAGCATCTAACACTGTAATCTTTCCGGGATCTCGTGCCAGAACATAGCCACCTTTGGCTCCGCGTATACTTTTAATTAAACCTCCACGCCTTAATGTGGCTAGGAGTTGTTCCAAATAGCGGTTCGGTATGTCTTGCAATGCCGCTATCTCTCGAATTTGCAGGGCTTCACCGTTAGGGTAGCAGGTTGCCAACTCTAACAGGGCTAGAAGTGCGTATTCTGATTTGTTAGAGATAACCACAGGCGTAATATTTTAAACTCACACTTAAATATACAAAGTATTTGAATTGGTTTTCCTAAGCTACTGTTAAGAAAAACTTTACAATCAACTTATTATTGACCGGCTAACTTTAGTTTAAAGACCTTTTAGGATAGAAACAATTATATTTTATTTTTAATTCAATAAATAAAAGTGATTGATTATTTATCTAGCTCCACGAGAAGACTCCCGCCACAATCTCTGATTTGGCGGTGAGATGAATCGTGGGTCAAAAACGCAACACCTTCTGACCAAGATTGAGCGTAAGCGAAATTAGGGAAGAAGGTAGTTAAGTTTTTGACAATTTGTGTATTTTGCTGTTCACTCTGGCGTTGCAAAAGGGCGACGCACTTACGCATATTCTGTATCTGTAAGGCTAATCCGTCCAAATTCACGCTCTAACTCCTAATTTGGAATCTAAACTTGCGTTTTATTTTAGATTCCCTACTTAGATGATTTTAGCTTTTGAAGGTTAACAGTTATTAGTTATTACAACAGAATAAAAGCGCCAGTCGTCAGAATTCAGTTGGATATTCTGACCAAAAAAGCAGATAGTGCAGCACGCAATAGGTTCGGATAAGATTTTGCCGTCGGCGACTTTCTTAAAAAGCTACGGTGTACACACAAGTCTTACCGCAGCCATATCTTTATTAATAAATCTCGCACTGCGTTTCTATTCCGCCTCGGAATGAATTCCGAGTCTCATAGCTGAACTTCAGTTCTGGGCGGGATATCGGTGAGTGTGACAGTTTCACTCTGACAAAAATGTGGGTAGAGGGCGACTTGTGTATACACGTAGCTTAAAAAGGGGGTAAAGATTCAGAAAGAGCAAGCCTTTTCTCTGGCAATATTGCTTAATTTAGTTCTTAAATCTGCCCATTTGACCCCTTCTAAGCTGGGCAAAACAACATGAGCGGCTCCAACTCGTTCAGTTGGGCCGAGTCCTACTGCCCACATACCACCGACTAGGGCCGCCTCAACGCCTGCTGCGGCATCTTCTACAACTACAGATTGCGCTGGTTCGAGTCCTAGCTGCTTGGCTGCGTACAAAAATAGGTCGGGTGCTGGCTTGGGTTGTTGTACACTATAACCGTCTGCGATCGCATCTACTTTATCAGCAATGCCCAATCGCTCGATCACTGTGCGGGCATTTTTGCTAGCTGAACCAATACCGATTTTAATCCCAGCTTGGCGCAGTTCATCCAAGAGGGCGATCGCACCTGGTAATAAATCCTTGGATGTCATGTTTTGGATCAATTCCACATAGTAGCGATTTTTACGCTCCATCATCTCCTCGATTTGTGCTTCCGAATAGGGTCTATCTCCAATAATATGCATCAGGGAAGCACGACGGGATACACCCCGCAGCGCTTCGTTAGCTTGCCGATTAAACGGTATACCCTCTTCATCCGCTAACTTTTGCCAACCTTGATAGTGAAGTTCTGCTGTATCTGTTAGCACACCATCTAGGTCGAAGATGAATCCTTTGATATTGGGCATTGGGGATTGGGCATTGGGCATTGGGGATTGGGCATTGGTTATCTCCGTTTTCCCCTTGTCTCCTTGTTCCCTTCTCTCCTTGTTTCCATGCCCCATGCCCAATGCCCCATGCCCCATGCCCAATGCCCCATGCCCCATGCCCAATCCCTGATGCAGATCAAAGTCGTGCCATAATCCTTGCCAGTGCAGTTTAAACTTTAGGCGCGTCCAGCCATCAGGCAGATGGGAATTGGCTACGGGGCCATTTTCGGTTAGTTGAATGCCGCCGAATCCAAAAATTACAGCTTGCCAAACGCCACCAGCAGTAGCGCCGTGGATTCCATCGCTGGTGTTACCTCGGTTATCTTCAAGATCCACCATTAACGCTTGCATAAACACTTCGTAAGCTTCCGTTGATTTGCCCAAATCGGAAGCTAAAATGGCGTGAACTGCTGGGCCAAGGGACGAACCATAGCTAATGTCTGTGCGGGGTGCGTAGTAGTCCCAGTTTGTCTGCAATGCTTTTTCGTTGTAGGGAAAATCTGCTGATTCCCGCATTAAATAAAGGAGCATCAATATATCTGGTTGCTTGATTACTTGATATTTATTGGTTTTCTCAATACCCAAGATGGCTTGCATGGAGCGATCGCGCCCTTGATAATCTGCTAAGTTGATATCTTCCAATTGGAAAAATCCCTCAAACTGCTCGATTAGCTCTGTTAATGGGTCATGGAGAAACAATATTTTGGCGATGATATCTTGCCAGTGCGTTCGCATAGCGTCTCCGCAGGAGAATCGCTCTTGTGGAGTGAGTTTGAGTTTCTGTTCTAGTTCAGTAGCTCGTTCGGGGAACTTTTGAACCAACCAATCATAAACTGCGATCGCTTTCTCTAAATGCCATTGCGCCATCCGGTTTGTAAAGGCGTTATTGTGAACGAATTCATGGTATTCATCCACTCCGATCACTCCCCGAATTTCATACCGTTGGCGCTCAGGATTGAATTCAACCCGGCTACCCCAGAAGATAGCGGCATCCAAAATAATCTCTGCGCCGCGCTGTTGCATCCACTCATCATCACCAGTGGCTTGCCAGTAGTTCCAAGCGGCGTAGGGAATATCTGCATTAATATGAATTTCCCGATCACGGCACCAAATCCGCACGTCTTCACCATAAAAATCATTTCCCAGTGCCCAACGTGGTGTTACTTCATCTCCGGTATCAGCACTTTCCCAGGCAAACATTGCCCCTTTATATCCATAATGGGCAGCCTTGCGTCTAGCTCCTGGTAAGGTGTGCCAACGGTAACTGAGTAAGTTTCGGGCGATCGCTGGTTGGGTAAACAGAAAAAAGGGCAGCATAAAAATTTCTGTATCCCAAAAGATATGGCCGCGATAGCCAAACCCAGACAGAGTTTTAGCAGGAATGCTCACTTTGTCATCATGGCGTGACCCAGCAATCAGCAGCTGAAATAGATTGTAGCGAACAGCAAAAGCAGCTGTGCTATCCCCTTCAATGAGGATGTCACTTTGCTGCCAAATTTCATCCCATGCCTGCTCATTGGCTTTTAGTAGTGTTGCGTAGTCTGGTAGGTGCGCGAGTTTTTCTGTAGCTGCTGAAACTGGTGTCTCAGTCTCCCGCGAGGTAAAAACTGTCACTATTTTTTCTACGGTTACGGTCTGTTGTGATTTAGCCAGGTAGGTCATGCTCAAGGTCGGATAACCAGGCGCGGTACTGACTTGCAAAGATGCTTCAGTGCCTGATATTTTCATAGTTGCGCCCATACCGAGTTCAATTCGGGAGTGGCGGGTGCGGCGTTGCAACCAGATTCCTTGGTCAGTCTTGCCCTGATCTAGTCCTTCCCAGTGATTAAAACCCTGATTTTCTGGATAGCCGTTGATACTTCCCTGAACTTCGATTAAGCCATCAAAATCTACTGGCGTTAAATGGCAGCGTTGCGCCAACACATGCTGATCTGCAAAACTAGCAAAGCGTTCAAAGGTAATATCTATAGTATTTCCACTAGGAGAGCGCCAACGCAAGTAACGGCTAAGAAGTCCGTAGCGTAAATCAAGCTGCCGATCATAGCGCAATATCTCACCTTGATCGAGACGGAAGCGATCGCCATTCACAATCACTACCAAAGGTAACCAGTCAGGGCAATTTGCCAGTTCAGTGTACACCACCGGCACATCGTCGTAGACACCGTGGATAAAAGTAGCTGGCAATGCATGAGGATAACCTTCCTCAAAACTGCCTTTTGTTCCTAGATATCCATTGCCGATTGTAAAGACGGTTTCTTTAGAGTGCAATTGCTCAGGGTCAAACTGGGTTTCGATTAAAATCCAGTCTGTGTAGATAAAATTGCGAGAACGAGCTTTTGTTTGCATAAGTTGGGGAGTAGGGAGAAACTAATTCGTAATTCGTAATTCGTAATTCGTAATTAGGATTGGATTGGAGATTTTGAGTATCTGAGGTGGATGAATGAGTCTCTGAGGTGGATGAATGAGTCTCTGAGGTGGATGAATGAGTCTTTGAGGTGGATGAATGAGTATCTGAGGTGGATGAATGAGTATCTGAGGTGGATGAATGAGTATCTGAGGTGGATGAATGAGTCTCTGAGGTGGATGAATGAGTCTCTGAGGTGGATGAATGAGTCTCTGAGGTGGATGAATGAGTCTCTGAGGTGGATGAATGAGTCTCTGAGGTGGATGAATGAGTCTTTAAGCCAATGCTTTAACTTCTAACTCCCCCTGCTTCCCCTGCTCCCCCTGCCTCCCCTGCTCCCCCTGCTCTTTCCCCACTCCCCACTCCCCACTCCCCACTCCCTCATCCCCCCTTATGCTTTTCCAAAATCTTTTCGGCTCTAGGTTTATAAATGAGATGAAATAAAGTTTCCATATAGCGATCTCTGGCTTCGTTATTTTCTGGAGCAACAAAGTTCCAAAAACTAAATATTTTAGCAAGCTGTAGTAATTGATTACTATGTAAATGCCAATTGTATCTATTATGAATTCGCTGACTCATCCATTCTGAGACTTCGTGCCAATGCTCAGGATGAGTATTGCATTGGTCAACAAAGGCTAAAATTTTCTTTGCTGTTCCTTCTAAGTCTGTAGGATTAAGATTAAATCCATTCTCTTGGTTTTCGATAATTTCTAAAGACCCGCCAAATTGAGTAGCGAAAGTTGGCAAGCCAGAAATCATCGCTTCCAAAATAGACCGACCGAAGGATTCAAAAAGAGCAAAGTGGACATAAATTCCCTGAGAATCTGCAACTACTCGGTAGACTTCGCCGAGGTTGCTGCTAGGGATACGCATCCCCACCCAGCGAATTTTGCCATTGAGATGATATTGCTCAATAATGTTGTGGAGTTTTTGGATTTCTTCTGCTTCTTCTAAGTTTATAGCTTCATGTAGATGCAATTTACTACTTAAAAGGATTAGGTTACAGCGCTCTTGCAACGCCTGACTTTGACCAAAGCATTCAGCTAACCCAGTGAGATTTTTGATTGAAGTGATGGGAGCAACGGCAAAGATTGGTCGCTTGTTAAGGTTATCTAAATGACCAAAGATGTGGGGGTCTTCGCGGGTAAAGAGGAGGTTGTGAATTTGTGTGCAAAGCTTAATATCTCGGTCTTCTTTTTGGCTATAGAGAAAGAAAATCTTTTCATTTACTCCCGGCGGCACTAAGTTGAATTTAGGACTAAACAAATCAATGCCATCAACCACATGATAAAGCTGTGGCATCGTAAAGCATTTGTACGATTCGTATTGACCTATGGTGTCAGGTGTACCGACAATTTCTTGATAGGATGATGTGATGATAAACTCGGCTGCATTCATGCTAATCAAATCAGCAGTAAATTGTACCGAGAAGTGATATTGGTCTTCTAAATCTTGCCAATATAAATTACTAAATAGATGTTTAGGTTTTTCCAAGGAATGGGCAATGTTGCACTGGGTAACTTTCATCCGGCGCGATAAAAGAAAAGCCACTAAGTTACCGTCGCTGTAGTTGCCAACAATAAGATTAGGTTTACCTTGGAATTGAGCTAGTAATTCTTTTTCTGCATCTAAAGCAAAGTTTTCTAAATAAGGCCAAATCTCAAATTTAGAAATCCAATTGTTCGTAATTTCAGGATTGAATTCACCAAAAGGAACGCGCAATATCCAAGCATTTTCAGTATCTTGAACTTTTTCTAAGCGCAGGTTGCAAAATGTCCCTTCGCAGTTAGGGATTAGCCGCGTGAGAATAATCACATGTGGCTCCATACCGAGCACATCCAGACCAGCAAGTTTGATTTGTTCACGCAGTTCGTTTTCTAAGCTGCGAGCTTGTTCAAGAACGTAGACAACTTGACCAAGTGTTTCATTTCTTCCTAAGACATCTTCCTGTCCAACCCAGCCGTGGATGGAAATGAGGACGACGCGAAAAATGGCGGGGACGCGGGCCACAAATGTTTCTAAGATGCCAGGTTCTGGGGAGTAAATGAGTCGGTCGAGGAGTTCTAGGGTTTGGGAGACTCGCGCCGCAGTGTTACCCCAACCCGGCTCAAAGCCGAGTTCTTGGAGATCGAAGCGGAATTTTTCATAAGGTTCATCAGGCTCAAGCTCATTTAGCAATTTGAGCGCTAGCTTAATTTGTTTGGCTAGGTGAATACCTGAAGGAATGCGATCGCTCAACAGCAGCCGAATCCCATCGTGTTGTAGCCCCTGTAATGCTTGAAATAACATTTCCACCCAATATTGGGGGTCAGTCAACAATTGATTGCACAGGTAACGGTTGAGGAAGGCTAAACCTTGACCAATATTTCTGGGGTCGTCGATTCTTGGAGAACTTTCGTAAAACGGGTGGAGGTCGATTTCGAGGATGTGGGGTTGGTAGCGGTTGACTAGGCGATCTCTCACATCTAACAGCGCTTGAGGCGTCATTAACTCGAATCTACTATCAGATGTCAGTTTCCAAACTTCCTGACTAGCAATCCTGGGGCGAACCACGAACCAGGTACTTTCTTCTTCAAAAATGATTTCGTGAGTGTACTGTATCAGTTTGCCAACAGAAGAAGAATAGTAAAAATAGGCTGGCTTTTGGGATTGATGACAGTAATCGGCAAAAGCTTGTAAAATTTCATTTCTCAGGAAGTAACGCTTACCTGAAGCACTCAACGCATAAATTAACTGATGTAGAGCAGTTTTTTCATCACCGTTGAAGACAGCTTGAACTAGTTCATACATGATGACGAATCCCAGAATTTTAGCTTGGTCACGACCTCATTATTATTTCCAGTCTCCGGTTTTCTGAGGCACATTCCCGCTTAATGATATATAAACATGAAAACCACCCGCGTCTAACTCTGGGATGAAACGCTGCGAGGGCTTCAAATCTATGGGATGAGGTTATTCACTTAGTTAAAATTTAAACTGATGAGTTGATAGCTATTAGGACTTGCCCTTTGACTTTTGACACTTTGACTCCGCTCAGTGTTAACTTTTGACTTCCCCAAAGGGGCTGACTTGCGCCTTGCGGCACTAGCTATATCAAGCCTAATCTAATAACTTTTTGCAGTGCTTTTTCAAATGTTATGCCCTGCTTGATGCAGATATACAACAATAAGCTGTCGCGCATTTAACTTGCACATCTTTTCGTGTTGGTTGTTGACTGTTGACAGTTGACAGTTAACCGTCAGCGGTCAACGAACTTAGGAAGTGACTATGTAATTTAAAAGCGTAATAGCTTAACACTGCTAGACACTTTGATAAAACCATCATGCCTTCTAATAATGCCAAGCACTGTTGAAAGGTCAAGTCCCGTACCTGCATTGACATCTTTGGTGGTGAAAAACGGCTCAAAAATTCTATCTAATATGTCTGGCGGTATCCCAATTCCGTTATTTTTCTGAAGAGATATAGCAATTTTAATTGATTAGTGAATATTCGCGGTGTCCAGATCCCCGATTTCTTTCAGAAGTTCAGATATAACTTTTTATGAATGATTCAGGGCTGCTATAGCTAAATAGCCTTGATGCCATTACTTAATAAATATGTATAAATCATCCGATATTATTAAGTGTTTTAAATTTCCTCACAAGTTCCTCATATTTAAATACTATAGTCAAAATATAAACACATCGTTTTAAATACCTACGGGCTTGTCAACTGGCTACCCCGATTTGCGACAACACTTTTATTAACAGGATTTGAGAAAAATATGAATTATTGTCCTTGCTGTTCAAGTGTACTTTTAGAACATGTACGCGGTGCAGAGAGTTACTGGTTTTGTCGCCACTGCTGGCAAGAAATGCCTGTTTATAATCTGAACCAATCCAGTTCATTTACCGAGGCTGTCAAGGGAGAACTACCTACAAAACCTCAACAAGAAAAACGTAAAAATACTACTGTTTACGTAAGCCAATGGCAATCTATCACAGAATGGATAGGGGTACAAGAATTGTCTGCCTAATCCTAAGTGACTGAAATTGGTTTAATATATTTTTTTCTTGATTCCAGCAATCAATCGTCATTAACTGCCAGTCCGTGGCTCACCCATGAGGTATTATCTGACACCACTATTTTGAGAGATTGCCTCGTTCCCAGCCTCTGGCTCTTAATGCCTACTAGAAGGGTTTGCCTTCCGCCTTCGTTACTCGCGGCAGCAGCCCAATAAAGTGCATTTACAGCCAGAGGGACTTAACGAGGTTTTAAAGGAGTTTCATCTTAAGTTAACCAGAAATAAAAAGGTACAGAGCAACTAAATTTATTTATGGTTAGGGAACTCCAAGAAATAAAAACAACCGCTTGAAGTTGTTGACTGTTGACTGTTGACTGTGAACAGTGGGATATTTTTTTATTTGGAAGTCCCTTACTGAGCGTAGTCGTTGGCGCAGCCTAAGAAGAGAAGTATGGGGTTCAACATTTTTGAATGCGTGATATCATGTCCGCTTGATTGCTTATTAAACCCGAAGAACCCCAAAGAGCCAAAGCGTAGCTTTGTCTCCCCTCCCCGCAAGCAGGAGGGGCTGGGGGTGGGGTGTAGCCCTGTCAAGGTGACAAATAGCCGGATAATAATGCCATGCGATCGCAAACTAAAAAGTAGCGGAGGAGATGGTGAATGCTGGGAGCAATATTTGAGCGTTTTGTAAAAGAGAGTCCAATTA
>NZ_JAIVFQ010000070.1 GCF_020829495.1 Nostoc favosum CHAB5714 | reverse complement strand
TTCTTGTACTCTATGATTTCTAAGTTAGTCACCCTCATGGTCATTCAGTTGTCAAGGTTCAGAACCTTGCGGCTAATCCTTCAAAACCTTTTGGGCTTGATTTCTAGCCAACGAATCGCACGAAAACCGTGTTTTCGTCACCACCATTAGCAACGATAATCAAGGGTTTAGAAAAGTCTTGGATTAATGATGCAGCCAGAAGAAAGCTTTTGGCGAAATTGGTTTCAACGCCAGTTCTGATAACATAAAGTTCATCAGCGCTCACGACAATATCAAGTTTAAGGTTGTCCTTTCCTTTGAATTCTTTAGTGGTTAATCGCAGTTCTGACAAGTACCCAGTTAATGCTCTTTGGGTAACAGGGATGGTTTTCTCGCTGTCAATATCGTAGTGATACCACAAGTAAGATTCTCCACCTAACTCAGCGTTTTTGACATAGAGATAAATCGGTTCTGGAGGGTTGCATAAACCTAGTTTGATTTCAGTAACCATATTTTGTTGGGGTGTGTGATAATTAGTGGTTTGTAACGGAACTTTCAGTGCTTTACGATTGCTTGAAGAAAAGCTGATATTCAAGCAATCGCTTCTTTACTAAACAGAAGGTTCTCGATTGCGCTCTAACTCCCATTCCAAATAGGTGAGCGCAGTTTGAGCATCAGCAATGTTTAAATCAGGGCTATATCCCAACTCCAGTAGTTGTTTGTAGTCTGGGTGTGTAGCAATTTCAAATATCAGGGTTTGGGCTTGTTCAACTAAGTAGTGCAG
Organism: Nostoc favosum CHAB5714; assembly: GCF_020829495.1. Taxonomy (GTDB): domain Bacteria; phylum Cyanobacteriota; class Cyanobacteriia; order Cyanobacteriales; family Nostocaceae; genus Nostoc; species Nostoc favosum. The sequence continues at coordinate 35,590 of NZ_JAIVFQ010000070.1, read as the reverse complement.
ATTTGGGTTAGACATTTCAATGCCGAGACGTGAACATAAATCTTCCGCTTTCACACCGAATGTTCCTGGCTCAATCTCCGTTTGCAACTCTTCAAGTAAAGATTGAAAATTTGGGTGTTCATCGTTGATTTCAATCTCAATTAAATCTGCGCTATGCGTGATGATGGTTGCCCAATCGGGTAAAGTTTGTGGAATCGTCTTAGCGTAAATTTTCATGATTTTCCCTCTAGGATTAATAACTTAAAAATCCTCAGCAATCTCCAACAAAAAGCCGCGTCCTGTGTTTTGTACTTGCACTAGTTCTTTATCCAGCAGTGTTTGAATAACTGAATCGGAAAATTGGAACTGAAGCCGATGCAATGGAACACAACCGCCACAAAGCTGAAGTAAACGCAGCAAATGCTTGGCTCTACCCTCGAAATTGTCTGTAGAATTAGCCATTGGTGCTACCTCCAGTGATGGCTAATAACTGTTGTTGCAGAATTGTTATTTGACTTTGATAAAAGTCAATCTCTGCGGTGATTTCTAAAAGTAATTCTTCTGGGGAAAGGGGTTGGATTTGAGACTCTTGAAAGTGGAACAGTTCGTCAGAGTTTTTATGAGGCATCAGCGCATAGCGCCAACCACCACCGAATTGTTCAGCCAGTTCTGTACGATTTGGGTAGTAATAAAACCCCACAATGATGCCGTCTTTAGTACGCTGTTCCAAAGCAAAGCGGGGGTAGCCCCAGTGTTGGGGGATTGATATTGTAGGTTGCATTGATTTAATGGGGAAAAAGTTGAATAAGCGAGTAGTTGATGAGCGATCGCTCTACAGGTAGCGATCGCTCTTGTCTGTGCAAGAATTACGCCGTTACTAACTCCCGGCTTTCTGCAACTGGCGCATACTCCCGTAACAGTTCCCAATCAAGGGTTGTCAGCATCTCAAATGGTCGGTCTAGCAATTCTTCGCAGTCAACCGCTTCTGCATGGGGTAGTGTATCCACCATCGACAATGAGCGCACAGCATCAAACACGGAGTTAGAATACTGCTGCTGACCTGAACAACGCCTCTTCACCCACCAGTTACCGTCAGTGCATCCGACTTGCCCCAGTTTCACGCCGTTGTTGTTGTAAATGCCATCATCGAGAACTTCAAACCCATAATTCTGGCACTCGTTGAAGATATGCGCCATGATTTGGTTTTCAGTAGAAGAGGAAGGCATGGGGGCAGAGGAGCAAAGGGGCACAGGAGAAAGCTGTTGTAGGTTTTTCCCCTCTGCACCCCTGCTCCCCTGCACCTCTGCTTTTACTGGCAGTGTGCCGTCTTTGTAGTGAGTGCAGATGAAGCGATGACAATGCATTACAGTGTTGGCACGAAATACTTCTTTCTCGTTGACCATGACTACCCAGCGTTGCGTTAAATGGTTATCGTCATGGCTGATGCTGGCTATCAGTTTGTCATCAGCGTAATATTCGTGATGGTCAAAAGAGATTTCGACAATTCTGAGGGGTTCGGGAGCTACGGCTTGGGCTTGCGTTGTGATGAAGTGGTCGAGTTCGGCTTGGGCGAGAGCTTGGTTGTCGGGGGCAGCAGGGGCGAGTTTCTGAACCTTGCTGGCTTGATAATCAGCGATCGCACTAATCCAAGAATCTAGAGAGCGTTTGTCGCTTACTTCGACTGTACAAGCGATTTCGCTGTAGATTTGCTTGAGTCTGGCAATCGATTTCAGTTGCAGCTGTTGTGCTGTGTAAATGGCGTGAGTCATAATTGGAAGGCTCTTTAAATTTAGGGCAAAAGAAGCGCTTCAGATTCGCAGTCAGGGGCGCTTCTCTTATATATCTATTATCCGCTAGTTAACTGCGCTTGTCAACTGAGTTAACTAGCTGATATTCTATTGGTATTACTATTTGTTATGGATATGAAGGGGTTAAGAGAAAAAGCAGGGTTAAGAACAGTAGATGTGGCATCAAGGTTAGGAATTGCTGAGTCAACTGTCCGTAACTGGGATATTGGGCGGCACACTCCCAGGCTGCCAATTGAAGACATACCCAAATTTTTGGAAGTTTACCAATGCACTCTTGAAGAAGTTATTGAGGCTGCAAAGGAAAGCAAAAGGAAATTTGATGCTTCCCATAGCTAATGAGACTTGAACCATTTGGCACTCATAATTAAGCATAAATACTCTATACAGCAGACACATTGGTTTCAAATTGTCGATAAAAAGCTATCTATCCCTAACTTAGAAAACGCTTCGTAAATTAAATCAGTGCTAGGGGTTGACCTTGATGTAAATCTGAAAATAGTGAGAAGTAGGAAGCGAAGCCATGCAAAAGCCATTCTCTAAACGCAACAAACCTACTTCCACTGTCTCTGCTGGCTCAGAACCACCAGTTAGCAAAACACAGCAAGATATCTCTTCCCAGAATAATCAGGATGTAGTAATTCTGGACGTTCCTGCTGTTGAAGTACCGGAACTAACCGAGCAGGAGCAGAGCGATCGCCTGCATTTGGAACGGAAGGTGGAGCGGGCGTTTTTTGAAGCAGGCAATGCTTTAATAGAATTACGCGATCGCAGATTGTACCGCTCCACGCACAAAACCTTTGATGAGTACTGTTTAGACCCGCATTTCTCACAAGCTTGAGGGAAGGGGCAGAGGAGCAGAGGGGCAGAGGGGCAGAGGGGAAAGAACTTATACAATAACTCTCCTCTGCTCCCCTGCTCCCCTTCACAAGCACAGGCTTTGAGCATCGGTGAGAAATCCGGGTTAGACAGGTTTGGCTACAATCGTTCCCGTTCTTACCAGCTAGTTGATGCGGCAGTTGTTGTGGACAACTTGCAAAAATGTCCACAAATTGTGGACATTTTGCCGACAGCAGAGGGGCAAGTTCGACCCATGACAAAGCTTGAACCCCAGGAACAGCAGCAAGCGTGGCTAAGAGCAGTAGAACTTGCTGGCGGGAAAGTGCCGACTGGTAGGATTGTGAAAGACGTTGTGCAGCGCATCATGGAACGTACAAAAGTACCAAACACCTACCAAATTGGCGAAGTCTGCCAAATCCTTGTTAAAGACAATCCCGAATTAAGAGGCAAAGGTGGCTGCTGGGGTATCGTTAACCATGTGGGCGAATTCAGTTGTACTGTCAAAACCTGGGATGGCGAGTACGCCGTTGGTTTGCAGCACCTCAAATCTTACAATTACCTGCCTGCCGAATGTCAGCAGGTTCGGGAGATTAGCGATCGCATCAATCGGGTGTATTCGAGTGAGCTGGAGGAGTCGGTGCAGAAGTTTTTAGAGTCGTTAGGAAAGCTGAATCGGGCTTATTTGACGGCATTGGAAGAAAAAGTGCTGAGTCTTTTAGAGTCGGAAATTACACATAAAGAAAGCTGGGGGTAAGGCAGGGATTTATGTGAGCGATTAAGTCATCGTCAATGAAGTTTGCTGTTCAAGCCGAGTTTGTAAATCTACAATCAGGTTTTCTCCACCGCGTCGGGCTGACCATACACCAGAATACTGCAAACCTATATTCCACTTTCCTTGCATATAATCTTCATTTTCTGAAACTATGCCTGTATATCTAACTGGTACAGGTGAGGTAATTAAATAACGTTTAGTAAAACTGACAGTGCGCCCAATTACCTCGCCATTGACCTGAGCTTCTCCTAAATAGTTGTCATCCAAAATGGAACCACTGAAAGTATTTCCACTCTGAACAAAGGTTGCTTCAAAGCGACTAGGGATGTCATCTTGCCAATAAGTTCCTAACCAATTACCGTTGAGGTCTGCCATATTGTTTCCTAGTAAAAATGTCTATGCGCTCACCCGAATTGAGTAATTGACGCGGCAGGTAATTATAATCGCTATTGTTAAGCTGAAACTGTCAATCACGCAATTGTATCGATATTATCGCTGTTGAGCATTGCAGTAAACCCTAGTAAAATACGACGGTACAAGAGGGAAGATAGCGGTAGTATTCATTGGCGAACCATTACTAAGAACGGCAGAGATTACCAACAGGCATACTATCACTACGAATTTTGGAGTGAGGGCGATCGCTTGGTCAAGTCGTCAAAGTACATTCCCAAGCGGTTACTGAATCGTGTTCAGCAGATGGAGCGAGAGAAAGCGGCTGTTAAGGAGATATTGCAATTGCTGGGGATGATGAAATCATGATTCTGAGGCTGTCACGGTAACTCCTGTTGAAGTACCTGAACTGACTGAACAAGAGCAGAGTGTCGGGAGCAAAGCGGTGAAGAGGTCAGAGTCTTGGCGGTGAAGCAGTCCGCAGAAAGGGGTTTTTCCAAGTAGAGGAACTGCCGAATCCGTAAGGGTTCCCGTCGAGTCTGAACCCCATCAGAAAGAAGGGCTTGCCGATAGGCAGCACTACTGTTAAAACCGAGCTAAGTTGCGAGATTCAGCAAAAACATCAATCTCGATGCACTTTCTGTTTATTTTCCGTATAGTAAATAGTTGGGCTGTTTTCTTGTTTTAATGACATTCGTATTGGATGGTGAACAATTATGAGTTCAAATCAGCAGTTTCTGCAAAATTTATACGAAGCCTTCAACAAAGGCGAGATTGAAACAATCATCTCGGTGATGCACCCGGACGTGAAATGGGCCAACGGGGTCGAAGGCGGTTTCGTTTATGGACGCGACGCGGTGCGCGAATACTGGACTAATCAATATAAGGTTATTCAAGTGCAGCTTGAAACCTTAAAATTCGAGACGGATGAAAACAATCGAAATGTCGTTACCGTTCATCAAATCGTCAGAGATTTGCAAGGCAATTTGCTTGCGGATGCAACAATTGAGCAAATTTTTACTATTGAGGATGGTTTGATCAGTCTTTATGAAATTGGCGAAACCGAAACAATCCAACAGATGATTCAAAAGACGAGAACTCCCAATGAGTAATTGAGAAGGCAGTTACAATTCGAGCCGTTGCTTTACTGATCGCAATGAAGAGAGGTTAGTAACTTCGGTCAGATTCTGTATAAATACTTCACCGCTATTTGCTCCCATCGTAGCCAAACAATCCGCTTGCACCCGACCGTTTAGAGCCTTTTCATATTGCCCAAAAGAATTAAGATGTTGACTTGCTGCCCCACCCCGTAACCGCAAAAAAGCCACCTCTGCCGCATCACACAATCCAGAATCTCCCAACTCAGACATTACCCCTTCAGAAGACCCAGCTTCAGCAATCATTGACGTTCCTGCTGTTGAAGTTCCAGAATTAACCGAGCAGGAGCAGAGCGATAAGCCTGACGGCATGGCTACGCTTGCCGCCTGCATTTGGAGCGAAAGGTGGAACGGACGTTTTTCGAGGCGGGTAAGGCTTTGGCAGAATTGCGCGATGGGCTTCGCCCCGCCGTAGGCGATCGCAGATTGTACCGCTCGACCCACAAGACGTTTGAGGAATATTGCCGCGATCGCTTTGGCCATAGTCGTCGCCAGTCCTATCTTTTAATGGATGCGGCTGTTGTTTTTGATAACTTGGTTGAAATTTGTGATCAATTTGATCACAAATTGCCGACAGCAGAGGGGCAAGTTCGACCCATGACAAAGCTTGAACCCCAGGAACAGCAAGAAGTATGGCAACAGGCGGTAGAACTTGCTGGCGGGAAAGTGCCCACTGGTAGAATCGTCAAAGATGTTGTGCAGCGCATCATGGAAAGGACGAAAGTACCCAATACCTACCAGATTGGCGAAGTCTGCCAAATCCTTGCAAAAGAGAATCCAGAACTCAGAGGTAAGGGTGGCTGCTGGGGGATAGTCGCAAGAGTAAATGATTTTAGTTGCACTGTCAAAACCTGGGATGGGGAGTACACCGTTGGTTTGCAGCACCTTAAATCTTACAATTACCTGCCTGCGGAGTGTCAGCAGATGCAGGTGATTTGCGATCGCATCAGTAGGCTACGGGAAAGCGAGAACTTGGAAGATGCCCCAAGTGCTGTGCTGAAGTATTTGGGTGATAAGCTCTCGCTTAAGCCTTCGGCTATCGCATCAGTAGGTTGCGGTACAGTGGCAACCTAGAAACACCATTCTAGGCAGTCCTAAAATACTTGGGGGAATTGAAACGCCCGTATTTGACTGCGTTTGAAGAAGAACTTTTGGGTTTCATAGAGGTAAAAGCGTCTATCACAAAGGCGGGAGCAAGTATTGGAGATGTTCAAGATAGTTAAATTTGATATGTTTGCAAATAGGCAGTAATTAAGGTTTTGGTTTCCTGAACCAGTTGTTTGCGCTCAAGTGGCTCACGCGTGAATGAAAGCCACAGCAGTTCATTAGAGACTTTGACTACGGTTGTCGCAATCAGTTGAGATTGAGTGACATCAAGTAGAGGATTTCGTCGTGCAAAGAAATCAGCCAGTTCAACTAATATCTGTTGGTCATATTCGTTAAACTTACTGGCATCAGTAACTGTCATCAAGTCGATTAACTGTCCTAATACTGCTCGATAACCAGGATGCTGCTGTGCAAAATCTTCAAACGCATTTACCATGCGCTCAACGTAAGTAACAATATCAGCCTTTGCCAGCTCTGTATGAAGTTGTACAAAAATTTGATATTCCTGTTCAAAGTAGCGATTGGCAAGCGCCCGGACAAGTGCCTCTTTGTCTGGAAAAAATTGGTATAACGAGCCAACTGGAATGGCTGCACGTGTGGCGATAGCTCTTGTAGTGGTTTGCTCGTAACCAAATTCGATAAAAAGCTGCTCTGCCACATCCAAAATGTGATGAACTCGTTCTTGGCTACGTGCCTGCTTGGGTTGGCGTCGCATGGTTGAGGCTTTGTGAAGTTCTTTTGTCATCCTTCAAGATTATCATTGACAAACATGAACAATGTTCATATATTAAAAATGAACATTGTTCATGTTTGTGGTAAATTTCATATTTAACAGGTCATATCATGCCATCCATTGTTCAGACACTCAAAGGGATAAAAGCTTTCGTCATGCTTTTGTTAGATGAAAAGGGTAATCTAAAACCTGTTTGGGAATTGAGCAATAGTCTACTCGATAGTCGTGCTTTTCAACTAGCGGTTGCAAGTATGAAAACAATTCCAGAAGTAGCAGATATCTTGGCAGAACGCTATATTGCTCCTACACATGATTTAGAAGCTTTACTACAATATCCTCCAGATTCCTTGGGCTACACCTATGCTAGCCACATGAAACAGTCAAGCTTTAAAACGCTAGAGCCAGAAATAAAGAGCAATTCTGATAGCAGTTACATAGAAAATCGCTGGCGGCAGACCCATGATATTTGGCACATCATAACCGGATTTGATACAAGTGAAATTGGAGAAATTGGCTTACAAGCTTTTTATTTGGCACAACTTCAACTACCCTTAGCAAGCTTGTTGATTGCCAACGCGCTAATTTCTGTAAGTCTGTGGCGACCGCAGTTTCTCTCTCCTCTGCTGATGGCGATCTCACAAGGATGGAACATGGGCAACAACGCTAAACCCTTGATTGCTCAAAAATGGGAACATTTCTGGGAAAAGCCTGTGGTACTATTGCGTGCAGAATTAAATGTGCAACCAGTTAACTACCGTCCAGATCCCGAAAAGCTGTCACTTTGGTTCCCAAGTGAGGCAGAAAATTGCTCTCCCACATCAAATCCACGCCTTTTTCTTTGAGTTCGGTATTTGCAGTTGCAATGTCGTCTACAAAAAATACCAGGTTGCGTAAGCCTGTAATTTGTAGGTGAAACGGCGGCTGTTTACGCTCAATTTCTAGATTAATCGGTTGAGGATAGTGAATTAGGTCGATGTAGAGTTCGTTTTTCTCCATCAGAGCTAACTCAATTCCTTCAATCGCTGGTGTTCGATATTTCAGCTTGAAATCCAATTTATCACTATACCAAGCGATTGCCTCATCCAAATTCATCACCGATACTGCAACGTTAACAAGCTGTAAGCTCTCAATACCTTTGCTTTGCTGTTGATTATGAATCATGGTATTTCTCTTGTCAGTGATTTGATAAATGCTGCCTATGCTCTACTGGTTATGAATTTTTAGGTTTCACGGCGGAGATCACCGAAAGCCCCTCTAAACCCATGTCAAAGGAAAGTTCCTCAATCACTTTTGGCTTGAGCTTTCGGGTAAACATCAGTCGGGTGTAGCGGCGTGTATATGGATCGAGACGAAGAAGTTGCTGTGCCAACTCATTGGCTCTAGCTAAGAGTTTTTCACGAGGATGAACCTCATTGACCATACCAATTTGCAATGCTTCTGCTGCTGATAGTTTCTGCATTGTTAACAGAAAATAGTGCCCTCGAATATCACCCATTGCGGCTGGATAGAGAATCTGCACCCCGTCGGCGGGTACAACTCCGCCCCCAACCGATAGGTGCTGGTTATCTTGAAAGTATGCCTCCTCAGCCGCCAAGATAATATCTGCAATTAACGCATACTCACCATGAATGTGAGCCGGCCCGTTGACGGTTGAGATCACAGGAACATTAATGTCAAGAAAATTGTACAGAAGTTGGCGCGCTTCTGTCATAATGGCATACCAGCCAGATGGTGTAGTAATGTCATCCACGGTGGAAAAGTCAATGTGGCTAATCCATTGGTCGCCAGCACCCGTTAAAATCACAACTTCATTTTGGCGATCACGGGCAATTTCACCAAACGCATCTGGAAACTCTCGATGTGCTTTCCCCGTATGGATGTGGGAGCCGCCATTAGTGTGCATCGTGACTGTCAAAATACCAGAGTCGGTGCGCTCCATGCGGAGATTTTCGTATTTGTCTTTATAGGTATCAAAACTAGCCATGACCATCCCTGCCTTGAAAATCTAGTTAGAGTAAATAATGACGCTGTTTGTTATCTACTCCAACTTTAAAAGGACTTACGCGGTGGAGTCTTGGACGCTTTTGCTAATCCAGAGGATGTTATTGCTATTTTGCTGAATGACTTTCGGTGAAACGCCGAACATCCGCTTGAAATGACGGCTGAGGTGACTTTGATCGTAGAAACCAACATGAGTAGCAACATCCGCGATCGCCATTTGACCCTGTTGCAACAACTCCTTAGCACGTTCAACCCGGCAACGAATTTGATACTGATGGGGTGCTAAACCTGTTGATTGTTTAAATAAACGAGCAAAATGATATGAACTTAGATTTACCTCTGCCGCAATTTCATCCAAACTTAAGTCTTGGTTTAAATTTTCTTGAATGTAGGTGATTGCCCATTGTAATTTAGACTTGGGTAAACCACCAGAGTACTGCCTGACGGTTTTCTGAATGCTGCTGTACTTTCTGATTAAATGAACGGCTAAAGCATTGGTTAATGATTGGGTGTAGAGACGATTACCCAGTTTTTCCGATTGTAATTCGACAAGCAGCAAATTACCTAGATGTTGAATCTGGAGGTCAGCCCCAGCAAAACAATTAAGAATTTCCACACGATTAGCATCTACTTCGACTGCTTCTAGTGCAACCTTATCAATAAATTTTGGTTCCAAGCATAGGTGTAAAACATCTACTTGGCTATCCCAACACCATTGGGTTGTATAGTTTGCAGGTGTCAGGATCATCTCTCCTGTTAAAACTTGCCCTTGATAAACTTGGCCATCAAGCTGTTGCACAAGGTGGTAGGGTGAACCACAGTTTAAGGTAATCAGGTGTTGAGACAGCGGTGGCGAAACTAATTCATTGGCGGGATGATGATAATATTCAGTCACAATACCATTCCAACCCTTCGATTTACTCGAAAAAACTGCCCGATCTGGTAACTCGTCTAGAAGGCTGACCGTTTCGAGTAATTTATCTTTAGATCGGTTTTGACGCATCCGGTTAAGTTTTTAGATGGTAACAGAAGTATACAGCGAGCTTTAAATTGATTGCTACTGTTTTATTTTGTTGCACTATTTTTTACATACTGGAGTTTAGACTAAGCTATGCGAAACGACCCAGCAGGGCTGAGTTAATCAGAGACTCAGCGAATTGGCATTGGCAGCTAAAATGGCTAGGCTATCGCTGGGGGTGACAAAAAACTTGCACCCTAATATCATGTTGCGATCGCCATCTCCATCGGAAGCGGCACCAAAGTTTGGGGCATTTTCTCTATAAAGAATATTGCCTCGTAGTAGAGTAAACCACAATCTTAACCGCAGTTTATTTGATGCAGGCGATCGCAGAGAGTGAAATCCACCGCACACAACAGACGGATGTAGGTGTAACAAGGGACAAGCAATCGCTTGACATCAAAATTTTAAGAGTCATCTCCAATTCGCAATTACCAACTCGCAATTCGCAATTCGCAATTATTACCCCACAACTGAAGTTGTGGGCTTGAATATTGGTATGTGTTTTGATTTTCTCACCAAGAAATTGAGGGGCTTGTATCCCAAATATCAATTATCCAATTATGTTTTATTCACAATTGTGAATTGCAAACTCCGAATTGCTTGGTGAGGGCTATTTTATCCCACATTCCGCACCGACGATTAAGTAAGCGCTAACTCTTGAAAAACTCCGGCTGCGAATCAAACTAGATAATTAAGTTTAGATCGCCAAACTCATGCCATAAATACTTCATCTTCACAGCATTCTCATAAGCATCATGAATTACTGATGCAGGTAAAAAAGCAGTCAACAGATCGAGGTGGCTGGCTTGCGGTTCATGCAGCCCAGTTAGCAATCCATCGACTGCCTTTAATTTATGAGTTGCTGTAATATGCAAGCGGGTGTAGCCGTGTCCTGCCGTGACAATTCCCCGCTCATCCACGACTGATTCTAATGCCCGCACGACTGTAGTTCCCACCGCAATAATTCGTCTACCTGCTCGACGAGTTTGGTTGATTTTAGTGGCCGCTACCTCTGATATGAGATATTCCTCCTCAGACGCAGGATGCTGGGCATCAAGGTCGTCATCCAGGTAAGACGATAATCCGGTATGCAGGACAATTTGAGTCATGTCAATACCCATTCGCTTGAGTTTAAAGAGCAATTGCCAGGTAAAGGCGCGTCCTGCCGAAGGCATTTCTGCTGAACCGGGTTCACGGGCGTAGACGGTTTGATAAGCATCTAATGCCCAAGGTGCACAGACATACTCATAGCGAATAGGTTGCCCGATGCGGTACAGCGATTGGATCAGTTCAGACCCGGATTGAGAAAAACGCAAATTCCACAGACGCTGTATGCGAGGATCGCGATCGCCCACCGTTGCAGACAGTTGGTTATTTAACTGGATCTGCATTCCTGAGCGCAATCCACAAGCAAAGGGTTCACCGTTTTGACAAATGAGCAACGCCAACCAAGAGCCATCCGACAAATGATGCGCTAACCGAATTTGTAAACATTCACCCGTTGAAGTCTCACAGCTTGCCAGCGCACACTTTGCTAATCTTATGCGGCGACTAAGATTAGCAGTTGATGCGGTTGGTGGTAATTCCCAAAGACTGCAATTTATTTGTTCTAGTGCCACGATCGGAAATCCTCAAGATAAAGAGAAACACAACGCATTGGATTAGGTTATTTAACTTCCAAGGTAGCAGTTTTCTACAGTTCCTTAACGGGCGATCGCCGTAGCGAGATTATTCAAAAACTCCAAGGTGGACAAATCAAGGTAATTATTTCAACTTCTTCCCTAGAAGCAGGAATCGATTTACCTGAACTAGACTGCTGTCTAATTCGGGGGTTTCCAGGTAGTCTGATGTCATTTTGGCAACGAGTTGGGAGAGCCGGACGCAAACAGCACGGACTAGTGATTTATCTGCCATTAGGACAAAACCCGATTGATGTATACTACGCTCGACATAACCAACAGTTACTATCAGGAGAAGTTGAATCTGCTGCATTTAACCCTGACTATCCAACCATTCTAGGTAAACATCTAGAATGTGGTTGCATTGAAAGTAGTTTAACTTTAGGAGAACTCAATACTCGTTTTGGAAAAACAGCCGATGCAGTTGCAGATTCTCTTTTACAACAAAACAAAATTTTCTTAAGTGGCAATGGTCAACTTTGGGGAAGAGGTTATCCTCATAAAGAAATTAATATCAGAAGCAGCACTCAAAGGTCAATTTCTCTAATTAATAAACATACGGGCGAAATTCTAGAAAGTATGTCGCTGCCGTTAGCCCATCGAGAAGTATTTCCTGAAGCAATATATATGGTGCAAGATGAAAGTGGGCAATTAATAGCATACCGTAGCGAAAGCCTAAATTCAGACAAAGGAGAAGCAGTACTAACATTTCTAGGAAAAGATACAGATTTATTTACTGAAGCGGAGTCGGAATTAGATATTCAACCACTTTCTACCTTGGCCGAATCTAAAATTATTCCTACTAATATTAAAGATGCACGGGTTAGTTTAACTCTTGTCTGGGGAGAAATTACGAATTCTGTTATTGGTTATAGATTGATGAAGCGTACCTACGGAATGACTTGTAAAAATCAACGTTGCGCTAATTATAAAAAACCACTTGAGGGAAAAAGCTGTTCATTGTGTAAGCAAACACTGAATGCAGCAGAAGTGACAAAACTTCAAAAAGAAATAGCATTTTCAGAGGCATACGTCACAAAATACCAAGCGCCTTGCGTACTAGTAGAGTTAAATGAGCCGTTACAGAAAGCGCTGCAAATAACTGTCAATAAATACAAACAAGAAATTATGACCAACAATGGAGGTGAGATTCCAGAACTTTATCAATCCTTGTGGAGTAGTAGTGCTGAAATGACGGCACTGCATAGTATCCAGCACCAGATAGTTAAAGCTGTACCGATGGTAGTTTTATCCTCCAGTTTGGATGTAGATGAATTGGCCATACAAAAAGAAAGCAGGAACATTGGTTACTTTTTTGACACCTGTGAAGGTGGGAATGGGGCAGCAGAAGCTATTTTCTCCGACTTAACAAAATTTGCTGCTGCATCTTACGCTTTAGCAGCCGAATGTGATTGTGAAGCTGGTTGTCCAAGATGCCTACATTCAACGGCTTGTCCACAGCATAATGAACCATTGCATAAAGATGTGGGTTTGTTTTTATTGGATGCAATTAGTTCAGCGAAGCAGAACACTTAAAACCTATGTTGAAATAAGCAGAGCAGCAAGGTTAAAAAAATAACATAGACAAATTGCTGACAACAGGTAGATGATTCACCATTGGCTAGGGTTCAGAATCTGGCTTCTACCGTGCAATAAAAAACTGCCCTAGACCAAAGCCAGAGCAGTTTTTTATAGAAATAAATTATATAGGAGACTTTTACTTTTGTCTCCAGTTTATCCATAGTAAATACCGTTATATAATACTCTTCACCTCAAGTTTCGTGTTTTACGCAAAAAACGAATAATCTTAAAGTTGTCATTACAAAGTTTAGAAGTAACCGCAAAGCAATCACAAGTAGTACCGCATCATAGAGAGTATCCGCGACTTTGAGCTTCTTCCTTGGCGGGACACAGGATATAGTTGCTGGTAATAGGGTGCTGAGAAGGCAAATCTGGGGATGGAGAAGTAGCGTAGGCGCAGCCCGTCGTAGACATCGCTCTCAAAGCGGGGCGTAAACATCACCCAAACCATTGAACCTGCTGCAAAGTTTTAACCGGATGATAATGGGCGAGTAGTAGCGTAGATAAGCATCATAAAAAACCGTAACATTATTGTAAATATTTTAACTGGTTGGCAAAAGGCGTTTCACCCAGAGCGACTGCATCATGTCAATAAAAATGGTTTATTCTCAATAGAATTGAAAGTAATCTCATTAAGGCTTGTTTTTTGACAAAGATTTAAGCGTAGGCGCATCCTCGTTAAAGTAGCAATCGCTCTAAAAGCGAAACTTGATCCATCGCCTCCTTAATCGATTCTCTCTCTTATGGACGAAAGCGTTTCTGATGTGGGCTATTGGAGTGATGAGTGGACTCTTAGGGGGAAATCTGGCGCGAAGTCGCAGAAATTACATGAAAAATGTCGTTTTAAATCGACACCTGCCCAGTATTCCCAATTACCCATAATTGCATACTTAGCTGTTTGTTTATCAAGAAGCGACAAAAAGCGATCAAATCCATCAAGCTGTTCGACTTGATCAATCGAATCTCCGGTAAATAGTACAATATTTGGGTTAAGTTTATTAACTTGTTCAGCGATATGTTGTGCGCGATTATTAAATTGCTTGAGATGGAGGTCGCTGATTTGGACAATCTTGAAACTATTCTTGTTAGAAGCGGTTTGTTGATTTAGCTGGTGACGTGTAATGACGAAACGATTCGGCTCAATGATAAAAGCATACAGAATCAGTAAACAAAAGCTAACACTGATGGTGAGTAGAATAAATAGGTATTTTCTTCTCTTTTTATTTGCCAACATTAGTTGAAATTTTCTGAAAGTATCTAAAAATAATACAGGATATAGTTGCACATCCCCTAGTATTGGGAAGAAATTTCGGTGTAGCCGCAGCCTCCAAACAGTAGACATCGCTTTTATGAAATATTGTACTAATAAGCTCATTCGTCATTGAACTAGTACTCAACGATAGCCACTTATCTGATCAATTGTTAATACTACTTATACTTAGCTTTTAGCTAAAAACTATTGATACATAATCCTTGTATTAAATGCCAAATGCTAAGAATTTATTAACGCTGCGTTAGCCCAAAAGCGCCAGAATTAATATTATGAATGTGGAAAATAAAGCATTAATTTTCTACCGCCAAAAATCGAGATAACCTTTAATGAGTAACTTATTGCCGGAGAATAATGTGAACATTTTAGTAATTGGGGCAGGAGTCAGCGGTTTAACAACCGCTATATGTCTGAGAGAGGCAGGTTTTAATGTTGTGATTGTTGCAGATCGTTTTGCCCCAAATTTAACCTCTATTGTGGCAGGTGCATTATGGGAATGGCCACCAGCAGTCTGTGGTCGTCATGGATCTCCTAGGTCGCTGGAACGCTCTAAAGACTGGTGTATGACTACCTATAATAAATTCAAAAAAATACACACAGAGTTTGGTTCAGAAAAAACAGGGATTTATTTGAGGGATGGGTATTTCTATTTCAAGGATGTTTTGGAAAATCGACCTGCTGATCTGAGCAAAATGAATGAGTTGAAGGATAAAGTTGACGGATTTGAAAGAGGTTTACATATTGTTAAAAAAACAATTGATTTGAATTTTAAAGGAGGTATAAAAGATGCTTATAAACACATGGCTCCGATGACAAACACCGATATTTATATGAATTGGTTACTTCAGTATGTAAAGGATATTGGATGTGAGATTATCCAGGAGAAAATCACTGTCAATGTAGTTCAAAACGAACAGGAACTACTTAGCCGTTTTAATGCAAGGGCAATTGTTAATTGTGCTGGGTTAGGTTCAATAGCAACTACAGGGGATAGTTCCATGTATCCCGTGAGGGGCGCACTTGTCAGGGTTAAGAATCTAGGGAAAGTTGTCAAAGATGCTCATTGCATTTCCCATGAAGAATCTTCTTTAAATGAGCAAGACATCATTTTTATAGTTCCTAGAGGGGATGATTTGGTGGTATTAGGAGGATTAACACAGCAAGACCAATGGGGTACAGACCTATCTCTTGAGGTTCCAATTATTCGACAGATGTATGATGGTTGTTTAGAGTTTCTACCGGAATTAAAAGAACTCCCGCTAGATGAGAAGGAGCCTGTTAGAACTGGTTTACGACCATTAACATCAGAAAATGTTTGTGTGGAAAGAGTTTTAAACACACACATATTTTATAATTATGGACATGGAGGATCAGGTGTAACGTTGTCATGGGGATGTTCACAAGAAATTGTCCAGTTAGTACAACAAATGCTTTGCGAGTCGGCAAATCCAGTTGCTTTGCATAGTAGTAAGATAGATAGCAATAAGCAGACTGTCTTTGTGCTACATGATATGCTTCCGAGCAAAACTGATTTTAGACATATCTGCTCAGATAATAGAAATCTAGTTTTACTCTGTAGTAGGCGAGGACTCAGTGAGGTTGTACCCTCCCAGTATCAGTACTTGGATTTTGTGCAGATTGTAGAACCTTATAATTTACAAAATCTGTTCCAAACCTATCAACAGATTAAGACTGACTATAAACTATTAGATGACAACTGCCGGATTGTTACTAACGATGAGTATTCAGTGCTGTTAACTGCACAGTTGCGTGAAGCTCTAAATCTGCCGGGTGATCGCCCAACGATGATCCAGCAGTTTACTGATAAGAGTTACCTCAAATCTGCCCTCAAAAATTCCCTTATTCGGGTGCCTAAGTATCTGATTTTTGCTCAAAACCAATACCTTAAAGAGCCAGTTTCATACTTAAAGTTTGTTCTAGAAGAACTAGGTAATCACATTTTTATCAAACCAGTTATCGGAATCGGAAGTGAAAAAACCAGAAGAATCTATACTGTTGATGATTTGAAAGCTTGGTGTGAAAGCAATGTAGATTCAGATGAAGAATTTGAGTTGAATGAATTGATTGGAGGTCAGTTATACAATACAAGTGTTGTCATGAAAAACGGTCAGCCTTGTTATTTTGCTGCTTGCAAGCAGTATCGACCGAATGATGAGTTCATTTACGGTTATCAAATCGGCAATATTATTCTTAGAGAAGAAGAACCAGAATTTCAGAAACTCTGGCAATTTTCAAGTGATGTGTTAGAAAGTTTAGAACACGATTACCCTAAGAATGGTGTACTCAATATTGATTTATTGCTACCTTCTCTTAGCGAAGAAGCAATCCTAATCGAAGTAGCTGCACGCCCCCCTGAAGCGCTCGTATCAAGAATGTTTTACAAATATCAGGGGATACGTCTAAACGAGTTACATCTCCAATTACAGATTGGTGATTCGCCTGATATCATTCTCAAGGATAGAAATGAGTGGAAATACAGTGCTTCCTCGATTCATCCAAAGCAGAATGGTGTTGTTACAGCAATTGAGAAGCCAGTTCTCGAAAGTGATGTGGAAATTTATTGGCAGATTTATTTGGGAGAGAGACTGGAAAAATCACAAAGTATGAGGGATGTTGCCATTGCTATTCTTTTGAGCCATCATGACTTCTCAACCCTTCAAAAGGATTATCAGATAGCCAATTCTACCAATTTCTACAATACTAAGAAAGATTTTTTCTAGCAGCCCGAAAGAAACTGTTTTTACAGCAGTGTTTGAGTTAAGAACCGAAAAATTGCTGCCTAAATGAGTAAATTTCAGTGCATTCTGCGCTTTTCTACCAGATTGAGGTGAACAAGGGAACAAACAACTCTTTTTTGTTTGACACTCTTCGAGAAGCGATGGAATCTGTTTTAGGCTTGGTGTCCTAAATGCATTTATGGATAGGACATTAAGTATTGTTGCATTACCACAAGATGTTTGAGCCAGCTTAATCAAACTATAAGCTGAACGCAGCCTGCAATGAGTTGTAGTCTAAATCACCTACTCTTTTGCTCTGACTTTTGAGGTTGTGATCCGTGTCTTGTTATTCAATAAAGCCTATCTGATTAGTAATCTCGTTAGTTAATTGCTAAGAGGCAACTGTTGTTTGCTTGCAGACTGAGAGGATGCGTTGGTCGTTAGCGCTAATAAGTTTGATTTGATGAAAATTGGATAAGTTAATTTTCATATTTTCAGTTTTTGCTTTATTGTAACTAAGTGATTTAGCAGAAACTGTGTTGTTATCCTGTTTTCCTGTAAAGCAACTAAACTCAGAATTAGGATAGTACAAAGCTCCCACAATATCTCCTTGTTGATGTTGCATTACTAAGTAGGCTTTCCCAATTTGATTAGGTTTAGGAGTTTCGCCGTATAAATATGTTCCATCAACAAGCGGAGCCGATTTGGTTGAGCTATTTGGCAAGCTCTGTCCAGTTGAAGAAGGAATTTCTAAACCGACTAAAGCTAGAGAAAGCAATATAAATGCCGCACTTTTCTGGAGTTTTGTGCTAACAGTTGCAGGTGGATTCATTTGTTTTTTCCTTGCGTTACTGTTGGTTGTACTTACCTTAAACTAGGGTGTTGTTTGTATAAATCTTTCTGTCGGTAGAGATTAGGGTAGCAATATCAACTTTCAAGCTCTTGCACTATTGGACAGCACGTTTACTGACAAAAAGTGGACGTGATTGCGCTCGTGATTTACAAGGGTTGCAGAGTTCTTAGAGCAACTAATTCCTTACAAGTGCTGCACTTGTTAACTGAGGTTGTATATTTGCGGGAGATTGCGCTGCAATTAATTCAACTTTGCCATTAGCGTTGTTGGTGTGCTAAAAGAGGCTACTGGGAAATAAATTTTTAAGCACCTGGTCAGGTGATGGCGAGATTTTGCGGATATTGATTAAAAAAGAATATCCAGGGAGAATCGCCACTTCAAAATTAGACTCAACTCCAATTCTTGCCGTGCGCGTCGGTCAACAGGCGTATCCCACCAAAAAGTGATGTTGACTGCTGTCTTCATTCCATAGCGATAATGTAAATCCTGATAGCTTGCTATGTAATCTTTGCAGGCGTGAATCCCTTTCCAGCGCTTGTTACTTCTGCACGTCTCACCCACATACAAAATCAGGTCAGCCGCAGAGTCAACAATAAAGTACAGACACGCATCGCCGGGGCTATCAGCTGGCATCCTCCAAAACGAGAGCGATCGCTCTCGTTACTGCAATGGATCAATCTGGTCAGGGTCACAGTACGCCGGGGCTAGATCAAATAATGCCGTCTGCTGTGGTGGCTGACTTTCCCCCACTAGCTGCTGATAGTCCAAAATCTGAGACTTCCACTTCAGCAAGGCATCAGCACTCATCACCAGCGCCTCTGTCAAAAGTGCTGGTGTGAGGGGAAAATCTGAGAATAGGTTTAGTTGATTGGGTTCCAAGGGTATTACGGGGAGCGTGCCGACTAGCTGATTATTCCCCAGAACTGAAGTGAGATAAACCTGTTAACGGGTTAGGAGGGCGATGTCCAACGCCTTCACTTTCCTTTTTTCCTCTAAGAAATTTTCGGGTATCCATTCATACAAACTACACTTGTCCTCAAGCGATGCCTACGCTTGATTCCATTGCACTTACATTCTTCAAATCAACATTACACTAATTCAGAAGATAGATACATTTTTGAAAAGTTGAAGCACACTTGTAAAAGCAACTTTAACTATTCAATAATGGTGTGGCGATGTGGCTAAAATATGGTGTAAATAAAGAAGGTATCTTGATATGTATTGAAGATATCACAAGAGGGAAAACTTCACTTAAGTGTCCTTACTGTAATGGTGGTCTAACGGCTAAAAAAGGCAAGGTAAAAGAGCATCATTTTGCTCATAATGACCAAACCTGCCGCCCCATAGCTAACCGAGAATTTCCAACTCTACCACTTTATGACAATTTCAATATTCAGCTATCAAACAAGGATTTGACACAGTTAAAACTGCTTTGGCAGGAGTACGGAGCCAAAAATTACCCGATTAGTTCCTACTTAGTTATTCCTGGTTTACTCAAAGCAGGAATGTTGAGAAAAAATGTTTACATTAAACCACTTGAGTATGAATTTAGTGATTTGGGGAAAGTTCCTGTTGGAGCGTTAGAGTTAACGCTATTCAACGATGTGCAGTCACCACTATTACTTAAAAAGCGGCTCTTGCTAGAGCTAGCTTTGAAACACGCCGAGTACAAAAACGCTCCAGATTTGGCATATCGGCTCACTGATTTAAAACTCTACCGCGCTCAACTTCAACGTATTCTATCCTCTAGCCTATATTTTTTAGAGATTGAAACGAATATTGGCACTTTGTACAAAATTCTCTACTGTCTACCTCTCATTTTCCTCAACTGGGCTAGGACTTGCAGATAGGGAGCGATCGCACCAAGCTCACTGCCTTCATGCGATCGCAACTGGGATATTTTTATTAATACCGTTTTGTTTTTGGCAATTGTCCTAGTTTTGACCGCTACGATTAACAGCTTACGCTTCCAACCAGAACATATTTAAGTGCGATGGTGTACCCGCCCTTTCCGGTGGCTCACGCCCAAAAATTAACATTCATTAATGATGTCCTCACTAGCATCGTACTGGCGTAATACACTGAAAGTAAGAAGTCGGATAGTTGACCGTGGAATTATCAACGCTACAAGGACAACCAGCAAGTATTCTCGGTTTGGCAGGGCAATCGATAGATGCTGCAACTGTTTTGTTGGCATTTGAGGCGGGAATCAATTACTTTTTCTTTTACAATTTAGAATCTGAAAACTTTTTGAGTGGCTTAAAATCTCTGTTGGTTACAAAGCGTGAGCAAGTCTTGGTGGCAACGGGGAGTGAAAATCGGGATATACAATCTTTACGCCTTTACCTCGACTCTGTGCGCTATCGCCTAGATGTCGAGCAGGTAGATGTATTTTTTATTGAATATGTCTCCCCTGCTGATGACATGACCCAGGTTCAGGTGTTGCTTGATGAACTTCGTTTGTGGAAGGACTCTGGAGTTGTGCGCTATGTGGGAGTCACCACACACAATCGAGCCATAGCTTTAGAAATGATAGAACGTCATCAGTGTGATGTGTTAATGCACCGCTATAATATGGCACATCGTCAGGCTGAACAAAACATTTTACCTGCTGCTCAAAAAGCTGGTATTCCCGTGGTGGCATTCACTTGCACGCGCTGGGGAACGTTACTCAAAGGTCATCAAAACTGGCAGTTTCAACCACCTACGGCAGCAAACTGTTATCGCTATGCGCTAAATCATCCAGGGGTGCGTCTGGCACTCACGGCCCCCAAAACTAGGCAGCAATTGGAAGAAAATCTTGCTGTTCTGCACGCGCCCCAAATTGAAGCCCAAGAAGTAGCCAAATGGCAGGAATACGGGAACTTAATTTATGGAACTGGGCAAGATGCGTTTGATACTCAGTGGGTTTGAGGACGGGTTGAAAGCGTATCCAAAGACTGCTGGTTGCGATCGCGCAGCGTCTTTGACAGGACAAGGTAATCACCATCAGGCGACTCCTTTGTGAGCATCGCAATTTTCTATTCAGTTTTCATCAATGCTTCCAACTGAGCTAACAACTTCTCTACTTTGGATTTTTTCTTCGGATCATCCCAGACTTTAGCTTTTTTGAAGCGTTGAAAAGTATCATCAACACGCTCTTTTACGGATGCCGATTCTGTTTGCTCTGATGACTCTGATTGAACAGCAGACTCAATTTCTTGAATCTTACGCTTGATTTCGCTCAGTGAGAGATTTAGGACTTTCGCATCTTCTAAGAGTTGTTTTCTGGTATCCTCATTTTGAAGTCGGGCGATCGCTCGTGCCTTAGTATATTCAAGGTTTCCAGAACGCAACACTTCCAGTACATCAGCAGGAAGGTTGAGCAGTGGTAGGCGATTTTTGACAAACGATTCCCAACTCATCCGCCCCACAGACGCAAATAATTCTTTAACTATCAGAGTTTGGGGTTGAGACATAACGTTATGTCTCAATTCAGAATTTTCTTGTTTATAGCGATCGCAAACGTTTCTCATGCGGTTGAGATGACTGCTAACCTCCTCTTGGGTTATCTGCATCTGGATTGCTAATAATTCAAGAATGCCTTCGGTTTCTTCTAAGGGGTTGAGGTCTTCGCGTTGCAGGTTTTCGACAAGTCGCACCTGATATGTGGTGATGTCATCTATATCACGGACGACTACAGGCACTTCGGTTAGCCCTGCCATTTGAGATGCTCTAAGGCGACGTTCACCAGCTACTAGTTCATAATCACCACTAGGCAAAGTCCGGATAAGCAAAGGTTCAAGGATGCCCAATTTTTGAATTGAGCGTGATAGTTCCTCAAGCTTTTGAGGGTCGAAGTAGCGCCGGGGCTGAGATGGGGGCAGCTTAATTAAGTTGATGGCAACAGTGTTTGGTGAATTAGCAGTACTTTGGGTTTGGTTAAAGCTTTCGCCTAGTAGGGCAGCTACACCTTTTAATTGACTGCTATAGGGTTGTTCTTTTTTGCTCACTGTAGTTTTTCTAAACTGAGGGCGATTTTTTTTAGTACAGCGACGGCAGGGTGTTTGGGATTATATAGTGCTAAGGGTATGCGTGCCTCACTTGCATCAGCAAAGGCAATAGATTTAGGAATGGGTTCGTAAACTGTCGCCAGGGGTGAAAGTTGTTCTGTAATAGCTTTCATAGTTCTACTTTCTTGGGCAGTACGTGCATCATACATTGTGGGGATGAAGCCAGCAATTGTAAGTGTTTTATTAGCTCCTTTGCGGAGTGTGGCTACAGTTCTTAATAGTAAGTCAGTTCCTTGAAAGGATTTGAACTGGCACTGAATGGGTACTAAGACATGGGTTGCTGCAACTAAGCTAATAACGCTGAGGATGCCTAAAGATGGAGGACAATCTATCAAAATAAAATCATACTTGTCTAAGATGGGGGCAAGTGCATTTTTTAGGCGCATTTCTCGCATCAAGGCGGCAACCAGTTCAAGTTCAGCAGCGCTTAAGTTGATATTGGCTGGCACTAAACTCATGCTGTGAATAGGTTCATGGTGAATTGGTAACGGTTCTTCACCCACCACTGCTTCATAGACAGTTTTGGCGGTAATGTCCGGTTCTAGCCCCATAAATGTCGTCAGTGACGCTTGGGGGTCAAGGTCTATCAGAAGAACGCGATTTTTCTTTTTTTGAGCGAGGTGATAGCCCAAGTTCATTGTTAAACTTGTCTTTCCTACTCCCCCTGATTGATTAAATAGCGCAATAATACGGGTTTTGCTCACGAGAGATAAATTACAGTTGTAATTAAAAATGCCTCTAATACAGCCAGATTGTAGCTCTGGAGTAAAGGTAATACAACTGGGAACAGTACATTTGTCACAAATTAAGGTTGTAAGGGCTGTAAGGTAGTTGTCAAGCTTCTTGGTCAGAAGACACGACAAAAGGCGATGCCTACGGCGGTAAACTACGCACCCTGGATCTCCTTTCCTATGAGTGAAAAATTGTTAATTGAGTGCAGCCGCTATCCCACTCCACAGCAAAAAACCCCGGCGTTAAGTACCGAGGTTCGAGGGAAATCTTTTCTGTCAATGGCGGATACCGATGGCGCAGGAATGTATGAGATAGGCGATCGCAGTAGGAAACGGGAGCAATGCGATTTTGTTAGACGACTCAAAAAAAGTGCGATCGCTAAAAATCAAATCTAAGTGGTAAGTGATTTTATTTACAGAAAGTATATTATTTTACACAAGGATTTATCTTTTTGAGATATTTCAAAAAGACTACTAGCAAGTCATTTGACAATTATTTCCAACTACAATCAGTATTTTATACTTAGTATTAATTACAGCAATTAATACCTGAAAATGAGAAGTAAAGTATAAAACTTATCAAACAGTTTGAGGTTTAATAAAGGAGTTAAAGATAGAGCCACAAAAAATATCCCAACTTCCAGCTATCCATTGACAACGCAGATGCAACATAATTTCTGCATTTTTTTGCAACCAAAATTTACTGTTACCCTTGATTCTTAAATTGACAACTTGGCGGATTAAACTCTCAATTGCACCACTACCAATAGGTAATTTTTTCTGTATTGCTTTATCGTAATTTAAACGTCCTTTACGATAAGCATCTAAAAGATAATTTCGCTTGCCTACCATAATTTTACACCGTTCTCCAGTAGCTAGAGCAATCAACTCATCCATCTGGCTGATTAAAGATTTAGCATTACCTTTTTTTAAACTCTTTCTGGCTTTTATAAACCATTGTTTAGACTGTAATTCTTCATTAAAAGCTGCGTCTGCAAATACTTTTAAATTTTCAGTAACATGATAAAAATCGAAGAGTTGATAAGTTTCAGGTGGGCATCCTAATCGTGTCAAAAGTGGGGGAATATGTATCCAGATCCACTCCGCGCCGTCCCCAATTAATAAGACTTGCTTTGCCTGACTAATTCCTAAATCAACTAAATGCACTTCTAAAATCTGTAAAAGCGCCTTGTATCCATCATAAGTACCATCATTAGTAATAGGAATTTCCGAGTTCTTCACTTTTTTACCTTGCCCGTCAACAACATAAATTGTTAACAACTTTGGCTCAATCCATTGACCAATAAATCCATGTCGCTTTGTTTTGGAATTTTTTCTTCCCTTTTTATTAATTCGGACTCTACTCCGACCGCCATCTACAGCGATGACAACTCGCTGGTCTTTGAGAAGATTACCTTCAGGTAAATTTCCCAGTTGCCGATTTAATATTTTAGATTGACGTAAATTGATGCCAATTTGACCAAATTTATATGTTAGTCTTTCTATTCCTTTGAAACTAATATTAATTCCCCAATCAATTAGGATTGTACACGCAGCTTCAAAGGAACCAGCAATTGCACCATATTGGGCAATAGTTGACCAGGCTAATGGTGTTAAGCCTTCTGACATCCCTAACCATTTTAAAAATGGACAGAAACCTTTACTTGAGGATTTAATCTTCTCATTTTTGTCGGGAATTGTTACTACATATGGTAGAATTAGAGTAACCAAAACATTCCCAACTGTTAATATTTGTCTTTTTCTTAAACCATGCCTTTGCGTTTCTGGATACCACCAGCCTTGAGTTTTATTCATTGCTGTATCAAGAGCTGATTGAGATTGAGAAAGATTATATAAAAACAAGGCAATGCATTGACCTGCTAAGATAAGTGCTGCATCTCTAATTTTTTCTTCTCTTTCTTTAAGAACTCGTCCATCCCATTCCTTAACATTAGTAAATTCTAAAAGTTTCGTAACATTATCTTTAAAATCTTCCAGTGATTTGGTTAAATCTAAAGTTGCATAGATATTTTTTTCCATGAAGGTAGACATTCCCCGTCTCAAAACTATTATTAACAGGGAATTCTACCTTTTTTCGTGCAGAACGAAAAAATTCTTGCTTACATTTGCCTGAAATTTACATAAGAATGATAAAGATTTAATCAATATAGCACTCCACACGCCTGTTCCAGACGCTATTCATAAATCTTCCTTATTTTTTAGTATTAATACTAATTGACATGTGTTTAATATGTTATTGTACTGAGAAATCAGATTAGCGATCGCACTTTTTTTGGGTCGTCTAACAAAATCGCATTGCTCCCGGGGAAAATCAATTTAAACTCCTAAGAACAATATCGCTTAATAGGGCAGAAGGTACGCCAGCAGAATATGTGGCAGATTTAAACAGGATTGGCTACGGAACCTGACTTTTCACGGGAAGTCTTCAAGCCTCGAAAAAACGTGACTTTTTCTACAGCCTAATTGTCAATAGCTTTAAGTTAATGAAAATAGCTAACGGAAAAATCAGGGTTTGGAAAACCCTCAAAATGGCCTTTTCCACATGCCGTGAAAAGTCAGCTGGGGAGACAAGGGAGAATAGCCCAATTCCTAATTATCGGTTGGCTGAGTTAGAACTGGAAGTGGAGTTAAGAAATAGCGATGTCGTCTACGACGCCCTACACCTACGCGCCTTACAAAACTTTTTAGAAGTTGCAATAGTCGGTGCTTTTTCTGCCTTAAATATGGTGGAAACTCCAGATAAATTGTTAAGCTATTGCGATCGCTTCTGGTATCTGACTCAACAGAATTGCTCCGTGGCTAAAGTCACGCACTGGCAATTAGTAATACAATCAGGAAAGTGAGTTTGCCCTGAAACGAGTATGACCAATGCCAGCCCCCAAACCGAATCTGATTCGCCGTCCAAGCAGATACTACAACTGTATTGAATGGCACTTTTGAAAGCTCTAAGCTATATGGGATAAGCGCTACAGATTTTGTATTTCTTGCGCTGTGCCACTGGTTATACATCTTTTTTCAAAGGTGGGCTTCAAACCCACCCCTCAAGGATTTTTTCAATCCCCACACCCCACACCCCACACCCTCCTCGTCGTATACCCTCTTTACTGTGAAACCTCGCTCCCGACAGACAGGGTGTTGGGTGTAGTGCCATTCGGCGCAAGATGTTGTTATCTTTGGTGGAAGTTGAGGGTTAAGATGAAATCTGACCTCGGCTCCCGAATAACTATGCCCAAGACTTGGAATATTAAGATAGATAACTATTTTCAAGCCAACCCAAACTGCATCATTGCCACAGCCCATGTAGACAGCTTCCCGATAGACCTCCCCCTAGAACCGAACATCCGGGAACCGAACCGCAAAAGCGCGACCTACAGACAAATCTTCGACTCCCTGACGACCGAACCCGTAAAATTCTTCTCTCGTCATAGTGGAATAACCCTGTGTGCAAACAAAGTTAA
Source organism: Nostoc favosum CHAB5714 (assembly GCF_020829495.1). Taxonomy (GTDB): domain Bacteria; phylum Cyanobacteriota; class Cyanobacteriia; order Cyanobacteriales; family Nostocaceae; genus Nostoc; species Nostoc favosum. Next base: position 9,402 of record NZ_JAIVFQ010000070.1, on the reverse strand, counting down.
ACTGAACAAAACCTTACTGGAACTGGAGATAAAAGAAGCTAGCGAGGGCGGTAGCGATGGGATTATCAACGGTGGCCATACAGTTTTAGCATTTGAGCAAGCGAAAAATTATAAATACGATCTAACCCTTGCCAGAGTAAAAGTTACGATTCACATCGGACTAACTGAAGAATCAGCTCTAGATATAGCCCTAGCTTCAAATACCACAACCCCAGTGGATTCTCGCTCTAAAGTCAACGCCAGAGGTGATTACAAATTCATTAAGCAGTATTTAGCTGACTTAGAACAGAAAGAAGATAGAAAATTCCGCATCGCCTATTACCAAAACCAAAGCGGCGCTCCCAGAAACGCTCAGTGCAATGTCACCCATTTGCTGAAGCTGCTTTACTGCCTCGATAGAAATAAATACAATCCCGACAGCAATAAACGAGCCAAGCACCCAGCAGGTATGAGTATTCCAAGTAACATCACAGACGCAGAAAGGGAAAGATTAACCGCTTTACTGCCTCTGCTATCTCAAAGTCTGTGGATAGAGCAAAGACTCTACGAAATTATCCAAGAACATATCAGCAGCCCCAGAAGAAAGGGTTCCAACGATTTAGCTTCAATAGATATACGTAAAACTACCTTGTTGCCTGACAGTAAGTACTCCTTTGGATTTGGTGCGCCAACCGACTTGGCACTACCGATAATTGCGTCCTATCGGGTATTTCTAGACAAGGACTATAAATGGATTCTGCCGTTTAACGAATTCGCCGAAGATTTCCTACAACACTTGTGGGCTAACTATTTCCGCAAATACTTGGTATCGGAGAAAACAGCAGGAAATACAGTCGGCACAAAAATCAGTCGCAACCAAGAGATTTGGGAAAGTTTGTATATCTCAGCGCAAAGTTATCTTAATCAGCACTTGATGCAAATGGTTAAATCCGGCAAGTCAGAAGAAGCTCCGGTAACACAAGGTACAAAAGGGCGTTTGCAAGCAGGCAAGAAATAATAGTACAAGTTTTCTATGCGTGAGATTCGTTTTGGATGGGTGATGGCTTTTAACAGTGAACAGTAAACAGTTATCAGTAAAGTTGTAAAGTTCTTGGGTTTTAACTGATAACTGCTTTAGGTGATAGCCCAAGAAAGTGAAATCGAAAAGGTGCTATCGCTCACAGATTATTTTCCATTTTCATATAGAATAACAACTGCTCATTCAAGGACTATTTTGTGAATTCAACAGTAGCGAGAGACGAAAAATAATGGCTGAACTCAAACTCCGGTCAAAAGATCCAGATTCCCTCAGACGCATTATTCAAAGTGCTTTGTCAGAAAGATTACAGAGTGTGGCAGCAGGAATCAAAAGAACAGAAGAACGGATTCAGGAATTTGAAACCAAATATAAATTATCAACTGAGGAATTTATCAGTCAGTTTAATAATGATGAATTATCTCATAGTTTTGACTTTGATGAGTGGATTGGAGAAGCTCGAATGTTGGCACATTTACAACAAACAAAAGAGTCAATAGAGGAGATTGATTTTGTTGATTGAAGATTATTTTGTAAGGATTCAGGTCTAATATTGCAGCACTAAAGAAGGGCGATATAGATAATCGCCGATAAAATAAGGGTTAAACTTCTAAAAATGCTTGTATTACCCATGTAATACGTCTTAACCCGGTTTTCTGCACGAATGCTACTCATACTCCTTAGACTGCATTGCCAAAAAATACTTAAGGATAATATTTACTTACCTTTGCTTGGAACCTGATACATCTATCAAATCCCACCACATACTGACTTATCGCCTGAGAATTACTGACTTGTGACTGACTTTTATTGTGTTACTGGTACAATCCATACAGTCGTCATAAGATGCCCCATGCCCAGATCACTTAGAGTTCAACAGAATTGTCTTGACAAAGCCAAACTTGCACTTATACGTAACGGCTTTCCCAGCCAACGCTCTTTAGCTGAAGATGCAGGATTCGCTCTAGCTACAGTCAGCAACTTCCTGACTGGTAAGCCTGTTGACTATGTGACTTTTGAAGAACTCTGTCGGAAACTAGCACTTGACTGGAGAGAAATTGCAAATCTGGATTTTGAGGTTTTATCCCAGACTATAGATAAAAATACTAAAATTTCTGAGTTGAGTGATGCAAACCAGGATACCTCGCCCCGCTATCCCAATGGCTCAGTTCCTCTGGGTTCCCCTTTTTACCTAGAACGTGTTCCTATTGAAGAGCAGGTTAATCAAGAAATTAGGAAACCAGGAGCCTTAGTGCGGATTAAAGCGCCCAGAGAGATGGGCAAAACTTCGCTGCTAATGAGAATTCTTGACTCTGCTAAACGCCAGGGCTACCGCACTGTTAGCTTGAACCTGGAGCAGGTTGACCAGGTTATCTTGAGCGATTTAAATCAATTTTTGCGCTGGCTGTGTGCCAACATTGCCCGTCAGCTTCAGTTAGAAGCGAAGCTAGATGAATATTGGGATGAGGATCTAGGGAGCAAAATTAGCTGCACTTCCTACGTCGAAGAGTATCTACTAAAATCAATTGCGACTCCCCTCGTTTTGGCGTTAGATGAGGTGAATCAAATTTTTGAACATCCTCAAGTGGCAAAGGATTTTTTACCCCTGTTGCGATCATGGTACGAAGAAGCCAAAACATTACCCATCTGGCAAAAGCTCCGCCTGATTGTGGTTCACTCGACGGAAATTTACGTTCCCCTCCAACTTAACCAATCTCCTTTCAATGTGGGGTTGCCGATTCAGTTAAACGCTTTTAGTAAGGAGGAGGTGCAGCAGTTAGCTCAACGCTACAAACTTGACTGGTCAGATGGTGATGAAGCTAGGCAACTGATGGATCTGCTAGGGGGACATCCCTCACTGATACACACCGCCATCTATCATCTTAGTCAAAGGGAGATAACTCTGGCGCAACTGCTGGAAACTGCCCCGACTGCCACCGGAATTTATTCTCATCACCTGCAACGCCATTTGGTAATACTGCAAGAACTGCCGGAATTAGCCAGATCCCTTAATTCTGTCATGTGTAACACTGAGCCAGTAGAATTAGAGGCAATCCTGGCTTACAAGTTAAGCAGTATGGGGCTGATTAAACAGTCAGGGAATAAAGCAATACCAAGCTGTGAGTTATATCGGCAGTCTTACGTGACAACCTTAGTGGATACTATTGGCTAATGTAATACATTTTTGTCTGATTAAGTATTGTGTACGATTAAACCTTCAATCTGTGGTTGCGTCTTTGAATTGTAATACTTTTGTCTGCCGCCAGAAAATATTATTCAAGAGCTTGAACACCTCATTTTCACTAACTTAACCCGAACAAGAGGCTTCGGAAGTTATTGAAAAAAAACACTCAAAAATGAACTATTTTCTTCTCTATAAAATTTACGCATAGGCGTAGCCCAATGTAGGAATTACATACAACGATTTTTTGAGCAACTTACATATTATGAGTAGATAATATCTATTTCCTCCTATAACTTTATTGAGAAGCTCTTTTGTATGCAGCTTCATATTAAATTGGTATAAGTATGATTAGCCATCGCTATTTGAAAAAATTTTTTGGTTTACTGTTACTAGGATGTCAAATATAGGAATCCGGTTTGATTCTTGAAATTGTTTGCGTACACAGATAAGAGGTAAAAAGCACGACCTAAAAGGATTACAGAAAATTAAGGTGTAATGAGTTTTTTTTAGTCAAATAGGAGTCACATAAATGAATAAGAACTATGTTAGATAAACCACATTTCAACCCCTGTTATACTATTGCAACGATAGAACCCGAACAAGTATTTTTGTTATCAGAGAGGGAGACAATTTGGCTAAGTGATCGGATTTCTTGTAGTTTAGCTGCTTTAATCGATAGTGATCTCAGTATTGATGAAATTATTGACACCATTCAAAAGTCGCTACTGCAAGATCCAAAATATTTTGAGGAAGCTGCTACCTTTTTCCAAGAAGTTCTCAATGTAAGTATTAAAGCCCAATATGCTTTATTCCAAATGCAACAAAATGGTTATCTTGTCAAACAAGATAACTCTTTGCCATCGCATTTAAAGATTTTTTGTCATCATCTCAATATCACTCCCACCGCAGCCCATCAACGATTGCGCTCAACTAAAGTAGCAGTAAAAGCATTAGGTTCGGTTGCTGCTGGGGACTTCATTGCTATGCTTGAGTCTCTACAAATTCAAGTAACAGACGTTGGTGACTTGACAGTAGTTTTAACTGATGACTATCTCTCTCCTGAGTTAGATGAGTTCAATCAACAAGCCCTAAAGTCCCAATATCCCTGGATGTTAGTTAAACCATTGGGAACAATAGTTTGGCTCGGCCCTTTACTAGATCCTAAAAAAACTGGGTGTTGGGAATGTTTAGCCAAGCGCTTGCGAGATAATAGACCAATTGAAGGGTTTATTCAGAGACAAAAGCACATTTATCCTTCTTTAACACCTCCTTTAGGATTTTTGACATCTACTGTACAAACTGCATTAGGAATGGCAGCCACAGAGGTCTTTAAATGGATTGTGCAAGGGGAAAATAAAGAATTAGAAAGTAATCTAATCACTTACGATACGATCGCACTGCAAACTCAAAATCATAGCTTGGTTAAGCGTCCTCAATGTTCTAGCTGTGGAGAGATGGTAAATGGGTTAACTAACAACCCCCTACCGGTTGTTTTAGAACACCGCCAGAAAACCTTTACGGTCGATGGAGGACACCGTATTTGTTCGCCACAAGAAACTCTGAGAAAATATCAACATCATATTAGCCCCATTACTGGGATCGTGCGAGAACTGAATAAAATTCCTGGGAATGGATTAACTCATAACTACATTGCCAAACATCATTTTCACAGTATTTTTGACGATTTCAACGGCTTGCGCCAAAATTTAGGGGGAAGAAGTGCAGGGAAAGGTAGGACTGACTCTCAAGCTAGAGCTAGCGGTTTCTGCGAAGCGATCGAGCGATATTCTGGGGTGTTTCAAGGGTATGAAATTAGAGAAAAAGGCAGTTACCAACAAATGGGGGATAAAGCGATTCACCCCAATGCTTGCATGAACTTTAGTGAAAAGCAATACCGCAATAGAGAGCAGTGGAATAGTTCATATCAAGGCTGGTTTCAAAAGGTTCCAGAACCATTTGATGAGGAAAGAGAAATTGACTGGACTCCTGTTTGGTCTTTAACCCACGAGGAATTTAAGTATTTACCAACGGCTTACTGCTATTATGGCTATCAACCATCCTATAAACCGGACTGTTGGGCTGATTCCAATGGGTGTGCGGCAGGTAATACTATCGAAGAAGCTATTGTGCAAGGGTTTATGGAATTAGTAGAACGAGATAGTGTCGCTTTATGGTGGTACAGTAGATATCAAAAACCTCTAGTAGATTTAGAAAGTTTTGACGAGCCTTATTTTCAAAACCTGAAGCAATATTATCAAACTATTAATCGTGAACTTTGGGTTTTAGATATTACCAGCGATCTCAATATTCCTGTCTTTGCTGCTATTAGTCGCAGAAGCGATCGCGAAGTAGAAGATATTGTTTTGGGTTATGGCGCTCATTTCGATGCCAAGATTGCTATTAGTCGAGCCTTAACGGAAGTTAACCAAATTTTACCCAATGTTTTATTAACCCAAGCCGATGGCAATACCCAATATCCTCCATCAGCCGATCCCTTGGCTATAGACTGGTGGACAACTGCGACTTTGAAAAATCAATCTTATCTAGTTCCTGATGATCGAGTTGCTGCTAAAGTCGCTGTGAATTATCCTCAAATCGCCAGTGACAATCTTTTAGAAGATATTAAGCTCTGTCAACAAACCGTCGAGAAAAACGGTATGGAAATGCTGGTTTTAGATCAGACTCGTCCTGATATTGAACTGAGGGTAGCTAAGGTAATTGTGCCGGGGATGAGGCACTGGTGGAGTCGGTTAGGTGGAGGGAGATTATATAATGTTCCGGTCAAAATGGGTTGGTTGAAAGAAACCTTAACAGAAGATGAACTTAATCCTTTCCCGATGTGGATGTAAAAATTAAACTAAACTTATCCCACATCAGAAATTCATACGTCTGGCAGAAACGAGATAGTGATTAAAAACACTTGAGGTTGTACTCGATACAGGGAAAGTCCAACGACCGTAGTTTGCTTCTGCCTCTCCCAGAACTACAATCTTTGGTTGCCTTGGCTGCCATCCATATTGCAAAATGAATTGCTCAGGATTGGAGACACCAAAAAGCCAAGGACATCCCAGTTTTCTGAGCTTAGAGAGAAATGGTTGTGCATAGGGAGAGTTTAGAAGCTCTGCTTCAACAAAGTCCATTCCAAGCCAGCTACCTGGACAGGCAAGACTTTGTAGTGTCTCAAGCACAGTCGCTACAGTAGCAGGTTTTAGGTAAAACATCAGTCCCTCGAACAGAAATGCTGCGGGTTTATGTCGGTCAAAGCCAACGTCGGTAAGAGCAGTTGCCCAATTCTGTTCCAAGTCTGTTACTACGACCTTTCGTATACACTTTGCTCTAGCATTTAAATTTAGAAGGATAGGCTCCTTGTATTGAAATATTTCTTGACGATCTACTTCAAATAGTTGAACGCCATCCATCCAGGGCAAGCGGAAAGCACGGGCATCCATTCCAGATGCTACTAGAACAACCTGCTTGAGGGATAATTCATGGACAGCCATCAGTAAAGCATCATCAAAAAAACGAGTCCGAATAGAAATACCAGGATGTGGATCATTAGCTGACAATCCAGGGGAAAATGACCTCAAATCTGAGAACAGTGCAAACCCCGTGTCACCGGCAAAAGACCGAGCGTATGTATCTACAAATAACCGTTGTCGATACTCAGTTTCATAGGCTCGTGCTGCTGCAACATATAGAGATGTAAGTCCCACAGAACTCAACATAAATAATTGACAAAATTAGTTCATCATGGTAATTTTATTTCAATAAAAGGCAATTTACTATTTATTGCTCATTATTTTAACTATTAGTTAGACAGAAAATAAATGTTTTACTCTCTCTAAATAATAGTTAAAAGCCTGATTCTTTCATAATTGCCTGGTCATTTATTAACACTCTCCTAAGAAATTGCAAGGTTTCCTTACATTCATAAAGGAAGATAGCCTTAAACAGCTTTTAAGAAACATTTCTGTTTCTTTATATCGATTTTGAATGCGATCGCTTTTCTTGAACGCTCTTTTCATACTGGGGTGTCAAATTTGAAAATACAGCCAATTAAAGAGCATTACTGGTTATAGTTTCACCGTGAGATGAATGATTTGAAGATTTTTCATCACATCAACATCTAGTAAATTTATGAAAATAGGAGATTAAAAATGGAAGAGAAAGATTCAATAAGTATATGTGATAATTTTTTTGAGCGTTTTCTATTACAAGGTAAGATAATTTCTCAGATCATTACATTTTGGTGGACATATAGTGATGATGATGATATTTTAACCAGAACAACAGAAGATGAAACAACAGAAGATGAGCAAAAGAAAATAAGAGCAGCAAAGATTCTAGGGCAATGTTTCTTTCCAGGTTTTGATACAATAACCTCTGCAATATCTAAACCGAAATTACTTTATCTATTTTCAGCCGATCCCAAAGAATATATTTCTCAGGGTTATCCTGATTCATATGGCAATACTGACAAAGACAATCAGGGACGACATGTTGAGACGCTTATTACAATCTTTGGTGAAGAGCGTATTCAAAACGGAAAATATCTTTCTCCTATATTTACTTCTACTGAACTAGGATTAGACGAAGAGAACAAGAACTTTCCGTATTACGAATTTAAAATTGATAATAGCGGTACAAAATTTGGCCGACTTACTGATCCTGAAATAGTTATAGGGGGTGGCAATTCACTTTTGAAATATATATATACTATTCCAATTCCTCCACGCCATCTAAGTCCAAGCAATCCAAGACATAAGGATAAATATGAAGAATGGATCAAAGATGAAGAGAAGATGTATCCTCCTAGTCCCCATATACCCTTTACCACTTAATGAAGGCATTAAAATCCAATAATCCTAAGCTGGAAAAATTATTGTTCTTCATTACTTGTTATGCTAAAAACGTCTATAAATTAGCTCACATTCCTTACTGAGCAATAAATACAACTTTTAATCTTGACGTTTGAGCTTTTGGGATAAAATTTAGGATGTAGCTACCTGAAAGCATGATTTTAAAGGGAAATCCCTAATTTTAGTTTGAAGTTTAGCATAACACCTACGGAAGAGCTAAAATTATTTTCAGCGTTATTAAGTTAAATATTGATTGACCCACAGCTAGGAACTGCTTGTGGGTTTTTATATAGATATTGCCACTGAAAAATGTAGAGATAGATGATATCAATAGGTAAAAATTATGATTATTAAAGATCCCCAAAAAATGTTACCAAGTCAAATTAAAGTCGAAGGGGAAATGAGGGACATGATACTAGAAATTCCTCCCCATAATATTCCCTTACATACCAAAAGTATAGAAAAACTTTTTGCCGCCATCAAATCTGGGGAGCAAGCGGTAGCTTTTAGACCTTTCATCCCAATTGCATCAGACTTAGGTTTATGCCCACTCTATCCTACGTTAGCCTATTTGTATCCTCAAAAGTTAAATCATAATCCAGATATCAAGAAGCAGTTATTACAGAAATATGGCAAGATAGCGCAGAATACTCTTGATGCTTTAAATCAATTTACCCTGATTTCCCAAATTGATATTGAGGAGCAGCTACATTATTTTGGTGATTTCTATGGAATAGCGGCAAAGCCATCCTATATCAGAGTTGTCGTGAGCAATACCTGTAATCTCAAATGCGTCATGTGTCCTTATCACAGCACTTCGCTGAAATTAACTCATACAACAGACTTCTTTAAGAGCAACAAAACAATGTCTTGGGAAATGATGGAGCGTCTCGCCAAAGATTGTGGAGAAGCAAAAATCATGATTATTCTTGGGAACGTCGAAGAACCAATGCTACACCCCAACCTTGTCAAATTTGTCGAACTTTGTCGGCAGCGAGGGGTTCCTGGGGTTCATCTGACTACCAATGGTCAACTCCTCGATGAGAGTCGAGCTAGGTTGTTATTGAAAGCAGGCTTAACCAGTATTGATATTAGCATTGATGCCGCAGATCCAGATACCTATCTCAAAATTCGGGGTGCTGACCTCAAGCGAGTTGAAACAAATGTCTTCAATTTTTTGAAGCTGCGGGATGAGTTAGCTATTCCCTGTTATGTACAATACCTTTGCCAAAATAAGAGCATGAAGAGGTAGGGCGCTTTGTAGTAGAGTTATTGTCTCTCACAACGACAACTCAAAAACTACAAGCCACCCATGCCAGACATCTTATCACTCTTACAATGCT
>NZ_JAIVFQ010000006.1 GCF_020829495.1 Nostoc favosum CHAB5714 | reverse complement strand
TAGAAGTAGCAAAAGCAGATATTGTACCAGGCACGCTTTCTACCGATGCGTTCGATTCTACACAAGGCACAGTGATCACGAATGACGACACAATCATTGATCCTATTAAGAGGATGTTTTAAAAGGGAATTAAATTAGCGGGAGTGGCTTTGGCAAAGCTTGGGCGGTTAAAATTAATTATGCTTCAGTCTTTTTTATCCCGTGCAACCCTAATTTTTCTATCAAGCGCTCTAGCGGTTTTGTGTGTTGCCTGTAGTGAAGACCAACGGAACACTGCGACTGGTGACAATAAGCAACCCGCGCCAATTGGGGAGCAGGCATCAATACAGCCTGCCGTCGAACCAACAACACCAGCAGTTACCCCTACCCCAGAAGCACAGCCGTTAGAGCCGCTAGAGCCGTCTGAAAGTGAACCAAGTCTTTTTGAGATGGGGCTAGACAAAGCCGTTGGCGCTTGGAGTATCAGCCAATCTGCTCAATCTCCAGGTGATTGGGCTTTGGTGGCGAATCAGTACCAGGATGCGATCGCGCTGATGCAAAGAGTCCGGCGACAAAGCCCAGAATTTGCGATCGCTCAAACCAAAATTACTGAATATCGCCGCCAAATTAAATATGCTCAACAGCAAGCTAATCCTCGCCCTGTGCGCGTTGCCGAACCGAAGAGGATAGTTGTTGTGGTTCCCCAGACAATAACCACACCAAAGTATACCTCACCTCTATCGCCTCCACAAGAAATAAACCCGTTACCGCCAAAACCAGCTTTGCCCTCATCAGCAGTGGTGATTCCAGATCAGGAAGTATTTACAGCCCCGATTAAAAGGCGAATTGGTGGAACGCCAATTGTTGAAGTTACCTTTAATGGCCAGCAACAATTTGACATGATTGTGGATACGGGAGCCAGTGGCACTGTAATTACCCAAGAGATGGCCAATACCTTGGGAATAGTGCCAGTGGGGAAAGCTAAGGCAAATACCGCGAGTTCCAGAGCTGTAGAATTTCCTGTGGGCTATGTTAATTCGATGGCAGTTGGTGGGGTAATAGTGAATAGAGTAGCAGTAGCGATCGCAGGTACGGAACTAGAAACTGGACTTTTAGGACATGACTTTTTTGGTAACTACGATGTCACCATCAAACGTAATGTAGTAGAATTTCGTCCGCAATTGCGATCGCAAATCAATTCCCCAGAAACTCAACTAACTGCTCCAACTTCGTCCAAGCGGCCCCGCTTTGTAGGATATCCTTAGCGATTTTAATCCCTTGGGCGTGATCGAGGAGTGCGATCGTACCCGCTACTTGCAGCGCCAATGACGCATTCAAGGCTACTGCATCCTGTTGTGCCTGAGTTCCCTTACCTTGGAGTACCGCCTTGAGAATCACCGCATTCTCTTGGACATCTCCACCCCGAAGCATACCTATGGAAGCAGGTGTTAGATCCAAATCTAGGGGATTAATCGTAGTTAACTGCACTTCTTTGTCTGATAACACCGCCAAGTCAGTTAAATCTCCTAACCCAGCCTCATCAAGTTTTTCTCGCCCGTGCAGCACAATTGCCTTTTCCTTGCCCAAATTCTGTAAAGCTTCGGCAACAGTTGCCAAAAGCTTAGGAGTATATAAGCCCACTACCTGCCCAGTTGGACGCAAGGGATTTACTAGCGGCCCGAGCAAATTAAAAATTGTTCGCACTTTCAAAGTCCGCCGTAATGAGGCAACCGCCTTGAGTGCTGGATGCCAACCAGGGGCAAACAAGAAAGTGATCCCGACTTCTTGTAGTGCTGCTTGTACTTTTTCACTAGAGGCACTCAAGTTTACACCCAAGGCTTCCAATACATCTGCACTTCCCGTGAGACTTGAGGCTGAACGATTGCCGTGTTTGGCAACAGGTATACCAGATGCTGCGGCGACAAATGCAACGGCTGTAGAAATATTAAAGGTTGATGATCCATCTCCACCAGTGCCACAGGTATCTATTACAGTGGTAAGTGCTGATTTATGAGCGCTGAGTGGGGAACATTGAGATTGTAATACTTCAGCCATGCCGGTCAACTCGTCGGCAGAAATGCCTCTAAAGTTCAGCGCTGTTAAAATAGCCCCTGATAACTCTGGGGGAACCGCTTCATTGAGCCATCCTTGCATCAATTCAGCAGCTTGAGTATGGGACAAGGATTGGCCATCTATTAATTGTTGCAGCAGGAGATACCAGCTAGCAGAGGATTCTTGAGCAGGGATTGGGGAAGTTATCATAGCTAAGGTTTGTATGTTGTAGCTATATTGAGAGCTATGGGGTTATCCTACCGGAAAATTGGAAGCTATCAAAGTTAGGTTTAAATCTCAAGGCTTAATTGCAAAGCTGGATTAGCAAGATTCTGAACTTGTGATTTTTTCTCCAAATAAAGTTTAACTTCGTAGTTAGTAATGAATAACTCTTTTCCTTTAGCCGCACCACTCTGCTTATAGTTATTCATCCCATACTGTAATTCCCACTCTGAGATATTAGCCCATTGAAAATTGTCTCGAATGTGCAGTGAGTTATCGTAGGTAATTAGCCAGCGATGATGACATTGTTGCAAAAGTTCAGCAAATCTCTGATGTTCAAAAGAAGTGTGCAAGTTACCGTCTTTACCATATAGCTTTGATTTAGTAGCACTAAAATATGGTGGATCTAAAAATAAAAATACATCTTCACCTTCTGATTTTAATAGGTGGCTGTAATCCAAATTAGTAATTTGTACATTTTTGTCCAGAATATATTCTAGTTTTTCTAATCGCTCTATTGAAGAATCAGTAAAGCGTTTATGAAAAGCTTCTTGGGAAAAGCCACCTGATTCTACAGTTCCTGAAAAAGTAATTCTATTGAGTACGAAAAACCGAACTGCTCTTTCTAAATCAGATAAATTATTGACATCTACACTAGTTAATTCTGTAAAGAGTAACTTACCGTCTGTATATTTGACTTTAATATGTCGAATTTCTTTAACTAACTGATCTATATCAGATTGGGCAAACTTCCAGAATAAGAAGAGTTCGCGGTTTAAATCGTTAATCCAAATCTTGATATCAGGGAACTTTTGCCTTAAATAAATAAATACAGAACCACCACCCACAAAAGGTTCTCGAAATTCCCAAAAGCTTTCTGGCAAGTATTCGACTATCTGATTAATTGCTTTTGACTTACCACCAGGATATCGGAGAGGACTTTTGATCATAACCAAAAATTATAAGGATTAAAAATTACTAGCAAATTTTTTTTAATATTTCTCTTTGCCATAGTTTAGTTCAGCATTGGCTATTAAAGCATAGAAATGACCAAGCAAGAGTTAATTTCCTCCTGAATGGCTACAATTTTCTGAAGTAATTGGCTGTTGGGGCGTAGCTTGCCCTCGTAGGCGATCGCAAACCTACTATCATAAAACTACGCACCCGTAATATCTCTGGCTGAATTTTATATCGAGTTTATATTGCATTCTCGTAAAAATCTGTTACATTACTTTACAGGCAGTTATAACTGTTACAACGTAAAAGCTCGGAGTATTATTTATGGCAAACGTTAAGAAGACTACGCCTTCGGTTTCAGAAGATCCTAATGCTTTGCGCTGGGGCTTCACTCCTCAGAGCGAAAACTGGAACGGTCGTTTTGCAATGATTGGTTTTTTATCTGCCGTTGCACTTGAAGTGTTTTCTGGTCAAGGGATTTTACACTTCTGGGGCATTTTATAAATTTAAACGTTTTTACCTTCATTAGATTATGAGGCAAGGCGGGGATTCGCAAAATCTTCTGCCTTGCCTCATAATCTCAGGAATTAGAAAACTCGCTAACAACTAACGTGATGAGCGAAATATTACACGGCCTGGAGATTCTTCCTGATTAATTCGCGCATATACTCGAAGACAAGTTAAGACTTCGCCAGGAATACCACCACAGTCTAGTTGTAAGTCATCCTTGGATGAAGCACAGATATCTGCATAAAGTCCCGATAATTGGCGAATTCGCACTTCATTACCTGCATTAATAGCTTCATCAGCGACTTTCTTCAGGATGCGCCGTGATTCATGTTGTAGCTTTCCCCACCAAGAATAGCGTTCAGCCGGTGGTACAAATACTAGGGAATGTATAGCTTCGTCCATGTCAATCCAAGCACGGAGAATTGACAGGGGATCAGTGTTTTTCTCAGCTTTTTGGGTGCGTTGGAAGCGATCGCTTAAAGCATCAATATATTGATCGCGCTGTTCTGCTTTGGAGTGTAAGGAAATGACATCGAAGCTAAAAACGCTCTTTAAAGCATGATGTAAATCTGGGTCTATTTCGATAAAATTCATATATAAAAATAGGAATGCTGCTGGTAAATCGGAAGCATTACCTTGGGGAATTTGAGAATTTGAAAGTGCTTGTTGATATAAGCTCAATCCCTGAGTTTGAACAGTACCACTAAGACCGGGGTAGATAATTTCATCGCGGATAAAGGGAAGTTGATAGAGGTTAGAATTATCTGCGATCGCACCAACTTCTTGGGCTAAATCTAGGGTGCGCTGTCGCCAAGTTGCAGCCAAATCCTCTGGTACTCGCAGCAGTTTGCGTTGAATCTCATTCCACAAATCAGAGTCCGTTGTGCTTTGCAGTTGGGAATTACCCAGATAATAACTTAGTTCTGAGTCAGAATCAAAAGCTTCCCGGAGGTGACTTAGTTTTAAATCATCTGGTGCATCTTCCCAACCAGTATTTTGCTGTGGGGGTGCAGGTTGCAACAGGTTATGAAGTTCTTGCAGCACCTCATCGCATATTTTAGATCCTGGATCTAGTGGTAATTCTGTGCAAGCCTGATTTAAAGTAGCCTCTAGTCCATACAAACTAAACCGCAGTAATTGGGCTAACTCTGAGTTTTCTATCTCTAATAATTGACGCAAGTGCTGCATGAATCTCACCTCCAAATATTACTTGTATGTGATTCGTAGCGAATTAACTTGGCAAACCTCCGCGCCCCTACCCTACGGGAAGGCGAAGCGCCTATGCGTTTACTTTGCGCCCCTACCCTGCGGGAAGGCGAAGCGCCTATGCGTTTAAAAATCTTAATTTTTTCAACGCAGAGGAACGCAAAGGTTAGCGCAGAGGAACGCAAAGGTTTAATGCAAGAGTTAATGTATACCGCAAAATGGATCGCGTTCTTTATCAACTTCGTTGGGCTGCAATTCTAATTCAGCAAGATAAACGCATCCTTCTTCTTTTAGGCATTCTTGACTGTTTGATGTCCAGTAAGGGACTTCACCGGCGTGCATCCGTAGAATACCTTGATCGTCGAGAGTTACACGATATTGGCAAGGATAATCTGTTGTCACATCTGGTTTGCTGAGTGCGCCAATTCTTATCCATTTTTTGCTGTTGGTTTCGGCATCTATTTGATAAATATAGAAGGTGTGCTGGCCAGTTTGCGGGAATGGAGGCAAGGGATTACTAATTAATCCGGTTCCTGGTTCCGTCACACCATCGCGCAGATAGTGAAATTTTTGGAACAACTTACTACCATCATTCCCTACTTCAAATACAAGATGATAGGCATCTGGTTGATCAACAGTCGCAGACTCAAGAACATTGATGGCAATATCACCATCATTCAAGTCTTTATTGAAGCGTTCCACAGCAATATTCCAGTCCAATTTACCATCAGCAAATAGCGCTGAAGTTTCTGAAACTACCGATTCCAAATCAATGCCAGGAATGTCAATTAAATAATGCGGATTTCCCTGACAAAGCAATACACTAAATTCAAGGGTTTGGTCAATCTCAAACTGAACTTTAATTTTTCTCAAAAACTCTGCTTCTTGCATTCCCAGTTTATTCATGAGGTTTTTGCCGTCGAAGCTACCCCATAGTCGTAAATCTCCATCCTCGTAGTCTTGACGGTAAATAATATTAGTTAATTGGATTCCTTGCCATGCAGTACGAACTTTGGCAACAGTTTCCGAAGGTGCTAGTTGATAGAGTTCTTGTCCAGCCTTGAATATGGTTAGTAAATCGTTACTTTGAGTTTTGCGTTTGAAGTTGCAGGGTAAATAATAAAACAGATTTTTGACATCAATTTCTAGCTGGTTGGCTCCCTTACGCAGCAAGCTTTTAGACTCTTCTGGATCGAATCTTAATCTTCGCAGTTTCTCGGCATAGCAAGCACCGGCGGAGGTGGCTAATTTGGTAAATTCCAGCACAAAGGTAATTCGTTCTGGATTCCACACAAAATATGGAGATTTACTAAATTCTTGGTAGATTTGGCGCTGCACTATGTCTAAATTACAAGTTTTTCCAGACAAAATTAACCAATCAACTTTTTGGGAATTCCAAGAATCTTTGGTGATATCATCGGGACGCAAGCGACTTTCCATTAATCCTTTAGCAATACCGATCGCTTCTTTAATTCCAGAAGCGGCGGCTCGTTCAAATTGCTGATTATCTAGGGTAATGCAAATGCTATTTGGGTCGTTGACTTGCAATTTCACGGCGCTTTGGGTGAGCAGTTCGGAAATTTGTTGTTCAGAAAGTGTGAAGGTTAATAGAGAATTATCTGCTGCTGGCTTTTGCCCAAGTTTAAGTTTAGCTGCTTCCGCATGATCCCAGAGGATATAAAAAGATTGTAAACGTTGGGGCGCTTGTTGCCAACGGGTAGGTAATACTTTCTCGGCGGTATCTAGAGCATCTTTGTAAGCAATATCGCCTTCTGGATTCTCTTTATCTAAACATTTTAAAAGACTGCCAGTTTTGAATTTGCCTTGTTCTAAGAAGCGCTCGTTTAACTCTGAGTTAATTAAATCTTCTAGCTTTTCGCTTTCTATATCACCTGTTGTTACTGCTGTCAATAAAAAATCTGCGATCGCAACTTTTAATAATCTAAAAATTCGCAGTGTAATTAACTCGCCGCCTAACTGTAAATGACCAGATGAACCTAATAGTTTGGGAGTGAGTTTATAGTAACGTCCTCCTAAACCTCGGTCTTCATAATCTGCAAAAGTAGGAGTTTTATCTTCTAAAGTCAGTTCAATTAAAGCTAAGTCTGTGGTTCCCCCGCCAATATCCAAGACGAGAACATTTTGTGACCATTTGTTTCCTGCTTGGCGACAACGAGTTTTGAATGACTCGATGCCAATGTTGAGATTACCACCAAATTCTCGCCATAAAAAGAATATCGCCACAGAAACGGCTTCATCATAAGCAGTTTGCACATCATCGATCCCCAACTGCTCAACTAATTCCTTAACTTCCTTGCGAACAACTGGTGGGGCGACAGTGGGGTAGGTGACAACTGCTGTTAAAAAATCTCCCTCCGAAAACCTGCGTTGTGCGCGTTGGCGGTAATCTTCAGTTAACTCGATTAAATGCGCCCAAGCTGATTGGATTAGTTGGTTAGCGGTAATTAATTCTTCTTCACCATCTAAAATAACTGGAAACAAACGATCCTGACCAAAATAGCGTTTGGGTGAATGGTGAAACCTGCTGATAATTTCCTTTAAAGAACTGCTTGTACCTTGAGCGATCGCTTTTTTTCGGTTATCTCTAGCTTCCCTTCCCATTCGCAGTTTTAAGTCGCTTAAGTGCGAAATTTCTGACTCGCTGGGGATTTCCGTATCGCGGCGATCAATATCCAGCACAACTGGAATCAGATTTTGCGACTCTAGGGTAGGGACGCGGAATACCTCATGATAGATTTGGTAAAGTTTTTTGCTGACAGCACGGCGGAATCTCTCGCTGTTTCCTAAAGAAAGTTCAATTTGGCGAATTGCTTCTAAAAATCGCTCTTTATTGTCACTTTCAAAGACTTCACTCAATCGGCTGGGTTCTATCTCCAGGTTTCTGCTAATTTCTGCAATAAACTTTTCCCAATCATCAGCACTGACATCTGGTAAAGCCACTGAGGCGGGAGAACTTAGCCATTGTGATAAGCGATCGCGCAACCGCATTTCCTGTTCTTTGGGTAGAATTTCTGCGATCGGTACTTCAATTGGATCGAAAAGTGTAACTGTGGAATTCGATGTACCAAAATCTAAAGCAAACCATCCTGGAAATCTTTTTTGTTGTTTCTCGCTTGGTTCTTGATCGCTATATTTGTTGAGTTGAAAAGGGTTCATTATAGTATCACTTTCTGTTGTTTGTTTTATACCTGGCTAAAAACTGTAATGTTGTATCATAAAATTACAAATTTAGAGAATCTTTGGTCTTGTACCGCTGATTCTCTTTAGCACTGGCTTTTTTATTTGGCGCGATATCTACGTTGGGCTACGCTTTTATATAAAAGGGCGTAGGCGTAGCCCAAACTAGGCGATCGCTATGAAAATTGCAGCAGTTACTAAGTTGATGTTGAAGATTCTTGCTCATTTGCAAGTCTTACTTGTTCAACTTCTTCGATAGTTAAATGAAGTAGCCTCGCAACCTCTTCTATCGAAATACCATAAGCTAAACACCGAGGTATAAGTTCAAGTTTTGCTAATTCTCGTCCTTGTTGTATTCCTTCTTGTATTCCTTGCTGTAGTCCTTTTTCTCGTATTTCTTCTAGTGCTTGTTTTAGTCCTTCTTCTTTAGCTTCTCGATAAACCCTAGTTTCTTGTAACTTAATTTCAAACATTGCCTCTACCTCTTCACGGCTTAAGTTTACAAATTTATAACCAGTAATTGTTGTGATTACTCAGCTGCAAGTCTTACTTGTTCGATGGTTAAATTAAGTAATTGGGCAACCTCTTGCATCGACATACCAAGAGCTAAGAACTGAGGGACAACTTCAAGTTTTGCTTGTTCTCGTCCTTGTTCTAGTCCTTGTTGTAATCCTTGTTGTAATCCTCGCTGTAGTCCTTGTTCTAGTCCTTGTTGTAATCCTTGTTGTAATCCTCGCTGTAGTCCTTGTTCTAGCCCTTCTTGTTTAGCTTCTTGATAAACCCTAGTTTCTTCTAACTTAACTCCTAACATAGCCTCTACCTCTTCACGACTTAAGTTGGCAAATTTATAAACAGTGATCGTTGTGATTACATCTATTATCTCCTCCTTAGCTAAAACAGTTATCTGCTCTTGTTGCACCCGCTCAATTAAACGTTTCGCTTCTTGCACCATTTGAGTATCTGAGGCAATAGTTAACTGCATCAAACTAATACCTACTTTTTGCTCATCAGGACTACCTAACTCATCTAAATAAATCCGTTGTACTTGGGAACTGTTCAGTAGCGATCTGTGAATAGTAGTGTTTTCCGGTTCCAAACTGCGAGACTGTAAAATAATTACTCCGTACCAGTCATCGTAAAGCGATGGGTTACGATACATATACAGCATAGATTCTGAGAAAAACCGATGGTACAGTAACTCATCTTTTTGGAATTGTACCTCAGCAAAAAAGATCATCTGAGATGTTGCATCAGGTGGAGGTAAAAATACCCCATCAATCCGAAATGTTGGTTCTTTAACTTCAACTGATTCAAAGCGATAGCTAGCAGCTTCGGGTGGTGGCTGTTCTACTAACTCGAAAAATAATCCTGGGACACGCTTGAAAATTGCATAAAAAATCGCATCACGTCTCACAAATACATCCTCATAAACCTACCCGATCGCAATCAGTCACTTTCTGAGTTAGCTTATCTCAAATCATCTAAGTAAGAAACAGCAGCAAGTTCTGAAATAATCTGCAACCAAGTAGGAATCGCTATCTCAGATGGCAATTCTCCAGCCGCCAAATATCTCAGCAAAGTTTCTTTTTTTGAAAGGTTTTGCAAACTAGGAATAATTTGATCCAAAATACCTTCAAGTTCGGAATTTATTTGCTGATTAACTTCGCTAACATACTGCACAAGATGGAGGCTGGCGCTAGCAGTGATTTCATCTCGCAGCCGCAATACTAAAAGTTGATGATTGCTCGATCTAGGTAAACCTTGGCTTTTTTCTGGTGCCCAGTCAAAGATTTGACCAACGTTGTGTTTCTCGTCTTGACGCGCTAGGGGAAAGATGATTTCGGGCGCAACGGTTTTGTTTTTACTAGTGATTTCAGAGATAATTGCTTCTTTCCATTCGTTAGGATCGCATCCTAGTAATAATTTGTAAAAGAGATCGGCATCTTCAAAACCAAATTTTTCTTCGATTTCTTGCTCCATATCTGGATGGAAAAATGCCTGCAATTGTTCGCGTTCTGGGGCTACATAATTTGACAATTGATTCAACAAATCTACCACTGCTTGATGGATGCGATCGCGGGCAAAATCTTCTACTTCTTTAACGGTTTTCTCAAAGACTGGATAAAAATCGTCACTCTTAGTTGGAAGAGAACTATTGACACGATTTCCCCGATCAAATAATTTCCCGGCTGCACCTTTAGATTCTGCCAGAGCGATCGCTCCATTGTTGGCTTTGTTAAAGAGTAAAGTCCACTGGTTCCAATTCAGTATTCTAAAAGTGAGTTCGTCTTTTACTACATCGCTGACGACAACACCGCGCCGATCTTTGAGTGGTTCTTTCCCTAAATCTTTTTGAAAATTCCTATAGATTTTATCCAAGCTTTCGACCACAAAGCGCAACTCGATAAAGGCGGGACTATCGCCTGTAGGGATACCTTGCTCGTGAATTTCATCTATGATGTCCTTCAAGTGATCTTGTTGCTGACTCACCACATCAGCCGATCTCCGAGTATCTTCATACAGTTGCTTTAGACCATGAGTCGCTACGTGGGTTTGAATCAATTCCCGCAGCTTACTAAGTCCCCCATCTTGACTAAAGTAACCTAGCTGTCTGCCCAAATAACTGCGGGGATCAGCGTCTAACAACCGTTCACTTAATAGCTCCCATTTGTCTTGTAGCCGTTTAGACCGATCTAGATAATCAGGATAGTCTAAGTTAGCCAAAAACTCTGTTGAG
The DNA here is from genome assembly GCF_020829495.1 of Nostoc favosum CHAB5714. Classification (GTDB taxonomy): domain Bacteria; phylum Cyanobacteriota; class Cyanobacteriia; order Cyanobacteriales; family Nostocaceae; genus Nostoc; species Nostoc favosum. The sequence goes on along the minus strand of NZ_JAIVFQ010000006.1, from coordinate 170,749 downwards.
CCTGCTTTCACAGTACTAGAACGTTTTGCCAATTCAGCTAGTCCCAACAGTGGCGACAGTAAAACGATGCGGTCTTTTTGAGTTGTAAACGCTTCTGCACCGTCAATGGTAGTTTGCAGAACTTTGAGTTTTTGGAAAACGGTTTCTTCTTGTAAATGGCTATCTTCAATCAGTTGGTCAAGTTCTCTTTCACCACCTTCACTGTCTAGGGGTAGTTGATCGAAGCGACCCACACCTACGAGAATTAAATCTTTCAGGTCTTGTCCCGGTCGCTGCTGCTGCATCATAGTGAAGATTTTATTCGCGCGATCGCTCCCAGGAGATTTACCATTTAGCAATACCAAAATTGTTTGTACTTCTGCCAATTCTCGCAGTGACAAAAAGGTATCCCTAGCCCCCGAATTAGCAGCCCCTAATCCCGGAAAGTCAATGAGAATAAATTTGGCTGCGCCTGTAAAATCCCAAATTTCCCGTGAGATTTTCACATCGATATCTACGCGGCGGATCAGTGGGAAGCTGTTTTGTAATAACTTCGTTGGTAGCCTCTGGGGTGGACTCGGTAATCGGATATGCGCTGGAGGTAAATCTTCAAATTTCAGAGTTTGGATTGCCATTGGCTGTTCGACTAGCTGTAGCCCTTCGCGGGCGGTGGTAGCATCAATCTGGTAACGCCCACCACACATAACTTCCCCATAAGCTTGATAAGCCCGCAGGAATAATACCAACTCTCGGAGTAAATAACGTAGCTCTAAATTGTTACTGCTATTCCATGCTTCTTCACACCAGCCAATAATATCTGTGCCAGAGTTGAGTTTCGATACTGGTATAGGAGGAAGCCCTGCTGCTGTTGTTCGTTTATTGGCCTCTCCTAGCATGAAGCGTAGACACTCATGTACTCCTTCATGAGAAAGATAATTTACAGTAAAATTACTTAATTGTGTAGTGGCAAAGTCATCTTGCGGTATGATGTGTATGGCGGTAACATTACCTGTAGTAGGGTTTTCGCTGACCGGCAAAGCATCAGCATATCCAATTAGACTGCCTAAAAGTAAAGTTTTCCCACTACTGAATTCCCCCATCACACCAATTTTGACAGGTGAAGTTGCAAGGTCTACAGTTTTCTGGGCAGCTGACCGCAGACGCAGGAGACAGTCATCAAGACTAGCTGGAACCCAATCTTCTTGTTTTGAAGGGTACTGGGGCACAGAATCTATCTTTCGGAGGATGAATTCGCCGTACTCCTTAAAACGGCCCAGTTTATCTGGTTCCATAAAGTAGTTTCCGCCTAACATTAATTTCTGTGAGCTTTATAACATATAAAATGCGATTACCAGCCATTGTTGCAACGTGTTGATATTACATTTAGCATTTCTCTCATTTAATTTGCGATTTTCGTATGAGGCGTTTTGAACGGTCAAGACAATTTTGAGAAATCGGGTTTGAATTGGAAAATTGAAGAAGAATTTAGAAGTCAGAATTCAGGAGCCACAATGAAGAAAGTAGAGTTTTATACCACAATTTGACTAGAGACTCCTTAATATAGATGTCGGTATTAAACCCTTTTATACCCTTTATTTTCACAGGATGTCCAAAAAGTCTTAGGTGAATATAATTCGCTACTACATTAGCATTGTCTACCTACGCGGAAAACATAAAAAATTAAAAATTACGCCTAATGTGAATTAAAGAGGTTGAGACTGGAAAGTGAGAACATTAATGCCAAAATGTCGGCGAAGCAACAAACGTAGTGTGTGAGATGCAATTTTGGCAGCAATATGTACACAAAAGCCGTCAACAGTTTTGTTGAGTAAGCGTTCTTTCCTTACGACCAGTATGCGTGAATTTCGTGAAAAACACCTTCTACACGCTGGCGAACACGACTAATAAAACGCTTCAAATCATCAGAATGTTGAAGATGCTGGTTCTCGCGGGTGAGTGTCCAGATGCGATAAAAGCGTGCGACGAGCGTAGGCGAAGCCCGCCGTAGGCATCGCGGGAAGAGCCAATCGGCAGAAATAAATCCTTTGTCTGCGTAAATATGACTATATTTAACAGTCTCTAAGACACCCTCAGCAGCAATTCTCTCATCGACAAAGATTGTTGTGATTAACGTTCCAAAGTCTATGCTAGTCATGGGGGAAGTCTGAGTTGAAAAGCTGGTAACTTTCATCTTCTTACTTCTCCCGCCTTTTTTCCTAATTCACATTAGGCGTCAATTAGTTACCAAATTGTTGTCAAAAAACATGGCGGACAAATTCAGTGTATTTCAGCACCAGGAGAAGGTGCCGAGTTTGCGATCGTGATTCCATTCAAGCAGCAACCCGATTCGTAGATATTATATAAATTTAATCAAAATTTAATCAAAAGTTAATCTATTGGTTGTTAACTAAGATTAATTCACTTTTTGCTGCAACATTTGAACCCCCCCAACAACCTGAAATTTACAGGAATTGGGGGATTATTTCTTCTAATACAGGGAAGTAGGACTAGAAATGTTGCAGTTGAATCGTTTAAAAAACGTTGTAATGGTAGTATTATCTTTGCGTAGGTGTAGCCCCAATACCATTCGGTTCAGGATATTTCTTGGTTGAGGCAGTTCGGGAAGAGAAGCAGGGGGAGAGAAGAATTATGATACAACCCCAAAGTCAAAATAGTATCACCTATACACGCGTTATCCACTTAAGTCATGTAATTGACATAGATATTCCCCAATGGTCTGGCGACCCTCCAGTAGAATTTGAAACTGTGGCTGAACTGAATAATGATAGCTATTACCTGCGACGTTTCTCCTTGGGGGAACATAGCGCTACTCATATCAACGCCCCTAACAGTTTTCATAGTTATGCTGTGGGAATTGACCAATACCCCGCCCAGTCTTTGGTTGTACCTGCGGTGGTCATAGATATTCGCCAAGCCACAGCAGTTAATCCTGATTATGCCCTGACTATTGCTGATGTTCTGGCTTGGGAAGAACAATACGGTGAAATTTCTGGCGGCTGCGTAGTTATACTGAATACTGGTTGGCAAAAAAAGTGGTTTGATAAAAGTGCATTCCTAAATCATGATTCTCAAGGAATTGCCCACTTTCCAGGCTTTGGCAGCGATGCGACTCAATTATTACTGGATGAACGGCAAATAGTAGGGGTAGGAATTGATACTCATGGTGTAGACCCCGGACAGGATAACAGTTTTGCTATTAACCACTTGGTGTTGGAGAAACCGCGCATTGTATTGGAAAATCTCACCAATTTGGATCAATTGCCACCTAAAGGTACTACTCTAGCGATCGGCATTCTCAGGTTGCGTGGTGGTTCTGGTTCTCCTGTGGGGGTGTTAGCGTTCGTGCCTTAATTTTTATATCGATATTTCTATCTCACGCCAATTTTCTAAACTTGAGGATAACCTAGAAAGCAAGCAAACTTAGTACACAAGTTTCAGTGGATCATCAGCCGGAGATTTTCAAGATGACAACTCCGCTATCTTGCCGCAATTATATAGACGGTCAATGGTTGAGTGCTGTAGGGATAGATTTCTCGTAGGGGCATGGCAATGCCATGCCCTTACCAACGTATTTGTATCATTATTACACCGAAATCGTATAACCCTTATTAATAGGAACTTTCGCAACAAGGAAATCTAAATGACACGCATCGGAATGCGAAATTTGTAGTATCCCCTTGACACTATGTAATATATAAATTACATTTGTAATATCTAGGACTTACGCACTGTACAAATGCATTCTGATGTGCATTAACGAGCTTGAGGAAGTTTTCAGGCTTTTCTTAATTATCCTGCGATCGTAAATAGACCATGCTGTAGGGGCACAGCAATGCTGTGCCCTTACGAAAGATATGGTTTTTAACCTTGACTCATATTTGGTATTTTTTGTCAATGCGTAAGTTCTAATATCAAGAAAAAAGCCTCCTCAAAAGGCAAAACTAAAACCTCTCGGAACCTGGACAATTGCATAGATGCTAGTTTTTAGGGATTAGTTTAGCAACTTCCTTCAGCAGTACCCAGTTTTGGGGCCGCGATTGGTGTTCGACTGCTCCGAAGCCAACAAACGGACGGTTGCAGGATTCGGGTTCAATTCCCGACGGCTCCATTTGCTTTGACTTCTATTGAAGGTTGCAATAACCTCAATTAGAGCATCGCAATCATGCTTTCCTTGGGTCTGTAGCTCTAACGGTAGAGATCCCGGATGTCACTTGTGCCCTAACAGAAAAAGCTTACACGATCGCAATTGGTGCAATCAAGCAACTCACACCAGTTGTATTGGTGGCGTTAATCAACAGCATGTCTCCACAAGAAGCGATCAACAACCTCAAGTCTCTCCAGACTAGGAGTGCAATGGCTCACCCAGAAGTCAAGAAGCTGATTGACTCCAAGTTGGAAGAAGCTTCTAAGAGTGGGCGTGTCTCAGCATTCAAAGCACAGATTGCAACAGACGCAGCAGATTTTGACGCAGACACCGTTGCTCGACTGGAAAAGGTGACAAACGAGCAGGTGAAGCGGCGCGGTGCGATCGCTCGTGCAACCGACTTACTGGTGGACAAGTCTGGTTCAATGTGGAGTGAAGCAATCGCAAGATATTGGATTGCCTCACTACGCTACCGCTTCATACCCTTCGGGAACGCCAGGGGCGAACGCAATGACAAACACCTTCGTGCAAAATTGGGATGCTCCCGATGAATTGGCGTTTTAAACCATTGAAAACTCGTTCCAAATTGAGCAAAATTATCCCATGATTCAGCAACGCCAATTAATCTCTTGCTCATGATTTAATAAAGGTATACGTCCAATCTCGCGCAGATAAGTACGCACTGAATCAGCAGCAGATAAAGGTTTATCATTTTCATTACTTCCTTCTAAATTTTCTGGTTGTTGTCACATATAATTATTTCGCCACACTAATATTTTTTAAGTTAAGAGCTTGATGTGACAGGAGCTTGTCAAAGAATTGAAAAAGTTATGTCTGTCCAAATTCCAGCGGATTTCAACGAAGAGGCAGTTCTTGGTGGGGGCACAAAGCTTGGGGAAAGAGGGTTTTCCGATTTTTGCACAGATTATGAACAGTGCTATCGTGAGCGAACAGTCAACAATCTCCACAAAAGGGCACAGCAATTGGGTTTTGAGCTTATTCCCCAACCCCAAGCAAATGCGGTTTCTTAGAGAAGGATAAGCCATTGCACAGGGCGCTCAACTTTGTTTGCAGCGATGCCTACGGCGGCAAGCTACGCTGCACTGCACCAAGGACAATCCCCTGCCCCATCCCGACACTGTTCAATAGCTTTAAAAGCTGTAGTGCTTATACTGCAAAGCTTATAGCTATGATCCGTATTATGGTGAGGCGACTGGCTTAATTTTTGACTCCCTAAAACTTTTCAAACATCCTCTAAGAAGAAACCATTCTTCGGCTCTTGCATAATTCCTCAATTAACCTCTGTTAAATGCAAGAGCGTTGGCTCAATAACACTCCTAAACCGAAACCAAAACTTGAAGTGAGTCGCAAAATTAGCGCAGTAAAATATGCCGAAAGCATCACCCTTGAGGCGAATTTTTGTGCCCGAAAATAGCGCTTATAGCAAATTGACAACTGAAGTTACTGAAAAAATTGATTTAAATAGTAAAAGTTATGGCAAATATAATTGGAACCAAGGGTAATGATACGCTAGTCGGCAGCGAGTTAGCGGACACGATTAATGGTCTTGCAGGCAACGATACCATCACAGCTACTAATGGCAACGACACTTTGACTGGTGGTGGCGGCAAGGATAAGTTTAAATTCGTTGACGTGTTCAACGGCACTGATACCATCACCGATTTCGGTGGCGTCGGTAAAGGAACAAACCCAACAGCAGCAGTCACTGCGGAAGTGGACACCCTAAAATTCGAGGGCTATGACTTCTTTCGTGCCGAAAATTTGCTGCTTACCCAGAATGGCAGCAATTTGGAAATTGCGTTTGAAGGGGTAGGTGAACCCATAGTCATTCTGCAAAACTTCAAATTAGAAAACTTGGAGAACCAGAAAGCAACTGGTGCAACACCAGCTCTTGGCAATATCCTGTTTAATGGGCAAACTAGTATCACCGACAGCTTTGATGTCTTTGATGCCAACTCCACTGAAACTAAGCTGGGCATCAAAAACACGGTAACTTTCCTCAATGACCTATCCAACAACATTACGGGAAAAGATGACTCAGATGATGTTGTTAATGGTCAGGGCGGTAATGACAAAATCGACGGCAAAAGTGGCAGCGACTTACTGCGGGGTGGTACGGGAAATGATACTCTCATTGGTGGTGCAGGGAAAGATACCCTAATTGGTAGTACGGGCAATAACTCCCTGGTTGGTGGTACTGGTGACGATGTATTGAATGCTGAGGATTCAACAGGCAATAGCACCCTTAACGGTGGTGCTGGTAAAGATTACTTGAGTGTTGAGGGTTCAACAGGCAATAACCTGCTTTCTGGTGGGGATGGCAATGACAGCTTTTCTTTGAGGGCTTCATCTACTGCCCCCTCTTTCTTAGTAACTCAAACAGTAGATGGAGGTATTGGTGATGATTTTTTACAAGCTTATTATACCAATGCTACGGGGAGAATGACTTCGACATTCAATGCAACCACTAACATTGGTTCGATTACAGCAGGCACGAATCGGGTTAACTACAAAAATATAGAACGATTAGAGATCAGAGGTACAACCTACGATGACTTGATTGTGGGGACTAATGGCAACGATTATCTTTTTGGCGGCAGTAGTGGAAATGATCCAAGTTATGGTAATGATACGATTTTTGGCGGTGAAGGTTACGATTACTTGAGTGTTGATTATTCAACAAGCAATAACATCCTGAATGGTGGTGTTGGTAACGATCAATTGAGTGCTACCTCTTCAACAGGTAATAACCTGCTCTCTGGGGACGATGGCAATGATAATCTCTCCACTTCTGGGACTCACATCGACTACGACGGGGGAAATACCAATGCCGCCTCTGGCAATAACACCCTCAACGGTGGTGCTGGTGATGATAACTTAAGTGCTGACTATTCAACAGGCGATAACCTGTTGTTTGGAGGCGATGGCAATGATTCTCTTAGTGCCTCTAGCTACGCTTCTGACAGGTACGGATTTGACACCTCTGGCAATAACACCCTCGACGGTGGTGCTGGTGACGATACTTTAATTGCTAACTATTCAACAGGCGATAACCTGTTGTTTGGAGGCGATGGCAATGATTCTCTCTTTGTCTCTAGCTACTACGACTACTCTGGAAGGTTTGATGGCGCGTTTGGCAATAACCTACTATCTGGAGGGGATGGCAATGATTCCTTCTCTTTGGTTCTATATACTTTCCCCTCTGACTTAGTAACTCAAACAGTAGATGGAGGGACAGGTGACGATTTATTGGAAGTCTCGTGTATCTATACTACTGGGGGAATTACTTCGACATTCGATGCTGCTACTAAGACTGGCTCGATAACAGCAGGCAAGAATCAGGTTAGTTACAAGAATATCGAACAATTAAATATCTCAGGTACAGAGTACGATGACTTGATTGTGGGGAGCAATGGCAATGATAAAATAGATGGGAGCGTTAGTGGAAAAGATACAATAGATGGGGGCGCTGGTGACGATTACTTATCGTTCTCTTACTATAGTGCAACCCAGAGCATCACTTCGACATTCGATGTTGCTACTAACACTGGCTCGATAACAGCAGGCACGAGTCACGTTACTTACAAGAATATCGAAGGATTAAATATTTATGCTACAGACTACGACGACTTGATTGTGGGGAGCAATGGCAACGATTCGCTCCACGGGGGCAATAGCGGCAACGATACCATCGATGGAGGGATAGGTGACGATTTGTTGTCGTTGTATAACTATACTACTAGCGACGGAATTACTTCGACATTCGATGCTGCTACTAACACTGGCAGGGTAACAGCAGGCACGAGTCACGTTAATTACAAGAATATCGAACAATTAAATATCTCATGTACAGAGTACGATGACTTGATTGTGGGGAGCAATGGTAACGATACGATAAATGGCGCAGGTGGGAATAATACGATTTTTGGCGGTGCAGGTAAAGATTACTTGAGTGCTTACTATTCAAATGGTAATAATCTGCTCTTTGGCGACGATGGAAATGATTCTCTTAATACCTCTGGTGACTACAACGACTATCGAGGCGAGTTTTATCTTGATGCTGTCTCTGGCAATAACACCCTCAATGGTGGCGCTGGTGATGATAACTTAGTAACTAACTATTCATCAGGCAATAACCTACTCTCTGGGGGCGATGGGAATGATTCTCTTAATGCCTCTGGTTCAGCCTCTTTATACTCCTCATACGGAGTTTATACTGTCTCTGGTAATAACACGCTCGACGGTGGTGCAGGTAACGATCGCTTAATTGTTGACTATTCAACAGGCGATAATCTCCTCTCTGGTGGCGATGGCAATGATTCTCTTACAGCTTCTGGTGCGTCTGGTAAGAACACACTCACAGGTGGTAATGGCAATGATACCCTCACAGGTGGCAAAGGTAATGATAGCCTAATTGGAGGAGCTGGTACTGACACCTTTGCTTTCAATAGTTTCAATGAAGGTATTGATACTATTTATGACTTCAACGCGACTAATGAACTGATTCAGATATCGGCTGCTGGCTTTGGTGGCGGGTTCTCATCAGGTACACTTGAGACAAGTCAGTTGACCCTCGGAACATCTGCAACTACTAGCGAAGAGCGATTTATCTACAACAGCGCTACTGGTGGATTGTTCTTTGACCTTGATGGCAGTGCGTCTGGGTTTACTCAGGTACAATTTGCACAATTATCTGCTGGATTATCAGTAACCGAAAAGAATTTTGTGGTTGTTTAATCTTTATTAGCGCTCTGCTATTACCAAGCGATACAGTTTGCGAGGTGCTATTTTTAGCATCTCTCAAACGATAGTGCTCAATGCAAGTCATTGGCTTTGAAACTCAGCTTGTGTACAACACTTTCCTTGAAATGTGCTGTATGTCTTTTCTAATCCTTCTCGGATTTTGGCCTTTTTCTACCAAACAAACTAGTCATACTTAATCCAGTAACCAACAATCCCAATAGTCCTACTCCGTTCAAAATCGGGTAGATTCCTTGTAAACCAAATATTTCACCACGATGAATCGAAAGCAGTAGACTACGCCCTACTCCCAGGTTAGCTGACCACTCACCTACCAGCGTAGCTGCAATTCCAGTTAACAATGTTACAGCAAGCGGTAAAGCCAAAATAATCGCCAGAGTCCGGTGGTACTTGCGAAATGAACGCATTATCCAAAATCTCCAATGGAAACAAACTATAGTACTTTGCTACTTGTTCAAAGCCAGATATAAAGACTACACGGGTGCATCAAGGCTGTTTTTGTATGTTAGTTACGGGTTTATACTCGATCATTTTTGATTGGTAACAAGGTGCGATTTGTTACCTGGTTTCTGATTAAAAAATCTTGAATGCAGTTAACAAATTCTTTTAACTCTAAAATTAAGTTAGTAGTATCTCTAAGGTCTTGATGGTAAGCCAATCGTTCTAGTTTGTCCGCTGCTAGGTACATAGCTGTGGCTCCAATGTTGGTACTAGCACCTTTAAGGTGATGAGCTTCTCGCGCAATTTGCCCAAAGTCATGAGATGCGATCGCTGCTTTAATTATCTCTAAACGGGGTTTTATATCTTCAACGCATACAAGCAATAGATTTAATTCAAATTCTGTGTCATTTCCCGATATTCGATGCAAGTGTTCCCAATCAATTGCTAAACCAGTGGTAACTGTCTGCTCATATACAACTGCCTGTTGTTTTGAAAAGATCACACTTGTCCAATGCTCTAGGGTTGCAGCCAATTTTTCTTTAAACACTGGCTTAGTCAGATAGTCATCCATTCCGGCATTGAGACACATTTCTCGATCTTCTTTCATCGCATTAGCGGTCATCGCAATCACTACAGGACGACGACGTAGAGCAAAAGTATCCTCTTGCCAACGATGAATTTCTTTTGTGGTTTCTAAACCGTCGAGAATTGGCATTTGGCAATCCATTAGAATCAAATCGTAAGGAATTTTTTCTAATAGCTCCAAAACTTCCTTGCCATTAGCAACGACATCGGCTTTGTAGCCCAAACTATCGAGTTGCTTCAAGGCTACTTTTTGATTCACCAAATTATCTTCAGCTAAGAGAATTCTTAACTTGAATTTAGCAGCGGGGTTAGGGGAAGAGGAGGTAAGAATGCCTGAATCTGGACTCTGGATTTCTTGAGTAGGCTTTAGCAAAGAGCCTTTAGCCCCTTGTTCTGATTCCGACTGAGTTTCTAAAATATTCATAATGGCATCGAGGAGTCGTGATGGCTTAATGGGTTTGACCAAATAAGCAGCAAATCCGATTTTGAGCGCCTGCTGCACTTCATCCCGTTGATTAGTAGAGGTGAGCATAATCAAAGGTATTTCAGCAATTGCAGAATTGGCTTTAATTTGTTCTTCTATTGTCATGTCATTTTTTATATCAACCAAGGCAACATCATAAGATTTCCCCTGCTCATAAGCTTTCTGAATAACTTTCAGGGCAGCAGCAATACTATCAGCTTTATCTACCTCCATTCCCCAATGACTGGCTTGATGGGAGATAATTTTGTAATTAGTAGCGTTGTTATCCACCAATAACAAGCGGCGATTGTTCAAAAGTCCGCGTTCGCATTTTGGCAAAACAGGCTCAACAAGCTTTGTAAAAAGCACCTCAAACCAAAACTTAGATCCTTTCTCCATCTGACTTTCTACCCCAATCACTCCTCCCATCAAGGTCACCAGTTGTTTACAGATGGCTAATCCCAAACCGGTACCACCATACTTGCGAGTGGTCGAAGCATCCACTTGGGTAAATGGCATAAAGAGTTTGCGTTGATCTTCGGGGCTAATGCCAAGACCTGTATCTGTGATGGCAAAATGAATGGTGGCTGTAGTAGAGGTAAGCGATCGCAATTCGGCTTGCACTAATACTTCGCCAGCGCTGGTGAACTTGATAGCGTTGCTGATTAAATTCATGAGAATTTGCCGCAGCCTACCAGCATCTCCTTTGATCTGGGTGGGGACGTTATGCTCAATCAGTGCGGCAATTTCTAATCCCTTGTTATGGGCTGAGGGAGCCAATAATTCCACTACTTCTTCCAGACAAATGGATAGGTCAAAATCTAGAGTTTCGAGAGCCATCTCTCCAGCCTCAAGTTTGGAAAGATCCAAAATCTCGTTGATTAAACTTAAAAGGGCGTCTCCACTACTACGAATTATTTCAATAAAATCTCGCTGTTCTGGGTCTAAGGGAGTATCTAATACCAAACTGGTCATTCCCAATACAGCGTTCATCGGAGTACGAATTTCATGACTTATATTTGCCAAAAAGGCACTTTTAGCATGAGAAGCTAATTCGGCTTGGCGACGGGCAATTTCAAGTTCTTGTCGCTGACGAGTTTCTGCTGCTAATAGTTGGGCTTGGGCTAAGGCAATACCTACTTGGTCGGCTATTTGCCGCAAAAGATGAGTTTCAAAGCTAGACCACTGGTGGGAATCGTCACACTGATGAACTATGAGCAAACCACGAAGTTCTTCTTTGACAAGAATAGGCACAACCAAATTGACTTTGACCCCAAAATGTTGGATTAATTCTAGATGGTTTTGTTCGACTTCTGGTAGATCGAAGTTAGCTAGCCCTAAAATCTGTCCTTGACGGTACTGCTGTAGATAGTACTGCTGTAGATATTCGGCTCGAAAGTAGGGGGCGCTGATGTTTTGCTCTTTAATTGTTGGTAAGCCAGAAACTACTGCTTCAATAACGGTGGGTGCAGATTCATCTGGCAAAAGCTGATAGATCAAAACTCGGTCAGTCTGGAGAATTTTTTGTACCTCCTCGACAGTGATTTGCAGAATTTCTTTGATTTGCAAAGACTGGCGAATCTTAAGGGTGATTTCGGTAAATAATTGCGATCGCAAGTTTTGCCGTTGTATTTCTTCTTCAGCCTGTTTACGCTGGATAAATTGCCCCACTTGCTCACCGATAGAATTCATCGTTTTGATCAAATCTTGGTCAGGCGGTTGGATCTCACAGTTAAAGCAGGTAATTACACCAAGAATTTTGTGACCGCTGCGGATCGGAAAACCAAAAGCTGCGTGTAGTTGTACTTCAGCGCTGATTTTGAAGCGGGAGAAACTGAGTTCTTTAACGATATCAGCGATCCAAACAGGTTCAGAACTAGCCCAAACCCGGCCAGGTAGTCCAATTCCTGGTGCAAAGGTGGTTTGCCGATTCAGTGCTTCAAACTCTTGCACCTCAAAGGATGCTTTATGCCACATATCGAGAAAACGCAGCACATTTGCTTGTTTATCCACCATCCAAATTTCACCCAAATCCCATGCCAAACTCTCGCAGATACCTTGCAGGGTTTGGCGAGTAGCTTCGCTAATCGTGGCGGACTCTGCTAAAACGCGAGTTGCAACATATTGAGCAGTCAGATGCTGTTGTGCGCGTAAGCGTTTGCGAAGCTCGTCGGAGACATGGGTGATGTCAATACCAGTGGCAACAATGTATTCCACTGATCCTTCATAGTCTTTTAAGAAGGTATTCGACCAGGCAATCAGTCGGCGGCTGCCATCCTTCATTACCCAATAGTTTTCGTGTTCTAGGAAGCCTCTACCAGTTAGCAATTGCTCAAAAACTGCTTTGACTGACTCTACCTCTTCAGGAAGTAAGAACAAGTTCCAGAAATACCTACCCCTCACCTCATCGAAGGAGTAACCTGTTGTTTGCTCACAAGCTTGATTGAAGCGAACAATTTGCCCTTGGGAGTCGGCAACTACTACTAAGGCGCTGGCTGTATCCAGGACTGCTGAGATAAAGTTGCGTTCTTGGTTTAAGGCTTCTTCTGTTCTCTTGCGCTCAATGACCTGACGATAGATGAAGTAGTAGACTACAGCAAGAACGATAAAACTCAGGCAGATGGCGATCGCAAGTGTCAGAATTGTGTTGCGACTCCTGGCTTTTCTTGCTTGTGACTGCTGTTGGAGTCGTCCCCTTTCCTCGTTTTCCATCTCATTGATCGCCTTGCGGATATCATCCATGAGATTTTGTTGATCATTTCTCACTAGTACTTGCAATGCCGCCTCCAATCCCTTGTTTTGGCGCAAGTCAATAGTCTGTTTTAGTTGAGTAAATTTAGCCGTTATTAGAAATTCAAGGGTTGCAATTTGCTTTTGTTGATTCGTTTGATCTGCTGTTAACCTCTTGATCTTGGCAATTTCTTGATCGACGTTAGCAAGTGCTGCTTGATAAGGTTTGAGATAAATTTGTTTTCCAGTGAAGATGTAACCACTTTGTCTAGTCTCAACATCCTTGAGGTGGGACAGTAGTTTTTCTAGACTGTTGATTTTTTCATAAGTGTTTTTTACTATACTGCGATTATTAGTAGATACTTTTGTATTTTGATAAGAAACCACACCAATCAAAACTAAAATTGCCGATGCTAAACCAAAACCTGCTGCAATCTTTTTGAAAAATTGCTTGCGTACCTTCTGCGCCTGCTTGCTTTTCTTGGTTACAAGTACCAAACTTGCTAAATTTCGCCGTAATTCCAGTTGCTTGATGACTTGACGACCTAAAGTTCGTAATGCCTCCACTTGTTCTGGTGTAAGTTCTCGTGGTACGTAGTCAATTACACATAGGGTTCCTAGTGCATATCCCTCAGGATTAGTCAGAGGTACACCAGCATAAAACCGAATCTTTGGGCCAGATGTTACCAGTGGGTTGGTGGCGAACCTTTCGTCATCTGTTGCATCAGGCACAATAAAAACATCAGGCTGTAGAATAGCATGGGCACAGAATGCAAAATCTCGATGTGTTTCTAGGGCATCTAAACCGACTTTTGACTTGAACCACTGACGATTTGTATCAATTAAGCTAATTAAAGCAATGGGAGTCTGACAAATATACGAGGCTAAACGGGTGAGGTCGTCAAAAGCGGCTTCAGATGGGGTGTCGAGAATCTTATACTCCAAAAGCGTCTCGATTCTCTGTGCTTCGTTATCAGGTAATGGTGCTTTCATCCTTGAGCCTTATCTACATTCTAGGGACTGGGGAGGCAGGGGGAGCAGGGGGCAGGGGGTAAGGGGGAGAATAAAAATTACCTCTTTCCCCTCTGTTCCAAGCTTTGTGCCCCTCTGCCTCTTTCCAATGCCCAATGCCCAGTTCAACAAACTTACTTTAATTAATGACAACAGTTTAGTTAAAAGCGTTAGCGTAATTTCACTGAGTTCGACCTTATTAAAAATTTATTAAATGATTTAACGGCCGTATTTGCCACGACTCAAGTCAACGGAGGAGGTAAAGACGGAGTGTTACGTGGTAATTTTGGTGAATTGGGAGTTGAACTAGCAGCAATTGCCATTGCTTATGCGATCGCAGGTGTTGGTACGTGGATTATTCTCAAGATTATCGATGCTACAGTCGGGCTGCGAGTCAAAGAGGAAGCTGAATTGCAAGGTTTGGATATCAACGAACACGGTGAAGAAGGTTACAATTCCGAGTTTGGCGATCGTCCCACTTAGTAGTGCTGAGTTAGGAGTTAGGAGTTTGGAGTTAGGAGTTTGGAGTTTGGAGTTTGGAGTTAGAAGGGAAGAACTTTCTGTTTGCTTTCCTTGCTTCCCCCACTCCCCACTCCCCATTCCCTACTCCCCAGTTTAAAATTGGGTAATTTGCGATCGCTAGCGTTAAAATTTGATTCAAATAATTGGTAAATTTCGCTAGTCGTGTCTACATCTGCAAAAACCTTTCCTATCTGGGCATTTTTCTCGCTGTTAACCAACGGCATCCTAATGTTGGCGGTCATCCTGCTAATTTGGCAACAGCAGAGATTGTCCGCTTTTTTTGGGATAATAACATCCCCAGAGCCAATCAGCCTGAACAACTCACCCCAAATTGCTACACCTGATTTAGGTCGTCGTCACCAGCTCACTTACCAGCAGTGGGTAGACATCCTCACGCAAGAAGCCAAGGTAGCCGCAGACCAACGTCCTCCGCATTTAAGCATCTTGGTGGGAGATTCTCTGAGTTTGTGGTTTCCGCCTGAGTTATTACCCGAAGGTAAAAACTGGCTCAATCAAGGAATTTCTGGCGAAACCAGCAATGGTCTCTTGAAAAGATTGAAGATATTTGACCGCACCCAGCCAGAGGTGATTTTTGTGATGATTGGCATTAATGACCTAATTCGGGGGATGAGCGATGGGGTAATTTTAGATAATCAGCGTCAAATTATCAATTACCTACGAAATAAGCATCCCACAGCGCAAATTGTTGTCCAATCGATTTTGCCACATGGCGCAGAGTCAGCAACCTGGAAAGGACGAGAGAAACTTCTGGCTATTGCCAATAATCGCATTCGTGAGTTAAATCAGCAACTACAAAGTATTTCTGCCAAAAAAGGTGTCAAATATCTCGATTTATGTCCCCTGTTTACCAACAAACAAGGTAATCTCCGCCGCGAATTTACTACTGATGGCTTGCACTTAAGTCCTGAAGGCTATATAGTTTGGCGTTCTGCATTGCAGATTTATGGCGAGATCGAATTAAAACCACAGCGTTAACGTCCTTCAAGGGAAAAAGGGTAAAGTACAAAAAGAAGTAATATCTTTGAATACAACTCTGTTTGACACTCTCCGGGCTAAAGCCACGGAAATTCTTGGTTCAACGAGTCCACTTAACCTAGACCCCTTGCGGTATCTAAGCCTCCTTGTGGTTCTCTCCTCAAGCGTTAACTTTCGGTATGCCCTACCGTAGTTGGATGACTCCAAAATTTGTTTTATGTATGTAAAAGGCTGGTCGTCTAGTCTCCATGAAAATTTTACCTATTCCTGGAAAGGAGCTAGAACTATGGAATAGAACCCCATATTTTCAATTGTCTTCTCTACGAGAGGCTACGCCAACGCGTTAGCGTCTCCCATTGGGAGAAGGTACAGCGTAGAGCCGTTAGGCAACATCGGGTTTTTATACAGGTTGATTACCCTACCTGTTGAAACTATATTAACATCAAGGCACCCTTGCATAGTGCAGCTAGCTTTCAACCCAAGCGTCTCAAGTACGGAAAAAGCAACTGCGTTGCTTTTTCTCAGGGGTTTTCAGCATTTTTCTTATAAATCGCGTCTGGGCGCGAGAAAATAAGAAATAGTGGTTTAAATAGACAACTCTAATGGATACAAAAGCTTTTAAGCGCAGCCTGCAACATTCCGAAAATTACAATCGCAAAGGGTTTGGTCATCAAGCAGAAGTTGCCACCCAGTTGCAATCTGAGTATCAAAGTAATTTGATTCAGGAAATTCGCGATCGCAATTACACTCTACAACGGGGTGATGTGACAATCCGACTAGCACAAGCCTTTGGCTTTTGCTGGGGTGTAGAACGCGCTGTGGCCATGGCCTACGAAACCCGCCAGCACTTCCCCACAGAACAAATCTGGATTACTAACGAGATTATCCACAACCCTTCTGTCAATCAGCGTATGCAGGAGATGGAAGTAGAATTTATTCCCATTGAAGGAAAGAATAAAGACTTTTCTGTTGTTGGTACTGGTGATGTAGTGATATTACCCGCTTTTGGGGCTAGCGTTCAAGAAATGCAGATACTTCACGATAAAGGTTGCAAAATTGTTGATACAACTTGTCCTTGGGTATCTAAAGTTTGGAATACAGTAGAAAAGCACAAAAAAATCGATTATACATCAATAATTCACGGTAAATATAAGCACGAGGAAACAGTTGCTACTAGTTCTTTTGCTGGCAAGTATTTAATTGTGTTGAATTTGCAAGAAGCAGAATATGTTGCTAGCTATATTATCAATGGTGGGAACCGTGAAGAATTTCTGACAAAATTTGCTAAAGCTTGTTCAGCAGGATTTGACCCCGATCAAGATTTAGCAAGAGTTGGTATTGCCAACCAAACTACTATGCTGAAAGGCGAAACTGAGCAAATCGGCAAGCTTTTTGAGCGGACTATGTTACAGAAGTATGGCCCCACCGAGTTAAATCAGCATTTCCAAAGCTTCAATACTATTTGTGATGCCACTCAAGAACGCCAAGATGCAATGTTGGAGTTAGTAGAACAAAATTTAGATTTGATGGTAGTAATTGGTGGGTTTAATTCCTCGAATACTACTCAATTGCAACAAATTGCTTTTGAGCGGGGAATTCCTTCTTATCATATTGATACTGTTGAACGGATTAAATCAGGATATTCCATTGAACATCGGCAATTAAATGGGCAGTTAATAACTACAAAAAACTGGTTACCAAATGGAGAAATTGTTGTGGGAATTACTTCTGGTGCTTCCACGCCAGATAAGGTAGTAGAAGATGTGATTGAGAAAATTTTTGCCATGAAAGCAACAGCAGCAGTAGTTTAAATTTTAGGGGGTGTATAGCAACCTAATTAAACATAAAATACTCAGCAAATAGATCCCCGACTTATCAAATAAGTCGGGGATATGAGTATGTTTATTTATACCCAATAGTTCACCAACTAAAAATAAATTAACGTGAGTTCGATGAACCTCTCCCCAACCCCTCTCCGTGTCGGAGAGGGGCAGAAATCTTTCGAGTTTTGAACGAAAAAATCAAGGTTTCAAAGCCTCTTCCCGTTGCGGGGAGAGGTTTGGAGAGGGGTTCTTTATACCCGTCGAACTTACATTAAATTACTGCTGAGATATCGCTGCGCGTAAACTGTAACTACCAGATTCTCCTGCTTCAAAAGTGTTAGCCAACAGATAGTAGATACCATTTTCTGGTAAGGTAACAGTCAATCGAGCATTAAAATCCTTTGGGGAAATGTCGTCATTCTGTGCTATCAGTCGTTCTTTAGCAGGAAGCAGTAAGTATAAGTGAGAGTCTATTTGCTGACTATCCATCTCAATAGTTATCTGTTGACCTGCTTTACCTTCAAACACATAAGTGTGAGAATAGCTATTATTTGGTAAAGTGCGATCGCCATTTTTCAAGCTCGCTTGTAAAACTTGACCATTCAACGGTAAATCCGTATCTTGACTATTATTGGGTTGTTGACGCCCACTTGCTAACTGAGCATTACCTTGTTCTACAGCTACTAAAAAAGGCTGAATTAATTCTGTAGGGATTGCAAAACTAATGCCAATAAATCTTTTAATTTCGGTATCATTAAAAATGGCACTATTGACACCAATTACTTGCCCATTAGAGTTGAGCAGTGGGCCTCCAGAATTGCCGGGATTCACTGCTGCATCATGTTGGATTAAGGCCAATTTTGTATCAATGCGACTGATAATACCATAGGTCAAAGTATTTTGCAATTCCAGACTCAGGGGAGTACCAATAGCATAGACAGATTGACCTACTCGTGCTGAACCAGGAGTAGCTAAACGCAGATAAGGCAGATTTTTTTGATTGCGAATCTTGAGTGCGGCTAAATCTAAACCCCCAGATGCAAAACCAACCACATCAGCTAAGACTTGTGTGCGATTAGCCAGTACTACTGCAACAGCTTTAGACCTATCCTCGACAACGTGAGCATTAGTTAAAACTAGACCATCTGGACTGACAATAAAACCACTACCATGTCCAAAATCAGTGGCGATCGCAACTACAGATTGACTAGCTTTTTCATATAGCTGAATCCGTTTTTGTTCTTCAGAACTGTCTGCTATATTAACTGCTGATTTTATTTCTTTAGTCTTTTCACCCAGCAAATTTTGCTCATTTATCTGATACTTATTAGCACTAGCAGTTAGTTGACAACTGAATAAACTACTAACAAAAATTCCCCCAATCACAGTTGTTAAAACTTTCCTGTTCATTTTCCAACCATCCTTAATAAATGAAATAACCATATTAACAACACAAATCCGCGTAAACTATACTTCAAATCTCTTCTTTGCGCCTTTGCGCCTACCCTGCAAGAACGCCTAAAGGCGAATGCGTGAGACATAAAATCTTGAACTAATCAGTATCTTATTCTGATTCCCCAAACCAACTCCGAATTTGAAAATAAATTCACTAATGCTAGATATTACACTATTTGAGTGAAGTTTTTTTCAACACTATCAGCTTCGCTAATAGACTGAAGTAGTATCCAGAGTTCAGGAATACCGAGAATATCGATGAGGTCATGCATTGACTTTACCAGTGTTATATTTAAAGACAATACCAATTCGTAATACTCTGCGGTAAACTGCACTTGGCACGTCCACGTAATTAAGAAAGTTATATTTGAATGGCTGCAAGAGATATTTTTCATGATGCTGTTAGAAAAGGGCTAGAGAAAGAAGGTTGGGTGATTACAGATGATCCTCTAGAAATTGAAGTCGGCGGAGTTGAAATGTACATTGATTTGGGTGCAGAGAGGATATTAGTAGCTGAGAAAGCAGGAGATAAAATAGCAGTTGAGATTAAGAGTTTTCTTGGCGCATCAAATATTTATGAATTTCATACAGCATTGGGTCAATGTTTCAACTATAAAATTGCTCTAGAGATTCAAGAACCAGAACGAGTTTTATACTTGGCTGTTCCTTTAGGAACTTATACCAGCTTTTTCGCATTGCAATTTATTCAAATTGTGATTCAACGCTCTCAACTAAAGTTAATCGTTTACGATCCAGTGAATGAGGTGATTGTAGAATGGAAAAATTAGAGCAATATCGAGGTTATATTCAACAATTATTGACAGCTTATGCTAATCGAGGTTCGTCAAAAAGTGAAATAGAAAAACAAGTCATTTTTGATACTATTCACGATCACTATCAATTAGTATACGTAGGCTGGAAAAATCGACGACGGCAATATGGCTGTGTTTTGCATCTCGATATAAAAGATGGGAAGATTTGGATACAATATGATGGAACTGAGATTGGCATTGCTAATGATTTAGTAAAGTTAGGAGTCCCAAAGGAAGATATTGTTTTGGCATTTCAGGAACCCTTGGTAAGGCAATACACGGAATTTGGTGTGGGTTAAAAAGGCTAAACCACTGCCTGTTATATCATGTCCGGATAAATAGTTATGATTCCCACAGTCATTGCACCCCACCCCCAACCCCTCCCGAAGAGCGGGGAGGGGAGACAAAGCATAGCTTTGGCTCTTTGGGGTTCTTCGGGTTTAATAAGTAATCAAGCGGACATGATATTAGACATCTCCAGAAAAGATTTAGATACCACAAAATTAATTATACGCAGACCTAATCCCCCTACCCCCCTTCCCTGTGAGGGAAGGGGGGCTTTAAAGCCTCTCTCCGTTTCGGGGAGAGGTTTGGAGAGGGGTCTTTTATTGATTTCCGGAGATGTCTATTACTGTTATTAATTTGTTTGGTTTTTTTCCTCAATTGTGTCAAAAAATATCAATCTGCTAGAAACACAAACTACTGCTTTGTTCGCAATGCTTGGATAGTAGGATGGGAAAAGAGTTTTTGTGCTTCTGCAACCAAGCGCGTCCCCCAAAGATTTTCTTTGAGAACCTCGACATCAGCAAAGCTTTTATCTAAACGCAAGGCGGCTTGTGCCATATTTAGAGCTTTTTGTTGCTCACCTTTGGCATAGAAAGCAACAGCTAATGCCATTTGTGGTTCTGCTACACTACCATTAATTTGAACTGCTTTTTGCCATTGCCCAATCGCCCCTTCTACATCTCCATTTTCGTATTTGATGCAGCCAATGTTGATAATAGCTGCTACTAATTTTCCATCTTTAGCGATCGCCTGATTGTAATCTGCTAATGCGGCGCGATCGCTTCCTTGCTTTTGGTAGATAACGCCCCGGTAAAAGTAGGCGTTGGCATTATCAGGTTGAATCTTAATTGCTTGATTATAATCTGCAAGTGCTGCTTGATAATCTTTTAACTTTGAATAAACATTGCCCCGCACTAAATAGGCGTTGGCATTATCAGGTTGAATCTTAATTGCTTGATTATAATCTGCTAATGCTGCTTGATAATCTTTTAACTGAAAATAAACATTATCCCGTAATCTATAGCCATCAGCATCATCAGGTTCAAGCTTAATCGCTTGATTATAATCTGCCAGTGCTGCTTGATAATTTGACAAATACCAAGAATAAAAAAGACCCCGTGTTTGATAGCCATTAGCATCCTATCTTCAGGAAACCCAGCAGTAAATACTGATTGATTTTCTGATACTTCTGAGGTGATGGCTAAAGCGACGATTTGATAGTTTTCTTGAGATTGAAACTGCAAGACGGCTAAATCATTACCTTTTAAAGAATCACCTTGACTAATGACTGTAGCTGTATATATTTTCCCATCAGGTGTTTGAATTCTATGGCTTTCTTTATTGCTAATAACATGAGCGTTGGTGAGGACGGTGTAAGTTGTCCCTTGTTTGTTGATTAATACTCCACTTCCACCTTTATGATTACTTAAAACTTTGATAGTGACAGCTTGAGCTAGTTGACGAATTTTTTCGGCGGATAAGGTACTTGCCAATAGAGAAGTAGGTTGATTAGCTACTTGCTGGGATGTCGCCGCGTCGGTGATAGGTAGTAGGAAGCAAGTGCTTAATATTGCGATAATCAACGAATTGAATTGGTTCATTTTTGTATTGAGATAAAATTACGACATTTCTGAATAGGAATATAAATTTTTCGGCGTTGCTGAATTGAAGTATGAAATTCCAAAATCTAGTGTTTAAAACAATACGGTTCAGTTAAGGATAATTGTAGGTTGGGTTGAGGCTTTGCGAAACCCAACAAAGCCGAGAGAATGTTGGGTTTCGTTCCTCAACCCAACCTACGCAAAATCAGGTTTTTAGCTCTAACTGAACCGTATTGGTGTTTAAAACTCTTGCCTTTGCGTCTTTGCGACGCCAGTTGCTTCAAGTCGGTAGAGCCGCCCAACGCACTGGCTCGCCTTTGCGCGAGAATAAAATCATACTCTTAATCAGCAACGCCTAAATTTTTCTTTGCGTCTCTGCGTGAGTTTTTCATACCTTCAATCAGCAACGCCAAATTTCAGTATATTGAGGGTTTATTTTGAAACGCTTCAGGTAGCAAAGGTCAACGCAGAGGGTACGCAGAGTTTTATTTAGCCAAAATTGATCTTTCTAAGCTTTTTGACTTTTGACTTTTGACTTTTGACTTCCGCCTTGCGGTACTAGGCTGTGTTAAGTAAGTCAGCACGATAAAACCAAGGGTTTCTAACCCACCTCCGTGGGTTTTGTCTGTATAGCCAAGCAAGTGCGGTCTTCTCCCAAAGGGAGAGGCTAGCGCCTTCGCGCAGCGTCTCGTAAAGAAGGGGGTTTCCCCATGAGCACCTATTGAATAGACCTCTTGCATAAATCAAAAATAAAGAACCCCACCCCGCATTTGCTGACGCAAACGCTCCCCTCCCCGCTTGCGGGGAGGGGTTGGGGGTGGGGTGTTAGGGACTTTTGCAAGAGGTCTAATGGCTTTATATAAATTCTTGGGGGTTGCCCGAATTCAAATAAACGACTGCCCGAATTCAATAAACGACTGCCCGAATTCAATAAACGACTGCCCGAATTCAATAAACGACTGCCCGAATTCAATAAACGACTGCCCGAATTCAATAAACGACTGCCCGAATTCAATAAACGACTGCCCGAATTCAAGGGAGCATCCCAATTTTGCAAATCTACCAAGATAATCAGCAATTTTTGTAGGGTGGGCAGTGCTTAACATTCATTCATAGCAATAATTTTGTGATGTCACGCTGTAGATTGTATCATGAATATTTTGGCTATCGCTTGTAATTAAATCTAAACGAACCGCCAAGACGCCAAGGGCGCGGAGGTTAAATGGAATTTAATAACTATTATAAAGTCGGTGGTAGTTTAAATGCTAATCATCGCACTTATGTAGTCCGAAAGGCAGATGCACAAATTTTTGAACTGCTAAAAGCTGGAGAATATTGTTTTGTATTTAACTCGCGTCAAATGGGTAAATCTAGTTTGCGAGTCCAAACAATCAAAAAACTAAAAGCGATAGGAATTAAATGTGCTTCTATTGATTTAACTATTCTTGGTAGTCATATCAGCCCAGAAAAATGGTACAAAGGATTTGCTAATCAGTTATTATCTAGTTTTGAAATAGATGACGTAGACTTTAATAGCTGGTGGTTACAGCATGACTCTTGGACAGAGGTACAGAAATTAAACTTACTTATAGAGTCATTGTTGTTAAATAAACTTTCCTCAAATATTATCATTTTTATTGATGAAATTGATAGCCTAATCAAAAGTAAATTTAAAGATGATTTTTTTGCTTTAATTCGCGCTTGTTATAATCTCCGCGCTGAATCTTCAAAATATGAGCGTCTAACTTTTTGTTTGCTTGGGGTAGCTACACCAGGAGATTTGATTCAAGAAAGAGAACGCACGCCGTTTAATATTGGTAGTTCAATAGAATTAACTGGGTTTAGCTTTGCAGAAGCAAAAGATGCGTTAATTCCGGGATTAGCCGACAAGGTAGAGCAGCCGGAAGCGGTGTTACAAGATGTGTTAAATTGGACTGCTGGACAACCATTTCTTACTCAAAAGTTATGCAGTTTAATTGTGCAAGAAACAGAAAATGGCGGTGACGATGGTACTGTGAAACTATGGCAGCAAAATGGAACTTTAATTGCTAACCTCACAGGACATCAAGGTTGGGTAAATAGTATCAGTTTCAGCCCTGATAATAGAACTATTGCCATTAGTACCAATCAACTAATTGCTAAAATTTTCCAGCTTGATGGTACTCTAATTCATCCTCTGACTGAGTACAAAGGGGTAGCAAGTGTTAGTTTCAATCCTCATCAAGAAATAATTGCTTTTGGTACCGATAAAGGATCTATTAAACTTTTGAAGTCGGACGGAACTTTAATTAAAACCTTCGGTTGACCCAATCCAGATCCAGTAATAATCCTCGCCGTTCTTAAGTGCTAGTGCCCGATATCCACCACTAATTCTGACTGACCACAAATCATTTCCTACTTTTTTGAAATGCAAAGACGGATGAAATTGATTATTAATCCAAAGGCGATATGCTTTTCTAGCTTGCTCTTTAATTTCAGATGAAAGTGCAGAATATGAGCGCCAAAAATCAGGGGTTGTTAAGGACTTCATCTAACGGTTTCACACGATTAGCATCAATATCTGATTTGGCACGCTGGATTAACTGATCTAATCGACCAGATTTTGCATCTGTTTCAATTTGCGTGTCCCAGGCATCATTGAGATATTCTTGGAGCCAGTTCGATAGATCCCGTATTTCATCTTCAGACAATTGCATAATAGCAGCTTCGATTTCTGGGAGTGAGTTCATCCAGTTATCCTCAATCCAGCACTATGCACTCTATACTACCAAAATTGACGGAATAATTCAGAATTAGAATTAGCGTCAAATCTTAATTATGAAGTAGTAATTATTAATCATGAATTAGCATGACACAGAAATGGCTTTCTATCGTGGGCATTGGGGAAGATGGATTACAGGGGTTAAGCCCGATCGCTCTTTCCCTAATCACTCAAGCTAAAGTAATTGTAGGAGGCGATCGCCATTTAGCAATGCTCCCTACAGATGACCAACGTGAGAAACTAGTCTGGACATCCCCCATTAGTGACTCAGTTGAGGAAATCATCCAGCGTCGGGGTGAGTCAATCTGCGTACTTGCAAGTGGCGATCCTATGTGTTACGGCATTGGTGTCACCTTGATGCGGCGAATTCCCGTCTCCCAAATGACGATTATCCCCGCACCTTCAGCCTTCAGCCTCGCCTGTGCCAGGGTTGGATGGTCTTTAACTGAGGTGGAAACCTTGAGTTTGAATGGTCGTCCATTCTCTCTACTCCAGTCTTATATTTATCCAAAAGCGCGGCTGTTGATTTTGAGCGAAGGAAAGGACACACCCGCCATTGTTGCCGAAATTTTGACAAATCGCGGCTATGGTGGCAGTAAAATTACCGTGTTGGAGCGCATGGGCGGCGCTCATGAAAGAATTGTGGAAGGTACGGCTGCATCCTGGAATGAAACTGAAGTTGCGGCTTTGAATGCGATCGCAGTTTATTGTATTGCTGATCCTGGCGTTATCCCTTTACCAAGATTACCAGGATTACCAGATAACGCCTACCACCACGATGGACAGTTAACGAAGCGTGAAGTCAGGGCAATCACCCTAGCAGCTTTGGCTCCCACACCGGGAGAATTGTTGTGGGATGTTGGCGCGGGTTGCGGCTCAATTTCTATTGAATGGATGCGGAGTAATGCTCGGTGTCGAGCGATCGCGATCGAACAAAATTCTTCTAGACTAATATATATTGCCGATAATGCCGCTACTCTCGGTACTCCAAATCTGCAAATCATTGAAGGTAAAGCGCCTCATGCCCTGAAAGACTTGCCTACACCAGATGCCATTTTTATTGGTGGTGGCGTGACAGCAACGGGACTTTTTGATGTTTGTTGGGAAGCACTGCGGCCGGGTGGGCGTTTGGTGGCAAATGTGGTGACGGTAGAGGGTGAGCAAACTTTATTTCAATGGCATGAACGAGTCGGTGGTGATTTAACTCGTATTGCCATTCAACGGGCGGAACCTATTGGTAAATTTTTGGGCTGGCGAGGAATGGCGGCTGTGACGCAATGGGTAGTTGTCAAATAAAATCGCCTGTCTTTCAACTACCCTGTTTATCTACTATTAGATTCCTCAACTTTTCTTCATCAAAACTAAGCCCATGACGTTCTAAATATGGGCGTAAATTTATTTTAATGAATAAATCTTTTAGTTCTTGGGCAATTTCTTGGGGTGGATTTCCTGATTAGGCGATCGCAATCAAACGTTCTGCTGCTCGAAATTAATGTAGACTCAGCAGTACGCCCAAATTCTTCTGGTGCATATTGCAAGCGAACTTCTGCACCTGGCCAAGAAAATGTACCAGGAGTGACAGAACGGACTAAGTAATGCAGACTATAAACTCCTGGTTCCAGGTGGCCGGCGTAGGCGATAATGCGACGCCGAGTAGCCCGCCGTAGGCATCGCCCCTTTCAATTCTTAGAACTTTAATTACAATGCGTAGGCGCAGCCCGCCGCAGGCATCGCCATAAATCATTAAAAATAGAAAAGTAGGTTCATTGTCAAGTTATGAAATTTAAAGTTGTATTAGAACCCAGTGACGAAGGCGGATACACCGTCCATGTTCCCTCACTTCCTGGCTGTATCAGTGAAGGAGAAACTGTGGAAGAAGCATTAGAGAATATCCAAGAAGCAATAGAACTTTACCTTGAACCATTGGAAGATGTGGCCGGCGTAGGCGATAATGCGATCGCCTGGACGGGCAAACTGTGGCAAGATGGCATTAGTTAGCAGTGGCTTTGTGGTGATAAACGTCGCGTCTCCATTCCCGAAACGCAGATTTCCATCGGTGGCCACAGCCATCACCCGCCACGTAGTTAAGTCATCCGGGAGTTTAAAGGTCGCTACTCAAAATTAAGCACACTAGTAAAATTATCCTAGCTGGGCTGCTAATCTGCCTGGTGGTACGCTTGCTGCCTTATTTTGCACCCATTCATACCGCAGACATTGCCCAAAATCAGTTGGCAATGCAATTTAGCGATCGCAATGGTTTACCATTAGATGTACCCGCCCATTATGCCATTCCCGGCGCACCAACTTTTGATACCCTTGAACTGACTCGCACACTTGCACATGAAACCCTCGATCGCTGGCTAACCTGGGTAGATGCAGCTGAACCTGTGCCAGAAGATGCACGGGAGGCTTTAGCGGCTCGTGATTTGTTGATACGCCGTACCAGTGCTGAACGTGATCCAGGTAATAAATTTGCCGCACAGATGCTTGGGACTGAATTGACAGATAAACTTGTACGATCACTCTGGGGTGGCGATCGAATTAGTCATTAGTCATTAGTCATTGGTCATTGGTCACTTGTACTCTCGCACTTGTGCCGAGCGACTTGTACGCTCGCTAGTCGAAGTAAGCCGAGGTAAGCCGAAGTATTGGTCAAATAATTAATAGTTATTCTTCCCCTGCTCCCAATACAGTTCAGTTAAGCTTTTTTTCTCCCCCTGCTTCCTCTGCCTCCCCTGCTCCCCCTGCCTGCCTTAACAGATAAATTTGCTTAACTGAACCGTATTGCCCCTGCTCCCCCTGCCTCAAGAGCTTGCCTCAATTCATCCCACTGTTCTGCAACGCCGTTAAAGGTAGGCAAATTGCCACAATGTACTAATCCGATCACAGACTCTCGTAGGTGAGTTCCGCATTTGCCCAGTTGGTTTCTGCCAAAAATTCCCTAAATGTGGTCAGAATTCCAGGAAACTCCTCTTCTCGTAAACGCTGGACATCGGCTTGATAACCTTGCTTGCGATACCACTGAATCAAATCGAACAATTCCTTTTGCAGCAAGAGTAAGAAAATCCAGGCGGGTGTCTCTTTGTAGACAACTTTCATCCCCTGCGCTTGGGAGAATGCCTCTGCCATCTCAAGAGGAGTCAGCACATCGCCAGCTAGCTCAATTTCTTGACCAATATACTTGGTGGAATGTTTAATTACGTAAGCAGCAACGCGGCCCATGTCCTTCGTTGTAATTAGATGAAGGGGCTTGTATGGCTGAATGGAAAATGGGAAACTACCTTTGAGGATGGAAGGTCGGGTGTACTTCTTCCAAAACTCCTCCATAAACAAGCAAGCTCGCAACATGGTAGTCGGTAAGCCAGCTTCTTTGAGAATTTGCTCCACTTGGTACTTTTGCTCAATGCGGGGGATTCCTGAATTCCTGTCTGCCCCACCTGCTCCATTGTAGACAAAGTGCTTAATGTCAGTCTGTTTAGCTACTTGTGCAACTCGCCTTGCTCTCTCCACCTCTAGGGGGTCAATTTTAGCGGAGTCCGCAGAAGTAGCGTGGCAGTAAACAGCCGAAATTCCTGTAAAGGCTTCTATGAGGGAGATTTCATCGTCGAGGTTGGCTTTTACCAGTTCAACTCCGGCATCGTTGAGTTTTGCAAGAGTTGGACGATTAAGGTCAATCTCTCTAGTGATGACTCGCATCTTTGTAACTCCTTGTTCGAGAAATCCCTTAACGACATTTCCACCTGTGCCGCCAGTAACTCCGATGAGTAAAACTTTATCAGTGTTTGACTCTGTGCGATCGGGGAAATTTGACATTCTCTCTTCTACCTAGAGTTATTTATTTAAACTAAGTTTATCCAAAGACAGGAAAAGCAAACAATAATTGAAGAAGAATTCAGAATTCAGAAGTCAGAATACATCCGTCTGGACAGAAGCTAGATGCTTGTGTTTTGTTTTGTTTTGACATTATGCTTTGTTTGTATTCATTATCTAAAAAGGGTACATACAAACAGTGTTTGAGCAGCAACCTAATGTAGACAGTACAGACTTATCTGAACAATTGTGGGGTTTGACAAACGAACTCCGTCAGAAAATAGACGCTCGTTTTGAATTACATCCAGACCCTTCTGTAGAAAATTTACAGCAATACAGCAGTCTCGATGGCAATATGAAGGGTTCGCTCACCGCTTTTTCCGGGAAAGAAATTGACTGGCTAGTGCATTCGTGGCTACGAAACCCTGAAAAATCAAACTTTAGTACTATGCGTCTCACCACTTGGTTGAAGTCGCATATTCAAGTTCCTCATTTGGCCTTTGAGTTTGGCACACTTCCAAATGGAAATATCTTATTTTATATAGATTACATTGCCCGAACTGAGCTTTTAACCGATTTGGCATATCTCGATCGCTACTATGAGCCAGTTAATCAAACATTCTTAAAGTTACAGGAAGATTCGCGCCTCAAGGTATTTACCAGCAAAAGTCTGTATCTTCGATTATTTCAATCGCCTGTTAAATTGTGCTACACAGGCGCACCTACTTTTGATACCCTCGAACTAACTCGCACACTTGCACACGAAACACTCGATCGCTGGCTAACTTGGATAGATGCAGCTGAACCTGTGCCAGAAGATGCACGCACCGCTTTAGCATCTCGTGATTTGGCGCTACGCCGTACCAGCGCTGAACGTGATCCAGGTAATAAATTTGTCGCACAGATACTTGGATCTGAGTTGGCAGATAAAATTGTGCGATCGCTCTGGGGTGGCGATCAAATTAGTCATTAGTCATTTGTCATTGGTCATTTGTCCTTAGTCCCATGCCCCATGCCCATTAATCCAGAATCCTACCGCGCTTTAGCACTGCAAGTTACCTGTCATGCAGTCAACCAAACAAATGATCGCCACGAAGCGCGTAGGCGTAGCCCGCCGAAGGCATCGCTCATGCAAAACTCCATCAACCGCCTAGCTCAACAAATTGCTGCCAGTATCGCTTTCATCGGCTTCGATTGTCGTTTAATTGTACTGCCAGAATATTTCCTGACTGGTTTCCCAATGGGAGATTCTCTCTTAGGATGGGCAGAAAAAGCTTGTATAGAAATGGCTGGTGCTGAGTATGAAGCACTGGGTAAAATTGCCCAAAAGCATAAAATCTTTTTGGCTGGTAACGCCTACGAAGTTGACCCCAATTTTCCCGGATTGTACTTCCAAACCTGCTTTATTCTTGACCCCTCTGGCTCAATTGTCTTACGATATCGGCGGCTAAATTCCTTATTTGCTCCCACACCCCATGATGTTTGGGATAAATATCTTGACTGCTATGGTTTAGAGGGAGTTTTCCCCGTAGCCAAAACGGAGATCGGTAATTTGGCAGCTTTAGCATCAGAAGAAATTTTGTATCCAGAAGTGGCGCGGTGTCTGGCGATGCGAGGGGCGGAGATTTTTGTCCATTCCACCTCGGAAGTATATAACAAAAACCTCACACCCAAAGATGCGGCAAAAATCACTCGCGCCGTCGAAAATATGGCTTATGTAGTTTCAGCTAATACCGCAGGTATCGCTAATATTGCTATCCCCATTGCTTCGGCTGATGGTGGTTCTAAAATCATTGACCATCGTGGAATAGTATTAGCAGAAACAGGTGCAGGTGAGAGCATGGCAGCATTTGCAGAGATTGATTTAGGAGCATTACGGCGCGATCGCCGCCGACCGGGGTTAAATAATTTACTTTCACGCCAACGATTTGAACTATACGCCGAAAGTTATCGCCAATCACACTTTTACCCAGCTAATACTATGCTGGAGGGAGAAGTAGACCGCAAACACTTCCTCCAAACGCAGCAAGCCACCATTGAGCGCTTAGCCAAACTGGGGATAATTTGAATCAGGGAATGGGGCATTGGGCATGGGGAGTAGGGGGAGCAGGGGGAGCAGGGGGAGCAGGGGAAGAATAACTATTAATTATTGACAAATGACTAATGACCAATGACCAATGACAAATGACAAAACCAATAGAAGTCCGCAATCCTCGAACTGGCAAATTTGACTACGTAATTATCCCGCCGCCCCCAAGGCTGCTGGCACAGCAATGTAAGCGCACCCGCAGAGCGCAAGTTCGCTGGCAGCAACTGGGTTTAGAGGGGAGAATTGAAGCCTTACAGCAGTGGAAAAAAGCGATATTATCAGGACGCGATCGCTTAACGGAGGCTTTGGTAAATGATACAGGAAGATTATCGACCTCAGTATTAGAAATAGACTCCTTCCTCTCTAGCATCGATCGCTGGTGTAAGTTAGCGCCGGACTTGCTGCAAGACTCTGCAAAAAACACAGCAATTCCCTTTATCGCACTGCAACAAACATCCGTTCCTTACCCCCTAGTTGGGATAATTAGCCCGTGGAATTTTCCCCTGTTGCTGTCTACCATTGATACCATTCCGGCATTACTGGCGGGTTGTGCTGTCATTGTTAAACCCAGTGAAATTGCTCCCCGCTTCGTAGCACCACTGAAAATAGCAATCAGCGCCGTTCCTGAATTGCGCGACGTATTAACTTTTGTTGAAGGAGCAGGCGAAACTGGATCTGCTTTGATTGAGAATGTAGATTTGGTATGCTTTACAGGCAGTGTTGCAACAGGGCGAAAAGTAGCAGAAGCGGCTGCTAAACGGTTTATACCGGCTTTTTTGGAATTAGGAGGAAAAGACCCTGCGATCGTTTTAGAATCAGCCAATTTAGAATTAGCAACCTCAGCAATCTTGTGGGGTTCCGTCGTCAACACCGGACAGTCGTGCTTATCAATTGAGCGAATTTATGTTGCTGAATCAATATTTGACAAGTTTTACCATCAACTAGTAGCCAAAGCCCATCGCCTTGGGCTAGCCTACCCCACAGTCGAAAGTGGAGAAATTGGCCCCATCATCGCCGAAAGACAAGCAGCAATTATTAGCGACCATCTCCTAGATGCAGTGGAAAAGGGAGCAGTAATTCACTGCGGCGGTGTCATTGAAGACTTAGGTGGGGGTTGGTGGTGTCGTCCGACAGTTCTCACCCAGGTTAATCATTCCATGAAAGTCATGACCGAAGAGACATTCGGCCCCATTATGCCAATCATGCCTTTTTCCACAGTAGAGGAAGCAGTGTCTTTAGCGAACGACTCAATTTATGGATTGAGTGCTGCTGTCTTTGCCTCGGAAGCCGAAGCCTTAGAAATTGCCCAACAGATAGATGCAGGTGCTATTAGTATCAACGATGCTGCACTCACCGCTATCATGCACGAGGGAGAGAAAAACGCCTTCAAATTCTCCGGTTTGGGAGGGTCACGCATGGGTGCAGCAGCGCTGAAACGGTTCATGCGAAAAAAAGCTATTTTGATTAAAACTAACGCTACTAATGACCCTTGGTGGTTTGAGAATGGGGAATGAGCAATGCCATCATCACTATGCAACTCATTACCGTAACCAATGGCGTAGCTTGCCGCCGTTCGCAAAGCGTCTCCAAGAGTTGGCATCGCATTCTCATTCTGTTCAAAATATTTGTTTTACCAGAGGCGATCGCTTCTGCCACAGTTTCGTCTACGATAACCAAAGCACCTGGAAGAATTTTCATAGTTTTGGTTCAGAACACAAGTCCATTCGTTCAGAACACAAGTCCATTCGTTCAGAACACAAGTCCATTCGTTCAGAACACAAGTCCATTCGTTCAGAACACGAGTCCATTCGTTCAGAACACGAGTCCATTCGTTCAGAACACGAGTCCATTCGTTCAGAACACGAGTCCATTCGTTCAGAACACGAGTCCATTCGTTCAGAACACAAGTCCATTCGTTGAAAACACGAGTCCATTCGTTGAAATGACCTTTCTCCTAAAAGGCTACGGTGTACACACATCTTGGTAGAAAAACAAAATCGTCGAAGATCCCCCTAAATCCCCCTTAAAAAGGGGGACTTTGAAGGGCTTTTGCCCCCCTTTTTAAGGGGGTTGGGGGGATCTAAACGCTGTGGGGCAACTCTAGAACACTTGTGTGTACACCGTAGCTCCTAAAAAGAGAAAGGCTTTCATGCTCACTCCCCTTCCCTCTCTTCTCTACGAGAGGCTTCGCCAACGAGACGCTGCGCGAACGCAGGGAAGGAGTATTACCAGCCAAAATTTGATCAACTCATTGAACGACTTGAAGAGAAAGTTGAACTAACGCCCCTCGGTGATTTACTCACCCTCAATCAACGAGGAAAACAACCTCAATATATCGAGAACGAAGACGAGCATGAGTTGGGTTTACTTGTTGTTAACTCCAAGCACGTTCGAGAAGGTGAAGTAATCCTGACAGACAATCGCTATGCTTATCTACAAGAAACCAATAATCCGCTTACAATTCAAACTGATGATGTTCTAATCAACGGTACAGGTATTGGCACAATTGGACGCTGTGCGCCTTATCTCTACGAACAAGAAACTTTGCCAGATAACCACGTCACTATTCTTAGAACTGATTTACTTGACCCGGTTTATCTGTCAATTTACCTCAATAGCCTTATTGGTTGGAAATTAACCTAACCACTACTACTTAATATCTTGGATTAGCAATGAAAGCAGTTAAAGTCATGGCAACGATTAATGAGCAAGGACAACTAACTTTAGATCATCCTCTCATAACAGATAAAAACAGCCGCGTAGAAGTTATTATTCTAATTCCAGAAGAGGAAGTTCTGAACGATCAATCTCAAGCAGAAGTCTTAGCAGATTTCCGGCAAGCTTGGCACGAAGCCATGACTGGGCAAACTATCCCGGTGGCTCAACTTTGGGAAGGGCTTGAAAATGACTGAACAGCCTTTCATTCAAGTTGAAGCTTCGCCAACATTCAACCGAAATCTACGCGCTCTTGCCAAGAAGTATCGCAGTATTCGGAATGATATACAACCCGTCATCGAACAACTTGAACAGGGAGAGTTGCCAGGAGATCAAATACCTGGTGTTGGTTATGCGGTCTTCAAGTTAAGAGTCCGAAATAGCGACACTCAAAAAGGTAAAAGCGGTGGCTATCGTCTGATTTACTATGTCAAGACAGCAACGGGAATTATTTTGCTGACTATTTATGCAAAATCTGAACAAGTCGATATTGCCGCAAATGACATTCAGAGCATCATTACAGAATCGGATTAAAATGTGAGCAGAATATTGTGTTTATCTCAACTCATATTTATGCAAATTACCCTTAACCTTGATGAATCTCTCCTTAACGAAGCCTTACAACTCACCAACTTCACTACTCAAGAAGAACTAGTGAATTTTGCTCTGCAAGAACTTGTGCGTTCACGAAGTGGCTCCTCTGAAGCATCGCGCCGCAAAAAAAACCTTTTCGACCTCGCTGGACAAATTCAGTTTGCCCCAGACTTTGACCACAAAGCTCTGCGCGAGACTCGTCATGCTGCTGATTGATACATCAGTTTGGATAGTCGTCTTCCGCGATCGCAACGGGCAAGTGCTACAAACGGAATTCGTTATGCTTCGCGTCAAGTTAGGTCAGCAATCATTAAAGCCGTCTTTGACAACCTTCCCAGTCCCCACTCATAATATGCGAACATAATTAAGTTGTAGCTGACTATCTGCACAGAGATTTAAAATGGATACCATTGCAATCCCTGTTCTGAATCGCCCAGTAGATGCCACGGTAGAGATTCCTGTTTCTAAAAGTATTACCAATCGGGCATTACTCGTCGCGGCCTTAGCGCCAGGTGACTCGATTTTAGAAAATGCCTTATTTAGTGAAGACTGGCATTTGCTGTCACTGGCTTAAAGGTTCCAGGCATTGTAATAAAAGACCCTGGTTGTACAGCGAAAACTTTTCCCGATTACTTTACTCGATTTTTCCAGATGTTAGAACAATAAAAGGTGAATTGCAATGTCAAATATTCGAGAAGGAATGCCCGTGCTTGTCCGTCATGAAGGAGATTGGGTAGGAACTTATACAGTAATTGATACAACCGGAAAAATCCTCGACAAGTATGAGTCTCACTTAACTTGTCAATTTCCAGAAAATGGCCCTCATCCCTACTACCAGATTAATCGCTACAAATGGTCTGATGGGAAACGAGAAGAATATGAATTTCCAGGAATCTATAAAGATAATAAACTTTGGTTTGACACCGATCGCATAGACGGAAAAGCCTGGGAAGCCGATGATTCGATTGTTATTTTGTGGTTTAGTTATAAAACAAACCCAGAAATGAGCTTATACGAAATGATCTACATTAGTCCTGACAATAACAACCGTGCCCGCACTTGGCATTGGTTTAAGAACAATCAAATCTTTCAACGCACCTTAATTCAAGAAGAACGGGTAAGATAGTAATTTATTCGCTCAGAGATAATCATTCATTATTCTCCAGTCCGCGCAGGCGGACGAAAGTTTGTGTAGCCACGGCTTCCAGTAGTTAAGCTTTCATCTCAAATTTCAACTTAGTAAGGTACACGCATGGCAAAAGGTGACAAAATAAACTTTTCTACTCCTAGTGGTTTCCCAGAATTTCTGCCTAGCGAAAAGCGTCTAGAATTATATTTGCTAGATATCATCCGTAGAGTTTTTGAAAGCTATGGATTTACGCCCATCGAAACACCTGCTGTAGAACGTTTAGAAGTGCTGCAAGCTAAAGGAAATCAAGGCGACAATATCATCTATGGCATTGACCCCATCCTGCCACCAAATCGGCAAGCCGAGAGAGATAAATCGGGTGAAACTGGTTCGGAAGCAAGAGCTTTAAAATTTGATCAAACAGTTCCTTTAGCGGCTTATATTGCCCGTCACCTAAATGAATTAACCTTTCCCTTTGCCCGCTACCAAATGGATGTAGTTTTTCGGGGTGAACGGGCGAAAGATGGGCGTTTTCGTCAGTTTCGCCAGTGCGATATTGATGTAGTTGCTCGTCGTGAACTCAGCTTGCTCTATGATGCTCAGATGCCTGCAATTATCACTGAGATATTTGAAGCAATAAATATTGGTGATTTTTTGATTCGCATCAATAATCGGAAAGTTCTTACAGGGTTTTTTAAGTCAGTAGGAATTACTGAAGATAAAATTAAATCGTGTATTTGTATTGTTGATAATTTAGAGAAAATTGGTGAGAATAAAGTAAAACAAGAGTTAGAAAAAGAGGGAGTTTCAGGAGAACAGACTCAAAAAATTATTGATTTTATTAAAATAGATGGTTCCGTTGATGAAGTATTAGATAAACTTAAGTATCTCGCCCAAAACTTATCAGAAACCGAGCAATTAAGCCTGGGAGTTAGCGAATTAGAAACGGTAATTGCAGGCGTGCGTAATCTCGGAGTTGCCGAAAATCGTTTCTGTATTGATTTATCCATTGCCCGTGGACTTGATTACTATACTGGTACAGTTTACGAAACAACCTTATTAGGACATGAAGCCTTAGGTAGTATCTGTTCTGGCGGGAGATATGAAGAATTAGTTGGGGTATTCTTGGGTGAGAAAATGCCTGGTGTAGGTATTTCTATAGGATTAACTCGCTTAATTAGTCGCTTGTTAAAAGCTGGTATTCTTAGTACCTTAGCTGCTACACCAGCCCAGGTGATGGTAGTGAATATGCAAGAAGATTTAATGCCAACTTATTTAAAAGTTTCGCAACATCTGCGTCAGGCTGGAATTAATGTCATCACTAACTTTGATAAGCGTCCCTTGGGTAAACAATTTCAGCTAGCCGATAAACAAGGAATTCAATTTTGTGTAATTATTGGTTCCGAGGAAGCAGCAGCGCAAAAGTCCTCGCTGAAAGATTTGAAAACAGGTGAGCAAGTAGAAGTGCTACTAGTAGATTTGGCTGAAGAAGTTAAAAGAAGGCTTGCCTAATAAACGTTGATAATAAGATAAACTGCAAAAATTTAAATCCACGTTCTTAAGTGCGATCGCACTACACTTCACCAAAGCTATGATTAGCATGAATCTCAATCACTAGATCAATAATCAAGCAAAAATATATGACAATTCTCAACGCTCGTAATTTATCCTTAGAAGAAGTTCAGCGTCTGTTTGACTTTCAAGAACAATACAGTGATTCATTTTCTAACTACTTATCTCTGGAACCTCTCACGGAAGCAGAACAGCAGGAACTTCTGCAAATTAGAAATGACTTTCGACGCTATCTTACAGCAGGTAAAGTTTCTGAAGGTCAGGTAAAGTTTCTTGCAGTTGCCCCTTTGCTAAGATTAGCTGGTTTTTATCGCTATCCTATCGAGATTCTTTTAGAGGAGAATATTGCTGATATTGAAGTTGAAGATGAAGATATTAGAATTAAAGGAAGATTTGATATTTTAGCTATTAGTAAAGCTAAACAGACAAAACCTAAAACATATTTTTGGGTACTGTTAATTGAATCTAAAAATAGTCAGATTGATATATCAACAGGTTTACCTCAGCTACTCACATACTCTTATAAAAATTTAGATAATCAAAAATCAGTTTGGGGATTAACGACTAATGGTAGAAGTTATCAGTTTGTCTATATCGAACAAGGAAATCCCCCGATTTATTACCTGTTGCCAGAATTAAATTTAATGGAAAGAGAGCGTTCAAGTCAGTTGCTACAAGTTTTAAAAACAATTTGTCAGCTTTAAGAAAAAGTATATCGCATGGTAAGAATTATTTAAGCGATCGCTTTTGTATGTAATAGACTTTGACCTCACTTCCATTCCTGTCTCCTACAAAGAGAGAGGCTTTGAGCCTTACTCCCCAACGCTAGTAGGGTTTGTGATTACCAACATTTTTTTAATCTCTTACTTCGTTGCTATCCCGCCTTGGAATAGAATTCCAAGGCTAATAGCTTAAGTCCTCTCAAGAGGACTCAACAAAAATTTTAGTCCACTTGAGTGGACTTGAGCTATTAGCCCAGAACTTAAGTTCTGGGCGGGATATGGGTCAGCGCAATACTTTGACTGTTACAAAAAATCTGGGTAATGACAAGCCCTACAAGCGAAAGGACTGCGGGTTAGGTCTATATTGAACTCAACTGCAAACCGCGTTCACGAGTATTAAAGACTCGTCCGCGAGTATCAAACACTCGCTCACAATTATGTATTAAAGATTCATCCGGTTTTTGACGATTTTTCCGTGAGTCCTGATAAAATCTGAGAACTTATTAGCATGATTATGCACAACCGTATATTTACTACTTTATTTTTAACTCTATCTCTGGCTACAACACCCCAGTTTGTAGTTGCTCAAAACAGTGTCGAACAGCTATTTCAACAAGGCGAAGCTGCCGAAACAGTGGGTAACAACTCCCAAGCGGAGACAATTTGGCGTCAAGTTTTACAAATTGAACCCAATAATGGCAAAGCTTATAACAATTTGGGGAATGCTTTGCGACGACAGGGGAAAATAGATGAAGCATTAGCAGCGCACCAAAAAGCATTACAACTCAACCCTAATGATGCAGAAGCTTACGTTGGTATAGGGAACGTGCTAAATGCTCAAGGTAAACAAGAGGAGGCATTAGCATCTCACCGAAAAGCCTTGCAACTCAAGCCTAACTCGGCTACTGCTTACAACGGTCTAGGCAATGTGCTGAGTAACCAAAAGAAATTAGATGCTGCGATCGCAGCATATCAAAAAGCAATTCAACTAGATGCCAAATATGCTTTTGCTTACATTAATCTCGGCATTGCCCTAGGGGAGCAGAAGAAATTAGTAACGCTTCTAAATCTGCGTCAAAACCATAGCCGTTAAAATAATTCGTAATTCGTAATTCGTAATTCGTAATTAAGTTTTGCAACGGGGATAAAGACAAGAGCCGCGAAACTTGCCGATGACGAAGCGGGGGAGTTAAACCCCCAGACTTTGTTAGGAGTTAGGAGTTAAGAGTTAAGAGTTAGAAGTAGGACTTACGCAAAAACTCTCTCAAACTCTGATTTCTCCGTGTCGCGCCAGTTGCTTCTCCCAAGGGGAGACGCTGCGCGAACAAGTCTCTTAACCGCAAGGGCGCACTGGCTTCTCTGCGCCTCTGCGGTTCGTTATTCCGTAACTCGTGCGTAAGTCCTAAGAAGTTAAGAATTACGAATTACGAATTAATCCGCAATACACTTCACCAAAGCTATGATCAGCATGAATCTCAATCACCATATCAACTGCTGTTGCATCTTTTACCAACGGCTTGATGAATAATTCCGGGTGAAGCGATCGCCAAAAATAATTGACAAATTGCTCTATCTCTGCATTGCTCATTCCCGACTTACCCGCAGCAATCATCTGCTGTTCCGCCTGTTTGCGCCACTCCAAAGAACAGCGATAATCAGTTGGGTATAGCACAATTAAGCTGTCTAATCTCTCCCACAATGGTAAATAATCGTGGAGGCGACGATTCATATCATGGGCAAATGCTTTATCTTCATCTGTGACAATTGGCGGCGGTGCAGTATCAAATATATTTGCGCTGATTGGTCGCACACCTACAAACCAACCTTCAAATAGTACAATATCTACATTTGTCACCATTTCGGAAGTAGTGCGATCGCCAGCACCTCCAAAAGCAGATTTATCAAAGCGGGGAACCATCACAGGATTTTGCAACTGGCGGATTTGATCTAGTACATTTAAGCCTAAATCTACATCGTGGGTTCCTGGTGGGCCGCGCCAAATTAAACGGGGATCTTGCTGGGTTAAAAGTAAGCGATCGCTGTAAGTTTTATACAAGTCATCTAAAGACAAACTCACAGTCCGATATCCCAAATGATCGAGAATCAAGCTGAGAACTTTAGACATTGTGGTTTTACCAGTGCCTTGTCCTCCCAATATTCCTTGAATCAGAGGACGTTCTAACTGTTGGCGCTGCGATGCTAGTTTGATTCCCAAAGGCAGCCACAAGTCCCACAATACTTGTAACATTTCCTTGGGTTCGATTTGAAAAGTAGTTTGGCATAATTGACTAAAAGCTGGGAGAACAGATTTTAGTAAATGCGATCGCTTTTCTATCACCTCATCGACATTTTCCGGCGTGATTCCAAAAGCTTTTGCCCTCAACCCATCTGCTAACGCCGCTTCTCTTGCTTCCTGCTTCTCCATCTTCCTCATCTCCCTCATCTCCCATCCTACGATCCCAGCTTAAAGGCTTCGAGAAACAGGCTGTAGATGAAACCCACTTTCAGGAGATTTAGTGAGTCTACCAAGAGCGATCGCCTTGACAAAAACCTGGGACTATAAAATATCCTACTGGTAACTTCCGTCAACAGTACTAAAAAAGCAGCTACCACAATATCCAACACACCCTCTTGACCGGCTGTAGTGGAAACTGCGTTTCCCAGAAAAAAACCAAACAAAAAACTAATGATTTGCAACGATAGTCGCCGCCAAGGATTTAAAAACCATTGCCCCAAGCGTGTACCAATGGCATCGAATAAGTTATTGAGACGAGTGTTTTGCATTACAAGGGCTTCTGGGGAAAAGTCAAGATATCTTGAAATATCTCTTATATTAAAGAGGATATTGGTTTTAGCATCAGCTTGTTTGTTAATATTGTAGATACTTACTGGGATTCCAGTGTTTATTCAAATTTTGCCAATTTTATCATCTTCAGGGAAGTACAGTTTCTTAGAGGATATTTGGATATAAATATTTAGTTTGATGCCCCAAGCTAGCCTTAAAAAGGGGGAAAATGACTCAAAGTTCCCTTTTTTGAGGGTAAACACTCGCTTGAGGTAGTTACCCAAGAGCCAACGGAAAAGCCAGTTCCCTACCTTAGGAAACTCGCCTCCTTTACCTGGACTCACCGTGCTGCCTTCCAATTGTGCAAACTGGCGGGGATTGACGATATCCAAAGACTTTCCAAACATTCTCTTAAGGTGGCTTCTGGATAGTGAGAGATAAAATATACCAGTTAGATTTATCTAAGTTTGGCAAAAGACGCCTTGTTGAGTCCGTTAGCGGTTTCAGGAAACTTTTATTTTTTATTCAAATGAATTGGCTGGCTCGGTATCTAATTTTTTTGTTTTTATCTAAGTCTAGTGTCAAGACAAAAAGCAATGGGTGTTTGTACCCCAAGTTTATCAAACATCAAAGAAATAATTTTCTCCAAATATTTTCTAATCAAAATGATACTTATAATAATACATTGGTATCCCCAATTTGAGGAAAGTCTATATTAGGCTACTTTCTATGATTGCTTTTTGTGATAATAGGCTACTATTTGGTCAAGCCTAGACAAAATATTTATTTCTAATAACTATCAATATGAAATCTTCAGTATATCGTAACGTCGGTATTACAGCTTCTTGCTTGGGACTGCTTATTGCTCTGGTGGGATACTTTGGAGTGAATGTATCCTTTGAGTCCACAAACCCAGATACATCTTCACAACTGCCAACTGAAACTACCCAGTGGGAGACAACTTCTGTTTTACCTCAAAAAGGTATTTCTGCTAGTCTATCTACTCCAGTAAATACCCCAACCAATGAAGTAGAACATAGTATTAGAGAGAATACTTATCCTGTCTTGGCAGAGCGTGATAAATCAGCAAGCAAAGGCAACAATCAAGGAACTTTGCGAATGAGCAATCAAACAAATCAGCCTGTACGGTTGGCCTTATTGGCGCGACAGTCGCTCGCAAAAGGCTCTGGGACTAAACAGGCTAACTATGATGTACCGGCACATTGGGATTTTGCTCCCCAAGAAGGTAGTGAGAAGGGACTGATTTTATCCCTACCTCAGAATAATTTAAAGCTGGAGAAGGGAGATATTTTAGTTGCTTTCGCACAAGATGGTTCCCGTCGTTACTGGGGCCCCTATGTTGTCGGCGAAACTCAATTACCTAAATGGAATTCCCAAACCAG
The DNA here is from genome assembly GCF_020829495.1 of Nostoc favosum CHAB5714. Classification (GTDB taxonomy): domain Bacteria; phylum Cyanobacteriota; class Cyanobacteriia; order Cyanobacteriales; family Nostocaceae; genus Nostoc; species Nostoc favosum. The sequence goes on along the minus strand of NZ_JAIVFQ010000006.1, from coordinate 129,519 downwards.
AGAATGGCAACTAGTGCTGAGTCCATAGTCCAAGGAAGCAGAAGGCAGGAGGCAGGAGGCAAGAGGAATCCTCTTAACAATTCAAAATTCACGCATTCAAAATTCAAGCATTTTAGACATTTTCAGATGGGGATTTAAACCCCAACTGAAACTGCGCTACGTGTAATGGTTGGGGTCTTAAACCCTTTAATTTCCGATAAATAAATTTAGAGGATTTAAGAAGGACTGGAGGCAAAAAGGCTTTGCACCGTATTTATTGCGCCTACTTGATGAATACATATTTTTTTGTTTTTTATAAATTAGGACTTACGCATTGACAAGAAATACAAAATATGGAGCAAGGTTAAAAACCATATCTTTCGTAAGGGCACAGCAAAAGCTTAGCCCCTACAGCATGGTCTATTGACGATCGCAGGATAATTAAGAAAAGCCTGAAAACTTCCTCAATATAGGTAATGCACATCACGATGCATTTGTACAGTACGTAAGTCATAAATAATCAATTTACTTGCTCTAAACCCTGTGGCAGAGAGCAAAAAATATATTTTCTTTCCCCTGCCCTCTGCCTTTGTTAGGTAAACTTTCAACACAGTGTACTAACGTGTTGGAGAAGTTTCTTTGGTGAATTAGAGCAACTAACGTTACTGAACAAGAAAAAGTGTAGAGTACTGAGGAGAGGAAAATTGTTGAATTGAAAACTTCCAAGAACAAAAGATAGATAACCAACGACTATTGAGTAGTGATTGTTGACTATTGACTAATGAGCATGAAATTGAGTGTTAAGCACACTGTTGATCAGTGGTTCAACAAAATAGCAAAGAATCCAGCCCTTGGTAGAACTGTGTCGATTTTGTGGTTGATAGTGATTGGCTGGACAGCTTTTGGGTGGAATTTGGGCAATATTGGCTTGATTGATGAGACAGAGCCGCTTTTTGCCGAAGCTTCCCGCCAGATGTTCGTCACAGGTGATTGGATTACCCCATTTTTCAATGGTGACACTCGTTTCGATAAACCTGCTTTAATTTACTGGTGTCAAGCGATCGCTTACGCAATTATAGGGGTGAATGAGTGGGCAGTACGCCTTCCTTCAGCGATCGCAGCATTCGCCTTAGTTTGTTTAGCTTTTTACACCATACAGTGGTATTTCGCTAAACAAGACGAATTAGAGCAAGTTTCACGTCCTACTCGCCGCTATTTAACATCTTTTATAGCAGCAGCGCTCATGGCACTCAATCCCGAAACTATTATTTGGGCGAGAACCGGTGTCTCTGATATGCTGCTCACCGGATGTATCGCATCAGCTTTGTTATGTTTCTTTCTAGGCTACGCAGGTAAGGGAGGGAGTAGGGAGTGGGGAGTGGGGGGAGATGAGGGAGCAGGGGGAGCAGGGAAAGCAGGGGGAGCAGGGGGAGCAGGGGGAGAAAGAATAACCAATGCCCAATCCCCAATGCCCCATGCCCCATTCCCTAATAAGTGGTATTTAGCTTTTTATGTGCTGATTGCTGGCGCAATTTTGACTAAAGGCCCAGTGGGAATTGTGTTACCAGGGTTAATTGTTGCCGTATTTTTGCTTTATGTGGGAAAATTTCGAGAGGTGTTGCGAGAAATGCGCCTTCTCGTGGGTGTATTGATAATTTTAGGTTTATCAGTGCCCTGGTATGCTTTAGTAATTTGGCGCAATGGCTGGAATTATATTAATGCCTTTTTTGGTTATCACAACCTAGAACGCTTTACAGAAGTCGTTAATGGTCACTCAGCACCTTGGTATTTTTACTTTTTAGTAGTGCTGCTGGGTTTTGCGCCTTACTCAGTGTATTTACCACTCTCTATAGTAAGATTAAAGTTTTGGCAGCGATCGCACTGGCGATCCCTTGAACGTTTTCAGCAATTTGGTTTATTCGCCTGGTTCTGGTTTGCTAGCATTTTTGGTTTTTTCAGCATTGCTGTTACCAAACTCCCTAGCTATGTGTTGCCTTTAATGCCAGCAGCAGCCATCCTAGTAGCCCTATTGTGGAGCGACTTTTTCCAGGATACAGAGGCTAGGCAAACAATTCCTGTTTCCTCCTCTCCCACTCCTCCCATCTCACCCTCTTTTCTCCGGGTGAGTGGTTGGGTGAATGTAGTCTTTTTATCAGTTCTAGCTACAGCACTGTTTAACATAACCCACATATTAGGTACTGATCCAGCTATAAGTAACTTCCACGAACTAATTCAACGAACTGGTTTACCAGTAATAGCCGGGGTAATGTGGCTGGTTTGTGCCGTTTTAGTTGCAGGTTTATTACTAAATCGCCAATGGAACCAGGTTCTCGGTATTAATTTAATAGGGTTTGTGGCGTTTTTAATTTTTGTCTTAACGCCTGCTTCGTTTTTTATTGATCGAGAACGTCAATTACCCTTAAGGGAGTTGTCTGCGGTCATTCTAGAAGCAAAACAACCAAATGAAGAATTGATCATGCTTGGCTTCAAAAAGCCTAGTGTGGTATTTTACAGCCACATTCATGTAAATTATTTAGGACTTCCCCAAGAGGCTATAGAGCATATCAAAAACCAGGCTGCCAAAGGACTAAAACCTGCCTCGGTGCTGCTGTTGGCTGAACAGAAAAAGTTTTTACAAATGGACTTACAGCCAGATGATTACAAGAATTTATCAACCAAGGGTGCTTATAACTTGGTTCGAGTTCCTTTTAAGAAAAAGAAAAGTGAAAAAATAGACATATCATAACGGCAAATGACCAAATAATTATTAATTCATAATTCATAATTCATAAATTTTATGGGTTCAGAGCAAGCACGCTCATTCAAAGATTTCAGTGGTCTACAATCAGTGCGCCCTTTTATGCCCCTTCATAATTGCAATTATGAATTAGTAATTATTAATTATGAATTAGGTTGACAGCTTCGCAAGTTTTATGGCAATTGGGGGAACTATAATCTAACATCAAGAGCAGATAGATACCTGTTTATGAAAATGTTATTTGGAGTCAAGCTGGGTCTAGCGATCGCAGCGCTATCTGTGGGTGTGACCAGTGCGAGTGTGTATTACTTCTACTCCACAACCTCTCAACTGATTATGCACCAAATGACAGGGCGACTCAAAGACATTGGACATTTAGGCACATTTCTGTTTGATCCAGAAGTTCGTGAGAGTATCGTTCGCTTAAAGGCAGCTGTTGATCGGGATTCCCAGGTCAGTGTAACCGATATACAGAGGCTCAAGCTCTGATGTAAGTGAGATTGTAACCGTCAGTCTTGGGGTTGCCAGTACCATTCCGATACCGGAAAATTTACCAGATACACTGATTGCCTTGACAGATAAAGCCCTTTATGCTGCGAAACAGCAGGGACGAGATCGATATTCTGTAAGTAACTGAGTCAAAATAATTCGTAATTGATAATGACGCTCCTTCTCTGCGAGACGCTACGCGAACGTCGCTAACGCTTCTCTACGAGACGCACTCGCGTTCGCTAACGTAATTCGTAGTTACAATCAGTGTTGGCTCTGTATCCTCCACTGATTGTTGACCACTGAAATCTTTGATTTCAGTGTGGGCTGCTATACCCATTTAATTACGAATTACGAATTACGAATTATATCAAGTTCGGATAATTACCCATAATAAAACAACCCCACCCCCAACCCCTAAGAGCCTGCGGGGAGGGGAGACAAAGCACAGCTTTGGCGGGGTGGGGTTCTTCAGGTTTAATAAGTAATCAAGCGGACATGATATTAGTAATTATTTGGTCAAGGTATTGCTTTTTTAGCACATTGGATATTTACCACCCAGCAACAGAAATTATAGCGACGCCGATAGCGTAGCGGTAGCGAGTCATCGAGCGTCATAGCCCGCACTTCTCTTCTTAGGCTGCGCCAACGACTTGGCTCAGTGACCGTCGTAGACATCGCCACCAATTTTCTTCTCAATAATCATTAACATTTGTGATTGTAACCGTTGACAGCTAAAGCGTGATTGATCTGGTTTAAGAGGTCTTCCATTGATATGGATCGCGGTAATATTTGAGTAGCGATCGCACCAACAACAGTTTCTATAGATTCCAAACCATTCTTCTTCTGCTTATCAATTTCCTTATAAGCTACCCCAGGCTGGAAACTGGTTTCTGGATGATTTAATCGCTGATTCAGTACTAAAATTGGTGGTAATTTGTCAGGCGAATCTCCCAATGTTTTCAGTGCTTTTAGTACGTCTTTGTGGATAGCGGATTCTCCTAAACAAATTAGCAGTAAGTCAACGCTTTGGTGGCGAATTTGTTGTAACACTTCTGCCCAACAGGGACTCATCGCCGCTTTGAAGCCTGCTGTTTGTAGGTACTGAATTAAAGCTTGGAACCACTCAGACCCCCGTTCAGCAGTTTCACTGCTAATTGAGCAATTTTTTGCTGTCCGAGAAGCCTTAACTTGCTTGCGTCTTACCTGTGGTAAATCACGCAGCATTGTTAAATCCACTACCAAGATGTTAGCAGGACAGCAAATCCCAGAAGCAATTTCCAATACTGATAGTAAGGCATCTGCTTTCTCAGTGCGACTGCTGTTGTCCTTAGCAAATGGTGTTAAGTAAGGAAATACAGATAACTCTGGTATTTTTGAAGCTATTAGGGTGGTTGCGACATCGCAAGTAACTAGTGGGATAGCCGCCAAACGTGGGTGCTGAATTAGTTCTTGCAGATAAATTTGGGCGGTGGTACTTTCGACATCTAGCAAAATAACATCAAACTGCCATACCCGCGCCAAAAGTTCTGCTTGATCTAGGTCATCTACTTCAATCACCCGGTGTTCTCGAAGTGAGGGGTGGGGATTGACCGATTCCAACTGGGGATTCACCAACCTGAGAATTCGCAGTGGGGTTTTAGTTGGGATAATTGCGCTGTTGTTTAACCCTTGCGGCAAAACTGCTGGTGAAGTACATAATTTTTCGAGAACTGGTGCTAAAAGGTGATTCTCTACTGGTAAGCTTAAGAAACCATCGGCTCGGTTAGCAAATGCTTGCTCCTTTTCGGCTGCCGTCGCTGTCACAATTACAGATATATGACGGGTTGCGGTGTCAGATTTCAGTAAAGTCAGCACATCCCAGCCTGATAGCAGGGGTAGTAACGGATTCAAAAATATGGCGATTGGTTGCAAACGCCGAGCTTTTTCGACTGCTTCTGTCCCCGATCGCGCAATTACTACCCGATATCCTAAACCTTTGAGTTGTTCGGTCAAGTCTTCAATATATCTGGCTACTGCCTCGACTACCAAAACCAACCGTTGCGAACTGGCGGGATGATGCTGTGTGGACGTAGTAACATGCAAACGAGCGGCGGCTGAGTTTTCCCGTGTCGATTGGTGTCGCGTTTCTTCCTCTTCTTTGATTCCCATATCTGGTTCCGAAAAGCCTGTTTTCGGGGGACTGGGCGGCAGAAGTAGTGTAAACTGGCTACCTTTTCCTTCACGCGATAAGAAGCTGACATCTCCTCCGTGGAGACGAGCCAAGGCCCGGGTTAATACCAGCCCCAAACCAGTGCCTTCAAATTGGCGGGTGAGGGGATTTTCTAGTTGTTGAAATTTTTGAAAGATTAAGTGTTGCTGGTGTTCAGGAATCCCAATGCCTGTATCCCAAACCGTAAAGGCAATCCATCCTTCCCAACGACTCACCCGTAGCCCGATTTCACCAGATATTTCGGTGAATTTAAAGGCGTTGGAAAGTAGGTGTACTAGCATCTGGCGCAAGCGCAATTCATCTGCCACTATCTGGTCTAAACCTAGTTCAATGGAAAGACAGAATTGGGGAGCAGATGAACGGGCGTTTTGAGTTGGCGAGGCAGATGTAGTTTTGGTAGTTTGAGTGTGGATAGCTTTAGCATCTGATAAGGCGCGATCGCACACAGCCTGAATTTTCACCGGAGTTAGCGTCAAATCCATTTGTCCCGTTTCCATCCGGGTCAAATCTAAAATGTCATTAACCACGCTCATCAGGTGGCGTCCGCTTTGATGAATCAGTCCTGCATAACGGGCTTGACGCTCGTTGAGTTCTCCCAACTGCTGATCCACCAGCAACCGCGATAATCCTAAAACGGCAGTTAAGGGAGTTTTGAGTTCATGACTAATACAAGCTAAAAACTCATCCTTCAACCGATTTAGTTGAATTAAATCAGCATTCTTTGCTGCCAATTCTTTGCAAAGCTGCTGCTGCTCAGTCACATCAGTAGCTAAAACTAACCACAAATCCTCGCTGAGTGCAACCTCAGCTTCAGCACTCATGACTTGAAACTCAGGACTATCTAAGGGAATTTTGGCAAATTGCCAGATTCGCTCCTGACCATTTTGCACTTCGACAACGCAAGTACAAGTACCTACTTGACTATCCAAATAGCAGCGACTGTATACAGCATCTGGTGATGCTTCTTGCTGGGTCAGTTCCTCTTCACCACCATGCCCATTCTCCCTACCATTGGGATAAACCTTGATTGCTCGTTGGCTGACATATTCTGGTTTTTCGGAAAGCTTAGGGACAAGTATTGCCTCCACCTGTTGCCTAACTCCTTCTGGATCTTTCAAGGCTCCTAATTGCTCCCACCAGGCGGGATTTCGTGCTACTACCTCGCCAGTCCCCGTTTGCAACATCAAAGGCCAAGGCAGTCTTTCTAGCAACTGTACCAGTGGCTGGTGTCCCAATGACTTGGGTTCATTTGGCGGCTGCTCACCAGACGACCTCTCGATGGCTGAACTTTGTAACCCAGCCATGCGTTCCTTAGCCAGCGATCGCAACAGGCGTGAACTATCCAGCAGCCCCAAATATTGACCATCAGAGTCAATCAGCGCCCAATCTAAGTTCTGCTGTTTTTCGGCTTGTGCATAACACAAGTGCAAGCCTAATTGCTCTACACGCTCAGAAGCTGATATTGTCTGTATTGGCTCAATTAAACCTTGACCCCAGATAGAGAGTGATTGATGTAAATTTAGATTTTTATCGTCACTATGTACTAATAATTTTTGGATTAAACGGGCAGAATACAGCAATCCGATGGGGGATTGCTGTTGATTCAATACTACCAAGCGATCGCACTGCTCTTGCTCAAAAATCTCCAACACCACTGCCAGAGAACTTGTTTGGGAGCAGCTAGGTACGGTTGCCTGAAAGTCATAAAGCGGGTAATCTAGCATTAACATAGGGCTTTTGGGGTCATTCTTCCTGTGGAACCCTCCGGCATTTCCATCTGTCAACTGTTGATGGTGTTTTCGCCTGAAGCCATATCCTCTAAGAAGACTCATATAAGCAACTCTGGTTATTTCAACGCCATTAAAAAAAAACGGAATTTCCCCTCACGGGCACTTTTGCGTCCTTTATATTTTTCCAAGAGGCGACGTTTCTAAGTTCTAGCAACTAGCCTCCCCAGTGTCTTACTGGTATTTAAACTCCTCATCGATAGCGACAGCTAAAACAATTATGGCCCCAAAGAATCGCTTTAGAACCTTGAGGAATTATAATGATTTAGAATGGGACAATCCTTTAAGTTCGTTTAAGTATCTTATCAAGGAGCAAAATAAAAAAATCTATCTATTTACATACGTAAATATGCAAATAATAAATCAGCTACTGTGTCTTGCTATGCCGACAGATACCTCATCATCAAAGACCTACTAAGTCCAATTACTCAGTTGCTGCACTTAGTTGTTGAGTGGCTAGCACCGCAAGGCGTAAATCAAGCTACCATTTTAAACAAGTAAAAGCCTTGATATACAAAAGTTTTGACTTTTGACTTTTGACTTTTGACTTCCGCCTTGCGGTGCTAGCACTACCTGTTAACATAGAGCCTTATTTTGGGGTGGAATCACCAGTTTACTGCACACCTAGTATTCCCTTAGAAGCGTTAGCCAAACTGATCAGCCCACGTTTCTTGGTCAAGGCGATCAATGAGATAGATTTAAGAATAAATGTTATTACCGATATTGATTCTGCAACCTGATGTTAAGAAATATTTAAATAATCTAGTTGACTTAGACAACCAAAAAGGTTGGAGCAGATGGGTATGGAAAGTTATTGACGCGATTATTGCTCAGTTTTGCTATCTACCCGTTGCTGCAACTACCTCTGGAAAAATAAACTATTTACCAAATTGGCTCCAACAAAATCCAAATCAAGCATCCACTGACAAGTACATTTATGTATTTGCCAGTCACACCCAAAAAAGCCAACAGCATTTCCAGGAGATGACTCCAGCAGAAAGGCAAGGATTATTAAGACACCTTAAATCAGATTATAGCCTGATTCTTATAAACTATTTTACCACAGATAAAACACTCAAAGAAAAAATTGATAAATTTATCAATACTATATTTTATGCGAATATTCCTGTGCCTCAAATCATTGAAATTCACATGGAGGTAATTGAAGAATTTTCTAACCAGCTAAAATTAGAAGGAAGGAGCAATGAAGCGTTACTTGATTACCGTCTAACGTTGATAGATATCCTCGCTCACCTGTGCGAACTCTATAGAAGTTCAATTTCTAGATAAATTAAACTTATCGATGTTGTTAGCCACCGACAATGGGCAAACAAATATTGTATTTATATTCTCATGACTAGCTTGTAAGTATATGGATAAAGCCAGAAAAACCTACGTTCTCAAACTTTACGTAGCAGGGAATACCCCTAATTCAGTCCGGGCATTAAAAACACTCAAAAATATTTTAGAGCAGGAGTTTAAAGGTGTTTATGCTTTAAAAGTGATCGATGTACTGAAAAGCCCGCAACTGGCAGAAGAAGATAAAATATTGGCGACGCCAACATTATCTAAAATTTTGCCTCCACCCGTTCGCAAAATTATCGGGGATCTTTCAGATAGGGAAAGAGTATTGATTGGGTTAGATTTGCTTTATGAAGAACTGAGTGAAGGAGATTTTGAAGAGGAAAATAATGAATGAGCGAAAGTTTTAACTATGTAGGGGAGCCATGTTTACAAATAGCCTCGCCAAAATAGAGTCAAAAATTTAGTCATAAAAAACAGTTTTTAACTAGTTCCGTGGGTTTAAGTCCCCCGGTTCAATAAAAATTTTGTTTTGTGTTGGCGTTAAATCCCCAGACGCTCGCGGACTCGCTAACGCTTCGCTAATACAAAACAAAATTGACGAAAGCGTTGCGGGGCGTTCGCGTTTAGCGTCTCGAAGAGAAGCCCATTACGAATTACGTTAGCGTAGCGGTAGCGAGGAACGAGCGTCATTACGAATTATTTAATACCCTTTTGTTATCAAACAATGAGTGAAACCGAGCAACTAAAACCAAAAAAGACACCGAAAATTGGAGGTGTAGAAAAAATTCGCACGATGATCGAAGGGTTTGACGATATTAGTCATGGTGGTTTACCAATTGGTAGAACTACCTTGATAAGTGGCACTTCCGGTACAGGCAAAACTTTATTCTCTCTTCAGTTTCTCTATAACGGCATCACCTACTTTGACGAACCAGGAGTATTTGTTACTTTTGAAGAATCACCCAGTGATATTATTAAAAATGCTCATGTTTTTGGGTGGAACCTGCCACGCCTAATTGAGGAAGGCAAGTTGTTTATTCTTGATGCATCTCCCGATCCTGAAGGACAGGATATAGTTGGGAATTTTGACCTGTCTGCACTAATTGAGCGATTGCAATATGCGATTCGCAAATACAAAGCTAAACGAGTTTCAATCGACTCAATAACAGCAGTATTTCAGCAGTATGAAGCGATGGGAGTAGTCCGGCGCGAGATTTTTCGCCTAGTAGCCCGTCTGAAACTACTCAATGTCACCACTATTATTACAACTGAACGTAGCGAAGAATATGGCCCCGTTGCCTCTTTTGGAGTGGAAGAATTTGTTTCCGATAATGTAGTAATTGTTCGCAACGTTTTAGAAGGAGAACGCCGCCGTCGCACAACTGAAATTCTCAAGTTGCGCGGCACAACTCACATGAAAGGCGAATATCCCTTCACGATTACTAATGAAGGGGTTAACATCTTCCCACTGGGAGCAATGCGCTTGACTCAACGATCTTCTAATGTCAGGGTATCTTCTGGTGTCAAAACTTTAGATGAAATGTGCGGTGGTGGTTTCTTTAAAGATTCGATTATTTTGGCAACAGGAGCTACAGGGACTGGCAAAACCCTGTTAGTAAGTAAGTTTATTCAAGATGGCTGTCTCAATGGAGAACAGGCAATATTATTTGCTTACGAAGAATCACGCGCCCAACTATCTCGAAATGCTTCCTCTTGGGGAATTGATTTTGAGGAATTAGAAGATCAAGGTTTACTCAAAATAATTTGTACCTATCCCGAATCAACTGGTTTAGAAGACCACTTACAAATTATTAAATCAGAAATTGCTGTCTTCAAACCAGCCCGCATCGCCATTGATTCACTCTCAGCACTAGCGAGAGGAGTGAGCAATAATGCATTTCGGCAGTTTGTGATTGGTGTGACGGGTTATGCTAAACAAGAAGAAATTACTGGTTTCTTTACTAACACAACCGATCAATTTCTGGGAGCGCATTCCATTACTGACTCTCATATTTCCACGATCACCGATACAATTTTGATGCTCCAGTACGTAGAAATTCGGGGAGAAATGTCGCGGGCAATTAACGTATTTAAAATGAGAGGCTCTTGGCACGATAAGGGCATTCGTGAGTATAATATTACTGCTGACGGGCCCGATATCAAAGATTCATTCCGAAACTACGAACGGATTATTAGCGGTGCTCCTACTCGCGTTAGTATCGATGAAAAGGCGGAACTTTCTCGCATTGTTAGACGTTTTGAAGACAAACAGAGTTCCGAACCCTAAATTTAGTATCGTAGTATATTCTTTCCTAAATTTAGTATCGTGCTATATTCTGTGGTGAAGAAAGGTTTTCTGCCGCTAGATTGATTTTCGTGTGAGGGATGCGGTGAAAGGACAGCAATTATTCCATAGCTTATTGCCTGGTGTGACAGCAGCAGTCTTAACAACTCAGCCGACTTGGGCTGGGACTGTAAAACTAACTGGGGTACGGCTGGCCTCTTCTCCTAGTGTTTTGACTTCCACTTATGGTCAAGACTTAGTTGGGGGCATCATGAATACGCAACTGCATAACGGTGCAAATGTTAGTGTTCCAACCCTAGTACCTGCTTTCGGTTTCACTAAACTTAGTATGAAGCCTTTAAGTAATAACAGTATTCCAGTGTTTACGGCTGAAAATACTGTTGTGCCGATAAAACAAGTACTTAAGAAAAATGAAGGTAGATTTTTCAGTTTGACACCTACCTCTAATTCTTCCCAACAGCTTGCTGTCAGCCGTTCTGCTCAAAATAACCAAAAAAACAGTAATTCAAATGCTTATGGGCAGGAATCAAAGAGCATAGTAGTTCCCAACTACACTTTAAAACCCTCTTCTGTCCAAAAAGAAATTTTGTCCCTGTCTTCTGCACAGCAGCCAGTGGTTCAAAAGATAAATACTGTTACTCAGTCGCGGACATTTTTACAAACTTCAGCTACAGGTGTAGGATCAGCAAAACTGTTGTCAGCGCAACAATGTCCACAGGAGTTAGGGAAAAGCAAAACTGATTCCTCAGCCGCTTTGCTACTGGCCTCAAGTACCTGCTTACAACAAAATGCTGCTGGCTTACGCATTGCTCAGAGTAATAACCCGATTCCGACAGAATCAACGCCAACTCCCACTGCACCGGAAACCGTAACTCCTGCACCAGAGGGTTCAGTGCAACCGACCACAGTGCCGGAAACCATAATTCCTGTGCCAGGGGGTTCGGTGCAACCTTCCACTGTGCCGAGAACCGTAACTCCTGCGCCGTCAGGGCCGGTGCAAATTCCACAGAACCTGATTCCTAGCTCAAATCCCCTGCAATTTCCTACCAAACCGGCGGAAGTGACACTTCAAGCAAATCAGCCGATTACTTTGGCACAGGCTTTGGAGCTAGCACGGCAGAATAATCGGGATTTACAGGTGTCTCTATTGGAGCTAGAACGCAATCGAGCTGCCCTACGGGAGGCGCAAGCTGCCTTATTACCCACTCTTAATCTTAGTTCGGATATTACTCGCACTCAGTCTGCTAATACTCAGCTTCAGTTGGAACAAAGAGAACAACAGACGGGCATACCACAGCCAGGAGATGAAGCTGGTACATCTTTTTCTGGTCAAGCAGAACTGTCATATAACATCTACACTTCTGGGAGAGTACAAGCTAACATCAGAGCGGCTGAAGAACAGGTACGTTTCAATGAGTTGGCTGTAGAAACTCAGTCTGAGGAAATCCGCCTGAATGTTGCCACAGACTACTACAATTTGCAACAAGCAGATGAACAAGTACGTATCGCTGAATCGGCTGTGCAGAACTCTGAGGCTAGTTTGCGTGATGCAGAAGCATTAGAGCGAGCTGGGGTTGGTACACGGTTTGATGTGTTGCGATCGCAGGTTAATTTAGCAAATGCCCAACAAGACCTAACCCTTGCTAGATCCCAGCAGGCAATAGCCCGTCGTCGTTTAGCAACTCGGTTGAGTTTGGCACAAGCGGTGAATATCAGTGCCGCTGACCCTGTACAATTGGCTGGTCTTTGGAACCCAACGCTAGAACAAAGTATTGTGTTAGCTTTTCAAAATCGTCCCGAACTGCAACAGTTTTTGGCACAACGTAATATCAGCGAACAACAACGTAGGCAAGCCCTTGGGGAGCTAGGCCCTCAAGTTAGTTTGGTAGCCAGCTACAACCTACTAGATCAGTTCGATGATGGTGTCAGCATTACTGATGGTTATTCATTGGGAGTTAGGGCAAGCCTAAATTTGTTTGATGGAGGAGCAGCAAGAGCAAGAGCAGATCAGTCAAGAGCTAATATTGCGCTCGCAGAAACTCGATTTGCCGAACAGCGCAACCAAATTCGCTTTCAGGTAGAACAAGCTTTTTCTACCCAGCAATCTAGTTTGGAGAATGTTCAAACCGCTAATACCGCTTTAGAACAAGCTAGGGAAGCTCTACGTTTAGCGCGTTTGCGATTCCAAGCTGGTGTAGGCACTCAAACTGATGTCATTAACTCTGAAAACGACCTCACAAGAGCTGAAGGTAATCGAGTCACAGCAATTTTGGATTACAACCGTGCTTTAGCTCAGTTACAACGGTCTGTTACACTCAGAGGACTACGCTAGTACTGCTGACTTAATCTCTCAAATTAAAAATTCTAAAAGCCTCATTTTTCAATGAGGCTTTTTAGTAAAAAAGCTACGGGACTTAAATAATTCGTAATTCGTAATGACGCTCGTTCCGACGCTCGATGACTCGCTAACGCTGCGCTATCGCTACCGCTACGCTAACGTAATTCGTAATACTTCGGCTTACCTCGGCTTCGCTACCTCGACTTACCTCGGCTTCGCTCGGCACAAGTCGCTCGGCACAAGTCGGCACAAGTCGCTCAGTACAAGTTCGTAAATTTTGTTTTGTAATGGGGATTTAACCCCAACACAAAACAAAATTTTTATTGAACCGGGGGACTTAAACCCACCGAACTAGTTAAAAAGGAATTTTTTGACCAAAATTTTTACCCACCTAGGACTTACGCACTGTACAAATGCATTCTGATGTGAATTAACGAGCTTGAGGAAGTTTTCAGGCTTTTCTTAATTATCCTGCGATCGTAAATAGACCATGCTGTAGGGGCACAGCATTGCTCATACGTGTCAACTTAACGTAAAAGTTATGTCCCGCAAGAAACTTAAGTTCCTTGCTAATAGCAAAAGTAATCTAAAGATTACTAAATATCCGCAAAAATCTTTAGTCTACTTCAGTAGACTTTAACTATTAGCCTTGAACTTTAGTTCTAGGCGGGTTAGGAAGCCAACAGTTAACCTATTTCTAGGCTTTTGTTGACACCAATGAGCAATGCTGTGCCCTTACGAAAGATATGGTTTTTCACCTTGATTCATATTTGGTATTTTTTGTCAATGCGTAAGTTATACCACCTTGAAAGGGCTAGTCCTAATACTGTTGATAGCATGGGAGGGAAAAATTGACAAAGCGATGCCTACGGCGGGCTACGCCTACGCAGAATGTCTAACAGTAAGTAGACAACCTGTTTGCAACCTTGTTCAATTACTTCGCACCTAATCTTCTATTTTAAAAGTAGGTTTTTGTGAGTAATATTTATACAAAAAGCTTATTTTGCTTTTCGCAGCTATGAGACATTGTTACAGGTTACAAAGTCTTCTACACTGACTGGAATAGGTTTTAACTCTTAACGGCGGCTCCTCATGACGGTCAACGATTCTGAATACATCAGGCAAGCTGAAGCCACTCGTGTGCGTGTACTAAGCGAAGCACTACCTTATATTCAACAATTCGCCGGTCGCACTGTTGTTGTCAAATATGGTGGCGCAGCGATGAAAGATAGCACACTCAAAGACAAAGTTATCCGCGACATTGTATTCTTATCCTGCGTGGGCTTGCGTCCAATTGTAGTACACGGCGGTGGCCCAGAAATTAACAGTTGGTTAGATAAGCTGGGAATTGAACCACAATTTAAGAATGGTCTGCGAGTCACTGATGCTGCCACAATGGATGTGGTAGAAATGGTTTTAGTTGGTCGAGTTAACAAAGAAATTGTCGCGCTAATTAACCAAGCTGGTGGATTGGCTGTAGGACTTTGCGGTAAAGACGGTAATCTATTTACAGCCCGTCCCCAAGGTCAAGAAGGCATCGGTTTTGTGGGGGAAGTCAGCAATGTGAATATCAAGATTTTGGACACCCTCGCTAGCAATGGCTATATTCCGGTAGTGTCCAGCGTCGCCGGAGACGAAACCGGGCAAGCTTATAACATTAACGCCGATACTGTAGCAGGAGAAATCGCTGCTGCACTAGGAGCAGAAAAGTTAATTTTACTGACTGACACCAGTGGAATTTTAAAAGATTACAAAGACCCATCTACTTTGATTCCAAAAGTAGATATTCGTGAAGCCCGCGAGTTGATTGCCAATGGTATAGTTAGCGGTGGGATGATTCCCAAAGTCAGTTGTTGTGTGCGATCGCTTGCTCAAGGAGTCCGTGCAGCACACATCATCGATGGTCGCATTCCCCACGCCCTGTTACTCGAAATCTTTACTGATGTTGGAATTGGGACAATGATTTTGGGTTCGCAGTTTACGTAGTAAGAGTTAGGAGTGAGGAGTGAGGAGTTAGGAGTTTAGAGTTTGGAGTAAAAAGTTCTTCCTCATCTGCCTCATCTCTTTACCTACGGTGTACACACAAGTACTTTCGTTCAGAACACAAGTCTTTTCGTTCAGAACACAAGTCTTTTCGTTCAGAACACAACCCTTTTCGTTCAGAACACAACCCTTTTCGTTCAGAACACAACCCTTTTCGTTCAGAACACAACCCTTTTCGTTCAGAACACAACCCTTTTCGTTCAGAACACAACCCTTTTCGTTCAGAACACAACCCTTTTCGTTCAGAACACAACTCTTTTCGTTCAGAACACAACTCTTTTCGTTCAGAACACAACTCTTTTTTGAGCCAATGATATCATGTCCGCTTGATTGCTTATTAAACCCGAAGAACCCCACCCCGCCAAAGCGTAGCTTTGTCTCCCCTCCCCGCAAGCAGGAGGGGCTGGGGGTGGGGTGTAATGGCTGTGGTTAGCATAACTATTTATGCGGACATGATATGAGTGAATGAAACAGCTTTGCTTTTCGAGAGGGGTTAGGGGCAATACAGTTCAGTTAAGCTTTTCTCTCCCCCTGCAACGCCAGCCTCCCCTGCTCAAGAACAGCCTGCCTTAACAGATAAATTTGCTTAACCCAAGCGTATTGGGGTTGGGGGGATTAAAAGTCTGTGGAGCCACTCTAAAAGACTTGTGTGTACACGGTAGCATAACTTTACCGGGGATAAATGAAAACACGCGATCGCCCGCCGCTAAATGGTGTACGTCGCCATGAGTTATTTATAATCACCGGATTAACTATGGTTGAGTCTCGAATTGCCGGATTAATCAAAGTTGGATTAATCAGCGTGGAATTTCTCACGTTCTGCCTGAACTGGGGATAGTAATAATCGGGGTAATTATTGCGTTGTGGCATGAGTCCCGTTGCTGGGTCTACAGGCATAGGTGTGAGAATCGGACTACCATAAATAAAGGAACCGACAGCAGGCGATCGCCTGACTCCATAAGCACCATCAATTACGATCACAGACTGTGCAGAAGCTGGAGCAATGCTTACACCCATAACTGCTAAAGTCATACCTGCTAAGAGCCAATTCAGTTGCGAATGCTTGATTTTCAACATATTTTGCTCACTTGTATTTGATACCGGAATTTTTAATCAGAAAATAATCGCAGCTACTTAGTTAAAATTTTAGAAGTTTATTTAGTTTCAGGTTGCCAGCTTTTGAAAAAATTCCCAAAAGATTGCTGGCATTGGCAAAATTAAAATAGTGCTGATTTTTATATAAGCCGTGAGTGTAGAAAGTTTAGAAATTGCTAAAACCCGCTACCAGGCTGGGAAAGCTGCCTTTGAAAATGGGCAATACCGCGAAGCCATAGAAAATTTAGAAAAGGCCAGCGCCCTGTTAGCTCGTAATTCTCGCCTTGGGGGGGAAGTAGAAATCTATCTGGTGACAGCTTATGAAGCTGTTGGACGCACGGATGATGCGATCGCTCTTTGCGAAAGACTCAAACGCCATGTCCATTTTGAAATTAGCAAACAAGCGCGACGGATGCTTTACATCTTGAAAGCACCAAAGCTGAAAAGACCCAGCGAGTGGATGACCCAAATCCCCGATTTGGGCGCACTATCCGATAATGAACTCAAAATTTCTGTACCTGCTAAGTCTACTAAATCTTCTGTGCAGCAAAAGCCTAAACCTGCCGAGCCAGAATTCGTTGACCTCAGTCAGGTCAATACCAGAGATAATCGCTTTATCTGGGTGGCGCTAATTGCCATTGGTTTAACCATCTCGTACTTGGTTTGGTTGAATTTTTCAGGAACCCCTAGCTAATCCTAACAAGAGGATATTTCCGTGCTGGGGTTCTTTTCTGCCTTTGAAAAACGTCCCTTACTCAGCAATATAGTTCGGATAAGATCCCCCCGCCTGCGGCGACCCCCTTTTTAAGGGGGTGAGGAATAAAAACAGCCCTGCCCTTTTTAAGAGGATAGAGGAAGAAAAATAGCCCCCCAATTTATCGGGGGGTTGGGGGGATCTTCGAGAGATAAAGCAAGTTAACCGAACCGTATTGCGCCGCCCAGTAGTAGAAGTCAAGATTGGTTAAAAAGTTTGACTTTTGGGGAGATTTATGGTTTCCAATTCTTCAATTTTCGGAAAGATTTTCTTTTGGCTAATTAGACCATTTAGTTTTGTATTGACAAATATGAAATTTCTCTCAGTACTGATATCATGTCCGCTTGATTACTTATTAAACCCGAAGAACCCCACCCCGCCAAAGCTATGCTTTGTCTCCCCTCCCCGCTCTTCGGGAGGGGTTGGGGGTGGGGTGCAATGACTGTGGGAATCATAACTATTTATCCGGACATGATATGAATGGTCGAAATCGAATGAACCGCGTCTTTCCCAAGCGAAATCCTATTTTGTGGCTAGTGCTGTTAACATCCCTGCTACTAACTGGCTGTGTTAAGTACGATGTGGGACTTAACTTTGACAATTCAAATAGTGGCGAACTAGTACAACATATTAAGCTGGGAGAGCGGCTAACTAGTTTTAGTGGCGATTATGTATATGAATGGTTAAATAGCATAGAACACCGCGCCCGTAAACTAGAAGGGAAAACGCAGCGAGTTTCCCAAGAAGAAATCATTGTCACAATTCCTTTTAGTAGCGGTAGGGAATTGCAAGAGAAGTTCAACGAATTTTTTAACTCCCGTGCGAATCAAGCCTCTGAGTCAGTGGGGAGCCAATCTGACTCAGAACTGCCGAAAATTGAATCAAACGTCCTTTTGGAACAAAACAATTTTTTACTTTTGGTCAGAAATCGATTGATTTATGATTTGGATTTGCGATCGCTATCTCTAATTGCCAGCAAAGGTAACGTCTTAGCTAATGCTGGTTCAATTCTCGACTTGGAATTTAGCTTGAAGACTCCTTGGGGAGCCAAAAATATTCAACTAACTGAAACTGCCATAGAGCCAGAAAAGAATGGCAATCGATTAGTGTGGAAACTTCAACCTGGTGAGCTAAACCACATAGAAACCGTTTTCTGGCTTCCCAGTCCCCTTGGTATTGGTGCATTGTTAATTATCCTGTTTGTCTGGGGAGGATTGTACTTGAGATACAATTTCATGCCAGATCCCAGAATTCAGTTTCCTTCCAAAGCAGCAGCGATCCAGGAACAGTAGACTATTCATCTGTTTATATTGTCACCAAAGCCGATGCATTCTCCATCGGCTTTTTTACACTTCCCCCAGCTTTTTGTAAAAATGAGTAATGTTATTCTAAGGCACGCCTTTCATGCAGAAACAACACATCGAGAAGATCAATGAGATTCTGCTTCGCTACTTCTGTGGTAGTAGATTTCTCGGCATTAACCCGACGATGGACAACATTCCTCTGGTTGCTGCCAACCTCCAAAAATCGACGCATTCTTTTTCGGAAGGTCAATTGCTGTACATCTACAATGGATTCTGGGGTATGAACGAACGCGTTCAAGTTGTTGGTCGCCATCGCCGTAAGCATCGACTGATCCTCGGTGTCTGCCCGATTAAGTCATTGAGCAATTTCCGACCGAAATTGGTCTATGAACCGGCTGTCATCCGCAAACTGCATGGGGAATGCATTGATGGCGGCATCTTTATGGGATTCTTCGATCTACCTGGTGAGTTTGTTTATATTAAAGATTACATTCAAGCGATCCGTTAAATATTACTGTTGCTATGTTCCCGTTGTTGGCTGCCATACCAACGTTCAGCAAGTGCATTGAGTTGATGAAGGATTTCAATGAGTTCTTGACCACGTTTTGTAAGACCGTAAGTTACTTGGGGTGGGACAGTTGGTTCATACTGGCGATAAATAATTTCTGCTGCCTCAAGCATCCTCAGTCTTTCCGTCAGAACTTTGGTAGAGATGCCCTCAACTAGGTGTTTCAATGCACCAAAGCGAGTAGGCCCGCTATTACACAACACCCACAGTATATACATTGTCCAAGGCCCTGATAGTAAGGACATCAGAATACTGACAGGGCAAGCATCAGGATTTTTAGAGACAGACATCGATAAGTTAGCTAAAATTGTCCGATAGTTACTTTATGGTAACTACTTTACTTTAGTAACTAGTTACTTTTAGTATCTAATGTAATGCTTTGAAATAAAAACTCAAAAAAAGTAAAAGCAGTAAATTTTAGCTAAATCAGGAGATATTTGGTGGTAAACATTCTACATATTGATTCCAGCCCCCGTGGTGAGCGATCGCACTCCAGAGAACTATCTAAGGAATTCGTCAGTAGTTGGAAAGCAGCACATCCTGAAGATGCGATCGCCTATCGAGATTTAGGGCGTCACCCAGTTCCTCACGTTAATGAAGCTTGGATTGCGGCTGCATTTTCACCACCAGAAACCCATACCTCAGAATTAACTGAGGCAATCAGGATTTCTGACGAACTGATTGATGAGTTTTTGGCAGCTGATCGCTACGTCTTTGGAGTGCCAATGTATAACCTGAATATCCCTTCCACTTTTAAGGCTTACATCGACCAAATCGTTCGCGCTAACCGGACTTTTGCTGTAGAAGCTCAAGGCTTTAGAGGCTTAGTCGAGGGTAAAAAGGCAGTTATCATCACAGCTCGCGGCAGCGACTTTAGCGCGACATCTCCTTTCGCTGCCTACGACTTCCAAGAACCATACCTGCGGGCGATTTTCGGCTTTATTGGGATTACAGACATTCAATTTATTAACGCCAATAGCCTGGATGAAGGTGATGCCCGTACCCAATCTCTATCAGAAGCACGGGCAGCAATTCAAGATTTGATCACCCAGTGGTAAGAGGAATGTGGGGAATGGGCAGGGGGAGATGAGGGAGCAGGGGGAGATGAGAAAGAAAATTTATCTTGTCCCCCTCATCCTCCTCATCCTCCTCATCCCCCTCATCCCCCTCATCCCCCTCATCCCCCTCATCCCCCTCATCCCCCTCATCCCCCTCATCCCCCTCATCCTCCTCATCCCCCTCATCCCCTCACGGTGACAACCGCTCAATTTTCCAAGTGTCATTATCTAAACGGCTATAGAGTAAGCGATCGTGCAGACGGCTGGGGCGGCCTTGCCAAAACTCAATTTCTGTGGGGATCACTCGTAAGCCTCCCCAATGAGGCGGTCGGGGAATCTCCTCATTTTCGTATTTGCTCTTAAACTCCTGCAAACGTCGCTCTAGGACTTCTCGGCTTTCTATCACTTCGCTTTGATTAGATATCCACGCACCCAGGCGACTGTTGGCAGGGCGACTGTGAAAATACTGGTCGGACTCAGTTTCGGAAACTTTCTCTACATACCCCGAAATCCGCACTTGACGTTCCAGTTCTGCCCACCAGAACACTAAAGCCCCTTGAGGATTTTCTGCCAGTTCTTGTCCTTTGTGACTGTTGTAGTTGGTAAAGAAGGCAAAGCCCCGTTCATCAAAATCCTTGAGTAACACCATTCTGGCTGAGGGCTTACCGTCTGGTGTAGCGGTAGCAATGGTCATGGCATTGGGTTCTGGGAGTTGCGCTACTAGTGCCTGATCGAACCATTTTTTAAATTGGATAAACGGATTGAGGTCAACTTCAAGTTCGCTCAAACCTTCCAAGGTGTAGTCTTTGCGAAGGTCAGCTACGGTTTTGTCCATTTTGATTTACTTCCTTGTTATCAGATACGCTTATACATGTCTTTGTTAAAAATATCTATGATGATGATGATCAGCACCATCAAGAATTTTACAAATTCTCTTAAAGAATATCTAAAATAGGTTGCATAAGATGCGCCGTTCGGCCTCCCTTCAACGCCTGTTAATTTATGGTCTAAGCGGCCCGATTATCGCTCTCAATGTCTGGCTGCTGTCTGTGCTTTTTCGCTATTTTCAGCATCCCATTACTGTCTTGATCATTGCAGCGATTTTGGCTTTTCTACTAAATTACCCGGTTAAGTTCTTTGAACGTGCCCGGATCACGCGCACTCAGGCGGTGATCATAGTTTTACTTGCAACATTAACCCTGTTTGGGATTCTGGGCGTTACTCTAGTGCCGTTGATCATTGATCAAACAGTTCAACTGTTAAATAATATCCCTGATTGGTTAGGCGCCAGTCAAGCAAACTTAAAGCAGTTTGAGATGCTGGCAAAACAACGACGTTTGCCAATTGATTTGAGGGTTGTGAGCAGTCAAATCAATGCCAACATTCAGAATCTGGTACAACAACTAGCTTCTGGTGCAGTGGGATTTGCTGGAACACTGCTCTCAGGATTACTTGACGTAGTGTTAGTAATCGTGCTTGCATTTTATATGCTTTTATATGGCGATCGCGTCTGGTATGGTCTGATCAATCTTTTGCCCTCTAATATCGGAGATCCCCTCACCGCATCCTTGCGCCTAAATTTTCAGAACTTTTTCCTCAGCCAGTTGTTGCTAGGACTGTTCATGGTGCTAACCCTGACGCCAATTTTCTTAGTGATGAAAGTGCCCTTTGCCCTGTTGTTTGCCATATTAATCGGTATCTCGGAACTCATTCCCTTTATCGGGGCATCTCTCGGCATTGGTCTAGTGACGATTTTAGTCCTGCTGCAAAATTGGTGGTTGGCAGTTCAAGTTGCGATCGCGGCAATTCTCATGCAGCAGCTTAAAGATAACTTGTTAGCTCCCAGGTTACTCGGCAACTTTATTGGGCTTAATCCCATCTGGATTTTCGTAGCTATTTTGATGGGATTTGAGATTGCTGGGTTATTGGGGACGCTTGTTGCTGTTCCCATTGCTGGTACTATCAAAGGCACTTTCGATGCGATCAAGAGCGGCAAGCCAAGTGACTTTGTATCAACTGTCACTATTGCTCATGACTCGCCGCCTGATTGAGAGGGCAAAGGGGCAGGGGGCAGGGGGAGCAGGGGGAGATGAGGGAGCAGGGGGAGATGAGGGAGAAGAATTAATAACCAATGCCCAATGCCCAATGCCCAATGCCCAATGCCCAAAGTTGCACAATCTGATCTCACAATTCACAATGGTGATTGATTCTGATTAATTAACTTAGAACCCGTTAATGGAAGCTTCCAAGCTATTAGAAACAATCACACTCCTGATTTACCAAGCCCAACAGGGAGAAATTGATCCTTGGGATGTCCAAGTGATTGAGGTGATTGACCGTTACTTAGAACTGATGGCACCGGAGGCAATAGGAAGAGGTTATGAATCGGACTTGTCTCAATCTGGACAGGCATTTTTGTCAGCATCAATGCTGGTATTATTCAAAGCCAATACCTTGATGCAATTGTCAACAGTAGAAGATGTCCAGGATTGTGTAGTAGATGATGCCCTATTGGAAGATGAAGACGGAATATCACATCAGGGTCATCGTCTACCATTAGAACGGCAATTGCGTCGTCGTCCATCGGCAATGCCGCCACCAAAGCGCCGCGTGACTCTGCAAGAGTTAATCAAGCAATTGCAGATTATGGCGAACCAGCTAAAACAGGTAGAAAAAGTCAGCAAACCTATCCGTCCCAGACGGCTGCCTAGCGTCCAAAGTATGCGGGAGGCGCTGGAGTTAGCTCACCAGGAAAATCTGACGGAAGTAGCTAGGGAACTAGAGCAGGTGTTGAATGTGTCGGCAAGGGAGCTAAATTTAGAACAAAATTGGTTGAATCTAGAACAACTTGTAGAGTTATGGACTCAGACAAAGCTTCTCAACCAAAATGGGTCTGGACATGATTCTAAACACAGTCATTTAGTTAGCGTTTTCTGGGCGCTACTGTTACTCTCGGCTCAATCGAAAGTAGAGCTATTTCAAGAGGAGTTCTACCATGAGATTAAAGTTCGGCTACTTACATCAGCTAAGACTGGTAAACCTTTTGAGCAGCCGATGAACTAACAAAGCGATAAGTAGCATTACAGATAATTTATAGATTTTTGATTCAGTCCCAAAATCCGAGTAAATTGAAAAGATAAGCGATCGCTTGTCATCTAAGTATACCTATGGTTGCAATAACCACTATATTCCTGTTATCCCTGTTTAAGGGATAACTTAGAGCAGAAATAAAAATTGATGATTAAGTATCACTCGATAAAAGTAAACTGGCTTGTGGTTGAGGAATAAATTTTATGAAAGCGATGATTCTCGCGGCTGGCAAGGGTACTCGCGTGCGTCCGATTACCTATACAATTCCCAAACCAATGATTCCCATCCTGCAAAAGCCAGTGATGGAGTTCTTGCTGGAACTGTTACGCCAACATGGATTTGACCAAATTATGGTCAATGTTAGTCATTTGGCTGAGGAAATAGAAAACTATTTTCGTGACGGTCAGCGGTTTGGGGTGCAAATTGCCTATTCCTTTGAAGGGAAAATTGATGACGACGGGAAACTGGAAGGCGAAGCAATTGGTTCAGCTGGAGGGATGCGCCGCATCCAAGACTTCTCGCCCTTTTTTGACGATACCTTTGTGGTGTTGTGCGGTGATGCTTTAATTGATTTGGATTTAACTGCGGCGGTTAAATGGCATAGAGCTAAAGGGTCGATCGCTACTATTATTACAAAATCTGTCCCCAAGGAAGAAGTTTCTAGCTACGGTGTAGTAGTCACTGACGAAGAGGGGCGTGTTAAAGCTTTCCAAGAAAAACCTTCAACTGAAGAAGCCCTCAGCACCAACATCAACACAGGTATTTACATCTTTGAGCCAGAGGTGTTTAACTATATCCCCTCTGGTGTCGAATATGACATTGGTGGCCAATTGTTTCCCAAATTGGTAGAAATCAAAGCTCCCTTCTACGCCATCCCTATGGACTTTGAATGGGTAGATATTGGTAAAGTACCAGATTATTGGCGGGCGATTCGCGGTGTACTGCTGGGTGAAATCAAGAATGTGCAAATTCCTGGTCATGAAGTTGCCCCTGGCATCTACACTGGCTTAAATGTCGCCGTAAATTGGGACAAAGTGGATATCACAGGCCCAGTTTACATTGGCGGTATGACGAGAATAGAAGACGGAGCTAAAATTGTCGGCCCAGCGATGATTGGCCCTAATTGTTGGATATGTAGTGGCGCAACAGTAGAAAACAGCGTGATTTTTGAATGGTCGCGCCTGGGGCCAGGAGTCCGTTTAGTCGATAAGCTAGTGTTTGGACGTTATTGCGTGGATAAAACTGGCGCTGCAATAGATGTTCAAGCGGCTGCTCTAGACTGGCTGATTACCGATGCCCGTCAGACTCCGCCATCACATACGCCTCTTGAGCTACAAGCGATTGAGGAATTGTTGGGAACAAACGCAACTTAAAGTTTGGAGTTTGGAGTTTGGAGTTTGGAGTTAGAAGTTAGGAGTTTGGAGTTTGGAGTTAGGAGTTTGGAGTTAGGAGTTTGGAGTTAGGAGTTTGGAGTTAGGAGTTTGGAGTTTGGAGTTTGGAGTTTGGAGTTTGGAGTTTGGAGTTAGGAGTTTGGAGTTTGGAGTTTGGAGTTATTATTTCGTGTTTTCCTCTTCACTTCTAACTCTTAACTTTATTCCTAACTCTTCACTCCTCACTCCTAACTTTATTCCTAACTCCTAACTATTTAGATACGTATATCTTCTGAGACTCTGCTCGTAGGTTTGTAGCAGTCGCTGAGATTCTGCTAGGGTGATGCGCTTTTCTTCTAATGCTTTCTCGCAACGCTGGCGAATGTTTTCCACCATATCTTCGGAGTCATACTGAACGTAGCTTACCACTTCGCTCATGGTGTCACCTTTGACAATGTGTTCAATCTGGTAGCCTTTGGGCGTCAATTGGATGTGAACGGCGTTAGTATCCCCAAATAAGTTGTGCAAATTGCCCATGATTTCCTGGTAAGCTCCATTCAGAAACATTCCCAAATAATAGGGTTCTCCGGGCTTGTAGGTGTGCAACTCTAAAACCGATTTGACATCGCGTAGGTCTATAAAGCGGTCGATTTTACCATCACTATCGCAGGTAAGGTCTGCCAAAATCCCCCGCCGCGTTGGTTCTTCATCCAAGCGGTGGATTGGCATGATTGGGAATAGTTGATCGATCGCCCAGCAATCTGGTGCTGATTGAAACACTGACATGTTGACGTAGTAGATGGAAGCCATGATTTTCTCTAGGTCTTCCAGTTCATCGGGTACGTATTCTTGCTGTCTAGTGATGTTGAGAATTTTCTGACAACAAGCCCAGTAGAGGCGTTCGGCTTTGGCTCGTTCTCTGAGGCGTAATATTCCTAAGTTGAAGCGGCTAATGGCTTCTTCTTTGAATTGTGCAGCGTCGTGGTAGAATTCCTGATAATTCTCTTGGTTGATGGATTGGTAAGTTTCCCAAAGATAATTAATAATCGGGGATTCTCCCTCTTGTGGAGGTTCTGGTGAATCGAGAGGGACATCACTAGTACTGAGAACGTCGAAAATCAGCACCGACTGATGCGAAGCGATCGCTCGTCCACTTTCACTAATCAGTGTTGGTACGGCAATCTGCCGCTCTGCACAGGTATCTTTTAACTCTGCCACAATGTCGTTGGCATAGTTTTGCATGTTGTAATTTTTCGATGCATAGAAGTTGGTTTGGGAGCCATCATAATCTACGCCCAAGCCGCCACCAACATCAAGGTATTTCATATCTGCCCCCAGCATCGACAATTCCACATAAATGCGGCTGGCTTCTTGGATGGCATCTTTAATCACATTAATGGCAGAGATTTGTGAGCCGATGTGGAAGTGCATTAACTGCAAAGAATCGAGCAGGTTAGCTTCGCGTAACTTGTCAACAGCCTCGATTACTTCAGGCATTGTCAAACCAAATTTAGCGCGATCGCCACTAGAGGCTCCCCAACGTCCCATACCTTGCGTACTGAGTTTAGCACGAACACCTAATATCGGCTTAATACCTAACTGACGATTGGCATCAATCACCAAATCAACCTCTTCAATCTGTTCTAAGACGATGATTGGTGTTTGCCCTAGTCTTTGGGCTAACATTGCCGTTTCGATGTATTCTCGGTCTTTGTAGCCGTTGCAAACTAACAATGCTCCTGGTGTATCCAATACAGCCAGAGCAATCATTAATTCTGGCTTGGAACCGGCTTCTAAACCAAATTGATGGGGTTTGCCAAACTTGACTAAATCCTCAATCAAATGCCGTTCTTGGTTGCACTTGACGGGAAACACGCCACGGTAGACACCAGGGTAATTATAGCGGGCGATCGCTTTGGCAAAACAAGCATTCAACCGCTCAATCCGATCTTCTAAAATATCGGAAAAGCGAATCAACATGGGAAGTCCCAAGTTGCGCTGCTTCATGGCGTTGACTAATTCAAACAAGTCAAGAGATCCCCCGCGATCGCCCTTGGGTGACACGGTAACGTGTCCAGCAGCGCTAATGGAAAAATAAGGTTGTCCCCAACCTTCAATCCGGTATAAGGCTTCACTATCCTCAATTTTCCAGGAGCGAGGTAAATCTCCTGTGGTAGGACTAGGTGGTAACAGTTTTTTTTGCTTATGATTTTTCACTTCTTTGTGTCCATTGGACGGCAGTACCACCTCGTCAGATGTAGCAGTTGAATCAACACCCATTTCTTCCTAACCTCTGTTTTTCGCCCACGATTTAACAATTTAACGCATTCATTTGGGAACGTATATGCACCCAAGGATAATTTCTGAGATAAACTCTGATTGGTCATTAGTCATTGGTCATTAGTCATTAGTCATTAGTCATTGGTCATTAGTGGAAAACCCTTGGACTCAAGACAGAGGATTACAAAGGACAAAGGACAATTGACCAGATAAAAAATTCATTAAGTTTTTGGAGATAGCTTTGGAACGTACATTCTTAGCAATTAAGCCAGATGGAGTACAACGGGGATTAGTGGGGGAAATTATCCGTCGCTTTGAAACTAAAGGTTTTACCCTAGTTGGTTTAAAGTTCCTGAAAGTCAGTCGGGAATTGGCCCAACAACACTATGATGTTCACCGGGAACGTCCCTTTTTTGCTGGTCTAGTGGAATTTATCACTTCTAGCCCAGTGGTGGCGATGGTATGGGAAGGTGATGGTGTTGTTGCATCTGCCAGAAAGATTATTGGTGCGACCAACCCCTTAACATCAGAGCCAGGAACGATTCGCGGCGATTTTGGCATAAATATTGGTCGCAACTTAATCCACGGTTCTGATGCTCCAGAAACCGCGCAAAAGGAAATAGCCCTATGGTTTAAGGATGAAGAATTAGTCAATTGGCAACCACATTTAACGCCTTGGTTGCACGAGTAATGGAGAGTTAGGAGTTAAAAGTGAGGAGTTAGGAGTTAAAAGTTAGGAGTTAAAAGTTAAAAGTTAGGAGTTAGGACTTAGGAGTTGAAAATTAATAACTCCTCACTCCTCACTCCTCACTCCTCACTTATTTAGAGACTTCGCTCTTTTCTGGTTCTACTTGGGTCAATTCAGTGCCAACACGCTTGGAAAATCCCCAGCCTAAAATCAGGAAGATGGCAGCAATCATAATCCATTCTGGTGGAACTAAATTATCGTTCACCACTTTCAATAACAAGCGCAAGCCTACCAACGCTACAGTTACATAGCCTGCGTCTTCTAGGTTTTCATATTCGTCTAGCCAACGGATAAACAATCCCGCCATGAATCGCAGCGTAATAATACCAATTGTTGCACCCGTCAGCACTAGCCATTTTTCTTGAGAAACTGCGATCGCAGTTGTCACGCTATCCAAAGAAAATGCCAAATCTGTAAATGCAATCACGGGTATTGCTTGCAACAATGAATTAAAACGCGGCCCGTGATGGTGATCGTCGTTGGCTTCTTCCGAGGTAAAGTGTTGGAATACCAACCACAGCAGATAAGCAGCGCCCAATAATTCAAATTGCCAGAATTGTTGCACCCAAGTGGCAGTGAGTATCAGGGTGATTCGCAGCACATAAGCAACGACTAAACCAAAGTTCAAAGCTTTACGCTCAAGTTCTTTGTCTTCTAGCCCCCTAGCGATCGCAGCCAGGGCGATCGCATTGTCGGCAGATAACAGCGCCTCTAAAAGCACCAGGATCAGCAGAACTATAGGGGCTTCAACGCTGAAGTGAAAGTCGAGGTAATCAAAAATTCGGTCTAGCATTCCGGGTTTCTCAAGCAGAAAAAATTAAAATTTGACAAGAACAGAGATTTATATATTAAAAATCGCAATAAATTGCCACTCTAATTCAGCTTAACGTGCTTGTGGTGAATTTTGAAGAGGGTTAAATGTGTGCGATCGTAATTCGAGTGGGGTAATTTGCGTATAAGTCAATACACCAAAAGTTTTAACATCTAGCTTAGTGCGATCGCAATGGACTGCTGTCAGTTCGCATCTAGAATTAGAATATGAGAACAAAAATATGGTAATAGTTTATGAATATTTCCTTAACGACCCAGCTTGAGCAGTTTATTCAAAGTCAGGTTGCAAGCGGGAAGTATACCTCATCAGAAGAAGTGATTCTTGCAGGTATTAGGCTCTTGGAGGAACGAGAACGTATTTACAAGGGTCGGTTTGAGGAACTACAAAAAGAAATTATGATTGGGGTTGAGCAACTCGATCGCCAAGAACGACTCGACGGTAGAGAAGTAATCGAGCAACTGCGTCAAAAGAACCAAGCTTTGAGAAAGACTCAGGCACAATAATGAGTTTATATTTTTTATCGCCCCAAGGTGCAAAAGACTTACAAGAAATTAACGATTACCTATTTGCTGGAAATCCAGATGTTGCAGATAGATTACTCACACTCATCACTCAAAAGTTGGATACTTTGGCACAGTTTCCCAGTATGGGGCGCAGACGGGATGAACTTTTACCTGCGTTGCGAAGCTTTCCAGTTGATGATTATTTGATATTTTATCGCCCAATTGCAGAGGGGATTGAAGTTGTGCGGATAGTGAGTGGCTATCGTGATTTAGAGGCGCTATTTTCTGATTAAAATCACTGCTTTTTGGGTTTAGCACATTGCTCATACGTGTCAACTTAACGTAAAAGCCATGTCCCGCAAGGAACTAAAGTTCCTTGCTAATAGCGAAAGTCATCTAAAGATGACTAAATAATCCGAAAAATCTTTAGTCTACTTTAGTAGACTTTAGCTAAAAGCCAAAGAACTTTAGTTCGAGGCAGGCGAGTCAGCTAACAGTTAAGCTACTTTTAGCTTAAGTTGACACCAATGCACATTGCTAAACCCTTACGACAGATGAAGTTCAAGTAGGGTGCGTTGCGCTGCACGACAACGCACCATCTAGATATGTCCTATTGCATTAAAATCTGACGGATTAAAATACTCATTACCTCGCCTGGGTTGGCGGTTGGTAGTAGCGGACTCCAATCGCCGATGCTGGCGTAGCCAATCACTTGCAGATAGTGAATTGTGCTAGTAACTGCTTTTGGAGAACCTATTAATAAATGTTTAATCGGTTCTCTTTTCGGTAATTGATTTTCAGAAGATTGATTAAGGATGGGTGTATTTAAGTTTTCGCCATCTAAGTACTGTTGTAATTCTGATTGGGCGAACTTCTGATTTTTTACAAACTTTTGTACTTGTGTCATCATTGTAATTGTCTCCCAGAATGGGGGTTTACAGAAAGGCGATCGCAGATTCTTGGCAGAGGGCGATCGCCTTTCTTATTTGTAAGATATAGTATAATTTTATACTTGCAAATCCCTAAATAAAAAATAAATTAACAGTCAAAAGTATTTATTTGTAGCTAGAATTATTTTTTTGCCGTCGTTATTTCGCATCTAGAATTAAAATATGAGAACAAAAATATCGTAATAATTTATGAATATTTCTTTATGAATGACACACGTCTACAACGCATTACTCATAATCCAGATATCTGCCACGGTAAACCCTGTATTCGAGGACTTCGTTATGGGAGCATCCCAAATGTGTAAAAATATAATTTGTCATTGCGAGCGGAACGTAGTGGAGCGAAGCAATCGCAAAGTACGGTTGTTGCGATTGCTTCATTCCGCTTCGCTTCATTCGCAATGACCATCTACGATCTTGGTAAAATTGCAAAATTGAGATGCTCCCCTTCGTTATCCAGTTGAGTTGATTTTAGAACTGCTTAGTTCTGGTATGAGTACTGAAGAAATATTGAAAGATTATGACGATTTAGAATCTGAAGATATTTTGGCTGTCTTGTTATTTGCTGCTCGACTGTGCCAAGTCAAAAGCATTAGACCTCTTGCAAAAGTCCCTAACACCCCACCCCCAACCCCTAAGAGCTCTTCGGGAGGGGAGACAAAGCGTAGCTTTGGCGGGGTGGGGTTCAAATTGTTTGATTTATGCAAGAGGTCTATTCATCGAATTGCCTTATGAATCCTCTTGCACCCCACCCCAACCCTCCCCTTACCAACTACGGTGTACACACAAGTCGAAAAATTCTCTACCCACATTTTTGTCAGAGTGAAACTGTCACACTTACCGACATCCCGCCCAGAACTGAAGTTCAGCGGCTCATAGCTGAAGTCCACTAAGCGTGGACTGAATTAATCATTTAGTCCACGCTTAGTGGACTTTAGCTCAATACAGTTCACTTAAGAAAATTGTAGGTTGGGTAGAACGAAGTGAAACCCAACAAAGTCACGGAAGTGTTGGGTTTCATTCCTCAACCCAACCTACGTAGAGTTGAGTTTTAGGCTTAACTGAACTGTATTGGACTTTAGCTATGAGACTCGGAATTCATTCCGAGGCGGGATAGAAACGCAGTGCGAGATTTATTAATAAAGATATAACTGCGACAAGACTTGTGTGTACACCGTAGCCCCTTACCAAGGGGAGGGGGTAAACTTGCTCAATTTCCCCCCTTTATAAGGGGGGATTAAGGGGGGTGTCGTTTATTGAATTCGGGGAGTCGTTCATCGAATTCGGGGTGTCGTTCATCGAATTCGGGGTGTCGTTCATCGAATTCGGGGAGTCGTTTATTGAATTCGGGGAGTCGTTCATCGAATTCGGGGTGTCGTTTATTGAATTCGGGGTGTCGTTTATTGAATTCGGGGAGTCGTTTATTGAATTCGGGGAGTCGTTTATTGAATTCGGGGAGTCGTTTATAGGACTTACGCATTGACAAGAAATACCAAATATGGAGCAAGGTTAAAAACCATATCTTTCGTAAGGGCACAGCAAAAGCTTAGCCCCTACAGCATGGTCTATTTCCGATCGCAGGATAATTAAGAAAAGCCTGAAAACTTCCTCAAGATAGGTAATGCACATCACGATGCATTTGTACAGTGCGTAAGTCCTATATTGCAACAATTGCTTAAACGTTTCTTATAAATGCTTCAACGTGAGTAACAATTGCTTCAGCATTGATAAGAAAAAATTGAACGATTGCAACAATTGCTCAAACTTTCTTATGAATGCTCGAACGTTAGTTACAATTGCTTCAACATTGATAAGAAACATTTGAACGTTTGCAACAATTGCTTAAACGTTAGTCACAATTGCTTCAACTGTGTAAGATTTTTATCCAAAATCTACGTTGACGACCTAAATAGGACAAATGTAAATAGGATCTGCAAGCAATTTACTATAATTTAATTTGCTAATGATGCTGAATGAAACCAACTAATGAACAAGGAATTGAATTATTTAAGGTGTGTCAGGATTTAACTCAGATGTACCTACCAATTTACTTGGTGAGATTAGATGAACGGACAACACGCATTTACATTCTGGCTGGACAAAGCTTTGAAGTAGAAATATTGCCAAATGGGAGGGTAAGATATTTATGACTAAGGCAAATTTTCAAGCGATGACCAAACAAGAGTTAAGAGCTTATGTGTTGGAACATCGAGACGATCAAGAAGCTTTTCATGCATTAACGGACAAACTTAGAGAAGAGCCAGGGATTGAAATTACCTCAACAGAGCAGATGCATGAGCTAATTGAAGCAAGGTTAGATGAGGCTGATGCAAGAGATGCTTATAAGGTACTAGAGGAAATTGCAGGGCTGGGGACAACACCCTTTGAAGACATTAAAAGGGAGCTAGGAATATGAGCTACCAAGTAGCATTAGCACCTTCGGCTGTGCAGAAAATTGCAGAATTGGACTCAGATGTGCAGCAACGACTAGCACAAAAGTTAGAAGAACTAGCATTAAATCCACTTCCAGAAGATGCTCACCCATTGAAGGATACTGAACGGTTGTATAAGGTTCGTTTGGGTGAATACCGCATTATTTACCAGATTCAGGAGCAACCCTTGCTAGTAACAGTGATAAAGATTGCACATCTCAAGGATTATTAAAGCTCGTCTGTAAAAGCGATCGCTTATATTCCACCCAATCGTAACCAAAATAAAACATGAAAATCCTTGAGTTCTTCAATCTACCACTACGCAATTCCAAATCTCACAAAATCTCTGCCAATTTTCCCACCAGAGTATTTGCTAAATCCAATAACCTGATATCATCTGTATTAATACTATTTCCTTCACCAGCTAACAGATTTTTTACAGCAGATAGCCTGTCATCTGCTTCAGAAATTCTCCAAGATTCATCTAAGTTTACTGCAAAATCAAACAGCGATCGCTCTCCTAAATGCTGTCTTACTTTCACAGCTACACTATCATTACTTACCAAAAATTCCTTAATACTATCTAATTGAAAATTACCTAATATTTCGTCATGTCCCCACGTTTCTAGCCAGTCTCCCTCCACATCTTCAACGTAAATATTCACAAAATCAACCCCATAAGTTAGCCAGTTCTGCTGCATTTGTCGCGCTGTTGCTAAAGCTTCAGCAAATGTATCTACTTGATTGTTGCAGTGAGTTTCTCTTTTATTAGCCATAAAAGCTCTAATTAGCACGTAAGTATGTAGGCTAGACACAAATCTGAAATATCAAATTCCTGAAAAGTTCACGAAAATTTTAAATATTTGCCACCAGAAAGGTAATCACTGTTATACAGGGCCACGTTGACTAACTGGTTGACAAAATTAGCATCTTTGGGATTGTAACTTAAGAACAGCCCCCTCTCGATTTCCCACGATCGCAGTGTATTTTGCCAAGCTTCGTACTTTTGGTGATTAAGTTCTTCACTAACACTGGTAATTTGAATGCACAGTGGTTGATTGTTACGACTAACAATTAAATCTGTTGCCATTGAAAGGTCGGCTATATAACGCTGCCAAAAACTACCTTCTCGTTGAACTATATCTTGGGCTATTGATCTAATGATATCATTATCAACCTGATTAAATTCGCCTGCCATCAATTTTTGCTTCCAAATATAAAACTTGGAGTCACTTGCATTGATCCATCTGGGAAAGAGATAACCATACCAATATCTCTCAATGGGCGTCATCATCTCGAACTTTGCTTTTTGTTCTTCTTCTGAAGGTAAGGATTTGATTATCAGCCAAATTGTAGAATCTGTAATTACCTCTAGCAGAAAGGCAGTGACAAAGGGTTTTGCAGTCAGGGAACCTGGTTTTATGTCTTTTACCCAACGATTGATTTCATCTAATCTTCTCGCTAAATTATGATCTATCGAGGAGGCTTGGAGGGTAAGGGACTTTAGCTGATCCTTAATTTCTTTTGCTTGCAAACGATGCCCTACTTTCAGAAGATTACGCTTTTTTTACACACTTTTAACTAGATTTTAACTTGAAAATGTCTTTAGTTAATTTCCTGATGTCATTAAATATTCTCTAGGTCGATGCCCTGTGTACGTAAAACCTCCCGCAGTCGAGCAATTTCTTGCTCTGCTTGTTCGGCGCGTACTTCTGCCTGTTGGACACGTTCTTCTGCCTGTTCGGCACGTAAACGTTCTTGTTGGGCCAATTCTTCTGATGATAGTATCAATTGATTTTCAGTAGTGAAGAATCTTAATTTACCTTCATAAACTCCCAAATAAAGTTCTAACTGCTGACTCCACAAACGTCCATCAGTAGTTACTTGAATTTCTTGATACTTACCATCAACTAAATGAAATCCCTGAAGTTCCATTGTTACAGGGTCAAACCAGAAATAATCTGGTGTACGGAAGGTATCTTGGTAAACTTGTTTTTTTAAACCTTTATCAACTGCTGCCGTTGAACTTGACAAAATTTCCACAATCAGGTTGGGATATTTGCCGTCTTCTTGCCAAACTACCCAACTCTTACGGTCTTTTTTCTCGGTTCCCAAAACTACAAAAAAGTCTGGGCCACGGAAATGTTCTGATTTTTTCTGGTTAGGACTGTAATAAATCGTCAAATTTCCAGAAGCATAGAAATCTTGCCTTTCTCGCCACCATAATTTGAGGATGCGAATCAGCAAATCGATTTGTTCTCGGTGTAGGTCACTTTCCAAGGGTGGTTCGTCACTCAGTATATCGCCAGGAGGAAAAATAACTTCGTCGTCTGAAATATTATCAGAGATGATTTCTAGGGTAGCAGGTTCAGACATCAGCGATCGCTCCGCGATTCTACGTTCATTTTACTGAAAATTCGGTAACTTGCAGACGGCTTTAAGAACTTGTAATAACTTTATTGCACCTGGAGATTCATTCAGATTTAATAATGGTATTAACTGATAAGTTGGCTGCACGTCACGTCTTAAATAAACAAATTGATAACGCAGTCCGTTAGTTACTAAACCCCAAACAGATGGTTGTTGGTCTAAACTTTTAAAAGCATAAGTGAGTAATTGAGGTAAACCCTCACCCACTTCAACCGCACTATTTTTCGTTTCAATTACTACAACCCAAAATGGCGGCGCAATATTACTTTGAGGATTGTTGATTGCTAAAATATCCATCCGTCCGGTAATTCTTCTGTCTTCATCTTCGACTGCGATCGCAATGCTATCTTCCATTGTCAACCGAATCGGCACATCGTAAAATCCAGCTAGCCGCATCAAGGGTGCGATCGTTAGAAATTTAACCAATCCTTCAGAAATTTTACGATCGCTTAAGTAACGATCAAAGTCGTTTCTGATTCGTAATAAATCCTGCTGTTCAAACTCAGATAGTGGTTCTAGAGTTAAGAAGTCTGTGAATGAACCATTTGAAAGCTTTTCTAATTTGAGAAAGCGATGAACATCGTTGAGAGATAAGCTGCTGGCTTCGACGGTGAGGGGCATAGTGTTAGGC
The DNA here is from genome assembly GCF_020829495.1 of Nostoc favosum CHAB5714. GTDB lineage: Bacteria > Cyanobacteriota > Cyanobacteriia > Cyanobacteriales > Nostocaceae > Nostoc > Nostoc favosum. The sequence goes on along the minus strand of NZ_JAIVFQ010000006.1, from coordinate 94,258 downwards.
TTTGCTTGTCAAGACTACTTATCTTATATTTTGCAACATTCCCGGTAGATATGACTTTTCACAGTATGTGGAAAACCTCTCTTCTATTTCTCTCTCCTTTTAGGAGAGAGACTTTGAATTTTCCCCCTTCCAGTAACAAAAGTTTTTCCGCTTCCCTCTCCTCGTAGGAGAGGGTTAGGGAGAGGTCGGGAAGGGGGATAGGGGGTTAGGTTAATCGTTGGCTTTTCCACATGACCTGAATTGTCAGTTTGGTAGATAGGTTGCAATGTAACCTCTTTACATTTGTTGATCGCTTGCTTTTGCTAGATAAAAATGAATGTAAACTAAATAACTCGGCAATTTCTACCTAGCTTAACGAAAATCTAAACATTGTCTAGCACAACTGAGCTAAGAATAGTTTTTAGTCACAATAGCGATCGCACTCATAACTAACCATGTCTCAACCAACTATAGAATCAATCCTACAAGAGAATCGCCTATTTCATCCTGCCTCGGAATTCTCGCAGAACGCCCATATCAAAAGTCTGGAAGACTATCAGCGTCTCTACGACAAAGCCAAAGCCGATCCGCAGCAATTCTGGGCAGATTTGGCTGGAACAGAATTAGAATGGTTCCAAAAATGGGATACGGTATTAGATTGGCAACCACCTTTTGCTAAATGGTTCGTTGGCGGTAAAATTAATATTTCTTACAACTGCCTTGACAGACATCTCACTACCTGGCGCAAAAATAAAGCAGCATTGATTTGGGAAGGAGAACCAGGTGATTCGCGTACTCTTACTTATGCCCAACTACACCGAGAAGTTTGTCAGTTTGCAAATGTATTGAAGCAACTGGGTGTACAAAAAGGCGATCGCGTTGGTATTTATATGCCGATGATTCCCGAAGCTGCGATCGCTATGTTAGCCTGTGCCAGAATTGGCGCACCCCACAGCGTAGTATTTGGTGGTTTTAGTGCCGAAGCTTTGCGCGATCGCTTAATTGATGCCACAGCTAAACTGGTAATCACGGCTGATGGTGGTTGGCGCAAAGATGCGATCGTTCCTCTCAAAGAACAGGTAGATAAAGCCTTAGCTGATGGTGCTGTTCCCAGTGTAGAAAATGTCCTCGTTGTCAAGCGCACCGGACAGGAAACTTATATGCAGTTGGGGGGACGCGATCATTGGTGGCATGATTTGCAAAAAGGTGCATCAGCCGATTGTCCCGCCGAACCAATGGACAGCGAAGATATGCTGTTTGTCCTCTACACTTCTGGCAGCACGGGCAAACCGAAGGGTGTAGTGCATACAACTGCTGGTTATAATTTGTATACTCATATCACCACCAAGTGGATCTTTGACCTCCAAGATACAGATGTATATTGGTGTACCGCAGATGTAGGTTGGATTACCGGACATAGCTATATTGTCTACGGCCCCCTTTCCAACGGTGCAACCACGGTGATGTATGAAGGTGCGCCCCGTGCTTCTAATCCTGGCTGTTTCTGGGATGTAATTGAAAAATACGGCGTTAATATTTTTTATACTGCACCGACGGCAATTCGCGCATTTATTAAGATGGGAGAACAACATCCCAATGCGCGAAACTTATCTTCATTGCGTTTGCTGGGAACCGTTGGCGAACCGATTAACCCCGAAGCTTGGATGTGGTATCACAAAGTAATTGGTGGCGATCGCTGTCCAATTGTTGATACTTGGTGGCAAACGGAAACCGGCGGTATCATGATTACACCATTACCAGGGGCGATTCCCACCAAACCCGGTTCCGCAACTCTTCCCTTCCCAGGAATTATTGCAGATGTCGTGGATTTAGAAGGAAACACCGTACCCAATAACGAAGGCGGTTATCTAGCAGTACGCCATCCTTGGCCAGGAATGATGCGGACAGTCTACGGCGATCCAGAACGCTTCCGCCGCACCTACTGGGAACACATTCCGCCTAAAGATGGTAACTATACTTACTTTGCTGGTGATGGCGCAAGGCAAGATGAGGACGGCTACTTCTGGGTAATGGGTCGTGTAGATGACGTATTGAATGTATCAGGACACCGCCTCGGTACAATGGAAGTAGAATCAGCTTTAGTTTCGCATCCAGCAGTTGCAGAAGCGGCGGTAGTCGGTAAGCCAGATGAACTCAAGGGTGAAGAAGTAGTTGCTTTTGTGACTTTAGAAGGCACTTATCAGGGAAGTGAGGAACTAAGTAAAGAACTCAAACTGCACGTTGTCAAAGAAATTGGTGCGATCGCGCGTCCGGGAGAAATTCGCTTTACAGACGCTTTGCCGAAAACGCGATCGGGTAAGATTATGCGGCGCTTGCTGCGGAATCTAGCCGCCGGACAAGAGGTATCTGGGGATACTTCGACATTGGAAGATAGAAGCGTGTTAGATAAATTGCGGGAAGGGGCGTAAGTAATGCAAATTTCTCAAAATAGGAGTCTGTTAACAACAAACTAACACAAAGCAATTCTTAATAATGTAGGGTAGGCAAAACAGCCTGCCCTTTGCTAAACAGGCTCAATTAAAATAGGTCTATAAATGAGAGATGCACTAGGGCAAAGAGGCGAAGCAATTTTTACAGTATTAATGACGGAATTTCATTCTCATGCTGGCCCTATTTTCAAGCCGCAGTTTTTAGGAGACAAATGGCAATATGTTGATTTTATTGTAGAGTTGGTAGGGGCTGGTAAATCTGTTCCTTATTTCTTTGTACAAGTGAAAACAACAAGAGAAGGTTATACTAAAAAATATAACCGATTGAAGGTGAAAGTGCGGCAAGAAAATGTAATTGGTTTAGCATCTTATCCAGCACCAACTTATATAGTAGGTATCGATGAAATTCATGAGTTAGGTTATATGGTTTCTGCAAATGGGGAAAGTCTTAAGTCTCTGTCAAGCCTTTCTACTCAATTTAAAATTATCAAACAAAATAGAGAACTGCTATGGCAGGAAGTTGATGATTTTTGGAGTAGATACCATACTAATCAGTTAGTTTCCAAATTTGCTGATCAAGACTGGAGATAAAACAATGAAAACCACAGTACCTTGGTATATTGAAAGACGGGCAGAATCTCTTGCCATTGTTTACTTAACTCGTCGTGATGACTTGATTGTTTCTCAGCCAACACCAAATCAAGGATTAAACTTTTTAATCACAATTACCAAAGATGGAGTTTCTACTGGAAGACTTTTTGGTATTGAAGTAAAAGCAACAGATTCTATATCGAATTTAAACAAGCATAATGATATTTTAAAGTTAGACAAAAATAGGTTGAGTAGACTAGAAAAATTCAAAGATTTCCCATTCCCAGTCTGCCTATTTTTCTTTATTTTAGAGAACGATCAAGGTTATTATAAATGGATTTTAGAACCTAAAATAGATGGACAAAAGCAAGTTAACTTGCACTTTAACGAAGATGAGGAACTGAAAAAACTTGATGACAAAGAAATAGCTAATATTATTTCAAGTGTAAATAGTTGGTATGACCAGAGAAATAATACATGATGCACATACCAATTTATTATAAAACAAATAGGTGCGATCGCCCGTCCCTAAAATTTTAATGACACCGTGTAGTCAGCATATTGACAAACTTTTTAGTGGATTGCAGACTTACTAATGCATCCTCACATTATTATAAGAATAGGACATTATTGAGGCATTCAGGGCGATGAAGGTAAAGCGCAAACTGAAATCAGCATTTGTTCAATCTTTGAGCGGCATGACGCTGAGTATTATCACTGTAATTGGTTTATCACCATTAGCGTTAGCGGTTCCTGCAAAAGTTTCTTTGCATTCGCCTAGACAGTCGGTTGAGAGACAACCACAAAAACTAGCACAGTTTTCAGACACAGGGCCATCAGAGCGATCGCAGATGCTGCAACAAGCCAATGCTTTATTTAATCAGGGAGAGTTAACAGGTGCAGAGGAAAATTTACGCAAATTCGTTAAACAATTCCCAGACGATGCCTTTGGACACTTTCAACTAGGAAATGTGCTTTTTCGACAAAAGAAACCACAAGAAGCAATTAGCTCTTATCAAGAAGCCATTCGCCTCCAGCCAAAATACGCTCTAGCTTACAATGCGATGGGTATGGTTTACGCAAGCCAAAGTCGCTGGGAAGAAGCCATTACTCAATATAAAAAAGCTCTAGAAATTAATCCTAATTATGGCGAAGGGCTAACTAATTTTGCGCTGGCATTGTGGCAAACAAATAAAAAAGACGAGGCGCTATCTTCTTTAGAAAAAGCTTTAAATATTTTCAAAGAACAGAATAGAGGTGAAAAAGTTAACCAAGTCGAACGAATTTTGCGAGAGATCAAAACTGCTGATGATCCTAGTGTTTCATGAAAATCACATTATTCCGTGGATAAAAGTTAAAAAGAGTTGCTGACGATTAGCTTTAAAGATGCTTTGCCAATAATGCGATCGGGTATTATCCGGCAGATGTTGTGTAATTTTGCTGCTGGATAAGAGATATCTGGTTTTTAATTATTGTGGGGTGGGCTTTCCAGCCCGCCCTCTTAAAAGCATCGAAATAGAATAATTATAATGAATAAAATATTTCTGTTAGCCAGATAAATTGTAAAAGTAATTTTTCACTTGGATGGGGGATACACAAGGGTAGTCTGGGAACGTTCGGAGAATACTGCATGGGCAGAAGATGGATTTTTGATATACCAACTCATGTAATACCATACGATTTACGGGCAATAGGTTCTCGTTTTCTATTGTCTATAATTAAGCCGAATGCAAATGATTGTGAGGATATAGAAAATATCCGCAATAATCAAAATGGCTTTTTTCATATAGAAAGATTGCCTTTTGTTATATAAATAGCATCTAACCTAGTAGTGCATCTATTCAAAAATAGCAAAATAGCAGTCTACAATAAGAATCAGACAAATCTTTGGTTAAAGCCTATGACTTCCTTATCGGCATTAACTTTACCTGACCACACCCAGTTACCAGACTCAGACGGTACATTCGTGAAAAACTGGCAAGAGCATCCCCAAAGTATTTTACTCACTGACTCGATTAAACTTGTCTTAGAGGAACTTTATCCTGATAGTCAATATTGTATTGGGCAGGATTTAGGCATCTACTGGCGATTGACAGATCCTCCTGAGAAAGGGGCTGAAGCACCAGACTGGTTTTATGTACCCAATGTACCACCGACCCTTGACGGTAAAACGCGGCGTTCTTATGTGCTGTGGAAGGAGTATGTTGCACCCTTAATTGTGCTGGAATTTGTCTCTGGAGATGGTTCAGAAGAACGAGATAACACACCGCCATCTCAAGGGGAAGGTGGAAATGTTGGTAAATTTTGGGTTTATGAGCAGGCAATTCGAGTGCCTTATTATGGAATTTATGAAGTAGCAAAAGCGCAGATTGAGGTGTATCACCTGGTGGATAATACTTATCAACTGATGAAAGCTAATGAACGGGGACATTACCCAATTGCTCCTATGGGGGTAGAGTTAGGAATCTGGCAAGGATTTTATCAGAATGCAGAGTTACCTTGGTTGCGCTGGTGGGATGCACAAGGAAATTTACTGCTAACGGGTGAGGAACGGGCTGTGATTGAGCGACAAAAGCGGGAGAGAATTGTAGAGAAATTGCGATCGCTCTCTATTGAACAACTCAACGCTTTAGGAATTGACCCAGAAATGTTGGATTAAGAAACATTTTTTCGTTATGAACTTATGAAATCATGTACTTATTAATGTATAATTAAGCCCAAGAGTTCAGGGTGCTTGTCAAGTATTAAACTACTTGCTGGTACTGCCAAAGCATGTTGTATGTCTAAATCTGCAATCACCGTTACCGTCAAATTGTTCGCTGCTTATCAAGAAGCCTTTAGGGTTTCGGAACTGGTGCTGGAATTTCCCAATAGTATGCCAGTCAAAGCAGTATGCGATCGCCTCATAGCTGAACACCCCGAACTCTCCCAATGGCGAGACATCACCCGCTTTGGAATTAATCTAATATTTGTCGAACCAGATACCCTACTACAAGATGGGGATGAAGTCGTGCTGATTCCACCAGTCAGTGGTGGGTAGCAAAATAGTTATAAGTTATGAGTTATGAGTTATGAGTTATGAGTTAGGAGTGATGAATTAAAGATTCAAAACTTCTAACTCAATCGTCTGGAATCAAATTGGTTATACCGATTACCTTTCATTAGGGGTGTAAGGGTGTAAGGGTTTAAGGGTTTAAGGGTGTAAGGTGTTGGACGGGGATTGAGACCCCGTCCAACACGGTTGCCCTTCTTAGGCAGGGCTAAAGACTCATGCGGGTGGTTGGGGCTAGTTCTTCCCCCCCCTACCACCATGCAACCCCACACCCCCACACCCGCCCCAACGAGGCTTGGTAAGGTTCCATAGAACAATTTGCTCAAGCCCCAAATCTGACCAAGCCTGATTTTGTGCAATTTCACAAAGAATTGGTGTTAGCAGTTAGCTTCACTAAGTGATCTAACTCTTGCTGCATCTGACTAACAACTAATTCATAACATTCATTGACATAGTAGCGATCGCTGGCTGCTTCAGGGCCGTAGCGTTGAAATACAATTGGCGGACAAACCCGCGTGTAAATGGACACAGGCAATGGAATGTTGGGTAACGGGCCAATTGCTAATCCCCAAGGCAGTCCGAGATAGATCGGAAAAACTTCCGGATCAATCCCCAACAGCCAAGGCATTCCCCATTCGTGGAGTTGCCGCACAATTTTGTAGCAGTCAGCCAGTATAATCAGCGTATCGTGAGCGCCCCAAGAAATCACAGGGACAATCGGCACATTTTCCCGCAACGCTAACTTGATAAATCCTTGTCGCCCTGCAAAATAGATTTTGTTACGTAAATAATGCGGTCGGAAAACATCTTCGGCTCCACCTGGATAAACTAGCACACTCGCTCCAGAGCGCAAGGCAGCGTAAGCCATTTTCGGATGAGCCATGATTGCTCCTGCCTTAACAACCAGTTGCGCTAGTGGTGGGCTAACCTGCCAAGCCTTAGGATGCATCAAACCATAAACGGGTTTCTCGACACCAAATCTTCGGAACCAGTCATACATCACCATTGTCATATCGGGTGCCGCGAGTCCCCCATTATGCGAACCGACAAATAGGACTTTTTCTTGGGGTGGAATATTATCCCAGCCACTAGTTTGAACTCGGAAATAGTAGTGATAGAAAAAGCCCAACAGAGGCATCAGAAATTCTATGAACTTTGGATCTCGCTCATCCAAAGACCAACCGGGTTTTTTGTTTAAGAAATGTTGCTTTTTTGACATCGATGCATTCTAACAGGATTGGGAAAGGTCAAACAATCCTTTGTTAGGTATGACCACATTTGTTCCATGCACAAAACCTGATTCGTCTAAATACTTTAAGTCAGTTTCTTCTCTAACAGCAGCTAATTCCAACTTAATTACTTCTGCTCGGTCTTTTACTTTCTCTGGTAAGTGTAATCTTCTAAAGTTTAACAAACTTCGGTTTCGCCCAGCAGCCAAGAATCTCCTTAAAGGAGCGTCCATATTTTAAGTTACCTTGGTAGATGCTCTTATCTGGTGATTTTTAGCCATTTATGCAGATTTTAGAAAAATCATCGGTTTTATTCTGTCTGTGTCTAGCAATATAATGCGCTTACGTTTTTACAGGGGCGTTTCAAAGTGATGCTAAAGCTCATCAGTAATCAAAAAGTAAGCAAGGAAATTTGATTACTAGCGCCAAAGATTGATCTATAAAAGTTTTAGTTAGGTACGACTTGCTTCTGATTGACTAGCCAAACAGAGAGCAGAGCGATCGCTACACCAACCACAATAAAGCAATAAATGTAGCCAAAGCTATCCACAATCCTACCAAATAATGCTGCGCCGATTCCCTGGCCAACAAACAAGCTGAAGGCGAACAGCGAAACAGCAGTGCCTCGTGCTTCTGGGGAAAGCTCAGTGGCTTGGGTTTGGAGGGTGCTGTGCATCATATAAAAGCCCAATCCCATAAAAATACTCAAGGGGATAAAAAGCATCCAGTTCTGGAATAATGCGATCGCTAAGAAGCTGATAGACATCAAGCCCCCTCCCACTCCCATTAAACCAATTTCACCCAGTCGCCTGACGAACCATTTAACTGAGCGACTGTAAATCAGTCCACCCAATCCAAAACCACTGAGCATAAACCCGATCGCTACATAACTAAGACTATAGCGATCGCGCAAAAATGCGCCGATGTAAGCAAATGCCCCAAAGACGCAAAAGCCTTCCACAAACACCCCTATAATTACAGTCCGGGCGATCGGTTGCGTTAATAGTTGGTAATAAGGTCGAAATGTTATCCTACCTCTTTGATCTTGGGGACGTTGAGCATTACCCAGATGGCGCGTCCCTCGCCATAAAAGTCCAGCAATACCAAGGGAGACGATGCCAAATAAAAGAAATATGTCACGCCAGCTGATATATTCCCCAAAGATGCCGCCCAAACTACCACCCAGGATTTGACCTAGCATGAAGGCACTTAGATACTTGCCGATCGCAGCTTGGCGTTTTTCATAAGGAAAGTTGTCACCAATATAAGCTAGGGTGACGGGGATGATCCCAGCAGCAGCCATCCCTGTGAGAAACCGCAGCAAGGTAAGTAAAACGATATTTGAGACAAAGGCACAAACAGCAGTACCTACAGCAAATGCTGCCAGTGCTATTGTAATTACCTTAAGTTTACCGATGCGATCGCCTAATGGGCCATATACTAACTGAAATAGCCCGTAGGGAATCGTGTATGCGGAGATAATCACCGCAGCACTGCCAACACCGACTTTAAACTCGTCGGCAATAATGTGCAGTAGGGGATCAATTACTCGTGCATCAGCAATCACCATGAAAGCAGCAGCGCCCAACAGTCCTAATGAGACAGGTGTTTTGCCTGCGATGTCCGTTGCTAACCTACCCACTGCTATATTCTCCTGTAGTTTGAGTTTTCGCACTTCTAGAATAGACTTTTTGCAGAAGGGGAAGGGCTGGAAAAGTAAGAGAGTTACTGTTCAGTAAATCTTCTTTCCCGTTCTTAGGTAATTTATATATAGAAAAAAAGCGTGCGAATCCTCATGCAAATAGAACAGCCTTTTAGAATTAATGCCGCCCAACCAGACAAGCTAAAACAATTCCTTCCCCAACCTTTAATTATCTCTAGCCCAGTCGCCGGTTGGAATGGTTTTTATTTTGCTTATCATCGCCAGTCAAACTATCAACTCCCTGAAACATCGCCTTTCCAGCACATTATTACCATTTATACTAGAGAGTTTCAGGCAAAATTAAAAATTAACGGACACTGGCAAAGTAAATCATATACAGCAACTGATATCGGTATTTTTCCTGCTCATCAAATTTCTCCCGCAGTACAATTTGAACAGGAATTAGGTTTTATCCACATCGGTCTTGAACCAGCGATGATTACTCGTGTTGCCTACGAGTCAGTAAATGCTGATGCAGTTGAAATTGTACAACAACTGCAAACCCACGATCCACTGATTCAACAAATTGGACTGACACTCAAGCACGAAATAGAAACTAGTGGATTTGATAGTTCGTTGTATATAGAGTCAGCAGTAAATCTGTTAGCGGTGCATTTATTAAAACATTACTCAACGCAAAAATTCATTATTCGAGAATACACAGGTGGATTACCAAAACATAAATTAAAAGAAGCGATCGCCTATATCAACGATAACTTAGACCAAAATTTGTCTTTAGCAGAAATTGCTGCGATCGCACAGATAAGCCCGCATTATTTTGCTAGCTTATTTAAGGAATCAATGGGAATAGCACCTCACCAATATGTCACTAAATGTCGAGTTGAAAGAGCAAAGTATTTACTTGCGAAGCGAGAATTATCAGTTATACAAGTCTCCCAACTAGTAGGATTTCAAAGTCAAAGTCATTTCACCAAAGTTTTTCGCAAATATATCGGCATCACTCCTCAAGCATTTAAGAAACTGCACTGAATTTTTCGGAAGATAACGCTAGTTTTCGGAAGATTGCGTGAGACGGCATGATCTTGTAAAAGCTAGACTCAATAGTTACAGCGTATTTCAGGTAAATGAAGTACACGGGTAGGGGCACAACATGTTGTGCCCCTACGATTATCTGTACCTCACGCCTGTTGCAATCTGCTGTATCAATACGCTTGGCTTTGTGAAAAATAGTAGGTTGGGTTGAACTTAAGTGTTACCCAACAAAGCCGTGAAAATGTTGGGTTTTGTTTCTCAACCCAACCTACGCAGTTTTAGTTTTTAGCCTTAACCCAAGCGTATTGTCTGCTGTATCACCACACTTTGAGTCCTATAGTCTAAAAAAATGACACAATTAAAACCAGCCGAGGAAATGCCCGGTAGCTTTGGGCTACCTATTTTAGGTGAAACTCTGCGATTATTTGCTACTCAAGGATGGGGGCTGACGAAGAACTACCAACGCTACGGGCCCATTTTTAAAACCAGCATTTTAGGAAAGAAATATGCAGTTTTGGTAGGGACGGAAGCAAATCGACTAATTTTGCAAGAACAAGCCGATCATGTATCTTCTTATTTAGGATGGAAAGTGGCTATGGAGCATATTTTCGGGCGACCAATGATGCTTCAGGATGGTGAAGAACATCGCCGCACTCGTCGCTTAATGGCTCCAGCGTTTCATGGAAAAGCCATTGCTAACTATTTTGACATCATGCAAACTGAAGTTAACAACTGCCTAGAAAACTGGATGGAAAGCAGCCCAATTTCTATCAAGAATGAATTTAATCAGTTAGCATTGCGAATTGGGATTCGGCTATTATTAGGTGTTCAACTACAAAGCGAAGTTGAGCAAGTCGAACAGTTGTATAACACTTTGACGCAGGGAGCATTAGCATTATTGCGGTTAGATATACCGTTTACAAAATATGGCCGTTCCCAAAATGCTCGTCGTCAGCTTAAAGCTTTCTTACAAAAAATTATCAGCGATGCCTACGGCGGGCTACGCCAACGCAAACTTCAAGGCAACTTACAAGAATCTTGTGAGGTATTAGGATTGTTTTTGGCAGCAGTAGATGAAGAGGGAAATGCTTTAGCCGACTCGCAGATTATAGACGAACTGATACACTTATTAAATGCAGCGCATTTCACTACTGCTACATCCTTAACGTGGGCAATGGTTGAACTGGCAGGGCGTCCGCAATGGCGCGAGAAACTCCGCCAAGAACTGGCAGAAGTTGTAGGAGATGAACCTTTGAACTTGGGACACCTTAAGCAACTTAATCAAATGACTTATTTTTTGAAAGAAATAGAACGACTTTACAACCCCGCAGGTGTAGTACTGTTTCGGGGAGTTGTAAAAGAAATTGAATACGCAGGATACCGCATTCCTCCTGGTTGGGTGGTGATTGTTGCTCAAGGATTAACGCATCGCATGAGCGAGATTTATACTAACCCAGAAAGTTTTGAGCCAGAACGCTTTGCCCCTCCCCGCGAAGAAGATAAAAAAGACTCCTTTGCTTTAATTGGTTTTGGTGGTGGCGAACATATATGCATTGGAATGGAGTTTGCCAAGATGGAAATAAAGATTTTTTTGGCAACGTTGCTGCAACGATATGATTGGAAAGTGACACCAGAATATCAATTTAACAACTATCATCAACTACCCTTTCAAGTAGAAGGAAAATTACAGGCGCAAATCAGCAACCTCAATCTAAAAAACTAAACTCAATATCAGCCTGTATCCGTTGCTAACCATAGTTGCGACAGATGATCTGGGATTAGAGTTAACTTAGTACAGTTTTGCGTAAAAGCGTAGCGTTTCCAATGTAGAGGAACGCATTGGCATTGCATTGAGATGCATTAACAAGGCCGCTGGCGCATTAACAAGGCCGCCGACGCATTAACAATGCAAGCCGACGCATTAACAAGGCCGCTGTCGCATTAACAAGGCCGCCGACGCATTAACAAGGCCGCTGTCGCATTAACAAGGCCGCCGACGCATTAACAAGGCCGCTGTCGCATTCATTGCCATTGCAGGGTATTGCCAAATTTAATTCGCTACGAATTAAGGAAATGCTATACTTAGCGATCGCCACAGTGACAAGACAATTTCATTAGGCTCAAGTTTGAATAGTCTTCGCCGACTGGTTAAATAACAAATCTCGTGACTTATCTGGATCAAGCGCTTGAGTTTTGAATGCTTCTGCTTTCTCGTAAGCACGAATTGTTGCCGGACGGGCTTTAATTGCCTCAAACCACCGTTTGACGTGAGGAAAATCCTCTAGATTCTGACTTTGGCGCTCATAGGGCACAATCCAGGGATAGGCAGCAATATCGGCGATAGAATAATCGCCAGCCACAAATTCTCTATCTGCTAGTTGCTTATTCAGCACTGCATATAAGCGTCCCGTCTCATTCACATAGCGGTTAATGGCATAGTCTATTTTTTCGGGAGCATAGGCGCTAAAGTGATGATTTTGTCCCGCCATTGGCCCCAGCCCTGCCATTTGCCAGAACAACCATTCTAAAACTTCAGTGCGATTACGTAAATCTTGGGGGATTAGTTTACCGGTTTTTTCTGCTAAATACAGCAAGATTGCACCAGACTCAAATACCGAAATCGGCGCACCTCCATCTGCTGGTTCGTGGTCAACGATCGCGGGGATGCGATTGTTAGGAGAAATCTTTAAAAATTCTGCTTTAAATTGATCCCCAGCCCCAATATTCACAGGAATTATGGTATATTGCAAACCGACTTCTTCTAAGAAAATCGTAATTTTATGACCGTTTGGGGTTGTCCAATAATAAAGATCAATCATGGTTATTTTTCCTAAAATTGTGCGATTGTTTTTTAAGTGAATGGTGCGGACACCTCTTTCGCATTTCTCACAAAATCTGAAAAAAATGGGGGTAATAACTGCAAAAATGTATATAACGTAAGCATTTTAGCACTTTATACCCAAAAGTATTGCCCTAGAGGTAAGATGGAAAATCGCTGTCAGGAATGGAGCTAAAGCCCCATACTGGACTATTGTGCTGGGCTATTACTGATTTTGCATTACAAAAAAGGACGAGATGCTTAAAAAAAATTAACTTTTTAGTTTCTGGATTTGATATTTTCAGGTTTTGCCTGGAAATCGTTGTTTGAAAGTGAATCTCAAATCGATAACTTCAGGCTAGTACCGCAGGGAGCATCCCAAATGTGTAAAAACATATTTCGTCATTGCGAGCGTAATGAAATGAAGCGTTCGCGGAGCGTCTCGTAGAGAAGCAATCGCAACATCTAGACTTTGTGATTGCTACCCTTCGGGAACGCCAAGGGCGAACATTCCGCTTCGCTTCATTCGCAATGACAATATATCATCTTGGTAAATTTGCTTGCATTGGGATGCTCCCGTACCGCAAGGCAGAAGTCAAAAATCAAAAGTCAAAAGTCACGCATAATTGTATTCCAAGCTTTTGCGCCATTTGAAATGGTATGTTTATTTACGCCTTGCGCTATTTACTAGATAGTTAACATCCATTTTATTTCCTATTAAGGATTTATCAGCCGCTTGCTGCACTTGAGCGCTAAGAGGTTATTTGTGTTGGGTTTAACGTTAGCTTGCTTTAGTTATCGATAGAGGTGTAGTCCGAAGCTCATCTGTAGAGAAGATGGCGCTTTTCGAGAAGTTGTTGAAGTTAAATTGTCAACCCAAAATCTAGAATTTCAAATACTTAGAGAGTAACTTATGAGTGAAAAAACAGTGAAAGTGATTGAAGTAAACTTATTGCCAAAAGGAGATTATGTTTCGTCAGGATTTTCCACTATCCAGCCAGATTGCTATTTTCCCAATATAATTTTAGGAAATAAATATGATTCTTTTTGGCTTTACTTGCGGCGGGATATTACTCATAACTGGTACGTGGATAAACGAAAGCAGAATGTAGGATTTGTCAGCAGAGATGAAGCTCATATTTTATACAATACAGCCTTAAAATTTCAGGGAAAAAAAGCTTTAGAAATAGGTTGCTGGATGGGTTGGTCAGCTTGTCATTTAGCTCTAGGAGGAGTAGAGCTAGATGTAATCGATCCGATGCTATCTGAACAATTATTTAATGAAAGCGTCACAGAGTCACTAAAGTCGGCAGGTGTTAAGGAATCTGTAAATCTAATACCAGGATGTAGCCCTGAAAAAGTAAAAGAAATAGCAAATAAATTTCAACGTAAATGGTCATTGATATTTATAGATGGTAATCACGAAGCACCAGCTCCGCTCAATGATACAATTATTTGCGAACAACTTGCAGAAGCAGATGCTTTAATTTTATTTCATGATTTGGCTTCTCCCGACGTAGGCCAAGGTTTGGACTACTTAAAAGAGAAAGGATGGAACACAATGGTCTATCAAACTATGCAAATTATGGGAGTTGCATGGCGGGGAAATGTTGAGCCTGTAATACACCAGCCAGATCCTAAAATTAACTGGCGCTTACCTCCACATTTACAAGGTTATTCTGTAAGTGGTTCTGTTCAAACTGCGGCGGAAGATAAATTTGCAGAAATTCTCAGAGCAGTTCGACCATATACTTTATTGAGTGAAAGAAAGTTATTCTCGCTTTATAGTCAGGCAAAACAACTATATTGTTATCTTTTTTGGCTGCCAAAAATGTTACTACCAGCGATCGCTAGAATCAAACCTATCAAGCACGACTAGCTTTAACAATTGCAGTATTCGTCTATCTACTGCAAATAAGCCATCACTAGCAACACATAGCCAGCCGCTAGTGATGGCTTTCTCTGGATGAAACATAGAGCTTTTCATAACGGTGATTTGGCGATCGCTGCCCAAACTCTATGGTGAACCTGAAGAATTGGTGTGGGATATCTTGCTTCGAGTAATGTCGCCAATTCTTGGTCAAATACTTCTACCTTTTCTTGTGTCAAACTGGCTCCCACGCCTGCACTAGCACGAATTCGCCCCCGCCAAGCTTCGTGTGTATAAGACACAAAGACATCGTAAGAAAATGTGCGGATTTCTCGAAATCCTCCTTCTCCAATATCTTGTAAGCACAAGGGATACAATCCATTACGTCCGCCCATTTCCCACACTGGATTATGAGCCTTGATCAGTTGTTCTGTGGCTTCAACTACATTACCTTTTAAGGGTATCCAATCAAAATGAGCGATCGCAATTGAGCCATTTCTTCTCAATATCCGAGTAATTTCCTGGACAGCACGGGGACGATCAAACCAATGCCAACACTGTCCTGCTGTCA
The DNA here is from genome assembly GCF_020829495.1 of Nostoc favosum CHAB5714. Taxonomy (GTDB): domain Bacteria; phylum Cyanobacteriota; class Cyanobacteriia; order Cyanobacteriales; family Nostocaceae; genus Nostoc; species Nostoc favosum. Next base: position 79,003 of record NZ_JAIVFQ010000006.1, on the reverse strand, counting down.
CCACATCCGCACTTGCGTCTGGTAACTCGGTATTCTCGGCAGTTGCGACTCGATAATCTACTTTGAGTTGGACTGATTCGCTTAACAGTCTCGCTTGTTCTAAAAGTGAAACTGATGGATCTATGCCAATGACATAAGCACCTCTATCGGCAAAGCCCCGCGCTAGTGTTCCTGTTCCAGTACCAAGGTCAACAATATTCTGCCCTGGTAAACCTATACCATATTCAGACAGTTTGTTAAATAATGAACTGGGAAAGCCAGCGCGGTGTTTTGCATAATCAGTAGCAGTTGCACCAAAATCAATATTCATACCTGCAAAACCATTTTTTTAACAATTGTTTTGGCTAAAAGTTCTCTACCCACGGACGTAGTTCTACTTCATAAGTCCAAGCACTGCGGGGTTGGCGTAAAATGCTGAGATAAGTTTGAGCGATGTCTACGACGGGCTATTCGGCGTCGCATCCGGGTCAAGAGTACTATCAGGATTATCTACTGGATTTTGGCGGATTGTGGAGCGGATTGCACCATCAATTACGAAATGACCTCCTTGCATAATACCAGTCCTTGATTCCATGCGTGTCTTGCCGTACCTGCGTGTTGTGCTAGTAAAGTACGCTGTTTGTTGTTTAACTTGATTTCTGTTTTAAAGCCTAGTAATACCAATTCAAATAATGTTTGCGACACATCAATTATTTGTAAGGGCACAACATTGTTGTGCCCCTACCCATCTGTCGCATTCTTTTTTCAAATTGGTATAATATCATGTCCGCATAAATAGTTATGCTAACCACAGCCATTACACCCCACCCCTAGCCCCTCCCCGCTTGCGGGGAGGGGAGGCAGGGGGAGCAGGGGAGGCAGGGGGAGCAGGGGAGGCAGGGGGAGCAGGGGGAGCAGCTTCAAAGACTCGTTGGCGAGTATCAAAGACTCATTCACGAGTATAAAAGATTCATTCACGAGTATAAAAGACTCATTCACGAGTATCAAAGACTCGTCGGCGAGTATCAAAGACTCATTCACGAGTATTAAAGACTCGTCGGCGAGTATCAAAGACTCGTTCACGAGTATTAAAGACTCGTCGGCGAGGATAAAAGACTCGTTCACGAGTATCAAAGACTCGTTGGCGAGGATAAAAGACTCATTCACGAGTATCAAAGACTCGTCGGCGAGTATCAAAGACTCATTCACGAGTATCAAAGACTCATCCTCTATTCCCCATTCCCCATTCCCCATTTAGGAAAAGCTACCCTGCATAAGGATTACCGATTCTATCCACAGAGACGTTGGAGGAGAATGGCAAACGACCGGGATTTAAGCGTGGTTCTGCTGCATAGCCAACAGGAACTAAAACAGCGATCGCTAAATCTGGATTATCCCCAGCACCAATCACTTGTTTTACCTGATCCTCAATCCAACCGTTCATAAAACAAGTGGATAATCCCAAACTTTCTGCTGCTAACACCAAATGGGTAGCGGCAATGATCGCATCTTTGATCGCATATTCGCGTCGTTTGTCGCCTAGCCCAGCTTGAAACTGCGGGATGGCGGTTTTAAAGTAGTTTACTGTGCCTTCATTCCATGCTCCAGTTTCGAGTCCCCGCTCTAGAATTGGGGTTAAGTTTTGTTCGCCTGCGTTAGGATCGGCGGCAAAGACGAAGGTTACAGGTGCTTGGATAATTTGCTGTTGATTCCACGATGCGGCTGATAGTGCTGCCTTTTGTGCTTCATCTTGCACAAGAATAATTTGCCAGTCCTGGATATTATAGCTGCTGGGCGCTGCCACGGTTAACTCTACCAGTTGCTTGAGTAGTTCTGGGGCGATGGGGTCTGTTTTAAAAGTTTTGATGGAACGACGTTTAGCGATCGCACTTGGTACATCTAAAGGTTGGGTTTGGGTGATAGAACTCATGAAATTCTCCTGATAGTTGAGTTATGACCAAATAATTCGTAATGACGTTCTCTATGAGACGCTAAAAGCGAATGCACACTCGCTACCACTGCGCTAGCTAACGTAATTAGGATACAAGCAAATCTATTTATTCACAAAACAAAAATAAAAATTATTCCTTGTTTCAGAACAAACGACTTGCCTACGGCACGCGCAAGGTACAGTCATAAAGTCATAATTACGAATTACGAATTACGAATTACGAATTACGAATTACGAATTACGAATTACGAATTATGCCTTAGCTACCGACTCATTAGCAGCCGACCAAAATGGATAATCTGTATATCCCTTTTCACCGCCACCATAAAAGGTTGCCTGATCTGCTTCATTTAGTGGTGCATTCAAAGCCAAGCGTCGGGGTAAATCGGGGTTTGATATAAATAATGTGCCAAAGGCAACTAAATCTGCTGCTTTGTTGGCTAGTACTGCATCGCCTTTTTCACGAGTATAACCACCATTGACGATGAGTGTACCTGTAAAGCGATCGCGTATATGACTAGTGGGTACAATTATCCCGCCATGTCTGATGTCTGCTTCTGTTGCCTCATAAATATGCAGATATGCCAAATTAAATTGGTTCAACGCTTGAGCCGCATAACCGAATGTCTCTAGGGGATTGGAGTCACCTATATCGTTAAAAGTCCCACTGGGAGATAAACGTACTCCTACTCGGTTAGAATCCCACACACTAGTTACCGCCTCTGTGACTTCTAAGAGGAATCGGGCGCGATTCTCAATGGAACCGCCATATTTATCTGTACGTTGATTGGTGCGATCGCGCAGAAATTGATCTATTAAATAACCATTAGCTGAGTGAATTTCTACCCCATCAAACCCAGCCGCTAGGGCATTTGCCGCTCCCAGACGATACTGTTCGACTATCTGCGGTATTTCCGAAGTTTCTAAAGCACGGGGAGTAACAAAGGGTTTGGGCCCCTCATAAGTTGCGGCGTCACCTTTAGCAGCAATGGCAGAAGGTGCAACAGGTAAAGCTCCATTCGGTTGTAAATCAGGATGAGAAATCCTGCCTACATGCCATAGTTGCAGAAAAATTCTCCCTCCCTGCTGATGTACGGTATCGGTTACTAACTTCCAGCCCTCCACCTGTTCTGGTGAATGAATTCCTGGTGTAGCGGGATAACCCTGTCCTTCAGGAGTTACCTGTGTTGCTTCAGCAATAATCAGTCCGGCGGAAGCACGTTGGGCGTAGTAGGTAGCATTCAGTTGGTGTGGTACATTTCCCTGTCCTGCCCTGTTTCGGGTTAAGGGTGCCATTACTATTCGGTTAGGTAGTTCCAGATTCCCTAATTGGTAAGGAGAGAATAAGTTGATATCACTAGTCATTGGTTTTATCTCCAAATTATTTTGGTCATTAGTCATTGGTCATTGGTCATTGGTCGATTGGCACTAAGGAAAGCCCAAAGGCTTGTGTCGCCTCGTTCCCAGTCCCCAGTTCCCCCAATACGGTTCGGTTAAGGCAAGAGACGCGATAAATCGCCGTCAAGACAAAGGACTGATTATTGTAAAGACGGCGATTTATCGCGTCTTTGTGATTAGCGGCGTGTCATTAAAAAACCTTATCGAAACCGATATTGCCCAGCCCCCAGTCCCCAGTCCCCCAGTCCCGTCCAAACTAAACAATCGACTGAATAACGCCACCATCTACCCGCAAAGCTGCACCATTAGTTGCTGAAGCTACAGGACTAGAAAGGTAAACTACGATCGCTGCTACTTCTTCATTAGTTGCAAAGCGTTTGATTAGGGAACTTGGACGCACATTTTGAAAAAACTCAGCCTCGACTTCAGCGCGATCAATACCGCGTTCCTGCGCCAGGTTGGTGATAAACTCTTCAACTCCTTCTGAACGGGTTGGCCCGGGGAGGACGGAGTTTACAGTGACTCCAGTCCCGACAGTCATTTCTGCTAGACCTCGTGCAATGGCTAGCTGTGCTGTCTTAGTTGTGCCGTAGTGAATCATTTCTACGGGAATTTGAATGGCAGATTCGCTGGAGATAAAAATTATCCGCCCCCAGTTTTGCTCTAGCTGCTTTTGCAGATATTGCCGACTCAAACGGACTCCACTGAGGACGTTAACCTCAAATATGTTTAACCAGTCTTTATCAGTAATATCAAAGAAGGTTTTTGGCTCGTAAATACCTAAATTGTTTATCAGGATATCAACGTGAGGAACCTCTTGAAAAAGTTTCTCTACCCCTGATGCAGTACCTGTGTCAGCAACAACACCAGAGACTTTCGCTTCGGGTGTAGAATGCTTAATTTTGGCGATCGCCTGGGCTACTCGTTCTTCAGAGCGACCGTTGATAATCACTGATGCACCCTCTTGAGCTAACCCAAGAGCGATCGCAAAACCAATACCTGCGGTTGAGCCACTCACAAAGGCGGATTTACCATGCAATTTCAAGTCCATTTCGCTCTTTCCCCGTTAGTTGAAACAGAATTCAGAAGTTGGGAATGGGGCATTGGGCATGGGGCATTGGGTATGGGGCACTTGTACTGAGCCTTGTCGAAGTATGGAGAAGAGGCTCCAGGGCCAGGGGGAAGGGTGCAGAGGAGAGTAATTTCCCCCTGCTCCCCCAACTCCCCACTCCCTACCCTCACCCAGCAATTTTGGGTTGGTCGAGTACTAGATTAAAGATGCTGTGCTAAGGTCTTATTCAAAGTGGTTTTTGGAACTGCCCCTACGACAGTATCGACTTGCCGACCTCCCTTAAAAACCATCAGTGTCGGAATGCTGCGAATTCCATAATGGCTGGCGACAGTAGGATTTTGATCTGTGTTCAGCTTCACAAATTTTACCTGTCCTTCGTATTCAGCAGCAACTTCATCTACGACTGGGCCCACCATCCGGCAAGGGCCGCACCACGGCGCCCAAAAGTCCACTAATACCGGAATCTCACTTTCCAAGACTTCTTGCTTGAATGTGGCTTCTGTGACATTTGTAATGGATGACATAAAATTGCCTTCCTAATTAATTCTATAATTCGATAATATCGAATAATAAAAATATATGCCACCTGATGAGATAATGCAACTATGAGATTTCTTTATCATCCAGATAGAAAAAATATTTCTTTACCGGGAGTGCTGTATGCATTGGGCGATCCAGTGCGGCTAGAGATTGTGCGGCGGTTGGCGACTGAGGGGGAACAATGCTGTGCCAGTTTTGATTTTGCGATCGCTAAGTCTACTATGTCCAATCATTTTAAGATTTTGCGGGAGTCTGGGATAGTCTTTACACGTAAAGAAGGAACACATCACATTAACATCCTGCGGCGTGAAGATTTAGAGGTGCTGTTTCCAGGGTTGCTGGATGCGATATTGAAAGCGGCTCAACCATTGCCTGTTGGCGCCGCGAGTAGTAAACAAATAGCTTCAAGGAATTAGGGCATGGGGCAACGCTACCTGTTTAAGAATCTTCTCGTTTTTTAATTTGTGTTTCTAAATCAGCAAAAATATCATGTTGTTCTCGAAAAGCCCTTAGAGTGTGAGATAAGCCTAAATCTGTAGAGAGTAAATCAATACCGTCGATAATTTTGGGTATCTGAGCTTGATCAACTTGCAGACTGAGAAAGCATTTTTCCCTGTAATCTGGTCTTCCCTGAAATAGTGCGATCGCTCTTTCCAAAGGGCGCATAACCTGATATGCTTTTTCAGCCTTCTCAATTGATGCTTGAGGGATTGGAGATTGCAGCCTGAGAATTGCTAGATCAATTAAATCTCTTGCCTCAACGCTGTCATCTGCGTAACGGTCAGAATTCGACAGCAGCTTAGAGGTAAAACAGTCATTAAGGCTCAAGCAGGGAACGGGTGACCACTTTAGATATCTTGGTGGGTCTAGTTGAAAACGAGTTTCCGCAATAATTTCCATTTTAATCGGCATATCATCCACAAAAACGATCATCCGAATTCCATATTGGTCAGTTGTGCTACGTCCAATTTGGATTTTACTTAAATCACTAAATAATGCTTCATGCCCACCCTCAAATACCACTGTCCGCAGGTATTTGTAGCCTTCTGTACCAACAGAAGCGATAAAATCAACGTCCTTACTCCAGCGATATTCTTCAAACTCAAATGCAAGAAGGGTTCCGCCACCGAAGTAAGCAGAACCCTTCCTAAGTATGTCAGAATCTAAGCATTCTAGAACTGTGAGAATTTTATTATGGTGTTCAAACCTGGAGATCATAAACAAACTTGCAACCAGGACTTATAGCGTCTGGCGATTTCCTTAAGGAAATTGAGTTCTTCACCCTCAAGATTATTAAATAGGTTGCGATATTGCCAACCACGCTCATAGCGACTCAGCATTTGTTCTGAAGTAAACCGATAGACATCGGCGGTCTGCCAACAAATTGACTCCAGAAAAGGCAGCTTTTTGGGGACAATAACAGGATTATTTGTTGATGTTGCGGTTGTCATAATTATTTTAATCAACCACATTAGTCTTACTTTAATTTTAGCTTTCGTGCCTTATATTTCGCCACTGTATTTGAGAAGGACAAATCAGTGGGCAACTATAAGTTGACGTTGCGGGTCTTAAACCCTTTTATTTACGATAAACTCTTCCTTTCCAAGCGCCACCGCGTCCTTGCCAATGACGTAGTGCTGAGTCTAGAGTCATCAGGGTATAGAGAAAAGCGATCGCAGGTAAACTAAAGGCTAACCAAGGAGAACATTTATAAAAGCGGATCGTTGGGTAGTAAGCCAACGACATTAACAACCATCCTAATAAACCTGTAAGTGCGATCGCCCAATTGCCCCAAACTGCACCTAGAATTACACACACAGGTGGAACTAGATAAATCAGAGGCATTCCTACTAAAGTTCCCAATAGTAGTAATGGAGAATAATTCAGTTGGGTATAGGCAGTACGAGCAACCATATCCCAAATTGTCGCCAGCGAGTCATAAGGACGCAGACTCCGAGTCAATGTACTCAATCCTAGCCAGATACGGCCTTGGCTGGGGATTGGGCATGGGGCATTGGGCATTGGGAATGGGGTGTTTTCCTTGTCTCCTCTGCTTTTCTTAACAGCCTGAGCAAGGGCGCAATCATCAATTAAAGCTTGGCGAATCACTTGAATACCACCGATTCGCTCTAAAGCTTCACGGGCGATCAGAATAGATCCCCCTGCGGCGGCGGCTGTGGGATTGTTGGGATTATTTACCCAGCGAAAGGGATAAAGTTTTTGGAAGAAAAAGACGAAAGCTGGAATCAAAAGTTTTTCCCAAAAGCTTTCACACCTGAGTCGCACCATTACAGAAACCAGGTCTAAATCTTCCTGCACAGCTTTAGCAACGAGTCGGCGGAGATTACCAGGATCATGTGCAATATCTGCGTCGGTCAGTAAAAAATAGTCAGGTGCAAATTTACTAGCGCTGTTTATACCTTGCTCAACTGCCCAAAGTTTGCCCGACCAACCGGGAGGTAGTGAAACGCCAGAGATAATATGCAATTGCTGAGGTTTACCTACAGCGTGTGCAACTCCTTCGGCAAAATTTGCTGTCCGGTCTGTGCTGCGATCGTCTACCAAAAACACGTTGAAAGATCCAGGATAATCTTGGAGTAGGAGCGATCGCAGTGTGGTTGGTAGCAATTGGGCTTCGTTACGGGCTGGAACCACGGCACAAACCATAGGTAACGATTCTAGCTGAGTTTCTGTAACCTCTAATTGCTGGTCTACCCGCCAAAACTGTCCCCAAAAACACAGTAATCCTAACCAAATTGTCAAGGATAACAGCATCAATCCTAATACAATTACACCCATGACCTATTGCAAATTTTCAGTGACTCAGACAGAATACTATGTCTACTGATAGAGAAAAAATTTTTTCATCATAATATTGCCGTGTTCATAACTAGTGTTGGTGTTGAGGTTAAATAGTATTTGATGCAAACACAAGACAGGGTAAAAGTCAATCAAGTCGCAACGGCGATCGCAGCCAGTCAACAATATTTACTTTCGATTCAAAATCCCGCCGGTTACTGGTGGGCAGAGTTAGAATCCAATGTCACCATCACTGCTGAAGTTGTCCTTTTGCATAAAATTTGGGGAACAGACCAAGGCAGACCTTTACACAAAGTTGCAGCCTACCTGCTCCAAGAGCAACGGCAGCATGGCGGTTGGGAACTTTTCTACGGTGATGGCGGAGAACTTAGCACCTCGGTTGAAGCCTACATGGCGTTAAGGCTGCTAGGTGTACCAGCAACCGATCCGGCGATGATTCGGGCGCGAACCTTTATTCTCCAACGGGGTGGTATCAGCAAAACTCGGATTTTTACCAAGTTGCATTTAGCTTTGATTGGCTGCTACAACTGGCGCGGTATTCCCTCGCTACCACCTTGGGTAATGCTGTTGCCAAAAGCTTTCCCAGTTAATATCTACGAGATGTCTAGCTGGGCACGTTCCAGCACAGTACCATTACTGATTGTGTGCGATCGCAAACCTGTTTTTATCACCGATCCAACTATCAACCTAGATGAACTATACGCTGAAGGCGTTGATCAAGTCCGGTGGGAATTACCCCAAACTGGTGATTGGACAGATTTATTCCTCACCCTTGATCAGGGGTTCAAGTTTGCAGAAAGTCTGAATTTAGTTCCCTTTCGTGAAGAAGGCATCAAAGCCGCCGAAAAATGGATTTTAGAGCGCCAAGAAGCCACAGGTGACTGGGGTGGGATTATTCCGGCGATGTTGAATTCAATGCTGGCTTTGCGGTGTCTGAATTATGACCGAAGCGACCCCATTGTAGAACGAGGTTTGCAAGCAATTGATAACTTTGCCATTGAAACAGAGGATAGCTACCGAGTTCAACCTTGTATTTCACCCGTCTGGGATACAGCTTGGGCGATGCGTGCCTTAGTAGAATCTGGCTTTGCACCAGATCATCCCGTCGTGGTGCAAGCTGGAGAATGGTTGTTGCAAAAACAAATTTTAGACTACGGAGATTGGGCTGTAAAAAATCGTCAGGGAAAACCAGGAGCTTGGGCGTTTGAGTTTGAGAATCGCTTTTATCCCGATGTAGACGACTCGGCTGTGGTGATGATGGCTTTACATTTGGCGAAACTCCCCAACGAAGAAATCAAGCAGGCTGCGATCGCTCGTGCGTTAAACTGGATTGCATCTATGCAATGTAAACCAGGCGGCTGGGCTGCCTTTGATTTGGATAACGATCAAGATTGGCTTAACTCCATCCCTTATGGCGACTTGAAAGCAATGATCGATCCAAACACCGCAGATGTTACGGCTAGAGTCGTAGAAATGCTGGGTGCTTGTGATTTGTCAATTGATAGTGATAATTTAGAGCGATCGCTTAGTTATCTTCACAGCGAACAAGAAACCGAAGGCTGTTGGTTTGGTCGTTGGGGTGTAAATTATATTTACGGCACCAGTGGCGTTTTATCAGCCTTAGCGTTAATTACTCCTCAAAAGCATAAACTCAGTATAGAACGAGGAGCAGCTTGGTTAATCGGATGTCAAAACCCAGATGGTGGTTGGGGTGAGACTTGCCGCAGCTACGACGACCCCAGTCTTAAAGGAAAAGGAAATAGTACTGCATCTCAAACTGCTTGGGCTTTAATTGGCCTTTTGGCAGCAGGTGAAGCAACTGGTAAATTAGCTCTTGAGGCGATCGAGCGGGGAATTGGCTACCTAGTGGCAACTCAACAGCTCGATGGTACTTGGTTTGAGGCGGACTTTACAGGTACTGGTTTCCCCTGCCATTTTTATCTCAAGTATCATCTGTATCAACAATACTTTCCCTTAATCGCTCTAGGTCGCTATCAAGCAGTTTTGCGTTAGTGGAAGGAGGCAGGGGAGAATGATTTGTAACTGTAATTTAAGATTCGTGAATGAGTCTTTGATACTCGCCTCCCCTGCTTCCCTACTAGCGGGATTGTACTGGCACAATTTCTGGATCGTCGTCCAATGAAAGTAGGAATTCAATCAAGTCAGTTTGCTCTTGATTAGAAAAACCAGCTTGTTTATCCACCCAGTAATTGTGTCCGCTACCGTCTACATTTGACTTTTGTAAGTCGGAATTAGCATGGTTAGCTAAAACTACTTGCCGACGCAAGTTGCGATCCACAAGTGCGCGTAGACTAGCACTCGGATCTGGTAAGATGCCGTTTAATAATGTGCCTGTTAAACCTAACTGCTCAGGTTGAGCTAATTTATAGCCGTTTGTATCCTGTTGCAGTGCTTCTTTGCTAACAGCAACACCACCATCATGTAAATAAGGTGCGGTGACGGCGAGTCCAATCAAGCTAGGCACTTTGTAACCGCCTGAGTTACCAATGGCAAAGGCAAGTTTGTAGTCTTCTTCTGATGTAATATCTGTAGGCACATCCAGCACCGGAGGATTTTTTGGCAGAGGAACAGAGACGTTGCTCTTATAAGTCTGGGGTGCTACAAAGTTACGCGCGAAAGCTGTTTGAGCTTTTGCCCGTGAAGGCTGAGATTTGATTTCCCGTTCTGCTATGACGTGATTATTAGTGAAATACCGACCACTATGGCATTCAACGCACCCCGCTTTGGTGAAAATTGCTGCTCCACGCTTTAGAGTTGCTAAATCTCGCGTTTTTACAGGTGGTGGTGCTAAAGTGTTTTGAAACGCCGACATCCCATTAAGTTGTGCTGCAACTGGCAATCCTGGTGAATTTGCCATCAAACCATCTAGGATAAACGGTGAACCTTTGGGGTATCCTGGCATTTTAATCACTTCGTTCATGGCAGGTGTGCCAGGAGTGGGGTCAATTTTCTCGAAAAATTCCGATGGTTTCGCACCTGTTGGGAATCTAAAGGCTGGATTAGCAGAATTTTGCAGAATTACCCCTAGATAAGTTTCTTTATCAATCCCTAGTAGCTGCTGACTTGCATCAGCACCGGTTGTCAAGTCTGAGTTTGTCGCATGAACGTTGCTGTTGAGTGTAGTCAGTCCGTGGAACCAACCAATTGAGGCGTTACCACTCCAGCCATAAGGATATGCTGCGAAAGTGTAGGAAGATGGATTTTGGGATGGGTTATTTTTATTGTCGCCTGTTGAGTCAAAGTTGCCGCGAGGCCAAGTTAATAGTTCTTGATCAACAGCATCTTCTAAGGCTTTGGTGTTTGGTAAACGTGCTTCCTTGTCGTCGGCATTTATATACTTAGTTTCACCACGGCGAACTGTCTGAGGATTGACACCTGTTTGCCGAAACCATGCTGCTGAGTTACTCGCTAATGCCAAAATTAAGCCTGTATCAAGGTCATTATTTGGTGCGCCTTCTAAAATGCGTCCGGTATCTTTGTCAACAGCAGCATGACAGGCTGCACAAGTGATACCAACGCGAATTTTGCCGTGATTGATATGGGAGCTAATTCCCAAAGGAAATAAAGAACCTGCGGGAATATCCAGTCCGGTATTGAGGATATCGCCTTTTTTGAAAGTGCGACTTCCCACAGTCATATCTCTATCTAGAGTTACTTGCAGATTTGTTGTATGCTTACCACCAAGGGAAGCGATCGCTTTCGCTAAATTTCCAATATTCAGTGGCCCATCCAGAACACCAGTAACATCAGTCAAGAAAAATTCATTGCCAAAGGTTTCTGTATAAAAACTTTTACGACCAAGTTTGATCAAGTCTTCAGTTACAGCTACAGCACCATTATCTGCTGATAGTAGCTGTTTCTCTTCATCTGTCGTTAGCAATGCTGCTGCGTCTTTACTAACAACCTTACCTAGTACATCATAGGAGCCAATTTCTTGGGCTGTAGGCTGTGTAAAAGGTGTATATGTATTGTTAATATTTGGTGTTTTTGGCAAGGTAATATCAATTTGGTAAGCCCAAAAGCCAATAAAAAGAATCACAGCCAGCAGTATAACCACTCTGCGTAGCCACAAAAAGCTTTGAAGTCCATTTTGCTTCTGTGCTTTAAAGTTATAATCTTGGTTTTTCGTCTGTTCAGGAGAAGATACCATAATAATTAACTTGAAAGAATTAACTTAAAAATAAAGGTGAGGCATAACCCCACCTTTGATTCTTGACTCAAAACTGTTACAGCACCCGCTTGAAGAAATTGACTAAATCCTCAATATTGGGTGTGTGAAGTAAATCTATTACTTCTGTAGCTTTTTCAGAAGGTATATAGTCATTTGGTACACCAATAATTGAAGTTCCCAAATTTTGGGCTAATTGATACCAAAAAGCTAATTTATCGTCAGCGTTCATTGAAGCATACTCTTGAGTAGGAATTGCTGTTTCCCCTACTTCATCTTGCTTTAGCAACTGGCGCAAAGCAAACAACTGTTCTGCCTGTGGCAGGTTTTGAATTTGTGCAACTAAATTCGCAGTCCTTTCATTTGGCACATCATTGAGACAGAGCGCTGGAATTTCATCAGAAATTTCAGTGTAAAGTAAAGCTAGCACAGTTAGGCGATCGTCTGTATCCAAACTCTGAAATTTTGATACACTTTGTTCTAAAAAATTGACGTTCGTAGAAGTCATAAATACCTCAAAGTAATTAACTACTTGATTAACTAAAAAAATATCAAATGAAAATTGTAATCCTGCCTTGAACCAACTTGATTCTCGCTTTGCTTGTCAGCAATTCACGCCAAGCAAATAGCTGTCATTTTAGGTATCAATCCTAATTTTTTATTACTTCAATTTGCAGGAATTTACGTTAATAGTGTATCTATTCTATTAATGGGTATTGTATCATATCATGTCCGCTTGATTACTTATTAAACCCGAAGAACCCCATCCCTTAATCCCCTCCCCGCTCTTCGGGAGGGGAGACAAAGCGTAGCTTTGGCGGGGTGGGGTGCAATGACTGTGGGAATCATAACTAATTATGCGGACATGATATCATAGCTTAAGTATTAAATAAGTCTGAAGAAAGTCTAGCGTAGGCGTAGACCGCCGTCGGCATCGCCTCTATTTAAAGCATTAAAAACTGAGACATATAGGTTTTATCGCTCAAGATGTTTATCAGCAATAATAACCTATGCTAAATTAGCTACCCTTTTGTGTTCATCATTGATGTAATTTGGTATTAGATATGAAAAAATAATTAAATCCCCCATGTAAAAATCTCAACTATCCTTCTTACTATCTCTATCAATTTTAAAGATTTAACTTTAGATAAAACACTACAGAAAGATATACTTAATAATCAAATCTAAGCATATTTAAACCAACCAAAAGATAGATTATTTTAACTATAATTACTTTTAACATTTTTGAGGGGTCTAATACCAATTCTGTATGAAGATGCGCCAAACTATATGAGGAACGAACCGCAAAGAGCGCAAAGGACACAAAGAAAGAAAGAAGAAGCCAAGAAAATTTGGCGCAGCCTCACAAAGAAATGGTATAAGTCCCTCGCTTCTAACAAGCGACAAGTTTTGCGGTGGGGTTAAAATCCCCAGACGCTCTCTACGAGACGCTGCGCGTAGCTTGCTTCTCTGTAAGAGTACGCGGACTCGCTAACGCAACTCTTGGAGACGCACTCGCGTTCGCTAATGCAAAACAAAATTTACGAAAGCGTTGCGGGGCGTTCGCGTTTAGCGTCTCGAAGAGAAGCCCATTACGAATTACGAATTACGAATTATTTTAATATATTGAGTACAAAACAAAGGGCGTTACGACTGTAGGGTGCAACTGGACTAAGGACATAGATAAACACAGAGTAAGAGTTTTAGTTTTACTCTGTGTTTATTTATCAGAAAAAATAAAGACGCCAGTCATCAAAATTCAGCTTGATATTAAGCGACTGGCGGATATGGCAAGCTTTAACAAAAGGGCTATAGCAGTCCTAAATCATTTGTGAAAATTATATATCTCTTTCTTCTTTCTTCCCTTTGCGCCCAAAGCCAATACTTTGCGGTTCGTTTTCAAATTTTATATTTTTCACGAATAAAATAGGACTGCTATATAATACCCTTGCCCTTCTCATGAGGACGATGCTGCATATCGCAGGCTAGAGTTGGTAACGCTACGCTAACACCAATCGTCTAAACCTGGTGGAGAGTAAAGACATTCTAATTCTTGAATCCTTCTACTACAACCAAATGAACTTGGTATAACAGCCATCCTCATTTGGGGACTAAAAAGGTAGCCTCAAGCAGGCTAAAAACTTCAAAAGTGCTAAATTTCAGCACCTGCTTTCGCTTCGGCGCCCATTGGCGAAACATAATCACGGAAAAGAGTAATCTGTTGCTCAAACTCTAATCCTTGAATTCTGCCAAATAACTGTTGACATTCTGAGGGAAGTTCATAGTCAGAAGGTACAGTAATGATAGTACCATCATCCATACCTTGAGATAATCGATACCAAAATAGTAGTTTCGTGGTATCACCCAAAGAACCATATTCACGAGAAATTTGGGTATCTACTTTATTAATCAAGTCACGCTGAACTTGTAATTGTTGTTCGTGAGATAATTCCTTAACTTGATTAAACAAACCTTCAGCGATTTCTGGAGAAGCAGTGCTAGCACCAGGAGCGGCTGGCGTAATTGACTTACCCATTTCTTTGTAAATGAACCAAAACAAAGCCAGTTGCTGATCCACATCTAACTGTTGCCAAGCTTGAACATGTTCACGAATAGTTGGATCGCCAGTTTGTGTAAATGTCATTATTAACTCCAATTGCAATTAATCAATTTCATTAGCAAGGTTACCAAATGTACATTTAGCGTTTTACCCTACTGAAGACAGATGTATTGAAATCATAAAGAATAACAATTTATAAACAAAACATAAATTTGGCAAACTGTAGTCCTGCATTAGAAGTATTACAGTTAGATGAAACCAAATATCAGAAGCCGAAACAATGCTTCCCTTTGGCAAAGTAAAGGAGTTAGCAATGGGAATGCTAGCAAATTGAGATATTATCAGGAGGTATTTCGATAGATAGATGTTATTTTTATTGTGACAGTGCTTTTCTAAACACTGCCCAATTCAGCCATATTAATTTATTAACGGCGACATCGAGTAGGAATACGGCTTTTGCTTTTATTTAGCTTATTCTCGCCGCTCTTGATAATCTTCAGAAGATTTCGGATCTAACTCCCAGCGATCGCCATCACGTTCCTCTAAAATATCGTTAGTACGCAGAAACGCAAAATCATCCATTTCTAGCCCTACTGCTGCTTCTAGCTCCTCAGTTACATTTTGATCGGGAGTGGAAGTACTACCACCAACAGCTTCATCCCCAACTGCATCTGCATCTTGCCAATAAGCGTCAACATCGCCACCAGTGAGTTCAGGACTAGTTTCTGTATACTCCTGTCTTTCTGCTCTCATTGAGCTACCACCAATATTGTATCCCGGCAAGTCTTTCACACCAGTACCGTAGGATTCGGTAATTTCCTGTGGCAAATCATTGGTTTCAATCTCGTCATTATGATTTTTTTCTGCCATGATACTAGCCCTTTTGTGCATTCTCACAATAACGTTTTCTTGTCACCCAGTTGTCTTACTAGAGATGTATAGCTTTAGAAATAAAATAATCTATCCCCTTGGAACGAAGCTAAACTACCTATCGGGTCATACCATTGTAAATATGAATTCATGGTCAAGCAACTTGTAGTTGAAGTTTTTAGTTATGAGTTAAGAGCTATAAAACCGAAATTATTCAGTAGCCAGGTTCTCACTCATAACTATTTTTTCTTATTGAGCAAAAATAAAATTTAAGTTTAGCTATTTAACTTTATATTCATGCTTTTAACTAAAGAATTTTGAGAAGCGGAGGTAGACAGTGGAATACGATGAGTTCATTACACATGTACAAAGCCTTACCCAATCAGATTCTCGTGAAAAGGCAGAACGTGCTACCCGTGCCACACTAGAAACCCTTAAAGAACGGATAGCAGATGATGAAGCACAGGAACTAGCTGCAAATTTGCCCCAACAACTAGGGGATTATTTGCGAGGAAAAGAAGGGGATAGTGGTGGCTCTTTCAACTTACAAGAGTTTATTGCCCGTGCAAGTAAAAAAGAAAATATAGAACCAACCACTGTGGCAATTCATGTTAGGGCTGTATTTACTGTGTTGCAAAATGCCATCAGCCCAGAATTATTTGCTGCCTTACACGCCCATTTTTCTCACGATTACGAAGAACTGTTTGGGACTTGAGCAACAAGTGAAGTTTCTGCATAGTAGGCAAATCAAACAAAATTTATCAGGAAAAATCCTGGTTTTTAACTCTCCTAATCGATAAATATTGTACCTAGTTAAATACTAGAAATAAACAGGTAATACAATCAATGACTGACCATAACAATAATTCCGGTAAGAAAAAAGTTGCCATTCTCATTGAACAGGCAGTAGAGGATGCAGAATTTACAGTTCCTTATAATGGACTAAAACAAGCGGGAATGGAGGTAGTAGTCCTGGGTTCCCGAATGAATGAAAAATATAAGGGTAAACGCGGCAAACTTAGCATCCAAGCTGATGGTACTACCACAGAAGCGATCGCAGCCGAATTCGACGCTGTAATAATTCCCGGCGGTATGGCTCCTGATCAAATGCGGCGGAACACCAACACAGTACGTTTTGTCCAAGAAGCTATACAACAAGGAAAATTAGTTGCTGCTGTTTGTCATGGCCCACAAGTTTTAATTGAAGGCGACTTGCTCAAAGGTAAACAAGCCACTGGTTTTATCGCTATTGCCAAGGATATGATTAACGCTGGCGCAAAATATCTAGATGAGCCGGTGGTAGTTGACGGAAATTTGATTACATCCCGTGAACCTGGAGACTTGCCAATTTTTACCACAGCTATTTTGAGCCGTTTGGGTTATGGTGGCAAAGATGCTGCATTACCAAATGAGAAAGACACAAGTGCTGAATGGTGGAAACTGGCTGATGCTTGGGGTGGCTCAACTAAAGGTGAGATCACCAAAGGTTTAAATAATGCTCTTGCTGGTGAACGCTATTCACTAGAAGCATTTGAAAATTACTTGCAAAAAGAATCAGATAGCGAAGTAAACTCAGTCTTTCAAGAAATAATTGCTAATAAACAGCGCCACATTCAAAAACTGGAAACCTATCTTCAGCTATTAGGCGAAAAACCTTCTTTAGGCGCAAATATTGCCAATCAGTATGCCAAGGTGAAAACTGCCATGACCGGAAGCGATGACATATATCAGTTACGTTCTGCTTTAGGTGATGTGCAAACTGGTATCGGCGATATTGGCAATTTATCTGCAATGTTCACTGACCCAGTAGCAACTGCTATTTTCAAAGAAATTTACCAGGATTTATTGAAATACGAACAGCGATTAGTAGAGTTGTATCGGGCGCGGATAGGCACTCAGATTCAGCCTCCTAAGCCGACTACAGGGGCTGCTGTGTCAATGTAAGGTTTTTTAACATAGACGGCTACCGAAGAGGCGCAAATAACACACAGATAGAAAGAAGAGGTATTTGCGCCTCTATGGTGAATTTACAGTAATGGAGATATAAAAAGTGACTTCAACATCAGGGGATAAATCAAGTACAAACCAGCCTGAAGCTAGTGAAGTAGAGCGTTGGGCATCTCTCATTGGTGGTGGTGCGATGGTGCTGATGGGTTTAAGGCAAGGTTCATTGCGAGGAGCGCTGACGGCTTTAGCCGGTGGCGGTTTGGTTTATCAAGGTGCAACCAAGCAAAGCACAATCCAGAAAGCACAGGAAGCAATAGGTCTAAACCAACCCATCAAAGTTGAAAAAACGGTAACTATCAATAAATCGGCAGAAGAACTCTATCGCTTTTGGCACGACTTTGAGAATCTGCCTACATTTATGAAGCATCTCAAATCTGTCAAGGTGCATAACGAAAAACGTTCTCACTGGATTGCCAATGCACCCTTGGGTAACAGTGTAGAATGGGATGCAGATATTCTCGAAGACCGGGAAAATGAATTTATTTCTTGGGCTTCTGTAGAAGGTGCAGACGTAGATAATTCTGGTTTTGTTCGCTTCAAAAAAGCACCAGGCGATCGCGGCACGGAAGTTAAAGTTGTTTTGGAGTATAACCCCCCCGGTGGAGCATTGGCAGCTACCGTAGCTAAACTTTTCGGTGAAGAACCAGAACAGCAAATTGGTGATGAATTGCGCCGCTTCAAAATGCTAATGGAAGCAGGCGAAATTGCTACAACCGAAGGTCAACCTTCTGGACGCAAGTAGTTATTTGTTCTTTGTCCTACCCTACGGGAAGCCGCTGGCGCGTCTATGTCATTTGTCCTTTGCCTAAAGCAAATGACCAATGACTAATGACCAATGACTAATGACCAATGACTAAGGACTAATAACTATGAAAGCAGTCTGCTGGAACGGTGCTAATGATGTGCGGGTACAGTCGGTACCAGATCCGACAATTCTCAACCCGCGTGATGCGATTATTAAAATTACTTCCACGGCGATTTGTGGCTCTGATCTACATATTTATGGCGGCTATATTCCCACAGTGCAACAGGGTGACATTATTGGTCACGAATTTATGGGGGAAGTCGTGGAAGTTGGTAAGGGAGTCAACAATTTAAAAATAGGCGATCGCGTTGTTGTTCCTTCCACCATTGGCTGTGGTAATTGCCATTATTGCCAACATGATATGTGGTCGTTGTGCGATAATTCCAATCCCAAAGGTTGGATTCAAGAAAAATTGTTTGGCAATATCACCTCAGCAATTTATGGCTACTCCCACATGTTAGGTGGTTATGCAGGCGCACAAGCAGAATATATACGTGTACCCTTTGCTGATGTGGGTGTAGTTAAAGTTCCGCCAGACTTGCCGGATGAGATGTTGTTATTCATCTCCGATGCCATCCCCACCGGTTATATGGGCGCAGAATTATGCGATATTCAACCGGGTGATACCGTAGCCGTTTGGGGTTGCGGTGCTGTTGGACAATTTGCCATGATTAGCGCCTACATGATGGGAGCCGAAAAAGTGATCGCTATAGATCGCTTTCCCGAACGCCTGGAAATGGCGAAAAAGTTTGCCAAAGCAGAAGTGATTAACTACGAAGAAGTTAATGCTGGCGAAGCGTTGAAAGAGATGACTGGTGGTCGTGGCCCCGATGCTTGCATCGATGCCGTTGGTTTAGAAGCACACGGCGTTGGTTTAGAAGACTTCTACGACCAGACAAAACAAAAGCTCAGATTGGAAACCGACCGTCCCCACGTTCTGCGGGAAATGATGGTCGCCTGTCGTAAAGGCGGGACTCTTTCAATCATGGGTGTTTATGGCGGTTTTGTAGACAAAATACCATTGGGTGCAGCCTTCAACAAGGGTTTAACCTTTAGAATGGGACAAATGCATGGACAAAAATATATGCATTTGTTATTGCAGAAGATTTTGGATGGAAAACTTGATCCATCCTTCGTTGTCACCCATCAATTGCCTCTAGAGCAAGCACCCCACGCCTACGACATCTTTCAACAAAAAAAGGATAACTGCATCAAAGTTGTTCTTAAACCCTGAATAGTGAATAATGATTTAGGGGGAGCATCCCACTTTTTTGCATGTCATTGCGAGCGAAGCGAAGCAATCACAAAATCCTCCAACTCAGAGCGAGTCCATGCGATTGCTTCGTCGTTCCTCCTCGCAATGACAATTATTTTCTCATTAAAAAATAAAAACTGGGATGCACCCGATTTAGGGTTTTGAATTGTACACCTAACATAATGCAATTGAGGTTTTTTATGAATCGAGTAAGTTCTTGGCTACGAAATATTCGCATTTCCCAAATCCTTGTAGTTTTCCTGGTAGGATTTATGTTTTTACTAGGACAAGCTTTTACCTACGTTAATGTAGCACAAGCTGATGTTATAACTCCAGAAGGTACTTATTATAAAGGAATCCCAGAGGGGCAAGGTGAAATCAGAAACGATACCCAAACAACAAAAAGCCAAAATCCATTAAAAGAAGCTGCTGATAATATCCGCGAAAAGCTAAACTTGGATGAAGAAACTCCTCGAGCTACAAAAGAGTTTCTTAAGTCTACAAAAAATACAGTTGGAGACAAAGTTCAGCCATTGACTGGAACTAAAGAAGGTTATTACCGAACTCCTCCTAGCAAATAACTAAGAGAGAGAAGCTAGATTCGTAGCAATTTCTGAGTCTAAATTTTTGACTCATACATTGTTGAAGAAGTTTTGAGCAGTTACTGAGACGTGATAATTATCGCGTCTCAAAATCAGGCTAAATCGAGTATTTCTCTTGATATTAACGAGCCAGAAATGATAACTAAGGACTAAATAATTATGAAAGCAGTTTGCTGGCATGGAGCAAACGATGTGCGGGTTGATACAGTTCCCGACCCCAAAATTCTTAATCCACGCGATGCCATTGTTAAAATTACTTCTACGGCAATTTGTGGTTCTGATTTGCATATTTATGACGGCTACATTCCCACCATGCAAAAGGGTGATATCCTTGGTCATGAATTCATGGGGGAAGTCGTAGAACTTGGAAGTGCAGTTAAAAATGTGAACGTAGGCGATCGCGTCGTTGTTCCTTTCACCATCTCTTGCGGTAGCTGCTTTTTCTGCAATCGGGATTTATGGTCACTGTGCGACAACTCTAACCCCAATGCTTGGTTAGTAGAAAAGCAAATGGGGCATTCGCCGGCTGGTCTATTTGGCTACTCTCATTTATTCGGCGGTTACGCCGGTGGTCAAGCAGAGTATGCAAGAGTACCCTTTGCCGATGTCGGCTTGCTCAAAATACCCGATGGTTTAACGGATGAGCAAGTACTATTTTTAACAGATATTTTACCCACTGGCTACATGGCAGCCGAGAACTGCAACATCAAACCCGGTGATATTGTCGCCGTTTGGGGTTGTGGCCCAGTCGGACAATTCGCAATTCAAAGCGCATATATGCTCGGTGCGGAACGGGTAATCGCCTTTGACCGCATTCCCGAACGTCTGCAAATGGCTAAAGAATACGGCAAAGCAGAAGTTCTCAACTACGAAGAAGTGAATGTAGGCGAAGCACTCAAAGAAATGACTGGCGGTCGTGGCCCCGATGCTTGCATAGATGCAGTGGGAATGGAGGCACACGGCACAGACTTTATGGCGTTCTATGACCAGGTAAAGCAAGCAGTACGTCTCGAAACAGATCGTCCGACGGCATTACGGCAAGTAATAGTGTCTGCTGGTAAAGGTGGTCACGTATCACTTGCGGGTGTGTACGGTGGCTTTTTAGATAAAATCCCGATGGGTGCTGCCATGAACAAGGGATTAACTTTCAAAATGGGACAAACGCACGTCCATAAGTATTTACGACCCTTGTTAGAGCGGATTCAAAACGGTGAAATCGATCCAACCTTTATCATCAGCCATACTTTACCTTTAGAACAAGCGCCCCACGGCTACGAAATTTTTAAGCACAAGAAAGATAACTGCATCAAAGTGGTACTCAAACCGTAGTAGGGAATGGGGAGTGGGGAGTGGGGAGTGGGGAGTGGGGAATAGGGAATAAGGAAAATAACCATGCCCAATGCCCAAAGTTAAAAGTATAAAGAGGCAAAAAATATGTCTGATACAACCGTTATCAAAGTAGACTCTAGCAATTCGCCTAAAGGTCAACTTGGTCAAAAATATCTTGCATCTGGCAAAAGCATTTCCATGCGCCTGTGGGAGAATGAGGAACCAAACGAACCTAAAGAGCCAACAGCACGAGAATATGAAACTGTTGGTTATGTAATCAATGGTCGTGCAGAATTGCATATTGAAGGGCAAACGATTTTACTAGAGCCTGGGAGTTCTTGGGTAGTACCAAAAGGAGCCAGCCACACTTACAAAATCCTAGAAGCATTTACTGCTGTTGAAGCAACCAGTCCACCCGCTCAAGTTCACGGGCGAGACGAAAACTGATTTGCAGTTATTTGAAGTTTTGCGATCGCTAAAAACTTATAGCTGCTTTCAAGTGCATGGAATATAAAGCGTTCGTAGGGGAACAAGAGTGTTCATTAGACCTCTTGCCAAAGTCGAACATCCGCCCGAAAATTTATTTTCGGGCTAATAGCTCAAGTCGGTTTAAACCGACTAATAACAATAATTGTAGTCCGTTTAAACGGACTTTTGCTATTAGCCTGGGACTTGAGTCCCTGGCGGATCAAGGATTTTCGCAAGAGTGTTCATTGGTGTCAACTTAACGTAAGAGTCATGTCCCGCAAGGAACTTCAGTTCCTTGGCTTTTAGCGAAAGTCATCTCTTGATGACTAAATATAGCCAAAAATCTTTAGTCTACTGAAGTAGACTTTAGCTAAAAGCCAAAGAACTTTAGTTCGAGGCGGGCGAGTCAAGCCGAAAGTTTTGCTATTTCTAGGCTTTTGTTGACACTTGTGAAGAGTGTTGTTCCCCTTTTTACTTTGACTCCCTATCGAGCCTAGTAAAGCCATACAGTCAACTATAGGACTTACGCATTGACAATAAATACCAAATATGGAGCAAGGTTAAAAACCATATCTTTCGTAAGGGCACAGCAAAAGCTTAGCCCCTACAGCATGGTCTATTTACGATCGCAGGATAATTAAGAAAAGCTTGAAACAACCTATTTTAGGTAATGCACATCACGATACATTTGTACAGTGCGTAAGTCCTAAACTACTGCCTTTTGGTTATACCTTTCTCGAAAGAAGCCAGAGCTTTTTGAAATCCATTCCTAGACAGAACTATAAAGAAAAAAGCCCTAGTCGGAATACTTATTTAAAAGTATTTTTTTTATCTGACTAGAGGCTGATGAAGATAAAGCATTTGATTAGTTTCCTAGTAATAAGAGGCTACACAAAATCGCATAAAAGTTTGGCAACTGTTTGATTTTGTGTAAACGACATCTATTAACGAGGAATTCAAATGTTTTATCACAATAAGAAACTTCAGTATTTTAAGCCACCAGAAAAACCAGATGCAGTCTACGCAATGAAAATTCAAGAACTCATCGGCGGTACTTTTGGTGAAATGACCGTGATGATGCAGTATCTGTTTCAGGGTTGGAACTGTCGAGGCCCTGCCAAGTACCGGGATATGCTGCTAGATGTTGGTACTGAGGAAATTGGTCATATTGAGATGCTGGCAACGATGATTGCCCATCTTCTAGATAAAGCGCCGATCAAAATGCAAGAAGAAAGTGCAAAAGATGCAGTAGTAGGTGCTGTGATGGGCGGTAGTAGCCCACGAGATGTAATTATGGCGGCGGCGATGAACCCCCAACACGCTATTGTATCTGGTTTGGGTGCAACACCATCTGATAGCGTCGGCTATCCTTGGAACGGTCGTTATATTGTCTCCAGTGGTAACCTGTTGGCAGATTTCCGGTCTAATCTCCACGCCGAAAGTCAGGGACGTTTGCAAGCAGTGCGACTGTATGAGATGACCGACGATCCAGGGGTGAAAGATACCTTGAGCTTTATGATTGCTCGTGATACCATGCATCAAAACTTGTGGCTAGCAACCATTGAGGATTTAGAAAGCTCTGGATTGGAAACCACGCCAGTTCCCAGTTCCTTCCCATTGGAATTGGAGAAACGCGAGTTTTCTTATCAGTTCTGGAATCACTCAGAAGGCACAGAAAGCTCTGAAGGTCGTTGGGCAAAAGGCCCCTCAATGGATGGCAAAGGCGAATTCGAGTATGTGGAAAATCCGCAACCATTGGGGCCAGAACCGGAACCACCCCAGCCCGATCCCCGCCTGCATGGTACGCCGAAAACAGGACAGACACAAGGCAACAGTTAGAGCGCACCCCCTTTGATTGAGCGTACAACAACTATCGGTGGCTAATCATTGGCATAAAGTTGCATTCACATCTGTTCTATTTACACTTAACTCCCCCAATTTTCCTTGCAAAGAAGGGTTGGGGGAATTTTTAATGAACATGTATTAGCTAGCTAGCACTCATTTGGTAGTTTGATAGATTAAGAACGTCGAACCAGTGAGAGCGATGCTAAAAACGAAATCCTTATCTGTTGACTTCTCCAAAGAAAAGGAAGATGGGTATAAGCGAATTTTTTCGCGTAGACGCGAAGCGGCTTGTCGTCAGACATCGCCACTTCTTACCAGTTTGAGTGCAAACTGGAATAATGTCTATTTTGCTTACGACTGGCAGGTGGCTGGCGAGACTCCAGAGGTTTTGTCTAAACAGCATGGTGTTGCTATTTTTACCGAAGTGCTAACACCAATTCAGGCAGAACGGAGGCTCGATGGTCGCTTTCAAAGTGAGCAAGTAATTCAGGGTAATATTGTTGTCGCCCCTGCTTACACGGGACATCGTGCCTGTTGGGATACAGCAGGTGGTGTGATTCTTCTGGGATTTGAACCAACTGTTTTCGCTCATGCAATTTACGAATCAGTTGATCCCGATCGCATTGAACTTGTACCACATTTTGCCACACCCGATCCACTGGTTTACCAAATTGGGCTAGCCCTCAAATCTGCCCTCGAAAATTATGGTGCAGATAGTCGCCTATATGCAGAAGCAATGGCAAATGCCCTAATCGTTCATCTGTTACAGCACTACTGTACACAGCAACTTGTATTACGGGAATATTCAGGCGGTTTACCAAAACACAAGTTGCAACAAGTGATTGACTATATAAATACTTATCTTGCCCAAGACTTAAGCTTAAAAGAGCTTGCAGCCGTTGTTCAAATGAGTTCTCATTACTTTTCGCAACTGTTTAAACAATCTACCGGTGCGACTCCACATCAATATATTATTCGTTGTCGGATTGAAAAAGCTAAACAGTTGTTGCTTCAAAGAGAACTTTCCATTGCAGAGATTGCTAGTCAAGTTGGTTTTGTCGATCAAAGCCATCTCAATCGCCACTTTAAGCGTCTCATGGGAGTTACGCCTAAAATGCTGGAACAAAAATATAAAAAATAGGAAAAACGTCCAAAAATCGGACGAATCTACAAGACTAAAATCCATATTATTCCAATAATGGAGGCTAGCACGATTTAGCATCGTGATTCTAAAAATCAGCATAAAAAGTGTTTCGCTGTATGAATAATAGACCTCTTGCATAAATCAAAAATAAAGAACCCCACCCCGCATTTGAGTAAAGCAAACGCTCCCCTCCCCGATGCTTTGGGGAGGGGTTGGGGGTGGGGTGTTAAGGACTTTTGCAAGAGGTCTAATCTTTATCTAACTTTCGACTAAATTTCACTCTTTATATCATTCCTAATCAAAGCGAAGCATCGCCACTCATTTTCAATCTTTGGTAAAGGGGAAATATTTAATTATGACCGTCGGCAGAAGGATTGAAACTAGAACTGAACCCATGCTGCTCAACATGGGCCCTCACCATCCCTCTATGCATGGGTGTTTTAGATTGATTGTCACCCTGGATGGTGAAGATGTCGTCGATTGTGAGCCAGTTCTTGGCTATCTGCATAGAGGGATGGAAAAAATTGCTGAGAACCGCAGCAATATCATGTATGTCCCCTATGTTAGTCGGTGGGACTATGCAGCTGGGATGTTTAACGAAGCGGTTACAGTTAATGCCCCCGAAAAATTGGCTGATATTACTGTCCCGAAACGTGCTAGCTATATCCGTGTCATCATGCTGGAATTGAACCGGATTGCTAATCACCTGCTGTGGTTGGGCCCATTCTTACTTGATACGGGTGCTGGAACTCCCTTTTTCTACATCTTCCGAGAACGGGAGTTGATTTATGACTTGTGGGAAGCCGCTACAGGTTATCGGATGGTGAACAATAACTACTTTCGCATTGGCGGCGTGGCGGCAGATTTGCCTTATGGCTGGGTAGACAAGTGCGAAGATTTCTGTGATTACTTTTTTCCCAAAGTAGACGAGTATGAGCGCTTAATTACCAATAATCCCATCTTCCGCCGTCGCGTTCAAGGTGTCGGCGCGATCGCTCGTGAAGAAGCCATCAACTGGGGGCTTTCTGGCCCCATGTTACGCGCTTCTGGTGTGAAATGGGATTTGCGGAAAGTAGACCATTATGAATGCTACGATGACTTCGACTGGGAAGTGCAGTGGGATACTGCTGGTGATTGTTATGCCCGTTACTTGGTCAGAATTCGGGAAATGCGCGAATCGGTGAAGATTATTCGCCAAGCCCTCAAAGGACTTCCCGGCGGTGCTTTTGAGAACCTGGAAACCAAGCGCATGGCAGCAGGAAAAAAATCTGAGTGGGATGGCTTTGATTACCAGTACATCGCCAAAAAAGTTGCCCCCACCTTTAAGATTGCCAAGGGGGAAATTTACGCTCGCGTAGAAAGTGGTAAAGGTGAGTTGGGAATTTATCTGATTGGCGATGATCATGTCTTCCCCTGGCGATGGAAAATTCGTCCCGCCGATTTCAATAACTTGCAAGTATTACCCGAAATCTTACGCGGCGTGAAGGTTGCCGATCTGGTTGTAGTATTGGGTAGTATCGATATCATCATGGGATCAGTAGATCGGTAGTATAACAAATGCGATCGCCGAAGTAACAAATGCGTTCGCCGAAGTAACAAATGCGTTCGCCGAAATAACAAATGCGATCGCCGAAATAACAAATGCGATCGCCGAAATAACAAATGCGATCGCCGAAATAACAAATGCGATCGCCGAAATAACAAATGCGTTCGCCGAAATAACAAATGCGATCGCCGAAATAACAAATGCGATCGCCGAAATAACAAATGCGATCGCTGAAGTAACAAATGCGTTCGCTGAAGTAACAAATGCGTAGGCGTAGCCAGCTTTCTCCACGAGACGCTTTGCGTAGCTTGCTTAAGAGTAGGGGTACGGCATCGCTGAAATAACAATGGCAGTCTTAATTGCCTATACTCAGAACTTGCACCAGTCCCCACGAACGCCTCAGAATGAATTCTGAGGCTTATAGCTAAAGTCTTCTAAAGAAGACTAAGTAAGGGTTGTAGTCCACGCTTAGTGGACTTGGGCTATTAGCCTGAGAATTTATTCTCAGGCGGGATAGGCAGGTGCAAGATATAACAAATGCGATCGCCTTTCACTAATTTCTCAATAAACCTGATGCCCTGCGGAATATATGCTATAATCAATCGCCAGCATTTCCTACTGCATTAATCGCAGCCTCTAATGCGATCGCCACATGAGTCCAATGAGTCCCCCCCTGGCAATAAACCACATACGGTTCACGCATTGGCCCATCTGCTGATAATTCCAAGGTACTCCCTTCAATAAATGTCCCCCCAGCCATGACTACTTTGCTCTCATACCCCGGCATTTCATCTGGAACAGGGTCAAGATAGGAACCGATGGGAGAATGCTGTTGTATGGCTTTACAGAAAGCAATTAGCTTTTCGGCAGAACCGAGTTTAATTGCCTGAATTACATCTCCACGAGGAGCCAGAGGTGCGGGATTCACTGCATAACCGAGTTTGTCAAATACATAACCAGTAAGATAAGTCCCTTTCATCGCCTCTCCTACCATTTGCGGAGCCAGAAATAAGCCTTGGAACAGCAGGCGATTTTGGTCAAAAGTAGCGCCACCATAACTACCAATACCGGGAGCAGTGAGGCGACAGGCGGCGGCTTCCACTAAGTCGGCGCGACCAGCAACATAACCGCCAGCGCTGACAATGGTACCACCAGGATTTTTAATCAATGACCCAGCCATTAAATCAGCACCAACGGCTGTAGGTTCCTTGGTTTCAATAAATTCGCCATAGCAGTTATCCACAAAGCAAACGGTGTTCGGGTTTTGCTGTTTGACTAAGTGAACGATTTTTTCAATGTCGGCAATTGATAAACTAGGACGCCAAGAATAGCCACAAGAACGCTGAATTAACACTAAACGAGTGTTTTCGGCCACATTAGTACTTAAAGATTGCCAATCTATAGTTCCTTCGGAGGTTAGCTCCAATTGGCGGTAATTTATGCCAAACTCGATTAGAGAGCCTTGACCTTGACCCCGTAAACCAATGACTTCTTCAAGCGTATCGTAGGGAGAACCGACCACTGCTAACATTTCATCTCCAGGACGAAGCACACCAAACAAAGCACAAGCGATCGCATGAGTTCCCGAAACAAACTGCACCCGCACGGCCGCAGCTTCGGCATCCATAACTTCGGCAAAAACTTTATCTAAAGTTTCTCGTCCTAAATCATCGTGACCATAACCACTTACACCAGCAAAGTGGTGTGCGCCCACACGGTGATTACGAAAGGCATCCAGCACTCGTTTTAGATTATGCTTGACCTGAGTGTCAATTCCAGAAAAAATTTCTAATAGTGCCTGTTCTGCTTGCCGCAGCTGTTCTAAGCTGTTCATCAGTTCCTCGTTCAAAAAAAAATTAAATTATAGATATGCGGATTTTAAGATCGCGCAGACTAGGCTGGAAAATTCTAATTCAGGTTACTGCATGACAATTGCTACCTCAACAAAACCTCAAATTAACTGGGTTAACACCCTGTTTTTCATTGGACTGCACATCGGCGCTTTATTTGCCTTTGTTCCTGGTAACTTTAGCTGGACGGCAGTTGGTATGGGTTTCTTGCTGTATTGGGTGACTGGCGGCTTAGGCGTTACTCTAGGATTTCACCGCCTTGTCACCCACCGCAGTTTTCAAACTCCCAAGTGGCTAGAGTATCTCCTGGTTTTCTTTGGCACACTCTCCTGTCAAGGAGGCCCAATTGAATGGATCGGGACACATCGTATCCATCATCTAAACTCTGATACGGACACTGATCCCCATGACTCTAATAAAGGCTTCTGGTGGAGCCACATGGATTGGCTGATTCATTATTGTCCCGCTCACGCTGATGTTCCTCGTTTCACCAAAGACATTGCCGAAGACCCAGTTTATCAGTTTTTAGAAAAATATTTCATTTTGATCCAGGTTGCTCTGGGTGTATTGCTTTTACTTCTGGGTGGCTGGCCCTTTGTTATTTGGGGAATTTTTGTTCGCATTGTCTGGGTTTACCACTGCACTTGGTTGGTGAACAGCGCTACTCATAAATTTGGCTATCGTAGCTATGATTCTGGAGATCAATCGACTAATTGCTGGTGGGTAGCCGTACTAGTTTTCGGTGAAGGCTGGCATAATAACCATCATGCTTTTCAATACTCGGCTCGTCATGGGCTGGAATGGTGGGAAATCGATTTAACTTGGATGACTGTTCAATTGCTGCAAGCAGTTGGTCTGGCTACTAATGTGAAGTTGGCCCCAATAAAAACTAGTTAGGAGTTAGGAGTTAGGAGTTAGGAGTTAGGAGTTAGGAGTTAGGAGTTAGGAGTTGAAGTTGGAGTTTGGAGTTATGATGCGTAACGTTTTTAACTCATAACTCATCACTTCTAACTCCTCACTTTTCAAAAATAACTCCTCACTTTTTAAAAAGCTATTTACTGGTGCGCTTGTGTCGGTTAGATTGCTATAATCCGAAGCGCTAATATTAAGAAATTTTGCGGCAAGTTGCTTTTTTAGTGACTTGGTGGAGGAGTTTGTTCTTTTTCAGGTGTTCATGACTACATCAATAATTAATAGCCAGAAACTAAGTGACGAGCCTGGTAATTCCGACTTTAGGCTCAAAGATATTGTCAAAACCCTGCCACGGGAATGTTTTCAGCAGAACCGTCGCAAAGCTTGGACACAAGTACTGCTCAGTGTCTTGGCGGTTGCCTTGGGCTATTACAGCCTGATCATTACTCCTTGGTTTCTCTTGCCCCTAGCTTGGATTTTTACGGGCACTGCTTTAACAGGTTTTTTTGTAATTGGCCATGATTGTGGACACAGGTCTTTTGCCAAACGTCGTTGGGTAAATGATTTGGTGGGGCATTTCTTCATGATGCCGTTGATTTACCCCTTTCACAGTTGGCGCATTAAGCATAATTATCACCATACTCATACCAACAAGCTGGATGAGGACAACGCCTGGCATCCAATCCAACCAGAAGTGTTTGAAAATTGGGATAAAACCCGGCAGTCTGCTTTTGAGTTGTTCATGCGTAAACGCCTCTGGTGGGTAGGTTCCATTGGACATTGGGCTGTGGTGCATTTTGATTGGCGGAACTTCAAAACGAAAGACCAATCAAGCATCAAGCTTTCTGTGGCTGTAGTAGTTGTGTTTGCAGCGATCGCTTTCCCGGCCCTAATCGCCACAACTGGTATCTGGGGATTTGTCAAGTTTTGGCTAGTGCCCTGGATGATTTACCATTTTTGGATGAGTACTTTTACCATTGTTCACCACACCGCCGCAGATGTTCCTTTTACGACAGCGAATAAGTGGAACGAAGCTTTAGCACAGTTATTTGGCACTATTCATTGCGATTATCCGCGCTGGGTAGAAATTCTGTGCCATGATATCAATGTTCATGTCCCTCATCATATTTCCACTGCGATTCCTTCTTATAATTTGCGGCTAGCTTACAGCAGCATCAAAGAAAATTGGGAGCCTTATCTGCATGATGAGTGTCAGTTTTCTTGGCCTTTAATGAAGCAGATTACAGACCAATGTCAACTATACACAACTGATGTTGGGTATAAGACTTTCAACGAACATTACACAGAGCGATAAATAGCGCTGTGATTACACTCACGCTCTTGAACCAACGAGAGCGTTTATCATGGTGTGTTTAAATAGAATCTGGCAATTTTTTATTGACTAAAATTGTTAGGCTTGCCAGAAATTATCCTCTTGTGTGTTAGCGATCGCTAGTGTCGTGGGCATCCTAGAATTGAGATTATCTTGTCTCAAATAAAGTTCCGATTTATATCCAATCAAAAGAATCCAGTGCAATCAAATATCATCAGTTTCAACAATCCTCTTAGCAGTGAAACGTCTGAGGATACGACTAAATTACCTTTCACTCTTCAGGATTTAAAAGCTGCAATTCCTGCTGAATGCTTTCAGCCCAATGTGACAAAATCACTTTTATACTTTTTTCGTGACATCCTGATTATCGGTCTGCTTTATGCAGTTGCTCATTACCTGGATTCTTGGCTTTTCTTCCCGATTTTCTGGCTAATGCAAGGAACGATGTTTTGGGCTTTGTTTGTAGTCGGACATGACTGCGGACACCAATCTTTTTCTAAGCATAAATGGCTCAATGATTTGATTGGACATCTTTCTCACACACCAATACTTGTTCCTTATCATGGTTGGCGGATTAGTCACAGAACTCATCACAAAAATACTGGCAATATCGATAACGATGAAAGCTGGTATCCTGTGACAGAATCGCAATATAAGGAGATGCCTTTAGCCCAAAAGATAGGCAGATATTATGTTTTTCTCTTGGCTTATCCTGTGTATTTGTTTAAGCGTTCTCCTAATAAGGAAGGCTCCCACTTTTTGCCTAGTAGCTCACTTTTCAAACCATCGGAAAAATGGGATGTCATAACTAGTACTGTACTTTTGATTGGCATGGTTGGTTTGCTAGGTTTCCTCACCTACCAATGGGGTTGGATGTGGTTGCTGAAATATTACGCTGTGCCCTACCTTGTGTTCATAGTTTGGCTAGATTTGGTGACATTCTTGCACCATACTGAGCCAGAGCTTCCCTGGTATCGTGGAGAAGATTGGACTTTCCTGAAAGGCGCAATTTCTAGTATTGACCGTGATTATGGTTTGGTTAATCATATCCATCACGATATTGGTACTCATGTTGCTCACCATATATTCCTTAACATCCCTCACTACAATTTGCTGAAGGCAACTGAGGCAATAAAACCAGTGATGGGTGAGTATTTCCATAAATCGGAAGAACCGATTTGGAAGTCAGTATGGAATTCATGTATCAGTTGCCATTTTGTCCCTGATACTGGTAGTAAGGTTTACTACACATCCAACAATAAGCTAGCTAAAGACTAAGACTCATATTCCCGGCTTCTTTAAAGAAGTCGGGAATCTTGTATTTTAATCAATGCTTTCTGACTATTAAGCGTTTAGCACTCCCTCATTCAGCTAAACTTTTATAAAAATTGTATTAAATATTACTTAGATACTTTACTAAAACTTCTCTTTTGAGGGAGAAACAAGCCTCAAACCCATACAGGGTAAAATAAAATATAGATAGATGACGTTCGCCGATTCTAGGGCATATCGGAACCTTTGCGCTAGACGCTCTTCCCCGGTTGTGCAGAAGACACCTCTACTTTTGCTGGAGCAATCCTGCCTAAGCAAGTGACTTCGTTGAATCAAGAATCGAGCGTGTCTTTACACCTAAGAGTGTCAATTTGTCCAAACTCTTGTTGTCTACGTAGGTAAAGATTAACATATCTGTGGGCAGAGGCAAAATCTCGTCAAACCAACCCTGACAACAGTCAAAAACCCTTGGACTGTGTAGTTTTGATTCTGTTTAGCGTCAGTTAAGTTTATCTAAATGTAGTGACTTAAGGCCATTACCTGCTAGGTTTATAAATCAGCACAGACTAGACTATATATAGTATAGACAATTTACCCAAAACTCTTTCCAGCTTTAAAATCAGAGGTATCAATGATTATAACTAATTTTAGTAAACAAAGAAATGAATTTAAAGAACCTAAAGTACTCAAAGCTAAACCACATTGGCAAGGGCAAAATTTGAGCGATACTCCTGTCAAAGGTAAAGATACCAAAACGGAAGATCCTGCACCTGATAGTTCGATTTTAAATAGCTTGAATCGTGGTCGAGTTGCTATTTTTATTGATGGCTTAAGCCTATTTCATACAGCTTTACAACTCGGTATAGAAATTGACTACGTTAAATTGCTTTGTCATTTAACCAACGGTTCAAGACTGTTGCGTGCTTTCTTTTATACTGGGGTTGATATCACCAATGAAAAGCAACAGGGTTTTCTATTGTGGATGCGTCGTAATGGCTATCGTGTAGTGGCAAAAGAGCTAGTTCTAGCAGCAGAAAATTTCAAAAAATCAAATCTGAACGTAGAAATTGCTGTAGACATGATAACTTTAGCTCCTTATTATGATACTGCGGTTTTAGTCAGTGGCGATGGGGATTTAGCCTATGCTGTGAACGCTGTCAGCAGAATGGGGGTTCGGGTGGAAGTGGTGAGTCTACAAAATACCACTAGTGAAAGCTTGATTGATGTTGCTGACTGCTTCATTGACCTTGATAGTATTAAGGCACACATTCAAAAAGATTCTAATGTTGGCTATAGTTATCGCACGCCGTCAAATTCAAACCTTTAAATATAGCGGTTATCACTTGGGTGCAGTCACCTCACCCCGTATTTGAGTAAAGCAAACACTCCCCTCTCCTTGCCAAGGAGAGGCGTTGGGGGTGAGGTTGAAAGAACCGCTACAAGAATACGCAAAGAGTACCAGACGTGGTGAAAGAACTCTCCTTTGTCTTCTTCAGTCCCATTTTGCTCGACCCTAATTGAAATGGATATTTTAATAGTTGAAGATGAACCAGAAATTGCTCATTTAATTGAACTCTCTTTAGAAAAAGAAGGATTTTTTTGTCGCACTAGCCGCGATGGCATGAATGCTTTGCGGATGTTTCAGGAGCAACCACCTGATTTAATCATTCTAGATTTAATGATTCCTGGTTTGGATGGGTTGGAAGTTTGTGCCAGAATTCGCCAGAAACCAGGTGCAAAAGATCCTTACATTTTAATGCTTACGGCTAAGGGTGAGGAAATTGATCGCGTTATTGGTCTGTCTACTGGTGCTGATGATTACATGGTAAAACCCTTTAGCCCCAGAGAGTTGGTAGCTAGGGTGAGGGCACTATTGCGGCGTAGCCTCCGCCAAGGGGGACAACATCAAGTCAATCGTACCCAACATTTTATTGTCGATGTAGACCAGCGCACTGCCAGTCGTCAGATGAATTCCAAAGAAGTTGAGATTTTAGACTTAACTACCCTAGAATTTAACTTGCTAACTACCTTTGTCAGCAATCCTGGTCGAGTTTGGAACCGCACTCAACTAATTGATAAACTTTGGGGAGATAACTTTTTTGGCGATGAACGAGTGGTGGATACTCATGTAGCTCGGTTGCGAAAAAAGATTGAGCCTGATTCGGCAAATCCTACTTTTATTAAAACTGTTGTTGGGGTGGGCTATAAATTTGAAGATCCTCTGGTAGCGTAAATCTTATGAAAATGGGGCTGAGAGAGCGCCTATTTCTCTCCCACTTAGTAGTAATGCTCGTGGGGGTAGCTAGTCTGGTGAGCATCAGCAAAATCTCTTCCCCTCGCTTGTTTGTCTTGCATTTGGAACGATTAGAAAATCGGGGGTTCGACTTAATCAATATCCGTACTGAATTGGTTACAGGATTTGAACTTGCTTGGCAGCGAAGTACTATTTGGTCAGTCTTAGTCGGCACTACCGCCGCCGGAGGATTGAGTTACTGGGTGTCTAGAAGGATTATGCGGCGGTTGACCGAGATGGAACAAATTACCCAAAAATTTGCTGCTGGTCAGATGGATGCACGACTACCGATGTCTGACATTGCAGAACTTAATGGATTGGGTGCTAGTTTTAACCGGATGGCAGCCAGTTTAGAAGGGGTAGAAGCGCGGCGGCGAGAAGTGATTGGAGACATGACCCATGAATTACGGACACCGTTAACAGTTGTACGCGGTTACTTGGAAGAACTGGCTGATGGGGAAATTGAAGCGTCTCCTGAAATTTATCGGCGTTTAGCTAAAGAAACTAGGCGCTTAGAGCGGTTGGTGAACGATTTACAAGAACTGTCTAAGGCAGAAGCTGGTTATTTGCCAATTAATATACAACGGGTAAATCTGCGTCCGTTGTTAGAGTCATTAGTGGAGAAATTCACCGACCAGCTGTTGGAAGATGGGCCAGTTCTGGTCTTAGAATGTCCATCTGTGCTGCCTCCTGTATTAGCAGATATTGACCGCACAGAACAGGTGTTGGTTAATCTGCTAGGTAATGCAGTACGTTACACTAACGAAGGTTCAATTACCATTCGTGCTGGGACTGATGCATCTCAACTCTGGATTGCGGTTATAGATACAGGTATTGGTATCGCTCCAGAAAATTTGCCCCATGTGTTTGAGCGCTTCTGGCGAGCCGATCAGTCACGCGATCGCCATTCGGGAGGCACTGGTATTGGCTTAACTATTTCCCGTCGTTTGATTGAACTACAAGGCGGTCAGATTCAGGTAGAAAGCGTGTTGGGAGTTGGCAGTACGTTTCGGTTTTTTCTGCCTTTAGCTTGAGATAAAGGATTGACACAATGTAGTCACGGCTGTGTCATACCCAATTGCTAATTTGAAACTATCCAAAGTCTTTGTTTTTTGATGGATGCCGAGATTTTGGAAATGCATAGAGTCTAAGATTATGTCTACTTTTATTTTGGCTGCTTTTTTGGTTAGTTTACTCAGTGTTTCGGGTTACGCTGCGATCGCCTACCTGTTCCCTCAAAATCGTTCCTAAGACTTAACAAATAAGTAACTACGCAAAATTAATTACAGTCATTGCGAGCGAAGCGTTCGCGGAGCGTCTCGAAGAGAAGCAATCCCAGCCGCAAGCGAATTGCTTCATTTCGCTTCGCTACATTCGCAATGACATTGTGTAATTAATTATGTTTACCTACTTAACAATCTCTTGCTATTCAAGCTTAAAGAGCGATTGCAAAAATTAAGCAATAAATTCACGGCTCTTGGCTCAATGCGTTATTGGTCAGAGGTGACGATCGCGATCGCGAAGCCGTCGTACCCTTTGCTACCCACGGTCTGGATTGCCGTGGCGCTGACGCGTGGCTCAGAGGCAAGCAGTTCGTTGAAGCGACGCACCCCCTGGACGCTAGGATCGCCGTTAGCAGCATCAACCACCGCTCCGCCACGCACGACATTATCGGCGATGATCAGGCTGCCGCGACGGGAAAGCTTGAGCGCCCACATCAAGTAATCTGGATTGTTTGGCTTGTCGGCGTCAATGAAGATCAGGTCAAATGTATGACCCTCTGCGGCAATCTGTGGCAGCGTAGAGAGTGCCTGTCCAAGGCGTAGGTCAACGATATCGGACAGACCAGCGTGGGCGATGTTGGCGTGGGCGACTTCGGCGTGCTTTGGGTTAGCCTCCAGCGTAATCAGACGGCCGTCGCTGGGTAACGCCCGCGCCAGCCAGATAGTACTGTAGCCGCCCAGCGTGCCAATCTCCAAGATGGTTCGCGCCCCTTGGATTTGCGCCAACAGCAGCAGCAGCTTGCCCTGGTTTGGCGAAACATTGTGCGATGGTAGTCCGGCTGCGGCGCTGGTCTGGAGAGCCGCATCCAGCGAGGGGTCGGGCGGCACAAGCAAATCGGTGAAGTAACGATCGACCGCAGTCCATTCCTCTTGAGTCATAGATTATCGTTTTTTACCCCATCTATAAAATATAGGACTTACGCACGAGTAACGGAAAACGAACCACAGAGAAGCCAGTGCGCCCTTGCGGTTCCCCGACTTGTTCGCTCTTAGCGTTCCCGAAGGGTAGCAACTGGCGCGGCGCAGAGGTCACAGAGGAATGAGAGTTTGAGAGGGTTTTTGCGTAATATCATGTTCGCTTGATTACTTATTAAACCCGAAGAACCCCACCCCGACAATCGTCGCTTCGTCTCCCCTAAGAGCAAGCGGGGAGGGGATTAAGGGGAGCCAGTGCGGTCTTGGGGTCTCCCCAAGTGGAGCATCTGGCGTGTGGGGTGCAATGACTGTGGAAATCATAACTAATTATGCGAACATGATATAAGTCCTAAAATATTCAAGATATTGAGAAAAAATATTTAGGATATTGAGAACTTGCGGTAATGAAATTAAAATCGCTGACCTGTGGTAACTTCAAATCTAACTTCTCCTTGGTTGCTAATTCCTAAGTCGCCTCGAATCAGCCCAAAGGATGACTTGACTCGCAATCCTAAGCCGTAACCAAAGCCACTTCCAGGTTTGTCTCGCAGCACTCCTGGTTCTCCTAGGACGGTTTCGCTAGACCCGAAATCTGAGGCGAGGTCAGTAAAGAGAACTCCTCCGATTGACTGTAAAATTGGAAAACGATATTCCAGGGAAGCTAAACCATAACTGCGACCACTGGCAACTTTACCATAACCGTAACCTCTGACAGAATCTAGCCCACCAATATTAAAGGCATCTGCTGGTGGAAAGTCTCCAATAGTCGTACCAATTTGTAAATTAATCGCCAACATTTCTGGATTGTCGGTTGGTCTACCATTCCCTATCCAACTTACTGGTAAATACTGAATATAGTCTCCCTGTAGGCGGTTGCTGGAAATATTACCCAATCCAATGGGAATCGCTTGTTCTGTGCTGAGGGTGAGGATTGATCCTTGAGTCGGATTATCTTTGCGATCGCGTTGATCTCTGGATACAGCAAATGATACTGTAAATAGGTCATCAATGCCAGTACCGCTCACAGATAGAGGACTCCCTAATCTATCCACCTGTGCAACGTTATATTCTTGATCGCGTAGGCTAATCCTGGTATAGTTGAGAGCCACTGATGTATCCCACTCATCAAAAGCTCCTAAAAGTCCCACAGAACCGCCAAACCTTCCCTCGCGCACTTTGTTGCCGTTAGACAATCTGATATCTTCGTTGAAGGTTCCCGATATATTTCGACTACGAAAACCTCTAATGCTATAGCCTAAGCGGTTTGGTTCTCCAGGACGATAACGACTAGTGAATTGACCATTAAACTGGACATCTTTACTGCTTATTTGTACAGTTGTATCTAATTTATCGTTAATACCGCTAATATTTGCATCTTTGTAACCCACTCGACCATATAGCCCAACATCATCGTTATTACCGCCTCCTAAGATTAGAGAAGGGAAGCCACGCTCTTTGATTTTATAAATGATATTAATGCTAGAAACATCTTCTTCTCGATCAACATTTACTTGATTAAATGACTCTAATTTCCTCAATCGTTGCAAGTCTGCTTGAAGTAAATCTTCACGAAATACCTGACCAGGTTTGAGTTTCAGCAGACCAATGATAAAATCTGTCTGAGTCCGCCCTTTGATTGGCTGACCTTTGTCATCAAGTAACTTACCTTTGTCATTAATAAAACGAATTTGGATGTCTTTAACAACTTTTTGGGAAAATTCAAGCGTCTGGTTATCTCCTGAAGTGACTCCTATATAATCCCCATATTTGGCATACTCTCTTATATGGATCGTAGCTTCCGGGGTAACAATACCACTAGACCCATCCTGAGTAGGAGATTGCGAGTCTGCAATGGCCTCTAGATTTTTCCCACCCACTAACATTACTGCGATCGCAATTACAGTTATTTGAACTCGCATATTGAAAATCCGTTAGTGTTATTAACTTTACCACGGAGAGCGGCTCTATTGTGCGTAAGTTCTATATGAACCTTGCTATTGGGTATCCCAAAATCCGGCGTCTTATTTCTAAATTGAATACAGATGATGTTTCATTTTTTATACATATAGATAAAGATATATAGATAGGACTTACGCACTGTACAAATTAATCGTGATGTTGATTAACAATCTTGAGGATATTTCAGGCCTTTTATAACTATTCTTTGATCGTAAATAGACCATGCTGTAAGGGTTTAGCATTGCTAAACCCCTACGAAAGATAGGGTTTTTAAACTCACTCATATTTGGTATTTCTTGTCAATGCGTAAGTCCTAAGAGATTGGGGTGACGTTAATGCCTATCATCCAATAATTTTAGAAAAACAGGATTTTGAAAAAATCAGACAATCAGAAAAATTATTCGCTAGTAAGTTTAATAGAAGTAAAGACTCGGAGATATTAGATATGATAGATGAAATGATATTATTAAATAAATAGGGAATTATATAAGTATAGGAGTAAATGATGATATGGTTGGGATTGCGATCGCAGGCACTGGATTTGGTCAAAAAGTCCACATCCCTGGATTCCAAGCACATCCTCGCACTGAGGTAGTTGCTGTTTATCACCGAGATATAAATAAAGCTAAAGCTATAGCAGAATCCCATAATATCCCCCACGCCTCCGATTCACTTACAGATATTGTGGCATTGCCAGAAGTGCAAGCAGTTAGCATCTCTACGCCGCCTTTTTTGCATTATGAAATGGCAAAAACCGTATTGCAAGCTGGGAAACATTTGTTATTGGAAAAACCAACAACTTTAAATGCAGTTGAGGCTAAAGAACTTTATCACTTAGCTAAATCAAAAGGTGTTATTGCGACTGTAGATTTTGAATTTCGCTTTGTACCAGGATGGCAGTTGTTTGCTGAATTATTGTCAGAAGATTATGTGGGTAAGTTGCGCTTAATTAAAATTGATTGGTTAGGTTCTTCTCGTGCTGATACTTCACGCCCTTGGAATTGGTATTCTGATAAGGAGAAAGGAGGCGGTGCATTGGGATCTTTGGGTTCCCACGCCTTCGATTATATTCACTGGTTATTTGGCCCAGTCCGTAGATTAAACGCCCATTTAACTACTGCTATTCCTACACGAGTTGACCCTGTTAGTGGGGAACCGAAGCCAGTGGATACAGATGACAACTGTATATTAACGCTGGAATTAGCGAATGGTACACCTTGTCAACTTTCTATCAGCGCGGTAGTTCATGCACCAAGAACTCATTGGGTAGAAGTATATGGCGATCGCGGTACATTAATTGTGGGTAGTGAAAATCAAAAAGATTATATACATGGTTTTCGTGTTTGGGCTTCCCGTCCAGGTAAACCCCTAACAGAAATAGAAATACCAAATCGGTTAATTTTTCCGAAAAATTATGCTGATGGTCGCATTTCTGCATTTATCCGCGTAGTAGACCAATGGTTGCAGGGAATTGATCGCAATCAGGAAATTATACCATCGCTGCGAGAAGGAATTTATTCTCAGTTGTTGATGGATTTATCCCATGAATCGCATCAAAAAGCAAGTTGGATAGATGTACCCAGCTTGGAAGAATTTCTTAGCAACTAGAAATAAAATGAGCAAAACTCCCCGTATTCGTATCCCGCCGGAAGTAAATAAATATGTTTTTCAACGTGACAAATATCAATGTCAAAGCTGCGGTAAAACTCAATACAGTTCAGTTAAGCATTTTTTCCTTCTCTCTGTGTTCTCTGCGTCTCTGTGGTAGCCTGCGGCAAGCCCTCCGGCTTGGTGCAGTCGCTCATGGGGGAAACCCCCAAGACCGCGCTGCTTCACCGCTTTGCGTCTACGTTAAAAAATTTGATTTCACAAAGGGTTTTAGCTTTAACCCAAGCGTATTGCGGTAAAACTACTATATAAACTAATCTTAGTATCGACCATATTATTCCCCTCGCCCGTAGCGGTCAACATGATATCAGCAATTTATAAACCCTCTGTTTAACCTGTAATCACCAGAAAACAGATAATATTGATCCCCGTTTCCGGCGATATTTTCAGCTTTAGGTTAGGATCGGATGAGCTATTAGTTTCTGATTATCTATGCCTCAAAATCACAATAGCAATCCCCTAAGATTCTTCAATATTAAAACTACGATTCTCTACCTCTTCGCTGTCATAGCTATTTTAGTAGTAGCCTTTCCCTGGCTATATGAGATTAAAACTAAAGCTGGGATCGATATATCACCTGGACGCCATGCAGGAACCTTTTTTGAGAAACATACCCACGGACTCTTCAGGTGTGAGTGGCTTTATCCCTACCATTGCGATCGCTCTCAGATTAAATAAAGGATATTAAAATAAAAGGGTAAAAATTTCCCCTTCTCTCTGTGTGAAATTTTTACCCTAATTGACTTAACTAAAGATTGATATCAAGTTCGGTTAAACATTTATAAAATCTGTAGGTTGGGTTGAGGAACGTAGACCCAAAGGGGCTTCCCGCAGGGTAACCCAACATTTTATCGTAAATTAAAGGGTTTATAGTGGTTCTCAGTTGAGTAGTTACTAAACCCCACCCCCAACCCCCTCCCCGCTCTTCGAGAGGGGGCTATCATGTACCTCATTTGATTAGGAAAAGCTATAAGACCCCTACATCTATCCCAACTGATTTGAGATCATGCTGACATCAACGGCTAACTTTTTGCCCAACTTGAGCAACTGAAGACACTGATTATCTGCTTCATTATCAAGGCTAGTGATACACACCGGCGCTATCTGACTGTGCAGACAACTAAAGTATAGTTCCTGCGATCGCTGTAGGGAAACATCTATATTTAGTTGATCCCCGACATCAATCAATCTTTCCAATAGTTGGATATCTGCATTAAAACTACCATTGGCATCGTGCAACAATTGCCAAAGCGATCGCGCAATTAACTGTTCTAACATTTGCTTACCGTCGGGAATATTCAGCCGACAACGCAGATGTTTTGCTTCAGTAGCGATCGCCTCCAATTCTAATATATGACTCCAACTCTTTTGGGGATCAGCGATATCTTGCTCAAGCGATCGCAATGTCATCAGACAGCGATGCCCTAAAGCAATATCTGCTGCAACCTGCAATTCTTGCGGTACTGCTATTTCATCTCGATGAAACGCCATCAGCACACCATAATTATCACGGTATGCTTGGGTATACAACTGTCCTAAACGTGTCAGTGTTTCCTCACTAAGCAGCCGCATAATTCGGTGGCGTTCTTCAGCAAATAGATTCTGTAAGTTGAAAGCTTCTTCTCCAAATAGCTGTGTCATCGCCAAGATAGTATGAGCCGCGCTAGCTTGTTTTAGCGCCCCAAACAGCTTTTCTTTTAATTGGCTGTAGTTACGCCGCCCAGTAAATTGTTGAATGCAGCAGTGGAAATCCCAGCCTCCCAAATGCAGAACCGCAAATACCAAATGCTCACTTTCCCAAGTAATCTCTGATACCAGCTTTAAATTTCCTATAGCCAGAGTTAGCGATCCCATGCGTTGCAGTTGGTAATCTAGCTCATTGGCAGCATAGCAATAAACCTTTTTGTGGTAACGCTGAGATTGTTTATCCGCAACATCTTTTCTAGGTAGGGAATTGTGCGTTTCGGCTGGTTTGTGATTGGTAAATAGGGAAGTAATGGCGTAATGGGCTGCTACTTGCTTAAAGCCAAGCTGGGCAGTTAACACGAGTTGCCGATAAATTTCTGCACCATGTTTGAACTGATCCACATTACTGGGCGCTAAACCAAGACGTTTGACGAAGCCTTTTTCTAACTGCACACCAGCCACATCCCCTGCCAATTCCAAAGCACGGGCGGCGTAGCGCAGAATTTGTGTCCCCTCTGGACGGGAAATTTCTTCAAAAAACCAACCGCAACTAGTGAACATCAACAAAGCGTGACGCTGCATTTCTAACAAGCGCAAAGCGTCTACTTGTTCAGCTGCGGTTAGTTTGTGGGTTTGATGACGGGCGAGGAAACGGTTGACATTGGTAGCAGAGCGATCGCGCATTACTTGGATATATTCATCCCGTGCTAGCCAGGGATCACGAAATAACTGCCTACCATGTTCTGCATACACCTCAGTTAGCTGATCCCGCAGCCAATTTAGGGAATCCCGCAAGGGACGACGCCATTTCTGATGCCAAACTGAGCCTTCTCCACCGCAACCACAGTTATCTTCCCATCTGCCGACACCGTGGGCGCAACTCCAGGCTGTGACTGACTTTAATTCCACTTCCCAACTAGGAGAATTTAAGCTGAGGTAGTGGGCGAAGTTCGTTACTGTCCAACCTTGTTGGGGAAACTCTTTGGTAAAGGCGTAGGCTAAAGTTTTCTCAGTTCCCTTTTTGTGATGTCCGAAGGTTTCCCCATCCGTCGCCACAGAAATCAACTGTGCCAGACGATGATCCCCACGCACCGC
Source organism: Nostoc favosum CHAB5714 (assembly GCF_020829495.1). GTDB lineage: Bacteria > Cyanobacteriota > Cyanobacteriia > Cyanobacteriales > Nostocaceae > Nostoc > Nostoc favosum. The sequence goes on along the minus strand of NZ_JAIVFQ010000006.1, from coordinate 36,357 downwards.
CGAACCTATACGTCCGGCAAAGTGACTGGAATTATAAACGACATCACTAAAACCCATATCCCGCGATATCGGGCCATCGTAGAAGAAGATATCAATGTAGGGGGGAGAGACGCGATTAATCGCGTCTGTACTAGGGAGTGGGGAGTGGTTACTATCCCCATTCCCTTCTTTGATCGCACTCAGAGGTGAAGATGAAGGTAAGAGTGTGGGCTTCAAATAACAACGGTAGGGACGGGTAGAATCAATCTGACTACCGCCGACTTCGATCCATTCAGGATGGGGATGATCTGGAGTGGGAAGGGGACGGCAACGCAGTGCTTGAGACGGTGCAAGGATAATGAAGCGAATACCCTCAGCAACAAGAGCTTCTAGGGTGGCGTAGTCTACAGCAGTTTCTGCTAGCCACATGCCTTCGGGATCGCGACCAAAGCGGGAGCGGAAGTCTTCTTTACCCCAGCGAATTTGGGTATATTTGTCGCGTTCGTTCGCCAGAGGCATGATGATGTGATTGTATACTTGCGCGATCGCATTCCCGTGACCATGCAAGCGATCGCTACTCTTGGCATCCGCCTCTAAAATGCGCTGATAAACCTCCACATCGTAGCGTTCTAGCCACGACATCAGCGTTGGCCCAATATTAAAACTAAAATACTCATAATTATTGACGATCCCCACCACTTCGCCTTGGTCATTTAAGACTCTGGCAAAGGCATTTGGGCGATAGCATTCCCAATGAATCCGCTCATTCCAGTCATGGCTCGGTGCAGCGCTCGGTTGGCGTTCAATTGCGTCCAGATAAGGGTTTTCCCTTGGTGGCTGGTAAAAATGACCATGCACCGTCACATAAACACCATTAGCCTTTCTCAGGGGATCGGTTTCTTTGGTGTTATTGGGATCTGAATGTAATGTTAACGTTGAGCCAGAGCTAGCTGGCATTTCAGCAGCAGAAGTCATGTATATTTATCCAAAACAAAAAACTTACAGTTGCACCGAAAACATTGTGCGTAAACCTTTCTACAACAGTTTGAACACAAAATCCGGTATAAATAACAACTATCGAATCCAACTAAATTTTGACAAAGCTGTTTTATTGTAGTGGGAAATCTGCATTCTCGCACAGCCCTTTCCCTGAAGGCTTAAAGTAATTAGCCATTGAACAAAGCCTGAGTTAGGGGTTTTCTCTTCTTGGGCGTCAATCAAAATTTTAATTGTCTTTTAATATATTAAACCCCATTCTTGATGTAATATTTTGGCTCAAATTCATACTTTTGCAACAAAAGATTACAATAACTCATTATATCGCAATCTTATTTTACATACACAGCAGTGAACTGAAAACAGTAATATTTCTGAATTGCTCTACAGACGGTTGAGAGTATCTTATGGGAGTGATGAGTGAAAGTAATTTTTAATTCAACACTCCAAATTTAAAATTTAGGATTACTCGCTGTGAATGATATCCTCAACCCAAAACAACAAATGTCAACTAAAAACATTATTCTTCTGGTTTTATTACCAGTTATGGAAGGTATGGGGTAGATAGCAGTGCGACGCCGATAGCGAACGCGAGTGCGTCTCCAAGAGTTGCGTTAGCGAGTCTTGCCTACGGCACGCTCTTGCGTTCGAGCGTCATAGCCCGTCGTAGACATCCCTCATAGTTTAATCCAACGTGATCGCTCTTGATTATGAGTAGGACTTACGCAAGAGTTACGAAATAACGTAGACACGTTCGCGGAGCGTCCCGTAGAGAAGGGAAGGGTACCACAGAGGCGCAGAGGACACCGAGAAATAAGAATTTGAGAGATATTTTGCGTAAGTCCTAATGAGTAATGACTTGCTTTTTAGAGCAGGAAGTGTGAAAGCCTGATACTGGATAATTGGCGAATCTAAACCCGCTTTTATCTAGGACAGGAGAAAATAAAGAAATATAAGAGCGATCGCCTATATGAGCTACTGCCTTAATCCCCATTGTCCCAAGCCTGAAAATCCTAATGATGTCAAGTTTTGCCGGACTTGCGGTTCCAAGTTACTCCTCAAAGAACGTTACCGTGCTATAAAACCAATCGGACAAGGTGGTTTTGGCAAAACCTTCTTAGCTGTGGATGAGGATAAACCTTCAAAACCACGCTGTGTAATTAAGCAATTTTATCCCCAAGCCCAAGGCACTAATACTCTTGCCAAAGCCGTAGAGTTATTTAACCAAGAAGCTGTGCAGTTAGATGAATTGGGCAAACATCCTCAAATTCCCGAACTACTGGCATATTTTACCCAAGAAGACCGGCAGTATCTTGTACAAGAATTTATCGACGGGCAAAACTTAGCTCAGGAATTAGCACATAGAGGTGCTTTTAGTGAAATACAAATCCGGCAACTATTAAATGATTTATTGTCAGTTTTGCAATTTTGTCACGCTAGACACGTAATTCACCGCGATATTAAGCCAGAAAATATTATTCGTCGATCCCCCCTCAGTCCCCCCTTGAAAAAGGGGGAAGAAAATGTTGCCCCCCTTGTTAAGGGGGGTTGGGGGGATCTAGTTTTAGTAGATTTTGGTGCTGCTAAATCTGCCACTGGTACTGCCTTAAATAAAACTGGTACAAGTATTGGTAGTCCAGAATATGTTGCCCCTGAACAAATGAGAGGTAGGGCTGTTTTTGCCAGCGATATTTACAGTTTGGGTGCTACTTGTATTAATTTATTAACCCAGCGATCGCCCTTCGATTCTTATGATACCAACAACGATACTTGGGTTTGGCAGCAATACTTGAAAACTCCCGTCAGTAATCAGTTGAGCCGCATTCTCAACAAGATGTTAGAGAGTATTCCAATTCGGCGTTATCAAACAGTAGATGAAGTTCTCAAAGACTTAAATCAACAGTCGCAAGTAGCAGCCACGCCAGCGATTGCACCAAAACCTATCTTTCAATCGCCACCCAATTCTCCACCTACTTTTGTATCCCCATCTCCTAGTCAAATTGATCAAGAACTAGAGGAAATGAAAACCCAATTTTTGGGTAGCAACAAACCTCAACCAAATAAAATACAACCACCAAAGCCCACATCTGGGCCTTCTAGTACAAACAAAATAGATGAAGAATTAGAAGAGTTAAAAGCTAAATATCTTGGTAATAACAATCCTTAAAATCCATCCGCTCAATTAACGGTCATTGCAAAACCCAAGAAACCACCGAAAATGTTGGGTTACCCTGCAAGAAGCCCCTTTGGGTCTACGTTCCTCAACCCAACCTCCGATTCTCGTTAATTGTCCTCTAGATTAATTAATTCTCCAGGATCATAGCTTGCTGCCCTTGAGGCGAAGTTGCATAGCCTAAGAAAGCTTGAACTCCAGGGCTAGCAGGGTTTTTATAGACATAAAACAGTTGCCGTTGGTAGGGATAACCACTTACATCGGGAGTCAATCCATCAATTGGAATAAATCGCACTGTTTGTTGATTGGCAACCTGTGCAAAGGTTGCATAGCCGATGCCATCAGTTCCTAAAGCTTGGAGTAGAGGAGTTGTCGCATCTCGTGGTAGTGTTGCAATGTTTGATGTTGTGCCAAAATTAGCTCCCTTCAACACTATTTCTTGAAATGCTTGATGCGTTCCACTAATTGCCGGTCGATTAATGACTCGGATAGTTCCACTGTTACCACCTACGGCTGACCAGTTGTTAATTTTGCCCTGAAAAATATCTGCTACTTGGGTGCTAGTTAATCCTTGATTAAAAGGATTTGCTTTGCCAACCACAAGCGCGATCGCATCTTTTGTCACAGACACCGCCATCAATCCCTGACTTTGTTCTTGTGCAGTTAGCGATCGCGATACCGCCGCAATATCTACTCTACCTGCTACTAGATCCGCGATACCATTTTGAGAACCATTGGCACTAGTGACAACATTTGTACCAGGAAACTGCCTCTCAAAAGCTCTTTTGAGATTTTGGTTAATTGTCACCATGCTCGTAGAACCGTCTATTCTCACAGTAGTACCGCTTGGTACTGAACTTGGGGGCAAAAAAGTCGAATTACCAGCAGAGGCTGTGTTAACTGGAGGGGTAACATTACCTGGTCTGACTACAAAGAACCAGTAACCACCACCGATTAAAGCTAGAAAAATCAGGATAAAAACAATTGGAGGAGGAGCGCTTTTTTGACTCATAACTTTTTACTCTGGTAGTTTTTCAAGACTCGATTCACTTAACATTTGCAAACGACGAGAAACTTCATCATCTACAGTCATGCGTTCTATTTCAGCCTGGAGTTTTTCAGTTGGATTTTCAGAGATTTCAGCTAAAGCACCTGTCTGTAAATTTCGGCGTTCAACTGCACTTTTAGCTTTTTCAAAGTCACTTTTCGCCGAACCAATATCAAATTCATTATTGACTTTGGCAATCATCGCTAGTGCTTCATTCACCTCTGACATATCTTTCATATTTTGCATATCGGCTTTGTAGGTTTCTAGCTTCATGCGCTCACGGTTCAGCTTGTCTTTGGAAGCATTCACAGATGTTTCAGCCTGCTTGACCATTTCCTCTAATTTGGGCAAAATCTGCTCTGTTTGAATTGCCTTAGCCATTGCCATCCTTGCTGCTTCTGGATTACCACTGCGCTGGGCAATATTTGCTTGCTGCTCCAAAGTCCGTAATTCTTTAACTTTTGTCTCGTATTTATTTTTAGCTGTTTTGTAAGAACCTTCTTGCATAGCAACAGCTTGAGCTAGCTTTTGTACCGATTCTTGCATTGATTGCAGTGATTCTTCAGCTACGGCTACAGCCACCTTACCACCAGACTCAACAGGCATTCCCCATAGCCAATTCCAAGTACCAACTATGGTTCTTCCTGCTTTTTCACCCATTAACCAGTACATAGCTTTTTTCATTTATCACACCTATCTTACGAAGAGTAGTTTTAATCAGATACAACAAGTTTTATACTTGCGGCTCTTATTAGATTTACATCCAGTATTTTTATTTTTATGAAATGAATTAATCAAAAAATTCAGATCCCGGACATCTTAAAGAAGCCAGGGATCTTGTTGTTCACGACCAAATCGACGCAAAACCTTAATCTCAAAGGCTTTTGGGTTTTAGCTTAACTGTGTGCCATTCTCTGATGAATTTTCTCTAGCAAGAGTAATAAAATCTTGTTGATATTTGTAAGATTCACACGTAATAAGTCAATTAAAAATCAGGTAAACTCAAGCAGCAAAAGCTTTGTGTCTTTCAGGTAAGCAATTAATAGCGCCATAGCAGCTTGGGAGCAAAACCGTTGTGGATGAACAACTTAAAAAACTGATTGATGAGGTATGCTGCTACCCAGACCCCAGTCTAGAAAGGCAGAAAGCATTAAATAGACTGCTTATGGTCATTCAACAACTCCCTGGCATTTATAAGTCTGGACACCAAGACTATTTAGAAGCCTTAAATCAAACTTGGGAATGGGTGAGCCGGAAGATTTGCTCTTTTGAAGCGCGATCGCCTTCTTTCCAACAAAGCCTAGTAATCTGGATTAATGGCTATCTCAAGTGGCGCATTAAAGATTTATACAGGCCAGATAGTAATTATACCATCAGTTTAGACAGACTTACCCGTAACGATGAAGGTGACGAAACAACCCTGCTCAATATTTTGCCAGACCGTCAGTCACAAACTATTTCTTTAGATTTGCTGGATATTAAAATTGCCCAAATCCAGGAAACTGAGCGCCAGTGCCTTGGTAAACGCATCTGGCAATATATTGAGCAAGACGAAGAGGGTAAATTAACAGCGAGTCATCCCCGCAAAAATCCAGAATGCCATTGTCACTTATTGGCAATGCGCTTACTTCTGGAACAACCACCTCATAAAATCGCTGATATTGCTAGAGAGTTAAATATAAGCAATCAAACTCTCTACTCCCACTGGAAGAAAAATTGCCTTCCCCTGTTAAAAGAAATCGGTATGAATTTCGGATCTGACTAATGGCTAACACACAACCACATATTTTAAGCGTCCCTCTCCCCCAAAATGCCCACCGTTGGGCTGAGGAATTTGCCAGGCAGCAAGATAACCCCCTAAAGGGAAAACAAGTTTATCTGAATACTTTGGCTGTTTATGCCGTTCACAGTTATCTCAAATGGCTGAACGTTGAGACAGCACTAAATCAAGGCGACAGTTGGCATCGTGGTTTAAGAGCAATTTTTGATGTTGCTGATTTAGTCTTGCCTGGTGTTGGTAAGCTTGAATGTCGTCCAGTGTTACCGGGTGAGGTTGCTATAGTCTTGCCTCCAACCATGACACAAGACCGAATTGGTTATGTAGGAGTTCAGTTTAGTCAGCAATTAGATTATGTAGAATTACTGGGATTTCTTCCAGCAAGGGAGATGACTGAATCACCAGCAATAGTGCAAATAGCACAACTGCAATCCTTTGATCCTCTTTTCGAGATTATACAGATGCGAACGCTATTAATAAATCTGCGTCAATGGGTTACGGGAATATTCCAGCCAGATTGGCAACCCCCAGAGTTAGTGTTTGCTAACAATTTCAGAAGCAGTAGCACAATGACTCGCCCTTCAACTAACTCTATCAGTCGGGCGAAGGTGATTAATTTAGAAAGCCAAGTACTGTTATTAATGCAGTTAACTCCCACAGATAGTGAAGTTTTTAATATTCGCCTACGAATTTATCCGGGTAATGATTCTATTCATCTACCACCAGATTTACAACTGATTGTCCTTGATGAAGCCGGAAACACTGGCATGGAAGCGCAAGCAAGAAGTGCAGATGACTGGATGCAACTAGAGTTTAGCTGCCAGCACGAGGAAAAATTCAGTGTCAAGATAGTGTTAGGGGAAACAATTCTGATGGAAGAGTTTGTTGTTTAAGACAAACAAAAGGAGACAGGAATGGCGATCATCAAGTTGAAGCTCAGACGCAATTCAACAGATGGATTTTTGGTAATTCTAACAGCGAAGAACTTGGATGAAGAAACAGAAGGATTTTTGCCTCCATTACCACCAAATTTAGAATCATCCTTTAATGAATGGCAGTCAGCTTATCGTCAAATCGAAGCTGTACGCTCTTGTGTTGCTCCCGCACCAGGGTTACGTCTTACACCCAAAAGTGTGACGATTCATTCTCACGGGGAACACACCGGAGCAGTCAAAGATTATCTGAATCAATGGCTCAACTCTGGAGATAGCAGGTGGCAACCAATCCGGGATAGATTAATTGCGATCGCTCAACAATTACATGAGTCAAATGATGAGATTCGTGTGATCATTGATGCCAAAGATATCGATTTACGCCGCCTTCCTTGGCAAGCATGGAATTTATTAGAAGAACACTATCCCAACGCCGAAGTTGCCCTCAGTGCGCCCAAAAGCTCCAATCCTAAGATAAATAAACTAGTTCCTAAAAGTACAAAAGTCAGAATTTTAGTTGCTGTGGGCAGAAGTGACGGCATTAATACAAAAGATGACTTAAAAGTAATTCAAGACTTAGAGACAGATGGGGTAGAAGTACGCTGTTTAATTAAGCCTAGCCGCCGGGATTTGTGTGATGCTCTTTGGGATGAACAAGGCTACCATATTTTCGTTTTTACGGGACATAGTGGCAGTCAAGAAGATGGGCAGATAGGTTGGATTGAACTTAACGATGAAGAGAGTTTGACTATTGAGGAATTTAAGGAGGCTTTGAAACAAGCTATTGATAAAGGATTACAGTTAGCAATTTTTAATTCTTGTGATGGTTTAGGTTTAGCTAACCAACTTGCCCAAATACATTTACCTCAAGTTATTATCATGCGGGAACCTGTGCCAGACCCCGTAGCAGTAGATTTTTTAAGATACTTTTTTCAAGAATTTACCCATAATAATAAGTCACTATTTACTTCTGTAAAAAAAGCCCGCAAACGCCTAGAACATTTTAAGTCTGATTATCCTGGTGCAATTTGGTTGCCAACAATTTGTATTGAAGCTAATGTTGAACCGTTGACTTGGCAAGGATTGCGCGAAGGTTCTTTGCCAAAGCCGACTCCAATCAAGCCAGAGGATTCAACTCATCAACCAAAGAAAAATATCAAGCCGTGGTTATTAATTGGTTTGCTTGGTGTAGTTGTTAGTGGCGGTGTAGCCTATTTAGTTGGGAAAAAAGTCAACTCCGATTTTAGTTCGGTAACTGCTGCCGAAGGAACATGGTTTTATGGTGGTAGCACATCTTGGGCACCAATTCGGCAACGTGTAGATCCTGAAATCAAAAAAGCACATCCGCAGTTTGAATTACGCTATACCGATGCGATTAATGCTACACCAGGTTCTGGTACGGGAATTCGGATGTTGTTGGAAGGACAACTTACCTTTTCGCAATCCTCCCGCCCGATCGCAGACAGAGAGTATCAACAAGCTCAACAACGGGGCTTGAGTCTGAAACAAATTCCAGTGGCTTTAGAAGGATTAGCGATCGCTGTTCACCCCGATCTGCAAATTCCAGGGCTAACCTTGGGGCAAATCAAAGATATTTACACTGGTAAAATAACTAACTGGAATCAGGTTGGCGGCCCTAACCTAAAAATTACTGCTTACTCCCGTCGCGTTGAAGACGGCGGCACTGTAGAGTTCTTAGTTGACAATGTTCTCGGTAAAGAAAAACTAGGAGGTAACGTAGTATACGTCTACGATACAACAGACGGACTGAGAAAATTAGCAAGCGATCGCGGTGGCATTTACTACGCTTCGGCTCCAGAAGTTGTCCCCCAATGTCAGATTAAACCACTGCCAATCGCCAAACAAGGGAACAATTTTGTAGCCCCTTATACAGAACCTTTGATTAAAGCCGATCAATGTCCGAATCAACGGAACAAGTTAAACATTGATGCTTTCAAAAAAGGTCAGTATCCAATTACACGCCAGATGTTTGTCATAGTTAAGCAGAATAATAATAACAGTTTAGAACAACAAGCGGGCGAGGCATACGCCAAAATGCTACTAACAAATCAGGGACAAAAACTGATGAATGAAGCTGGATTTGTGCGTATCCGTTGAATAAGAGGCAAGGGAGCAGGGAGCAGGGGGCAGGGGGAGCAGGGGGAGCAGGGGGAGCAGGGGGAGCAGGGGGCAGGGGGAGCAGGGGGAGCAGGGGGAGCAGGGGGAGCAGGGGAGGCAAGTATAAAAGACTCATTCACGAGTATCAAAGACTCGTCGACGAGTATAAAAGACTCGTCCACGAGTATCAAAGACTCGTCCACGAGTAGCAAAGACTCGCTCACGAGTATCAAAGACTCGCTCACGAGTATCAAAGACTCGTCCACGAGTATCAAAGACTCGCTCACGAGTATCAAAGACTCGTCCACGAGTATCAAAGACTCGTCCACGAGTATCAAAGACTCGTCCACGAGTATCAAAGACTCGTCCACGAATCTTAATTTAACAAGTGGTGGGGGTTTAAGTCCCCTGCTTCTATCAAGCAGCGCGAATGGAAGCCTAAATCTAAATCCCCGTCACAAAACGTAATTGCGAATTGCGAATTGCGAATTGCGAATTGTTTTAACTGCGCCTTCCTTGGAGACTCACGTTAAATTACAGTTACAAATTATTCTTCCCTGCTCCCCCTGCCTGTTCGTTGAGTAGCGATTTTGTCTACGGTTCGTTAAAAAGAAAGTGACTCTGAAACTCAGAGCCACCCTTAAAACTGTATTCTGAAACTTTTCACAATATCCTGATGTAGATGTGTGAAAATTTACTTCTTAGCTTCAGCAATGGGTACCCATTCAGTGTGGAAACTTCCGGGCTTATCAAGACGCAGGTAGGTATGTGCGCCGAAGTAGTCGCGTTGTGCTTGAGTTAGATTTTGGGGCAAGCGATCGCGGCGATAGCTGTCAAAATAATCCAAGGATGCGCTAAATGCGGGTACTGGAATTCCCAGTGTTGCAGCTGTCGCAATCACTTCCCGCCAAGCAGTCTGTCTGTCGAGAATTGTCTGCTTAAATTCGGGAGCTAACAGCAAGTTAGGCAAAGCTGGATTTTCGCTAAAAGCCTTCTTAATCTTATTCAAAAAGCGAGCGCGAATAATACAACCACCTTTCCAAATCCGCGCCATTTCGCCCAAATCCAAATTCCAGTTATATGTTTTTGAAGCTGTGGATAGCAACGCCATCCCTTGAGCATAAGAACAGATTTTTGAGCAATAGAGAGCATCGCGTACTTTATTGATAAAGTCCTTAGTTTGCCCATCATACTTGCCACTGGGGCCTGTAAGGACTTTAGATGCTGCAACCCGCTCCTCTTTAATAGAAGAGATAATCCGGGCATTAACTGCTGCTGTAATTGTAGGAATAGAGACTCCCAATTCCAATGCAGTTTGCACAGTCCAGCGTCCAGTTCCCTTTTGACCTGCTGCGTCAACAATCAAATCCACCAGGGGTTGATTTGTTTCTGGGTCAAGATATGGGAAGATATTCTTCGTAATCTCAATCAAAAATGAATCGAGTTCATCGGTGGTGTTCCATTCAGCAAACACCTCATGTAGCTGCTTATGGTCTAATCCAGCGACATTTTTCAGCAAGTCGTAGGCTTCAGCAATTAGCTGCATATCGCCATACTCAATACCGTTGTGTACCATTTTGACATAGTGGCCAGAACCACCAGGGCCAATGTAGGTTACACAAGGGCCATCATCGACTTGGGCAGCAATTTTGTTGAAAATTGGCGATAGATACTCGTAAGAGCTTGTTGTACCTCCAGGCATCAGTGAAGGCCCATTTAGCGCTCCTTCTTCACCGCCACTGACACCCATACCAAGATACCGAAGCCCGGCGGGTTCTAATTCCTGAGTGCGTCGTTCCGTATCTTCAAACCAAGAGTTGCCACCGTCGATAATGATATCGCCTTCCTCTAACAAGGGTTTGAGTTGAGCAATCACCGCATCCACTGGTTTACCAGCTTGCACCATTACTAGAATTTTGCGGGGACGTTCCAATAAGGCAACGAATTCTTCCAAGGTAAAGGCGGCTTTGACGTTCCGTCCTGTAGCACGTTGCGCCATAAACGCATCCGTTTTTTCTCGGGAGCGGTTGTAAACTGCAATTGGGAAGCCATTGCGCTCCACGTTTAGAGCGATGTTCTCACCCATAACGGCTAATCCAATCACACCAAAGCTTTGTAGTGTCATAAAAAATTTCTGGCTAACTCTTGCAGATCCTTTTACTTTAAGGGTAGTCCGATATTTTCTGTTCTCCCCTAAAGAAGACCTTAAGAGTTGAATAAACGACAAAAATCCACAACTAACACGGATAATTAATTTTAATTTGTATCTAAATCAACAATTGACTGGCAAAATTTGCAAAATTGTTAGTTGAGGGACTGGGGACTGGGGACTAGGGACTAGGAAGGAATTTAATTCAATAAATTACTTTTTCTTCCTAATACCTAATACCCAGTACCCGATCCCTAGTCCCCAATCCCTAGTCAAAGGAGTAACCAAATAATGCTGGCATTTGTCCTAGCTTTGGTGGTCGGTCTTGGTAGTTTAGCCATTTACATAGCAGCTTTCTTTTTTCCAGAAATCCACCGCAAGAATGACTTTATCTGGAGTGGTGTAGGATTGTTCTACGCCTTAGTTTTATGGGTGTTTGCACCACGCATTACTGGGGGTTTGTTGCTGGGTCATGTGGCTAGTGTGGCTCTTTTGGTCTGGTTTGGCTGGCAAACTCTATCATTACGTCGCCAACTGACCCCGCAGCCACAACAAACCCAAGTACCCAGTCCTGAGACGGTGAAAACTGGCATTCAGGAACAGGTAAATAAGTTCTCCCTTCAGGAACGGCTGGGCCAGTTGCAAAAAGGTCTTGGTAGCACCTTCAGTGGTGTGAAAGACAAGGTACAACAAACTGGGAGTAAAAAAACACCCACAACCCCCAAAGCTGAAAACATTACCTCTGTAATAGCAGAGAAACCTACTGTTGAGATTATCGACAAAACTACTGCCATACCAGAAAAACCAGCAGAGGAGACAGTTACTACTGACACCGAAGCCAAAACCGAGAGTGTACCGGAAGCGATTCCACCACATCCCCCATCTCCTGAATTGGTGGAAGCAGCGCAACCAGATTTTGAAATTGAGGAGAAGCAACCGATTCCCGTAGAAGAAATTGCGCCGGATGCGGTACTCGCTCCCCCGGCGGAAGCACCACCTGAAGAAATACCGCCTAATCAAGCTAGTTGAATGCATTGAAACCCAGCGTTAACCTAATATAATGTTGGGTTTCACTCACCTTGTTTTAATGTTCTGCCACAAATCGGCTGCAACAAACCTAGATAAATGACCAACATTAGTTGTTGCGATGCCTACGGCGGCAAGCTACGCAACATCTGCACCGATAATAGTTACAGCTTGGGCTACTAAAATTATGTCACCGTCAATTGTCTTATCACCAGCAGTTGGTTGTCCTTGTTGACGAGCTTGTGCCCAGAATAATGCAGCTTGATGCATTGCAGTTGTTGTGATGGGTAAATATTCTAGAAGTTGATTTAACTCATCTAAACGAGCAATACCTTTAACTTTGTTTGCCCGTAATAATTCTCGCCGCACTTCATAATCGGCGATTTCAGGAATTATAACTCGACTGCCAGAGGAAACAAGTAGTTGCAGCCATTGAGTACAAGCAAGGCTTTCAACTGATAGCTTTGGATTTGTGACTAAACCTAGTGGCCCTGAATCTAACAGAATAACCTGACTCACCAAGTGATACCTTTTAACTCAACAGGGAATAATTTCCGATTAGATAAACGATCCTCATCTAAGGCGTGAATTAAGTACTCTCCTGTTTCTTGCTGCTCATCAGCATCACCTTCATCAATCCAAGACTGAAGTGCATTGACTAACTTAGACTGTTTCTCTTTTGGCAGAATATATTCTTGCAAAATCTGCAAAGTATATGTTTCAACAGAAAGCCCTTGCTGTTTAGCTTCTTGTGCAAGATACTGTTCTAATTCTGGTGGCAAGTTAAGGGTTAAGGTCATAAGTCTCTTTTGAGTGACACCATACATTTTAAACCTGCTTCCAGCCTTAACCCGATTTCGTAGCGCAATACGTTGACACTAGAACCAGTATCTAGCAAGCCTGATACACTTACACAACGATTCTGATAAGTTAGAATTAGCGGTAGATAAGGTAGCGTACTTAATGCACCGAGTTCTGGATTTATCACAGTAAATGCAAATCTAACTTTATCAACCATGTGTTGCCGCTTTTTCTTCTGCTAATGCCTTCGCTAAAACAGCAGCAGCTTCAAAAGAATCATATAAGCCAAGACTTGCTACTTTGTCCTCAGCATCCAATGAGACTAAACTTGATTCCTTTAATAATTCGGCTGCCAGGAAATGTATTAGTAAGAGTTTATCAGTGTGGGATAATTCTTTAACTAGCGGTATGAGTTCGGTAAAAAGCATAAGTTAAGGCTTTAATGAATTTAGATAAATTTTAAAGCATAGTTTGGGAACGCTCTTAACTAACTAGGGATAAAAATTATGAACATCCAACTTAAAGCGGAATACGAGCAATTTATACAAACCCGAATTGCTACAGGTAGATATGAAAATGCTGAAGATGTGATTGCTAAAGCATTGAAACTGCTGGAAGAATGGGAGAAGGGTTATCAGGAATGGGAAGAAGAAACCCAGAAAAAAATAGCTGTTGGGCTTGCTTCTATTGAACGTGGAGACGTACTAGATGGTGAAGTTGTGATGGCGCGACTGTCAGAAAAGTTACGCAAAGCGCGTGAGACTCAAGGATAATGGAATATTTTATTGCCAAAGAAGCAAGCCAAGATTTAGACGAAATTTTGGATTATTTTCTAGTTCGCAATATTAACGCAGGGGAAAAATTTATTCAAGGATTTAATAAGAAGTGCCAAAACATAGCTCAATTCCCGAATATAGGACGAAGTTACGCCAAGTTTGATCCAAGCCTTAGAGGAATACCTTTAGATGGCTACATTATTTTTTATCGAGTTTTTGAAAATAGTGTTGTAATTGTGCGGGTAATTAGCGGTTATCGGGATTTAAAATCTATATTTGCAGATGTGGACGATGAATAGATTTTTGAGTTGTCCAACTTAGACTGTTTCTGTTTCGGCAAAATTTATTCTTGCAAAATCTGTAAAGTATATGTTTCCACAGAAAGCCCTTACTGTTTAGCTTATTGTGCAAGATACTGTTCTAATTCTGGTGGCAAGTTCAGGGTTAGGGTCATAAGTCTCTTTCTTGTATTAAGATTAAAAATTGGAAAATCAGGAGATGATTAGCTAATGAACCATTCTGAATGGAGAGTTAAAGTCTTAGAAGAAGTGCAGCAAGTCCCAGATGCTAAGTTAGCACAGCTCTATGAGATGATTCACGGATTTAGACTTAGCTCAGAAACTAACAGCCACAACGCTGCTGCTATCATGCAGTTCGCAGGTAGCTGGAGCGATATGTCAGATGAAGCATACGGCGAATTTTCAGACGAGATTGCTATCCGTCGTCAGCAAGCATTTTCTCAAAGACGAAACCGTGAAACCAGCATTGATTGATAGTGATATTTTGTCCTTGTTCTTCCGAGGCAATACCAATGTAGTAGCTCAGTTTCAGACTTACTTGATAACCTATCGTCAAATCAACATTAGTATCATCACTTATTACGAAATTCTCAGCGGCTTAAAGCACCGTGATGCCCAAAAGCAACTCGCTTTGTTTTTGGAGTTTGTCGCCCAAAATACTGTCTTACCCCTTACTGAACAATCAGTCACCCTATCCGCAGATATCTACGCAAACTTGCGGCTCCAAGGGATTCCCATCGACGATATTGACTTGCTCATTGCTGGGGTTGCCATTGCCAATAATCTAGTTATGATTACTCATAATCAGCGTCATTTCGGTAGAATTGAAGCACTAGAGTTGCAAGATTGGAGTCAAGCTTGACGTGCTTTGATTGCGATAAAAGTTACCCTATCGATTTTATGCAGCGATCGCAGTACCATCATAATATATAAAAGCATATAGCGATCGCAATACCATATCCCCCACTTTAGATATTTTAGTTCTGTAGAGTGCGTTACGACGCAAAATTAGCACAGGGTGAAATCTTTGCTAATCGATATTTATGCAGCGATCGCAGTACCATCAGAATGGAATAGCGATCGCAATACTATATCTCTAGGTTAAGACGATGAGGAGTTGCACTGGCGATCGGGGTTAGTTTATCAAGGAAATCAGGCAAAAATACTATAATTTGTGAGAAGCGTAATTTATCCTACTCCTAAAGACGCAAAATGGCAGATGTATCCTTGGAACCCCACATTCCGCAGGTTAGTTAAGAAAGAAGATAATATTTTCGACAAGGGGAACCAAAAAACTGAAGAATCAATTGCCTTTCCGGGGTTAAGTTAGCAATTTGCTTGATTTGGTCAACTGTAAGCAAATGAATCGACATAAAACATTGAAATACCCAGCGCAAAGTAGGAGTAGAAGTCGGTTTACCCAATTGATTATCAATAGTTTTTTTCGCCCTTTCCAATGCCTGGCGTAGAGCTTTTTGACCCAAACTATAAACCAGCAGACACAAACCCATAACCATTGCTAATGCAGCAACTCGCTCAGTTGAGTTGAGGAAAACACTGGAAGTAAAAAATAAAGGATCTTTAAGAAATCGGAAACCCGGCTCAGTAGACTGTTGTGCCTTGTATTCACTTAATACATCATCATCGGTAAGTGTATTGTCATCAAGGACATTCGTTGCCAAGATAAATCTTCCGGCTCGTTTGGTTTCGACGGCGATGGCAGTTTCCTTTGGTGCTAGTGAAGCATCAACTTGATAGTAAAAGATAGGGGAAGAATTTTTCCCGGGTCTGCCACGTCCAGTATATTTTTTCACCTCCTTGACCTGGATATCAACTAATTGGTGTAAGGACAACTTAGAACTGAGCCGTTGTGCAGCAATCAGAGCATCTTTTGAGCAAGCGAATTCTTGGTTTAACAACAGCCGAAGTTCCGATTGGGCTTTTGATAATTGCTTAGCCAAACGTTTTTCCAACTGCTTGAGGTCGGCATCTTTTCTAGCTTGACTTTCAACTACTAACCAACGTTGTTGTATACCACCATACTCACTACAAATTGGTGCTATCTCATACCCAGGTATTGCACTGTCATTGAATGCTTGTTCTGGGATGTTCTCTAACAGCATTTTGGCCGCAGTTAGGGTGCCTGGTACTCTTGATACCCAACGAAGTTGTTTCATTTGTTGCAAGTTTTCTTCAGTGTAAAGTGCCGCATCTGCAACAAACAAAGCATCTATCTGCCACTGCCTTTGAAAATCAGTGATTATGGTAGCAAACATCGCTGAGTCCGATTCATTCCCATCTCCAACTCTCAGGTATAGCGGGATGTCTCCGCGTAAAAACCTTAATTTCTAGTCCAGTAATACCAATTCACGAAAACCTTGATACATATAGATTATCGTAGGGGCATGGCATTGCCCATTGGTGTCAACTTAACGCAAAACTCATGTCCCACAAGGAACTGAAGTTCCTTGCTAATAGCTCAAGTCATCTAAAGATGACTAAATAATCCGAAAAATCTTTAGTCTACTTCAGTAGACTTTAGCTAAAAGCCAAAGAAATTCATTTCTGGGCGGGCGTGGAAGCCAACAGATAAGCGATTTTTCGCTTAAGTTGACACCAATGGGCAAAGACAAGCCCTTACTAGCTATAACATAATCTTCAATAGAAAAGTTATTCAACTTTGGCGCGGAGTGCGGGAGATCGAAAGAGAGTCGCAAATCCAGCTTGGCGCTCGTTTAAAGGTTCTAGAGCATCGTTCCAAAGACTTTCATAATAAAAGAAGGTTACGCCTAAACCGCGTTCTTGGGCAGCCCGCACCTGAGACTTAATTTGCTGCATGGGAACTGGATTATTTCGTAACCCTGTCATAATGCCAATTCCAGTTGGAATTATTTGTTGCGCTTCTTGAATTTCTGCGCGGGAAATATTAGCTACAAAACTTTGCAGATCCGGACGATAAATTTGCACAATTAACTCGTCTACAATATTTAGCCGAATCCAACTTAGCCAATCTTGCAGGTGAAACTTGTAAGCAAAATCATAGTAATTAGGAGAAACAGAGAAAATCGCCTGGGGTTTTCTCTGTTTTACAGCTTGGTTAAGTTGTACCATGAAGGCCGTAATTTTATCTGCCCGCCACTTTACCCATGCCGCATCTTGGGAATTAGTTGGCGGAGGATTCTTCGTTTCTTTGGTGTACAAAGCAACTGTATATTGGTCGTAACCAAATTCGTGAGGCAAACTCATGTGGTCGTCAAACTGAATGCCATCGGCATCATATTGAGTGACAGTTTCTAGCACGAGATTGGTGATGAACTGTTGCACTTTTGGATGGAACGGATTGAGCCACATCACCTCACCAGCCGCACTGATTGAAGTTTGGCTACCATCCCGCTTTTGTGTGAACCAATCAGGATAATTCTGTGCCAATTCTGAAGTTGGGGGAGCCATGAAACCAAATTCAAACCAGGGAATTACTAGCAATCCTTTGCGATGGGCTTGGTTAATTAGGTCTGCAAGAATATCATGTCCATCTGAACCTTTGGAGACAAAAGGTTGAATACCTGCACGTTGTGCGATCGCACTAGGATACATTACATAGGCAGAATTCCACACCACAGGATAGATGGTGTTGAAGTTCATCCGCCGTAATTGACTTACCGCATCCTGCACTTTATCCCGATTTTTAAGGGTGTGAAAATCATTAGTGGTCATCCAAACCCCGCGAATTTCCTGACGGGGTATCTGTGCGATCGCAGGGGTGAAACTGTCTACCAACAATACAGTAACAAAGGATATTAAAATGAGAATCGGAAAAAAAGACTTGAGTAATCGCTGCCAACTTTGAACAATAAAAGGTGATTTCATAAATTTGAATGATGCATTAGCTACCCACACACGCCATTGCTCGTTTTTATGATTGAATCTACTAACCATATAGTCTACAAGTATTTATGCTTAGTATTGAATTAATGAGTTGGTAGTTGTTCGTTCCCTGCTTATAGAACTTTTGCACCAGAAAAACTAAAGCAGACAAATTAAGATAGTTGACGCAGCTAGTAGGCATTTGTGCCCAATAGATATTGGTATGGGCATTGGGCATTGGGCATTGGGCATTGGGCAGAGGGGAAAAACTTACTGCAACATCTCCCTCATCTCCCTCATCTCCCTCATCTCCCTCATCCCCCTCACTCCCTCATCTCCCCCTACCTCCCCTGCCCCCTGATCTTCACATTCCCCCACACCCCACCTGTGTCACAATAGAGAACTGTAATAAGAAAAATATTGTTAAGGTAATTTAGTGAGTCCAACTGCTCAATCCACGGCAAGTGCGCGTCGCGTGGTATTTCCTTTTACGGCAATTGTGGGCCAGGAAGAAATGAAACTGGCGTTGCTATTGAACGTGATTGACCCCAAAATAGGTGGTGTAATGATCATGGGCGATCGCGGCACCGGGAAATCCACAACTATCCGGGCGCTGGCGGATCTGCTGCCAGAAATTTCTGTGGTTGCCAATGACCCCTTCAGTAGCGATCCTAGCGACCCTGACTTGATGAGCGATGAAGTCCGCCAACTATTAGAACAAGGGGCGGAAATTCCTGTAGCTCACAAAAAAGTCCAAATGGTAGACCTGCCGCTAGGAGCTACAGAAGACCGAGTTTGTGGCACAATCGACATTGAGAAAGCTTTATCTGAAGGTGTCAAAGCCTTTGAACCGGGACTACTGGCAAAGGCTAACCGGGGCATTCTCTATGTGGATGAAGTCAACTTACTAGATGACCACCTCGTAGACGTGCTACTAGATTCCGCCGCGAGTGGATGGAACACTGTAGAACGGGAAGGTATTTCTATCCGTCACCCAGCACGTTTCGTTCTTGTGGGTTCTGGAAACCCGGAAGAAGGCGAACTACGCCCGCAACTGCTTGATCGCTTTGGGATGCACGCAGAAATTCACACCGTAAAGGAACCAGCCTTGCGGGTGCAAATCGTGGAACAACGGGCGGATTTTGACCAAAATCCTCCAGTATTTCTCGAAAATTACAAACCCCAGCAAGAAGCACTGCAAGAGCAAATTGTCAATGCTCAACAGCTTTTGCCAGAAGTGAAAATGGACTATGAACTACGGGTGAAAATTTCTGAAGTCTGCTCAGAACTGGATGTAGATGGTTTGCGGGGTGACATTGTTAGTAACCGCGCCGCCAAAGCCTTAACAGCTTATGAAGGACGTACTGAAGTTACAGTTGATGATATCCACCGCGTAATTACGCTATGCTTGCGTCACAGACTGCGGAAAGACCCCTTAGAATCGATTGATTCTGGCTACAAAGTCGCCAAAGTTTTTAGCCGCGTCTTTGGGGTTGAATTACCAGAAAGTGATATTGCACAAAAAAACGGCACAGGTCAAAAGTTAGGGGCAAGGGGTTAAAAGTTAAGAGTGAGGAGTTAAAAGTAGAGACGCGATTAATCGCGTCTGTACAGGAGTTAGAAGTTTTGAATGGAAAGCTGCTTCATAACTCACAACTTTAATTCCTCAGTCAAGACTTGAGTATATAACTCACAACTCCTAACTCAGCATTCAGCACTGACTATATAACTCCTAACTCCTAACTCATAACTCCTAACTCCTAACTCCTAACTCCTAACTCCTAACTCCTAACTCAACACTGACTATGAGATTTTGGTCTTTTTGGTTCAACAGCTTTGTTCTATCTAGCCAATACAACCCGCCCAGGTTTGTAGAATTATTAATGCTCTTATTAGCGATCGCACTGCTTGCAATAGCCAGTATTTTACCAGATAAGCCCTATTTAATCTTAGGCTTGAGCTTAGTAGTTGGGGCATCTATTTCTATCTTAGTGCGGGAAGCGATCGCGCCCTCACCCCAGACGCGAATTACCCAACTAACAGCATCGCTATTGCTCATCATCAGCCTCTATGGTTTTGCTGATTTAATGTACGCTCTATAAAATTAGTTATGAGTTATGAGTTATGAGTGAGAAATTAATTAGAAACTCCTAACTCCTGTACAGACGCGATTAATCGCGTCTCTCCTGTACGCGATTAATCGCGTCTCTCCTTTTTCATTTACCAATTCTGCATTTCCACCAATTCCATACACAACTCATTAATTTGCTCTAAATCAGGTTTGTGAGGTAAAGCAGATTGTTCGTAAACAATTTCCATTTCAGAGACCAAATCTTCTGCCTTTTTCATCACCTGCTCATAAGAATACTCACCTTTTAAAATAGCTTTTAAATCCTCAAAATCACCAGCTATTCTCCTATCTACAATCACTTCACCTCGCCGCAATATTTCTACTCCACTGCGTAGCAATCTAATGCAGTGCATCCCATGTTTGAGGTCAAAACCCGACTTTCTTTCCATTTCTGCCCTAGCCGGATTTCTATTTTCCTGCCAAGATAAGTAAGCCTTCCATTCTCTTAAAGCTATTTGATAACTTTGGCTTTTCTGAAGTAGGCGGATAAAATCTTTACGGCTATTGGTTAACTTTTGGGTATATTCCAAAGTTTCATCTGGCAAAGTGTATTGTTTCAACACGCCTTTAAAATCAATATCTGCCGTCAGCAATTGATATAATTGTTCCGCTTCTTCCAAAAACTCAATCCGTCCTCTGATTAAATTATAAAGATACTCCAAAAAAGCATTTAACTCATCTTTGCTAAGGGGTGCTTCGTCTTCTATGGCGAAGTCAGATGGTATTGGTTTTTTTTGCGGTGGCTTTAACAACCATTTACGATGAGTTTCCATTTTTTTGATTTGGGCAAAGGCATAACCAGTGTAAGTATGTTTTACCTTCTTGCTCAAAAATAACTGTTTATGATTAATTAAATGCTGTCCGACTGCGTTTAAAAAAGGATAGTTATTTAACCAGAGCAATTCTAAGACATTGGGATTCGCGCCCGCTAATAACTGGAGGATTTTTCTTAATTCATATATAACTGTGTCTTTGTTGCCATCAACGAATGGAAATATTCCTGGTTCATCCCAACCAGCATCTTTTTGTTCTATGTGATCAAATCCTAAGTAATACCTTTTGGGTGCGATAAATACTCCCCGATAATCAAAGTCTGAATCAGGACGATTTAAACCATAGCCGTGGCTACCTGTCAAACCAATTAAAATAGTTCTTTGCTCAACTTCTATTCTTTCCATATCACCTGATTAAAATATAGTCATCCTAACTCATGAGTTAAGCAGGTGGGAAGTGAGTGGGAAATGGTGATGCAAAGGAACAGAATAACAATCCCCATACAATACGGTTCGGTTAAGAATATTTGTAGGTTGGGTTGAACATTCGTGTTACCCAACAAACCCCAGAATATGTTGGGTTTCGTTCCTCAACCCAACCTACACATTTTCATTTTTTGGGTTTAACCGAACCGTATTGAATCCCCATACCCAATGACCAATGACTAATACCAATAGTTGTTTAGTTTAACAAAAATGCCCCTAAAGGAGATGATGCAACGCTATCCCCTTGAGGAGCAAAACTTATCAATTCAGTTGTTCCTATAATTTCGGTTTCCTAGAACAGGAATTATCTAGGATTAATGTGCCGTCTATTCCCCCATCCTGGATTAACAATGGCGGCTAAATCTTCTTCAGACAATTTGCTAATTTCATTGTCCAGTTCTTCGACGCTGAAATCATAGCCACGCTCTTGAGCAATCTTGACGAAGGCTTCTGGATTAGCTGTTGCTTTGAGTCTTTGCTGTAGTGCTTGATCTTGTTTTACGGCTTCAAAAAGTCGGGTAGCATTTTGCTGTGTCATGACAGTCTATCTCCTGTTTTAAATATCAGGTTTGAATCTAGTAATTTGACTCCTGTGAAATCACTAAATTTTAGTGAAGAACCTTTAGATTAAGAGTGTAAGTTTAATTTTAAAACAAAGAAGATAATTGTGTAGATTCTGATAAGAAAATATAAGTTTTAATCTAAATATTTCTGCTCGTTTATAAAAGTCAGCCCTAAGATGGAAGCAGTATTTAACTAAATACAGCAGATTGCAACAGGCGTGAGGTACAGATAATTGTAGGGGCACAACATGTTGTGCCCCTACCCGTGTACTTCATTTACCTGAAATACGCTGTAACATTGATTTTGAATTATCAATGCATTTTACATTATTTGCGTGGGTGATTCAGTCATAACGACTTTTGGCAAATAAAAGCTTGACTTGACACCTGTTCATAAAATAGTATGTTAGATTGTCTGTCTAATTCCTGCTCGGATCAGGTAGACATATTACAAAAGCTGGCTGCATCGTCTCTACACGAGATAAAAACCAGCTACCTGTACGGCAACCTCAAGGACAATTCCATGACCTACGCGATTATTGAAACTGGCGGCAAACAAATACGAGTAGAGCCAGGGCGGTTTTACGATATTGAACTGCTTGCGATCGAACCAGATGAAAAAGTTACAATAGACTCTGTATTACTCGTGCAGCACGATGGTGAAGTTACCATTGGACAGCCACTAGTGACAGGTGCAACTGTAGAAGGCACTGTAATGCGACATTACAGAGGTCGTAAAGTCTTGGTATACAAGATGAAGCCCAAAAAGAAAACCCGCAAAAAGCGGGGGCATCGTCAGGAAATTACCAGACTTATGATTGACTCCATCACCCTTAATGGTGCAGTATTTGCTTTCCAAGGAGAAACGGAGAAGGAAACCCCCGTTTTAGATGAGACTCCTGCCGAAGAAGTTGAAACTGCTGCTGAATAATAATAAAGAGAAGATACACAAGAGGAAATCATGGCTCATAAGAAAGGAACAGGTAGTACACGCAACGGTCGTGATTCTAATGCCCAACGTCTGGGTGTTAAGCGTTATGGTGGTCAAGTTGTACGTGCAGGAAACATTCTCGTGCGTCAGCGTGGTACCAAATTCCACCCTGGTAACAATGTCGGTATTGGTAGCGATGACACTCTTTTTGCCTTAATCGACGGTGTTGTAATGTTTGAGAGAAAGGGCAAAACCCGTAAAAAAGTTAGTGTTTATTTACCCATAACTGCTGCTGAGGCAGCTCCTGCTGAGGCAGTAGCAAGTTAAAGTAGTTAGGGTGGGCACTGTTACCCACCCTAATTGCTAGTTAGCGATCGCATGTCCCAGGCGTTGCTTAAAAGTCGCTTTGTTCCTCTGTTGCCGATAGATTATTATCAGGAGCATGAAAGCGCAGATATTCTTCAATAACAAAATATTACACAAAGAAATTGGGTTGCGTAGCTCGCCGCCGTAGGCATCGCATATTAAGTTTTAGTTTAGGAATAAGAATTAAATAACATACAATTTCTGTCCCTGGCTTACCTCACCCTCAATCCCTCTCCGATATATTGGAGAGGGAAGCTAGATAATTGATGAAGTTTTGCATTTTATTTAATCCACTTTCCTTAGTGATTTTATCACTGTCCCCACTGTCATACTATTTACAATTCCTCAATCTTTACTTGCGCTAAAGCTAGGAAGCATCCGTCTAGTTAAGTCTATGTTCCTGTAGAGGTACTTATGAGTCTGATTCTTCCCAAACGCACCCTATCCCGTCGCCGATTACTGCAAGTATCTGGACTTTCAGGGGTAGGCTTTCTTTTAGGTGGCTGTGGGACAAATTTGTTCTCAGATAATCTGCGGCAAATATCTGAGCCATTAAACCAACGTCTTGAAGCACTCCTGCTAAGTCAAAAATCAGTACCGGAATTTCCTGTTAGTGCCATAGAACCAGACAAATTGCTGATTAATACCTTTGACTTCACCCCGCAAATTGATCCGGCGCAGTTTCGCCTGATGATTGATGGCGAGGTTAGTAACCCGATGCAATTGAGTATGGCAGATATTCAAAAACTCCCCTTGACTTCAATGGTAATTCGCCATGTGTGTGTTGAAGGCTGGGCTGCGATCGCTCAATGGGGAGGCGTGCGATTACGAGACTTGGTAACGCTGGTACAGCCTAAGTCAAATGTCCGCTATGTCTACTTTAAATCTGCTGATGGCTACTATGAAAGCTGGGATATTGCCTCTGCTGTACATCCCCAAACTCTCATGGCTTATCAAAAGAATGGACAACCTTTATCAGTTGATAATGGTGCGCCTATGCGTCTAGCATCCCCAATTAAACTGGGCTACAAGCAAAGCAAGTGGGTGACTCAAATTACATTCGTCAGCAATTTGTTACCTCGTAAAGGCTATTGGGAGGATCAGGGCTATGAGTGGTTTGCTGGGTTATGAGGGAGCAGGGGGAGCAGGGGGAGCAGGGGAGGCAGGGGAGGCAGGGGGAGCAGGGGAGTCGGGCTGCTGGAGGCACTCATCTGATTGTAGTGGAAGCTACAGCCGTGACAGCCCAAGGGCGAATCACCCCCGGCGATCTTGGTCTTTGGGACGACATGCACATCGAGCCACTAGCTAGGATTGTACGTTTCCTTCGTGAGCAAGGAGCGATCGCAGGGATTCAATTAGCCCATGCTGGCCGGAAGGCGAGTTGCAATGTTCCCTGGCTGGGTGGTACACCGTTAACACCTGAAGAAGGCGGTTGGACTGTAGTCGGGCCAAGCCCAATTCCGTTTCAAGAGGGCGGCCCCGTTCCCATAGCCCTCGATGAGGCTGGGATTGAAGAGGTGATTGAAGCCTTCGTTGCCACAGCGTAGCGTGCCGTTCAAGCGGGCTTTCAGATTATCGAAATCCATGCGGCTCATGGATATCTACTGCATTCCTTTCTTTCGCCGCTAAGTAATCAACGAACAGATCGTTACGGAGGTTCGTTGGAGAACCGAATGCGTTTGTTACTGGAGGTGACAAGACGAATCCGAGAGATTCTGCCAAGCGGGATGCCGCTTTTTGTGCGCCTCTCTGCTACCGACTGGGTAGAGGGAGGTTGGGATCTCAAGCAGTCAATGATATTATCCTGTGAACTAAAGGAATTAGGCGTTGATTTAATCGATGTTTCCACAGGAGGCTTAGTCCCTCATGCCAGGATTCCGGTGCAGACAGGTTATCAAGTGCCTTTTGCTGCCAAAATCCGAGAAGAGGCTGGGATTAGGACTGGGGCTGTGGGGATGATAAAGGAGGCTGAGTATGCCAACCAAGTAATTACTCGTGGATGTGCGGATTTAGTTCTCATCGGTCGAGAAATGCTCCGCGATCCATATTGGTCGATTCATGCACGTTGCCATTTGGATGAGGAACCTAACTGGGCTTTGCCCTACGGCTATGCAGTTAAAGAACGGAGACAGGGGAAATAAATCTAAACAGCAGGTGTTGCGATCGCAATAGACATCTCCGAAAAAGAAAGAATTGTTTTGACGTAGCAATGCTACGTCTCTACAAGGGTTGTAGATAACGCATATTTAATTTCTGGAGATGTCTAATCGCAATGACAGTTTTCATGTATTTGAACCACATTTGTTGTAAGGGTTTAGCATTGCTAAACCCCTACCGCGTGGTCTATTTACCTGAAAATAGCTGTAAGCCCCAAGTCTTGCCATGTCACTTTGACAGGGCTACCTTAAACCTTAGACGTGAGAAATCTTGATATTTCTGCATGTGCCAACACAGCAGCAGGTTCGCGCTGGAGAGCGTTGTAATACTTTCTCTCGAAGGTATTGCCCGTCTCTAACGGTATAATCAGCGTGCGGACATCAGCAATCAACTTTTCAAAATCCTCTATTGCTATCGGTTCATCTGCTTCGAGCATTTCATCAACTTGCACAACCATCTCAGAAATGCGATGTAGCCAAGCAAATTGTTCATGAGCGATAACTAGCTGAAGTAGTTCTCCGCTTGATACTCGTCCACTAACTTGTTCGTAGGCAATGCGTTCTGTATCCAACAACATCTTATGAAGGTGGAGTAATTTATTTCGTAAATCACGCAGATATTGATGTTGACGTATTCTTTGTGAAAGTGTGTTAGAAGTCAATGTTACCCATCCTTTCGTTACGATAGTCTTCAATGGCTTAAATGATTGCTGCGTCAGTATTCATCACGAATAGACTGTAGCGAACAACTAGTTTGTTGAGTCATACGCTAGCGATGAGGAGCATATCCAATGATGGCGTAGCAAGATCCCCGCAGGTTTACGGCGGGAGCGGCACTCAACATACATCGCCACTTCCTCACTGTCTTGTGCAAACAGCATCATTAGCTATCTGCCCAACCTCAGTTCATGTATTCAGTTTCCTTGTTAAGACGCATGACAATCAACATATTTTTTTATAACTGTTGTATCTTATATTTGATTACTCATATATTAGCATAAACTTATAAGAAGTACATAGT
Source organism: Nostoc favosum CHAB5714 (assembly GCF_020829495.1). Classification (GTDB taxonomy): domain Bacteria; phylum Cyanobacteriota; class Cyanobacteriia; order Cyanobacteriales; family Nostocaceae; genus Nostoc; species Nostoc favosum. The sequence goes on along the minus strand of NZ_JAIVFQ010000006.1, from coordinate 9,992 downwards.
GTAGAACCTATCGGGAAAATATCAATTATGGGAAAACTGTCTTAATGTCGCTAGCATACGTAATTCTAGGTCTTCTTCAGCAGCAGGAAATGACGGGCTATGACCTCAAAACGAGCTGCTTTGATCAATGCATTGCCCATTTGTGGCCAGCAGACCAGGCACAAATTTACAGAACTCTCGATAAGCTAGTTGAGCAAGGCTGGATTACCTGTACAATTGAGATTCAGCGCGATCGCCCTAACCGCAAAGTCTACAGCGTAACGGAGCCAGGAAAAGCCGAATTCGCCCGATGGCTTGGAACTCATCAGCCCTTGCCGACTGTACGAGAACCAATGCTAGTCCAGTTGCATTTTGCAGATCAGTTGCCAAATGAAACTATCGTTTACCTACTGGAAGAACAATTAGCGGCTCGAAGCAAAAAGCTTGCTGAATGTGAAATCATTGATTTGCCATCACTTGGTGATGAGTCTGCCAAGCGTGAGCAAGTAATGCAAAGGCTTGTGCTGGAGTTGGTGATCCGAAGAGAACAGACTTATATTGATTGGTTGAAGATAGCGGTCAATGTTATCAGTCACCAAAAGCCTTATGCATCACATTATCAGATTCTTTGACACTCCCTAGCACTAAAAAGACGGGGATTCCTGTTTCAACCGTCTTCTTTAGGATGATTGGTTATCTTCTGTTTAGATACGTCCACAGGCTTACACTGTATACTTTGAACTAAAGTTCAAAGCAGGGAGAGGTTAGTGGAACTCACGTTTACGTTTTTTCCTGATACCCACCAGCGTAATCAATTACACAAATTGTTCTATATGATTTGTGGGTTCCATAAGCAACACCAGACACTTTAAAAGCGCCGTTAAAAATGTTTGTTCTATGACCGCGATCGCGCACACCATCATCAATAATTAATTGCATGACAATATCTTGGGCGGTGTTTGGGCCATAGCTGATATTTTCGCCTGCGGTTGTTTGCCATTTACCATAGCGGTTGATGCGAGTAAAGGGGTTGCTACCATCGCTACCATTATGACCTGTAGCACCTTTTGGGCCTTGGTCTTTAACATGGTCTCTTGCTCCTAAAGACATACCTTTAGATGCACTCAACGCCCCTACAGGACGTGCTGATTTCAAAAATGCGATCGCCTCATCAACTGCTTTGACTCCTTCTTGAGTTCGCAAATAGGTATTATTAGAAATTTTGACTCGGTTCCCCTGGAAGCGCTTTTTATAGTTTTCCAAAATCGGGAGATATGACTTGGGATTTGTTCGTACCTTATTTGTTTCAACAATTACCTGTTGTTCCAGTGGTGAAAGATAACTTGCCTTTGCTAATAAAGTTGGACTCGTTGGTTGAACTACTGCTGGGTTAGAGTTTGCCACAGACGGGCTAGATTGAAACAGTTGATTTGAGCAGCCGAAAATCAGGGCAACTGGCAAAAGTACCCAAAATTTAATGCGATGCATTCATTACCTCACAATTTTTTCTATGGATTAATTTAGTGAATTAGAAAAAATAATAATTTTCAACACACAGAGAAGTTTGTAGACACTTCTTTATTCGGAATTTTAGAAGCGGCTGTTACACATCAGAACTTCGATCAGCTCCTTAAGAAGAACGGAAATGAGTTGATCAAGAGTATAGATAACGCTGCGCTCGTCTTTGTTCCTTGAGTGTTCAAAAAGGATTACTTAATACCTGTTGTAACCTAGTTAACATTGTAACGTAAAGGACAAAAAATATTTTTACTTTATTACGCCTGCTTTTAAGTACAATAATTCAGAACCTTCGGTATTTGTCCCCACTTCCTAACTCAAATTATTTATCCCTATACCCACCAGCGTAGTTAATTACACAAATTGTTCTATATGATTTGTGAATTCCATAAGCAACACCAGACACTTTAAAAGCGCCGTTAAAAATGTTTTTTCTATGACTGCGATCGCGCACACCATCATCAATAATTAATTGCATGACAATATCTTCAGCAGTGTTGAAGCCATAAGTGATATTTTCGCCTGCGGTTGTTTGCCATTTACCATAGCGGTTGATGCGAGTAAAGGGGTTGCTACCATCGCTACCATTATGACCTGTAGCACCTTTTGGGCCTTGGTCTTTAACATGGTCTTTTGCTCCTAAAGACATACCCTTAGATGGACTCAATGCTCCCACAGGAGGTGCTGATTTCAAAAATGCGATCGCCTCATCAACTGCTTTGACTCCTTCTTGAGTTTGCCAATAGGTATTATTAGAAACGTTTACCAGGTTTCCCTCAAAGCGCTTTCTATAGTTTTCTAGAATCGGGAGGTATGATTTGGGATTTGTTCGTACCTTATTTGTTTCAACAATTACCTCTTGTTCCAACGATGAAAGGTAACTCACTTTTGATAAAGTCGGACTAGTTTGTGGAACTACTGCTGGGTTAGAGTAGGCTACAGATGGGTTAGATTGAAACAGTTGATCTGAGCAGCAAAATATCAACGCAATTGGCAAAAACACCCAAAATTTCATGCGACGCATCCATTACCTCACAATTTTTCTATGGATTAATAGTTTGAGTGAATTAGACAAAATTAGGACTTACGCAAATTTACACTTTGAGAAACCAGCGTTGGCGATACATCAGAACACCAACAGCCCACCACAACAACACGGTGACTATGGCGAAAAACAGGGAACCATTCAAAACTCCCGCCCAAGATACGAAAAAATTCTGGTAAATCCAATTGTAAGTACTGGGAGCATCTTTGCCTGTGCCGATAGTGGTTCTGACTAAGATTTTAATCAACAAAACGGATGGAACGAAAAGTGCGATCGCATTTAAGCCCATAATTTCAAAAGGTTTACTCCAGCGACGATTCAGCCGGACTTCGATTAATTCATAACAAGCTGCTAGCAAAAGTAACGCCCAACCACTAGTAAAGATTACATAAGAACTTGTCCACAGCTTTTTGTTGATGGGGAATGTCCACCCCCACGCCCAACCGATAATTAAACAACCAACTCCAAATAATGCTAACCCGATACTTGTGCGTGACTTGACAGGTTGACTGCGTATCCATTGACCAGTGAAGTAGCCAGCGAGGACACTTACTATCGCGGGAATAGTACTGAACAGTCCCTCTGGATCTCCCATAAAGTTGAAACCATCACCTTTATATAGATGTGCTTTGGGAATAATCAAACGGTCAACATAAGCGCCGAAATTACCTTCTTGCGTCAGAACTCCTGCGCCAAAATCGGGTACTGCTACATACATCATTGTTAGCCAGTAGCCGATGAGTAGCACTGCTGCCAGTATCCATTGACCTTTACGCGGAAGGTTGAGAACTATTAAGGAAGCCAGCAGATAGGTAATGCTGATGCGCTGCAACACTCCCATAATGCGGATAGTACTCAAATCAAAAGTCCAAATACCTTGATTCCAAAAGCCATTTAGTAGCAATCCCAAGGCAAAGAGAATGGCGGCGCGGCGTAAGATGCGCCAGTAAATAGCTGAGGTTGTATTACCTTCGGTGTACTTTGACAGCGAGAAAGTCATCGCTACACCAACAATAAACAGAAAGAAAGGGAATACCAAGTCAGTTGGTGTGCAACCGTGCCAATCGGCGTGGGCTAAGGGAGAATATACATCATCTGCGACTCCCGCCATATTGACGAGAATCATCACAGCGATGGTAATGCCGCGAAAAACATCTAGTGAAGTCAGGCGCATAGGCGGAATTTTATGTTAGCTGAGTATCCAAGCTACCCCGCTTGATGCAGGTAATCAAGCAAAATTTATAGACTTGGATACAAGGTAAAATTTTGTTAAGTAATTACCATCACTCGCTATGCCAATTAAAGTTGGAGATACCGCTCCTAATTTCACTTTACCCGCTCAAAACGGCTCAACAATTAGCCTCCAAGATTTTCGCGGCAAAAAAGCTGTTGTCCTATATTTTTACCCCAAGGACGACACACCCGGATGTACGGCTGAATCCTGCGCCTTTCGCGATCAGTATGAAGTGTTTAAAAACGCTGGCGCTGAAATTGTCGGCGTGAGTGCTGACTCCAGCGAATCTCACCAAAAATTTGCTGCGAAATATAATCTACCTTTTACCCTGTTAACTGACAAAGGCGACCAAGTACGGAAGCTATATGGCGCAACAGCAGCCTTTGGCTTATTCCCTGGTCGCGTTACTTACGTTATTGACCAACAGGGAGTTGTGCAATACGTCTTTGATTCAATGTTTAACTTTAAAGGTCATGTTGAGGAAGCGCTGAAAACTTTGCAACAGATTGCGAAATAGGGAAATGGGCATTGGGCATTGGGCATTGGGCATTGGTTCTTTCTCCCTCATCTCCCCATTCCCCATGCCCCATGCCCCATTCCCTTATTTAGAATGCAACTTTTCCGGCATGACAATATTAGCCTGGGTTGACTTCCCATTCTTGCCGTTAGTATGACCGTTACCATTGCGGGGATGGATCACACCATAACCGCCGTGGTTGCGTTCATAAATTACATTAATCTCTCCAGTTTCAGAATTGCGGAACATATAAAAGTCGTGCCCTACGAGTTGCAGTTGTTCCAGGGCTTCTGCAAGAGTCATCGGCGGCATGGAAAAATATTTCGTGCGAACGACTTCGTTGGGTAATTCGGGGGTGCGATCGCCAATTAAATCTGTAACTACCGACTCTACAACAACTACTTCTTCTGGTTGGGACTGAGTTTTCTGGTCTTGACGCCGTTCTTTGTATTTCCGCAGTTGACGGGCAATTTTATCTGCAACTAAGTCAATGCTGGCATAGAGGTTTTCGCTGCTTTCCTCAGCACGGATAACGTTACCATTAGCATAAATAGTTACTTCAGCCGCTTGTCTTGTATTAATTCGAGGATTACGGGCTACGCTAAGATGCACATCTACTTCATTTGTAATGCTCTGGAAGTGACTAACTGCTTTTTCAATCTTTTGATGTACATATTCCCGAATCGCATCGGTGATTTCAATATTTTTGCCGTGGATGACAAGCTTCATGTAAACTCTCCCACTGAATATTTAATGTGTGAATTTGCTTTGTATGAAAAGAAATTGCGGTAAGTCTATTACTCCCGCCAAAACAAATTGTGAACTCTTTCTATGTACTGCTGGTAAGCTTTTCTAAACTTACTGCATCTAGGCTTTTGCTCATTATACCCTTGATTTTACTCCTCATCTCTGCGCTGATATCCAATTGGATATCCACCTAGAATTCTTTGGTGAGGAAATTTGAGCAGTAGCTCCTGTAACTGTCTTCTGTGTTAAAACAACGCTTACAGAACTGTTGATAGTTGCTCCTTCTGTGTTCGGTTGAAGTTTGCTTGCTGTTGTTTAATAATACAAGCCTTTGTGGAAATTTGATTCTGTTTTAAATGCAAACTAATGTTATGAGAGTCATCAGCCAGTACATTCGTCTTTATCGTCTTGGCATGATGCTTATTGCAGAGAATTCCTCCTAAAAACCTATTATTGAGGTTGTATATTCAAGCTAGCACTTTGTATTTTCTAATGCATGTTCCCTTGACTTTCCTTTAAAATCCTTTGCAAATCTTGACATTTTTTGATTCCAATTCTGTAATTTGAAATATATTTAGCGCTTAATGCAGTTGATTTTTGGCATAATCCATAGTATGAAAACACACAAAAACCGTTGTTTGTTGTATAACCAAGGATTAATGCCTTACTTAGAAGCTCATGGATGGCAGCGATCGCTCCTGACTGAGCGTATCCATAACCCCAGTCTAGACGACGTATTAATTTTGCTAGAACATCCACCCATCTACACTCTGGGACAAGGAAGCAACTCAGATTTTCTCAAATTTGATATTGACAAAGGTCTATATGATGTGCATCGAGTTGAACGGGGTGGCGAGGTTACTTACCATTGTCCCGGTCAACTAGTGGGGTATCCAATTTTAAATCTGCAACGTTATCGTAAAGACCTCCATTGGTATTTACGCCAACTCGAAGAAGTCATAATTCGCATATTGGCAGTTTATGGGTTGCAGGGAGAAAGAATTCCGGCTTTTACTGGCGTTTGGTTACAAGGGCGAAAAGTTGCGGCTATTGGTATTAAAGTCAGTCGTTGGATTACCATGCACGGCTTTGCATTAAATGTTTGTCCAGATATGACAGGCTTTGAGCGCATTGTACCCTGCGGTATTTCTGATAAACCTGTAGGCAGTTTAGCCGAATGGATTCCAGGTATCACCTGCGAAGAAGTGCGTTTTTATGTAGCACAGTCCTTTGCTGAAGTCTTTGGTGTGGAATTAGTCGAGTCGCAGCCTCAAGGATTTTTCCGGTCTGAGTAAATTCAGCTTGTAATTATGTAATAAATACTATAGTAGTCCTATTTAAATTGTGAGACACTGATGAGAGTTAGGGCTATTTCATTCTATACATAAACCGCCCAGAACTAAAGTTCTTTGGCTTTTAGCTAAAGTCCGTTTTAACGGACTAGAACCTTTCCTCAGTCATCTTTAGATGACTTTCGCTATAAGAGAGGTGAATTTATTCTGAGGCGGGCTAGATGAGAATGAAATAGCCCTGGATGAGAGTAGCCTATATTTAATAGTATGAAAATAACTATTTAACTAAGGTTGTCAAAGCAAAAATTTGATTATTTACAAATTTATCTACTAAATTTTTACGGCACTCAAGCACAACTTTGCGCGTGAATTACTTAAATAATCTCCAGGTATATGCCCCATCGTTAACGTCTCTGAGAGAACGTGATTGGACAGCTTTGATAGAACTATTTGATAGAGACGACGGTGATGAAATTGAAGCCGACATCAACAGGAGTTTGTTTTGGCTGATACCTGAACCTTGTTGGGAAGATGATCCCTTTGATTTCTTGCGTGAGTATCTTTAATGAGTTATGAGTTATGAGTTATGAGTTATGAGTTATGAAAAAACCTTTAATTTACAACTCCTCACTCCTAACTCCTAACTATCTAACGTTGAGGCGACTGAGGAAAATACGTAGGCGATCGCTTTGGGGATTGGTCAGCACTTCATAAGCTGGGCCTTGTTCTGTCACAATACCTTTGTCTAAAAATATCACCTGATGGGCTACTTCTTTTGCAAATTGCATTTCATGGGTGACAACCACCATTGTCATTCCTTCTGATGCCAATTGTTGCATCACTTGCAAAACTTCGCCGACGAGTTCAGGATCTAGGGCGCTGGTGGGTTCGTCAAATAGCATGATTTGGGGATTCATACATAGACTACGAGCGATCGCTACTCGTTGCTTTTGTCCGCCAGAAAGTTGTTCGGGATAAGCAGAGGCTTTGTCAGATAAGCCAACTTTTTCGAGATATAACCTTGCTAGTTGGGCACTTTCCTTCGGTGTTTTTCCCAAGACTTTACGCGGTGCAAGTGTCATATTTTCTAAGACGCTCAGATGAGGAAATAGGTTGAACTGTTGAAAAACCATACCTACTTGTGTTCGTAGTTGCCGCAGTTGGCTATAGTTGAGAGTGGGCCGGGATAAGTTAACTCCGTTGATTATTAAACGTCCTTTGTCAATGGTTTCTAGGCGGTTGAAGCAGCGTAGTAGAGTACTTTTACCACAGCCGGAGGAACCGATAACTGCAACGACTTCTCCCCGGTTGATTTCGCCGGTGATTCCTTTAAGAACTTTTAGGGAACCAAAGTTTTTTTCGATATTGTCAAAAATAATGGCGGGGATAGTATTGTTCATTACTTATGTCAAACTCCTCTACAGTTGATTGTAAGGTTTTTAATGTAGACGTGCAGCAGTCCTAAAAAACGCCTCAGAATCAATTCTGAGGATAATAGGTAAAGTCTTCTAAAGAAGACTAAGTAAGGGTTTTAGTCTACTGAAGTAGACTTAAGCTATTAGCCTGTGAAATTTATTAGCGGGAGATTAAACAGTTGCAAGATATATTGAACGAACCGCAGAGGCGCAGAGGGAGAGAAAAAATAATATGGCTAAATTTAGTTTTGCGTAAAAGCGTAGCGTTTTTAATGCGGCTGAGGCATTAACATTGCAGGGTATTACCAAATTTAATTCGCTACGAATTAATGAAATGCTGTACTAAGCCCGAACGATTGGAAGTCTTACGGCAGTCGCTTAACTTAATTCTTTATTATTAATAAGTGGATTTAGCTAAACTATAAAAATCAAATTTTTTTAACATTTCTAAAAATGTGAACACCGCAGGCACATGCAGAGCATTAGATAGAATTGCAGTTGCAATTACTCTCTTTAACGGTGCAGGTAAACTGTATACCTGCACCTTTGGGGGAATGGGTACAGCTGCTAAACGAGGCATAATAGCTGCTCTCAATCCTTGATTCACCATACTAACGACTGTGGAATCTTCTTGGATGTCGCTAGCAGTATTTATTGGGATTGCTAAAGTCTTCAAGTGGTTGTGAAGAATGCGTTCACAGGGTGTGCAAGGAAGCAAAACAGGTGGATAGGCTGCTATGTCTTCCCAAGTAATTTCTGGACTGCTAATTTTGGTATGTGGTGGTAGTAAAGCTAGATACTCATCCTGAAAAATTTCCCAAGTGTCAAATTCTTCACCAGTTGGTAGACAGGTAATACCAATATCGGTACGTCCGTCACGCAAACACTGTTCTACATCGGTGAAAGCAGGGCACTCTATGATTGTGACAGCAATTTCTGGAAATTGATTATGAAATTGTGCGATCGCTTTTGGTAATAAATGGGTGGCGACGCTACGAAAAGCCGCAATTCGCACATGGCCACCGTGTAATCCTTTATGCAGGTTTGCTTCGTGTTGCATCATCTCTAGATGCTGCATAGCCTGACGAGCATGATACAAAATGCGCTCTCCAGCAGGTGTCAGCACAGCACCGTGACGGCCTCTGGCAAATAAAGGCACACCTAATTCTTCTTCTAAGGTAGCGATCGCATGACTAATCGCAGGCTGGGAAAGCTGCAATTCTAAGGCTGCTTCACTAAAGTTACCACGATCTGCTACTGCAACTATGGCTCGAAGTTGGGAGAATTTCATGGTTAATTGACGACAACAAGGCTATATACATCCTGACTTTATTGTGGCAAAAAGGTTGTATTAGTGATTTTTCATATCTATAAATCCTATTTATACAACGTATGCAAGCCATAATTTGATTCCTAACTGAGATGTTGCTACTGTTTTATTTACTGAGCAACTTTCAGGAATAATTATATGAACAATGACATTAAGTGTCTACCAACAGAAGATACAAGAATAAATTGTAGTCCGCTATTCAAGGAAAAAATCAACTCAAACTTCTGGAAATCTCTGCATAGTATCTGGGAAAATCTTGTCAAAAAACTTCTAGCAGATCCTAACGAATTACAAGTTCGGCAAAAGGTTGATCGCTACGGTAATATCTATTGGCAAGCTTACGACCCTGCAACAGGAAAATCTTTCTCTTCAGGTTCTGAAGCTGATGTGTGTATGTGGATTGAACAGCTTTATAGGTATTAAAAATATGACACAACTAACTTTAGTAATTGGCAATAAAAATTATTCATCTTGGTCACTCCGTCCTTGGCTAGTGATGAAACAATTTGGTTTGGAATTCAATGAAATTCGGATTCCTCTCTACAACAGTCCAGATTCTTCCTCAAAAATTCGGCAATACTCTCCATCAGGAAAAGTACCTGTGTTGTTGCACGAGACGCAAACTGTGTGGGATTCTCTGGCTATTTGTGAATATCTAGCTGAAACGTTTCCGACTCTGCAATGGTGGCCAGAGGATAAGGCTGCAAGGGCATTCACCCGTTCAATCAGTGCGGAAATGCACTCAGGTTTTCAAAATTTGCGTCAGAATATGCCGATGAACTGCCGTAGTGACATACTCCTACACTGACTGAGTACAGTACAGTGTAGGCTTCTCACCAAATCCAGCTATTGCTTCGGATACTCGATGAGCTTTAAGAACCGGATGCCCCACGGCTCTATTTTTTATTACGATAG
>NZ_JAIVFQ010000069.1 GCF_020829495.1 Nostoc favosum CHAB5714 | reverse complement strand
GTTGTGAAAAAACCTGTATCAAAGTTTCGTTCTAAAAAGCCAACACACAGAGGTACTGGACAACCAGTTGAAGCTCCTAAATTTCATATCACTAATCAGTCTTTCAGCCTTAACTGAACCGTATTGCCGCATAGTGTAGGCGGTTACTTCCTTCGTTGAAGCAAAACACAGCTTTTTCACTGACGATTTCCGCGATCTTCAAAACGATTTAGCGTGTTTATATAAAAACAACAGAGGCGGATTATGGGTAAGATTTAAGAATTTATTATACCTGTGCCTCATCTAGATAGACGTTTCACCTTTGGTTAAAATAGCCGCTCTCCTACGAGCAAACGCCTTAACCTGGCGTCTAGGTGTGTGGTAAGATTGCCTGGAACAGAGGTTTTATCTGAGTTGGAATCTCGTATAAATTGCAAAGGTCAAGCTGACCGATCATTAACTCCCACGATACTTTTCCTATGAATTTGGAAAATATACAACAAGGCTGGTGACCAACTGAGTGGAATTTGTAGATGAATATCTAGGATTTGCTACCAGAACTTAACCAACTTCCCACAATTTTGACTTTTATTTTACTTTTAGGATACACACATGAACGATAAGCTGATGCTAATGATTCCAGGCCCAACCCCGGTGCCAGAAGCTGCCTTACTGGCATTAGCCAAGCACCCAATTGGACACCGCACCAGTGAATTTAGCAACATATTGGCAGAGGTGACGGAAAACCTCAAGTGGCTGCACCAAACTCAAAGTGATGTGCTAACGCTGAATGTCAGTGGTACGGGTGCTGTAGAAGCTGGAATAATTAATTTTCTCTCTCCAGGCGATCGCATTTTAGTTGGTTCTAATGGTAAATTTGGCGAACGCTGGGTAGAAATAGGTCAAGCCTACGGTTTGAATGTAGAAGAAGTTAAGGTGGAATGGGGAAAACCCTTAGACCCCGCAGTATTCGCCGAAAAACTTCAAGCAGATACCCAAAAGCAAATTAAAGCCGTAATCATTACCCACAGCGAAACCTCGACGGGTGTTTTGAATGATTTAGAAACCATCAACCGCCACGTCAAAGAACACGGTGAAGCTTTAATTATCGTTGATGCTGTCACTAGCTTGGGTGCGTTCAATCTACCTGTGGATGCTTGGGGTTTGGATATAGTCGCTTCCGGTTCCCAAAAAGGTTATATGATTCCGCCGGGATTGGGTTTTGTCTCTGTCAGCCCCAAAGCTTGGGAAGCTTACAAAACTGCGAAGTTACCGAAATATTATTTGGACTTAGGTAAATATCGCAAAGCCACAGCCAAAAATACAACTCCCTTTACTCCGCCTGTGAACTTGATCGTAGCGTTACACACCACGTTGCGAATCATGAAAGAGGAAGGCTTGGAATCAATATTTGCTCGACATGAACGGCTGAAAAATGCTACCCGCGCCGCCATTCAAGGGTTAAATTTACCCCTGTTTGCAGCAGATAATTCCGCCAGTCCGGCGATTACGGCTGTAGCACCACAAGGAATTGAATCGGATAAGATTCGGTCATTGATGAAAAAACGCTTTGATATTGCCCTAGCAGGTGGTCAAGACCATTTGAGTAACAAAATTTTCCGCATTGGTCACTTGGGCTTTGTGAGCGATCGCGATATTCTTAGCTGTATAGCATCCTTAGAAGTTACCCTAAGAGAACTTGGCTACGAAGACTTCACCCCTGGATCTGGTATAGCGGCAGCAGTTAAAGTATTTAGTCAGTCCTGAGTACTGAGCATTAAATCAAAAGAGCGAGTTGATAATTTAACTCGCTCTTTTAATTTGTATATAAATGAGTAAAAACCGCCAAAGTTAATAAACCTATATATCAAGCTTTGCACAAGGTAGAGTGGATGTAACATGCTCCAATTATCATAGATTATACCAAGTTACTTTAAGTAGTATTATTTGCTCTGAAGACAGTCGCATAGCTTATTTGACACCAAACAAGACTAATTTTGGCAACTTAGCATGATACCGAATTGGTATAAATAGTATTATTTCAGATTCTGATAACAGTCTTTTGGTAAAGACTTTTAATTTAAAATTCAAAATCCAAAATCCAAACTCCAAAATCCAAAATCCAAAATTATTATGACTTATGCCGTTTCCAGCCAATCATAAATTTGGTCTAACTGCTCTAGAGTAATCAAACCATACTGCCAAAGAATCATTGCCAAAGGGCCTGGATCTTGCTCCCGATGCCGAAGCGCCACTGCCAGCGATGCTGTGGAAATTGCCAAATCTTCTTGCAAAAAATTAATCAGTCGAGAATATTTTGATGGTGACATTTGTGTCTCACCTCCTTGTGCAGAATGTATTGTCATATATCAGTTCACCATTGCTCGGTAGCCAATAGCCAGTATTTTATCTGTCACTTTGCCGTTATCGGCCATACACCCCAGCAGAGTTTTTTTGATTTGCCTTTAACAAAGGCAAATCATAGAAAATCTGAAAAATAGAAATTTTTGTACAAATTATCTGCTTACTTCTCAAGCAGTATTTTTACTTAGTTCAATTGGCTCCATTTTGTTTACTTTTGTGCGTTATTTAATTACACATGTAGTAACAAAGATTCCATAGCCTATACTCTCTTATTGGCGACTATTTACACTTGCGCCCAAGGGAATATTTTTGCCAAACCTTAAGACTGCGATTTTAGGTTGGAGACAGTAGAATTTTACATTATTACCACAGTTTTTAAATAGTAGCGTTACAGATGGATTTTTACCATAGGACGTGCCATTTTTTACAAAAAAAACATAGATTCCGATAGTATAGACTCTGAACAGAGCAACCATCCAAATCTTTATCCCCGTAAAGCACCGAAGTCTCAATACTCAATTTTGACAATATCGCCCACTTTCAACTTCAACTCGGCAGCCCTTCCAGAGCGAAGTTCAATCACCTTATCGATTGGTGTATTGGGCCCATAGGTAGGACAAGGCTCAGTTGCACAAGGAGGTGCAGAAGCCTGAATATATTTAACTACACCGTTTTGTAAAAATACCATATCCAAGGGCACAGGTACATTCTTCATCCAAAAACTAACCGGTTGTGGTGAAGGGAACCCAAACAACATCCCCCGGTCATCTGGCAAAGCTGGTCGATACATTAACCCCATCGCTTGCTGTTGTGGTGTCTGCGCCACTTCTAACTGAATGATTGTGCCATTTGGAACAATGGCTTTAGCAGAAATTGGTAGTTTTTGACCTAAGCTCTGTGGTGCTGGAGTTTGAGAAGCGGATGTGGGGCTGGGAGGTTTAGCTGTTGTTGGCACAGAACAGCCCATCAGTAAAATACTCAGCAACATTGAGAGCAAACTTAGCCGATGAGTCATAATTATTTTTGATTTTGTAATTTAGATTTCAATTTTACAGAATTTAAGCTAGAAAACTCACGGCTTTTATTCGTCCCCTCAGGAGGCAGGGGGCAGGAGGAACCCACATATTATACGAGGTGGGATTGATCTTGGACGCTTTGTGCCTCGTGGAACTTTCCGCGACGCTCGTAAGCGTTGCGTTAACGTAAGCGTTGCGGTAGCGAACGCGAGTGCGTCTCGTAGAGAGGAACGAGCGTCCGTAGGAGCGTCTGACTCGCTAACGCTGCGCTATCGACACAATCTTTTTTGTTATTGAGCGTAGTCGAAATATACTAGTGCGGCTCTAAACCGACAACAAAAGTTTTTATTTAGGACTTACGCATTGACAAGAAATACCAAATATAAAGCAAGTTAAAAACCATATCTTTCGTAAGGGCTAAGCAATGCTTAGCCCCTACAGCATGGTCTATTTACGATCGCAGGATAATTAAGAAAGCCTGAAATAACCTATTTTAGGTAATGCACATCACGATGCATTTGTACAGTGCGTAAGTCCTATTATTAATACTTTTTTCCTCCTGCCCTCTCTTGTAAACTTTCGTCACCGTGTACTAGGATTCTCTCAAAACGTACCCTACGCCTCGCACCGTTTGAATGAGGCGCTTTTGTCCTTCATCTTCAATTTTTAACCGCAAGTAGCGGATGTACACTTCAATTACATTCGACTCACCCAGAAAGTCGTAACCCCAAACATTTTCTAAAATTTGTTCGCGGGTTAACACCTCACGGGGATGTTCCATTAAGAATTTTAATAGTTCAAATTCTTTCATTGTCAAGTCAATTGCCCGTCCGCTATGTATGGCACGGCGAGTTGCTATATCTAAAATCAGATCCCCAAAACGTAACTGCTCCGTGGTATCCACATCAGGTTTTAAGTAGAGCCGAATCAACTTCAAAAAGTCTTCTGAGCGATAAGGCTTGAGGATGTAATCATCGGCTCCTGCTTCTAGACAAGCTACACGATCATCGACTGTATCCCTTGCCATTAAAATCAATACAGGCGATCGCATACCAGTGCTTCTCAGATTTTTGCACAATGAGAGTCCTGATTCTCCTGCTAGCATCCGGTCTAAAACAATTAAAGCAGGTTGGCGATCGCGACAGTGTTGTAAACCACTAGTCGCATCATGAGCCAAAATTGATTCATAACCAGCTTCTTGCAAATCACAAGAAAGCTGATTTGCTAAACTCTCATCGGTTTCAATCACCAAAACACAGGGACTTTGAGCAACTGTCATAACAATTTGGGATATTGGATTTGGGATTGTAAAGATATTCCAAAGAAAATCTTTACATCAGTTATAAAGTGCAATTACGAATTTTTAGTGATGGAGCAATCCTGATTTGACACGCTGCTAAGAATCTTTTAGCACGTTCAGGTGCCAGCCATCTAATTCTCCGATGCAATCTTAATAACTAACTCCAAATACCATCCTTACACCAGTAATTCTGGAAGGAAATCACCGAACTGGGTAGTGGGGAGCATGAAAATGGTCAAAAAAGGAGAGAAATAACTCCTAACTCCTGTACAGACGCGATTAATCGCGTCTCTACGGCAATTCTACCGAAGTTGGTTTAGCAATATGTGGCAAACCCCAACCTAATTTTTCTCGTAAAATTCGGAAAAACTCAGGCGGTTGCAGGCGAATAAATCGAACACTATATTGCGATCGCTCCATATATACTCTATCTTCTGGTAGTACATAGCACCCTCCATTACCATCCACCACCATTACCAGCCGAGGAATGTTGACTGGGTAAATGTTGACCGATTCAGTATCTGGAAATACTAATGCTCTAGAAGCTAGGGAATGGGGACAAATGGGTACTAGCTGTAAAGCAGGTACGCCAGGGGTCACAACTGGGCCACCAGCACTCAATGAGTAAGCTGTAGAACCAGTAGGCGTAGAAACAATCACACCATCTGCTGCAATATCTACCGGCGCATGACGCCCTATGGCAATTTCAAAATGGCACATAGAGGTCAAAGGTTCCCGGTGCAGAACCATTTCATTCAAGCAGAGGGCTTCCCACAGCACTGAATCTCCTCGAAACACTTTGACGGTGAGCATGGCTCGTTCTTCAATTTCATACTCACCCGCCATTGCCTGTTCTAGTGCTTGGGGCAATTGATTCAGGAAGGTTTCTGTTAAAAATCCCATGTGTCCGGTATTCACTGTTAGCAGTGGAATACCACAGGGGGCCACCTGACGAGACGCTGCTAAAACAGTGCCGTCTCCCCCTAACACCACTGCAAACTCCATATCTGAGTCAAAACCAGGGGGCGTTAGACCATCAATGGGGGTGTGGCATACCGGACTCTCCGGGTTAGAGTAGCCCAATATTCCACCGATACTTGATGTGATACACACATCCCAACCGGCAGTGGTTAGCTTGTCTTTCAACTCGATAGCGACACGGCCCGCTATCGGTTTAACGTCATTGTAGATAATGCCTGCTTTCGGCACACTCAAATATCCAAGTTTAGGCGATGCTCTGTATATTATGTAATCCTTACACATTTTGGTCATGTAGTCATTAATCTAGAGTCAAATATCCAGAGTCTAGAGTTTCATGACTAATGTCCATTTTGTAATGACTATTGACTATTAGCTTTTGAAGACTGTTTAAAAGGAGTTTTTTTAGGTTTCTGCTTTTTGCTTTTATTTTTCTGGTAGTCTAACTCTTTGAGCTTCTTCATTATTCGGCTGAAGTACTCTTGTAGATAGCTTTCTAGGGTTGTGGTTTGTTGCGGATCTAAGCCAAAAACTCTGTATACTTCATCCATTGAAGCATTTAACTCTTTACCACTAGCCAATACTTCTGTAAATGCTAGCCTGTCTGCAACGTTCCATCCCCACTGAAAGAACCGCATTAAGCCCCGCACAGCACGCAGCAAGGTTATTGGCATCCGCGTTACCCTGGCGTCTTTTCCAGATAAACGTTCGCATAGGTTGATGATTTCTTCTGCACTCCAAGCACGAGTACCGACTACAGGAAAAGCTTGGTTTTGCGTTTCGGGTACGCTCAATGCACGGATTGCGAACTTAGCAATGTCCTGAGTATCCATATAGGCGATGGGAGAAGAATTACCAGTCACCCAAACTGGCTGTGATTCCAGAATGGGAATCCCGTACTGACCAATTAATCCTTGCATAAACCCAGCTAGCCGTAAGATGGTATAATTCAAGCCAGACTCAGCCAGGAATAGTTCTGTACACCGCTTAATTTCCATTAAGGGCACTTCTGGGTATTTATCGGCATCTAATATTGAAAAGAAGATGAAACGCTCTACACCTGCTGCTTTTGCTGCTTGAATCAATGCTACTTTGCCGTCCCAGTCCACTTGTTTGATACTCAATGAATCTGTGGGACGAGATGTTGACGCATCAATAACTTGGGTTACACCTTCTAATGCTTCCGCTAAGGTATCGGGGTAACGCAAATTTCCCGGTACGAGTTCTGCACCCCATTCTTTGAGAAAAGCTGCTTTTTTACTGCTTCGGACAAGACAGCGTACTTTATATCCCTCATCGATTGCACGACGAGCTACTTGTCTTCCTAAGGTGCCAGTGGCACCGACAATTAATAATGTCATGAGGGTTGTAATAAATTTTAATGTTTTATGAAAAGAATGTTATCAGAATAACCTATGCAAACAAAAGTTTACATCTTTTCTAAGAAAATCGTTTGTTATGGACAGACTCATGGGAAAATGGCTGTCCGTTTACCGGACAGACTTTTTCCTAGTTAGCGAAAAGTATGAACGCCAGCTTGGGGCGAACAGAACTTTTCAAGGCAGAGGAAACCTCTTCCCTCTTAATAGCCAATTACCGTAGGGATTATTCTTCTGTGCCTTGAATTTTTAGTAACAACGCGCCTAAGCCCCAGCCTACGAAGATTAAACCGAAGGACAATAGAGCTGCATTCAAAAGTTCGCCGCCCATTGGTGTGATTCTCCTTATACAAATTAGTGTGTGTAAACTAGGTCTATCAGAAGCTCTTGAATTGTTGCTGTAGAATTAGACCTGTGTAAATAATCTTAAACTAGTTTAGCAAGTAATCCCTACTGGTTTGGGGGGCAATCCCTACTGTGGAGTCGGATAACAGGGGATGGGGAAAAAATTTGATGATAATAATTATGAATAAATTTTATGTATCAAAATAATCAAGATAATTTAGTGAATTTTAGCAAAAAGAATCGCCCGCGTTTGGCGTTGACGCTGGGAGATCCGGCGGGAATTGGGCCGGAGGTGATTTTGAAAGCTTTAGCAGAACCGCAAATTAGTAAAAAATATGACGTTACAGTGGTGGGAAACCGGGATTTGCTGGCACACACTTATCACAAACTGAATTTAATCGATAATTTAGCACCTTTGGCAAATCCAGACGAGTTGTCAGTTATTGATGTGCAGTTGGATGGAGAAATTCAAGGTCAAATTATCGCCGGAATAGGTAATGCGGCCAGTGGTGCGGCTAGTTTTGCGTATATGGAATGTGCGATCGCTCAAACACTGGCTGGTAAATTTGATGCTATTGTCACAGGGCCGATCGCTAAATCTGCTTGGAAAGCCGCAGGATATAATTATCCAGGGCAAACAGAACTTTTGGCGCAAAAGTCAGGTGTTGACCGTTTTGGGATGTTATTTGTGGCGCGATCGCCCCATACTAATTGGACACTCCGTGCTTTACTTGCCACCACACATATTCCCCTACGTCAAGTAGCCGATACATTGACACCGCAGTTGTTGACACAGAAATTGGATTTGCTGGTGGAGTGTTTGGAGAAAGACTTTGGCATAGAAAATGGGAGAATTGCGATCGCAGGTTTAAATCCCCATAGTGGTGAACAGGGACAACTTGGACATGAAGAACAGGATTGGCTAATTCCCTGGTTAGAGCAAGAGCGGCAAAACCGACCACAATTACAGCTAGATGGGCCGATACCACCAGATACGATGTGGGTTAAACCTGGTCAAGCTTGGTATGGAAATTCTTTAATACAAAATCCTGCTGATGGCTACTTGGCACTTTACCACGACCAAGGCTTAATTCCTGTGAAGCTGATGGCGTTTGATCGGGCAGTTAATACTTCTATTGGTCTTCCTTTCGTTCGGACTTCACCGGATCATGGAACAGCGTTTGATATTGCGGGTAAGGGAATTGCTGATGCTACGAGTATGAAAGCAGCGATACATTTAGCGGCTGAGTTGGTTAGTCAAAGATTGGCGGTGGGTTGTGGTTAAAAGTTTTTTGTTGCAATATTTACTAAGTACAGCATTTCCTTAATTCGTAGCGAATTAAATTTGGCAATACCCTGCAATGGCAATGAATGCGTCGGCCGCTTTGTTAATGCGGGGGCGGCCTTGTTAATGCGGGGGCGGCCTTGTTAATGCGGGGGCGGCCTTGTTAATGCGGGGGCGGCCTTGTTAATGCGGGGGCGGCCTTGTTAATGCGTCGGCTTGCATTGTTAATGCGTCGGCGGCCTTGTTAATGCGTCGGCTTGCATTGTTAATGCATCTCAATGCAATGCCAATGCGTTCCCCTGCATTGAAAACGCTACGCTTTTACGCAAAACTGTACTAAGAGTAATGCTTACTTGAATTTTGAAATTATCAAAGACATCACCAATATTGAAATAATTGCTGTTGGGAACTCCATTCGTGAACTAGAACGCTTGCGTAAAACTTATGGTTCACGACGGTGGCGGAAACTTAAAGGCTTTGCAACCATTAGCTTAGACGACAGAAGTATTTATGAAACTGAGTTTCACTGGTATGAAGCCCACGGAATTGGTAAGAAAGAAATCAAAATGAAACGCTTTCTATAGGAGTAGTTATGCAGTCAGCGAACACAGAAACTCAATATGTTGTTTGCATTAACAACAAAAATTATCCTGCTTCTTTAGAAATTCGGAAAATTTACCAGACTGTTCCTGATTCTGATGCTGTTAAGCAGCAAATGATTAGAGTTATTGATGAATCAGGTGAAGACTATTTATATCCTAGCAATTATTTCGTATTGATTGAATTACCAAAAGCGGTTGCAGAAGCTTTTTCTCTGGCTAGTTAAAATTTAATTATTCGTTCCAATTTACGCTCCCATCGGAAAAACAAACTTTTCCCATCCACCTCATCTGTCTCTTCACTTTCATCCAATTACTAAAAGTAATTTCGTTTTTGTCCAACCATAGATAGCCTTGGCCCGGAAAACATGTCAGATTACTTGAATAAGTACCAAAAGTCTGACAGGAAAACCATACTAATGAGAATTTGGGCTACTACTGCTGTGCTAGCTTCTTCTTGGCTAATATCTGGGACCATAGGTTCTGAGCCAATCAACGCTACTTCTGTTTTGGTAGAAAATGCCATATCATCTCCTGCGCCAACAAATACAAAACAGATTACTGTTAGCAACACTGAGTTCGGGCTGAAGAGAGTTGATTCCAAAGGGAACGTTACCATTTTGCGGACAACAAGAGTGCCACTTCAGCAAGGAAACGCCTACGGATGGCGGATTAAACTCAAAGACTACCAAGGTGAAGTGAAATGGCGCGAAGTCTTGCGTTTACCAAAGCCTCCAGAAACTTGGGGTACAGATAACGGTGAAGACTTCTCAATATCAGCAGATGGCACTACATCTGTGACACGGCGCACACAGTCGGCTTCAAACGGTGTGATTGAAAATTTTTGGACGATCGCTCCTGGCGATCCGCTTGGTAAGCATAAAATAGAGGTTTATATTGATGACCGTTTGATCAGTACTTTCGAGTTTGAAATTATTCCAGTAAAGGGGATATAAAAGGCATTGGGCATTGGTCAATAATCAATAATTCTTCTTCCCCTACTTCCCCTGCTTCTTCTTTTCCCCTTAACCTTAAGCTGAAGAGTATCTTAGAGATAGAAGTTTAATTCTTGTTTGGTGGCGATCGTGAATACAGAGGAATTCCTGCGATTGATCGAAAATCAGCGCTCATGTCTTCAGACACTGCCAAAAGGTCTGCAAGCAATGTGGTATGACAAGAAAGGTGATTGGAGCAAAGCTCATGAAATAGTTCAAAATGCCAGCGATGCTGATAGTGCCTGGGTTCATGCTTACCTGCACCGCAAAGAAGGCGATTTGAACAATGCCCATTTCTGGTATCGTCGCAGTGGTCAGCCAGAGTTTTTAGGAGAACTAAGCCAGGAATGGGAACAAATAACTTCTGTATTGCTAAGGAAGGTGAAGGCGACGCATGAATGCTGAGGAATTAAAACGGCGTTTTGCCGCAGGAGAAAGATATTTTCCAGCCGTCAACTTGAGTAGGAACAAGCTGATTGGAGCTTATTTGCCTGGAATCAATCTATGGGGTTCTGACTTGAGTGGAGCGAACCTAGCTAAAGCTAAACTCTGGGGAGCAGATTTGAGTAGAGCTAACTTAGCCAAAGCTAACTTGACCAGAGCTAATTTGAGCGGTGTAAAACTCAATGAAGCAAATCTCCGGGGAGCAAAACTCAACTATGCTAAGTTGTATGGAGCGAATCTGACTGGCGCTTACTACGATGACAGCACGCGGTTTTCTAGAGGTTTTGACCCCATTAGTCAAAATATGCGAAAAGTGTGAATCAATTTTGGATTTTGGATTTTGGATTGACCGAATAATTCGTAATTCGTAATGGGCTACGCCCCGCTACGCTAACGTAATTCGTAAATTTTGAATTCATTAATTAGTAATTAATTAATAATTAAATCATTGAGGGACAGAGCAACTTAATTTATTAATGAAAAAAAATAAATTTATTCATCATTCAGAGCAAATACCTTTAGGTATGGGGTAATAATTACGAATTACGTTAGCGTAGCGGTAGCGATAGCGCAGCGTTAGCGATAGCGTAGCGTTAGCGAGGAACGAGCGTCGTCATCGAGCGTCGGAACGAGCGTCATTATCAATTACGAATTATTTTAGCTATCTAACATAGACGATATCAACATTTGTTCAAAGACTTTGGAAAGAGCAGTTTGAAAACGTTGACGATGCTTGAGTTTGAAAAAAGGTCGAACTATTTCTGCGTAAGCGTAGCCCGCCGTAGGCATCGCACCGTTACCCTCTCTATTATCAATCACTCGAATTGCCCGCAGTGTTCCCAACTGTATTTCTTTTTTTACCATCAACTCAGAAATTCCAATAGCACCGACACCATCTTCGATCGCTGCTTTTGTCATCTCTCCACTATTGAACACTAAAATTACATCCAGCTCACTGAGATTGATTCCCCAATTTTGTAGAGCTTCCTCAAACCTTTGCTGGGTTCCAGAACCTGGTTCTCGCATCACCCAAAGGGTTTGAGTCAATTGGGTTAAGTCAATTTCTCCCCACTCAAACCAAGGGTGTTTTTGACCTACTACAATTTGTAAGCGATCGCTCCCCACTATTTCGTACTCCAGAGTACTCTGAAGCGCTGGCTTCACATCTCCTTCTACCAAACCCAAATCAAACTGTCCTGTCGCCGTTCCGACACAAATCTCTTCTGTATTGGCAAGGCTACAGTTAATCTGGATACCGGGATATCGGCTCTTAAACTCACTAATCTTGCTTGGTAGCCAGTAGTTACCAATTGTCAGACTTGACCCTAATTTCAACTCACCCCGTTGCAGATTGTTCAATTCTCGCAATCCCCTTTCAGTCAAGGAAACTTGATCGAGAATTTTCTGCGCTTCCACTTGCAATAATTTACCAGCCTCAGCAATCTCGATATGGCGACCAATCCGATGGAACAGTTTCACACCGTATTCTTGCTCTAAGTTGTGGATTGCTGCACTGACGGCAGGTTGTGTAATATAAAGCTCCTCTGCTGCGCGAGTAAAGTGTAAGTGCTGTGCCACAGCCAGAAAAATCTTTAACTGCTCAAGCGTCATTCCTGCCATTTATGGTATCCCTAAAACTTGGTGTAAAATTTTTAATCACTTTCATTTATCATTTTGACAAACAAAAGCATTTGATTCTATCGGTTAGTTTAACTAAAGTATAAATCAAAGCTTCGGCACGGACTCAAACGACCAAGTAGAGAGCAGGGGAGGCAGAGGGAGCAGGGAGCAGGGGGAGCAGAGGGAGCAGAGGAGCAGGGAGGAAATAACCAATGCCCAATGCCCAATACTTCTCTACGAGAGGCTACGCCAACGACTTCGCTCAGTACAAGTGCCCAATGCCCAATGTCCAATTCCCAAGCATGAAAATAAGGACTTCCACAAATGAGCGATTTCGTAACTGCAATAATCACAGGGATTACCGCATTCACTGCCACCAACATCGATGATATTGTCATTCTGACGTTGCTTTTTTCACAAATAAATAAAACGTTCCGCAATCGTCACATCTTTGCTGGGCAGTATCTCGGTTTTGCTGCATTGATCATTGCTAGCCTTCCCGGCTTCTTCGGTGGACTAATTATACCGCAGGACTGGATTAGACTACTTGGTTTAATGCCAATAATCATTGGTGTGAGTAGTTTACTAAAACGCGAAGAGGATTCACCAGAGGAAGCCGAGGAAGAAACCGAACCGTCTTGTCCCTCTGTACTTGCCAGTTTTATCTCTCCGCAAACATGCAATGTAGCTGCGATCGCCTTTGCGAATGGTAGTGATAATATCAGCGTCTACGTGCCCCTGTTTGCCAACTCAAAATTAGATAGTCTGCTGGTGATACTAAGTGTATTCTTTTCGCTGGTGGGTGTATGGTGTTATGCCGCTTATAAGTTAACCTACTTGCCTGCGATCGCTAACTTTTTAACAGAGAATGGCAATACTTTTGTGCCTTGTATATTGATTGGACTCGGTATATTTATTGTTACAGAGAATGTTACTTGGACTCTTTTATCTGTAGTTTCTAGTTATATATTTTCATTAATTTTAGGTTTCAATACTCAGCCGTCGAGTGAAGAACAAGAAAAATTAAGTATCTAAGAAGAGGTGCATCATGAATTTTCTCACTAAAATTAATTCCAAACTGCAAAATCTCTTACCTATCAACAGGAGTCAAAACATGAAAATCTGGAAATCTCTGCTAATTGTCTTGATGGTTTTGGTGAATCTCGCCTTTGCTCAACCTTCTTTTGCTGATAGACCAAAGTTTAGCAAAAACCCTGACTATATCGAAGTCACTAAAGCTCTGAAAGAACTCTCTCAGACAAAAGATGCCCAAACTCAAGTTGAAGGTCTTACACCAGAAGAAATTCAAAAGAGAACCGAAGAATTAACACTGCAAAAATATGCTTTAGAGACGGGAATCAACTGGGGTCAATGCGAAAACCAAACAGGTAATACCATAGCTGTATATGGTAAAAGACCAAATGATGAAGACGAAGAAGATGCCGTATACGACAATAACCTGTATTTTCTAGCTAATGGTCAGTCCACTAAAAATAACTGGGATTGTGATGGCATCTATCTAGCGAATGATGTTAAGGTAGCAAATTTCACTTCTAGTCCTAATGGGCAAGGTCAAGAATTGACAGGCCCGGCTGCTCTAAAAATCTTTGATGGAACTCAGTTGGTAATTAAGACGAATCCAGATACTGCTGCGATTGACTTGAATGTTCCGAGTGTGAAAGTTCTTAACAGCAAAAAGGCTAACTGGTTTATCCCAGATATATCGCAGGCTCTCATAAATACACGAGTTCCTAATGCGCCTAGCAATCAGTCTTGAGATAGAACTGCATAGTCTATTTTTGAATGATTGTTCTGAATTTCAACAGGGTAACAGCCAAAATCAGAGGATAAACAGGACACGCACTAGTGAAAAACCTCTCTGATATTGGCTGTTTTATTAATTACACCTTATTACCTACACTTGCTTTTTACCATCAATTACGAATTACGAATTACGAATTACGAATTACGAATTACGAATTATTCACTCAGGCTTGTTTTATTTAGATATCTGCATTAAAATAAATTTTGAGAAAAATGTACAATCACAACAGGTATATTTCATTAGCGCATCTATTGCGCTGGGTGCAAGTCATCTGGAAGGAGATTTGCTATTACCTCCGTATTTTTTTGATAAGAGCCGCTTTGGGGATAAGGGTGTTATTGATGCAGTTAAAATCAAAACCTACAGAAGAAGATAAAGATAAAAAAAAGCCAGGACGACTGAATCCGTCCCGAATTCGAGATCACTTGGCAAATGAGCGTACCTACCTCGCTTGGATGCGGACAGGGATCGCTCTTTTAGGTTTTGGTGTCGTCATCGTGCGTTTGCGTGCTTTTCAAGTACCTTTAATACCCCGTCCTGGCAACGGCTGGAAGTTAGGTTTAGTCTTCTCGCTGGTGGGTTTGATTACCGTGTGGCTATCAACGGCACACTATTTCGCAGTCCGCCGTGATATCGAAGAAGATACTTATGAACCGACAGACCGTTGGGTGTTGCTGTTCAGTATCGCTGTGATGATTCTCGGTGCTGGAGTAATCTATTTTGTTTTTACAACTTCTTTAGATCCATTAAGTCCACTTATCCCTGAGTAATTGTATTTTTAAAACCGCACTTTGTATAACTCGAATAATTCCCCTGATTTGTGCGTTACGACTTTAGCACCAGCCGCTTTAATGGTTTTTTCCCACTTAGCCAAAGGCTCTAAAAACACCTCAGCCCCCAAATAGGTTTCCAAAACTGCCCAATCTTCTGCTAGAGGCTGTTCTGGATTGAGGACGTCAAATACAAAATGTCCACCTGGTTTTAATACGCGCTTGACTTCTGCTAGTACAGCATTCCAGTATTCGAGTGGAAAATAGCAGCTAAATCCTGTGGCGATCGCTAGATCAAACTGCTCTGATGAGTAGTTTAACTGATGAGCGGCTCCCAACTCAACACCTTTGAACAACTTGGAATTCAACTGCGGCCCACGGGAATTAAGGGTATCCCGTGCCACATTACTGATTTCTTGCCCATGAAAAAATGCTTGCCAATCCCGCCAAGGATAGATTAAAAAGCTGATTCCACAGCCTATATCTAAACAGTGCTGGTTCTTTTTAGGTTCAGCAATTTCCCAAAAAGGAGAAGCAATTCTTCCTGAGAAATTGCCAGCAATCCACTCTCTAAATATCGGCATTGCCTGTACTTCTGTGGGAACTTCAAAGGGTTGACCAAGATATTCTTGGTTAAAGCGATAGGCTAGTGGCGCTAATCTTTCCTGCCAGTCGGTTGATTTGTGTGCAGCAAAAAGATTTTGTAACTGTGAATCGGGCTTTTTGGACATCAGGTTGCTCTTTAAGTACTTCAGTCCAATTCTAGTGTAGACAAAGTGCAAGCAGTAACTGTAAAATAGCCAACCTGAAAACTAATTTCAAGATGAAAATTAAAAAACTTTTTAATCGAATTAAGTAGACTTGCACTATCAGCCAGAGATTTAAATCTCTGGCTGATGAATAATAAAATGCAACATTTTGAGTAAAAAGCTCGTATAAGGGACTTCCAAATAAAAAAATACTCAAAAAACTGGCGAAAAAACTCTCTCCTCCTTATTCCTCTGTGTTCTCTGTGTCTCTGTGGTTCGTTTATTTGGATAATTTATTTCTTGGAAGTCCCTAAATGAGCCTTTTAGCAGATAAATGCGATATTAACCCAAATCGAAAAGCAAGATTTCACCGCCGATATTAGTGCTAATTTCTAACTGTTCTTCGCCGTTGATTTGCACTCCATCGCCTGCTCTGAGTTCCTCGCCATTCAAGTTAACTATGCCTTGCGCTATTTGTAACCAGGCATAGCGATCGCGTTTGACTTGATAATTCACAACATCACCATCCTCTAAAACAGATGTGTATAAATTAACATCTTGGTGAATTGTCACAGCACCATCGCGCCCATCTTTAGCAGCAATTAAGCGGAGTTTGCCACGCTTTTCTTCTAGAGGAAAAGCTTTTTGTTCATATCTTGGTGTCAACCCTTCTCGATCGGGAAGAATCCAGATTTGTAACAAGTGGAGTGGTTCGGTTGGTGAGGGATTGAATTCGCTGTGGCTGATTCCAGTACCAGCACTCATGATCTGTGCATCACCGGGGCGAATCACCGACCCAGTACCCAAGCTGTCTTTATGCTCTACTGCACCTTCTAAGACATAGGTGAGGATTTCCATGTCACGATGACTGTGGGTAGGAAATCCAGCACCAGGGGCGATGCGATCGTCGTTGATTACCCGCAGAGAGCGGAATCCCATGCGATTCGGATCGTAAAAACTACCGAAGGAAAATGTGTGATAACTATCGAGCCAGCCAGCTTTAGCGTGACCACGGGCGTTTCTATCATGAATTAAATGGCTAATTGTATTTTGAGACATATATTTACCTCGTTGTTAATGAGTATTTAGAGACGCGATTAATCGCGTCTGTACCTGACTTTTCACGGTATCTGGAAAACCTCACTTCTATTTCTCTCTTCCTTTAAGGAGAGAGACTTTGAATTTTCCCCCTTCCCGCCACGGGTTGGGGGTTAGGGGGTTAGGTTTTTCGTGCGCTTTTCCACATAACGTGAAAAGTCAGCGTCTGTACAGGAGTTAGGAATCAGAATGGAATTAGGATACTTTTTCACTAACCTACTAGCTTATTGAAGTTGCAGTATTAATTTTGATGTATCACTTGTCGAAGATATTTTGGAATTTTTCGACCTAGTTTTGAACTATTTCAATAGTAAAGTATATACATATAAAATGAAAAGTACGCACTTAAAAGTGACGTACTTACTAAAAAGATACTACTAGATTTAAGAAAGACTACTTTTCTCAAAAGTGCTTATTTTACAGCAGCAGGTATCTTTTGAGTTGTAGTAGCACCCGCTTTACCATTCTCTGCCTTAATTTCTGCTACTTGCAGATGAGCTTCTAAGAACCAGAGTCGTTTGTCAATGGCGCGGGAAATTTCGGTGTAAAGGTCGGCAGTATCGAGATCGCCTAAGTCATCTGTTTTATCGATCGCTTCCCGGAGATGTTTAGCATAGAGTGCATAACGATCTGACAGAGCTGTTACGTGATCTTTACCATCCAAAATATCTAAGGGATATTCTGGCAGGATCGAATTTCTAGCTGCGGCGCGGGCTGTTCCAAAAGCGTATCCGCCTAAAGCTGTAACGCGTTCAGCTACCATATCGATGTATCCTTCCAATTCCCCAGCAAGTTCATCAAATAATAGGTGTAGCTGATAGAAGTCAGTTCCTTTAACATTCCAATGCGCTTGCTTTGCTTGGGTTTTCAAATCCGAAGTAGCTGCCAAGGTTTGGTTGAGAAGTACTACGATTTGCACTCGTGCTTCGGCGGGAATGTCAATGCGGGTAGGGTACAAACGTGATGTAATGCTGTTGTCGCTCATGATTCTACGTTGTTAATGCCTTTTACATCTAACTCTACAGAATTACTTGGCTTGGCGAAACTCTCTGATGATGGATTGAATTAACGCGTGAATATGTTAAGGTTAATTACTATTAGTTAAAGGCGATGGTTTTCTATGGTATTAAAAGTACCACCGAAAAGGCGATCGCTAATTAGATCATTGTGTAAAAAGTCATGGGGAAAACCCAGTTCAATTTGACTCACTTCATTTAAACGTTGCAAATGTTCTGGCAAGAGGGTGATATTTAAAGAAGCTAAGTTATCTTGAAACTGCGTTAATTTACGTGCCCCAATGATCGGAATAATCACGCCACTTTGAGCGCGTAACCAAGCTAATGCTACTTGTGAAGGTGTGTGTCCAATTTCTCCTGCAACTTCACTGACAACTTGAGCGATCGCTAAATTCCGTTCTGAAATAGTTCCTAACGCTGCATTTGCTAATCGTCCTTGTTCATCGCCTGCTTGAGGAGGCTGATTATACTTACCTGTAAGCACACCACCACCTAAAGGCGACCACGGTGTTACTGCTAAATCGAAGGCTTTAGCCATCGGTAGCAAGTCACGTTCTGGTGTTCGTTGAATTAAACTATACTCAATTTGTAGGGCGACAAACTGCGTCCATCCTTGGTATTGGGCAATGGTATTTGCTTGGGAAACGATCCAAGCGGGTGTGTCAGAAATACCGATGTAAAGTACTTTACCTTGACGGACTACATCATCAAGCGATCGCAAGACTTCTTCAATAGGTGTTGTAAAATCCCAAGCGTGTAACCAGAATAAATCAATGTAATCAGTATTCAGTCGTTTCAGGCTACCTTCTAAAGACTGAATTAAATTCTTGCGATGGTTTCCACTGGCGTTAGGGTCGCCCTTTTTGTTATTCATCTCCAAAGGAAAAGAATATTTTGTTGCAACTACAAAGCGTTCCCGTTCTTTAGCAATCAACTCACCGACAATTTTTTCACTGCTACCATCGGTATAACCGTTGGCGGTGTCAATGAAATTTCCCCCTGCTTCTACATAGCTATCAAAGATTTTACGACTTTCGTCAACAGATGCACCCCAACCCCAATCTTCACCAAAGGTCATGGTTCCCAAGGAGAGTTCAGAGACTCTTAACCCGCTTTTGCCCAAGAGTTTGTATTTCATGAATATTTTCTCATTAATGAAAAAACTATAGCGTTTACCATTCCAAAAGCATGATAACTGGAAACTAGCGGCGATGTTTGAGGACAAGCCGTTTAATATTTGTGTTGTCGTGCTATTTAAATGCAACGGCCGCTTTGTTAATCCACACTCTTCTTTTTTTGCCACCCCCATTTATTGAGAGGATACATAAATAGTTACAGTTAAAAATCAAATTAATAAATTAACTGAGCATCCTACTTAGCGTGCAATTATTCCTGCTTTTTGTCAAAAATATTAGACCTTTTGCATAAATCAAAAATAAAGAACCCCACCCCCTCCCGAAGAGCAAGAGGTCTATTATTTATTACCTTATATCATGTCCACATAAATAGTTATGCTAACCACAGCCATTACACCCCACCCCCAGCCCCTCCCCGCAAGCGGGGAGGGGAGACAAAGCTACGCTTTGGCGGGGTGGGGTTCTTCGGGTTTAATAAGCAATCAAGCGGACATGATATTAAATATCTCTAACCAATTATTAAATATCCTGCTGTTTTAATAATTTAATAAAATCGAAGTCAAATATTTTTATATAACTAGCTTTTTCAATTTAAGAAACTCGGTTTCTGAGTTTTTTGATGTGTGCTAATGATGCCGTAGCTAGATGAACTACGGCACCTGGTCTTAAAATCTCAAATCCATAATCTTCTAGGCGATTACTTCGATAATTTGAGGGCCGTTAACGCCGTTTACTCTAGCAATTTCGACGGAGCCAAATGCCGAACCGCTACCATCTCTGTCGAAGAATAGAATCGAGCTATTGGTGTCAAATCTAAAGCGTTGGTTGATATTGGTGAAAGCACTACCAAGAGTGAATTGAGCAGCTTGTAATTGTCCTACTACGAGTCCACCTCCGAATCCAGATGCGGAAACTTGGACTTTATCACCTTGAGATGCGTTTAAGTCGTTGATAATATCGCCACCCTCTAAAGCACTGTTGTAACGGAAGATATCAGCTCCTGCTCCACCAGCTAAGATATCTTTACCCAATCCGCCAATCAGAATATCATTACCATCTCTGCCATCAAGGTTGTCATCACCCGAACCACCGTTCAGGACATTGACTCCAGCATTCCCAGTTAAGCGGTCATTTCCATTACCTCCGAAAACGTTGTCAAAGTTCACAACTCGGAAATTTAAAGAACCGAAATTGGGAATATTGCTGATGTTGACTTGTTCAGCAGATAAATCAGCAATTAGCTGTACATTGGTTCCAGAAGCGTCTATCGTATCTATCGCAGTTGCTGAACCAATAATTTTTTCAATCCTAATAAGTTGGTCTTGACCACTACTTTTTTGAACTGTACCTGTTGGTAATACTGTGACACCACCACTGAGTCTGTAATCTACGGTGTCTTGTCCATCCCCACCATTAATAATGTCGTTACCAGCACTAGCAATAATTACGTCATCTCCATTCAGTGCATTGATTACATCGTTGTCGATAGTACCGTTAAGAACAACATCGTTTAGAGGGGTTCCAGTGATATTAGCCATACTTGTTTATGCGGTAATTGGTGTTTTAAGTTACAAGGACTGAAAATTAAAGATATACTTACGTGTCGCAAGTATTCAGTATTTTCTTGTGCCAATATGTGTATGATAAAAGACTATTTAGTAAAAAATTATAAATATATAATGTTTTTTCTATTAAGGAATAATAATAAAATAATGAAGGCTAATTAATTTTTTGTGATGAGATTAATTTACTATGCAAATATTTTATAGTCTTTATTTGGAAACTATGATTGTAGGGCTTACGTACTGTACAAATGCATCGTGATGTGCATTAACAAAAGTAAGTTGTTTCAGCTTTTTCTTAATTATCGTGTGATCGTAAATAGACCATGCTGTAGGGGCACAGCATTGCTATGCCCTTACGAAAGATGTGGGTTTTAAACTATCCATATTTGGTATTTTTTGTCAATGATAAGTTCTAGATTGTTTGATCATTTAAAGAAAAATGGCAATCTGGGTAAGTCTAAACAAAACCGATGACTGCCTTGTTAATGCGATCGCTTGCATTGCTAATGCGACGGCCACTTTGTTAATTGAGATGGTAGCCAATACGCTTGGCTTTGTGAAAAATAGTAGGTTGGGTTGAACTTAAGTGTTACCCAACAAAGCCGTGAAAATGTTGGGTTTCGTTTCTCAACCCAACCTACGCAGTTTTAGTTTTTAGCCTTAACCCAAGCGTATTGAGATGGTAGCTGGATTGACGTAATAATTCTCTAAAACTTTTTATTCTAATCTCTTGCCAAATTTACAGCTTAAGCTAGACGACATTATGCATATTTAAAAAATTAAATTTTGTTTTGGCTAAGGTGAACCGCATCATTTAGCACTGCTTTACTGAGGCAAGAGCGATCGCCACGGTTTTCTAAGCTAGAATACCAAAGTTGTATTTAAACACATCTGACAACTCAGTTATTTTTATGAATTACTACGTAATCTACGATGGGAATTGTAATCTCTGCGTTAGCCTAGTGCAATTGCTAGAAACCTTAGACCAAGGAAAGCTGTTTCGCTACAGTCCTATGCAAGATGAGCAAACACTTTTAAAGTGGGGAATTACAGCCCAAGACTGTGAACAAGGGATGATTTTAATTGATGCCAATGAACCTCAGAGACGTTGGCAAGGTAGTAACGCCGCAGAAGAAATTGGGCGGTTATTGCCAGCAGGAAGTATATTTGTAGACGCTTATCGAGCCTTACCGGGGATGAAATGGGCAGGCGATCGCTTTTACGAACAAATCCGCGATAATCGCCACACCATATTTGGTAAGCGTTCTAATACATATCAATCGGCATACTGTGTGGATGGTAGCTGCAAGCCGTAGGGATACATTGCTGTGCTAGCCTACGAATGCTCCGTTTTTTCTAGGCCATTTCCTTAACATTTGTCATTAGACAGAATTTGTTCTGGTCAAAAATCCGCCTCCAGGTGCTAGCTAAAAGCCCGGTAGACCAACCATTATGCTATCTGGCGTGTTTGTAAACATTGTGCAATCAATGACATTTGCGATCGCCACCGGAAAGGGCGGGTACGCCATCGCGCCATAATTCGGCACAACAAACTGAACTGATGGGAGGATACTGCGTGAGAATAGGTGCTAACTACTTGGGTAACGGAGAGTGTGAATTTACAGTTTGGTCTCCGCTATTAGATAGCGTTACGGTACAGATTTTGACGCCAGAACAGCAGTTAATTCCGCTCAAGCCTCAGTCTGAGGGATACTGGCACACGAAAGTCAACGATGTGTATGCGGGTACGCTTTATCGCTACGTCTTAAATGGGCAAGACACCTTTGCCGATCCGGCGTCGCAGTATCAACCGGAAGGGGTACATGGGCCGTCTCAAATTGTCGATCAACATTTTGAGTGGACTGATGAAGGGTGGACTGGCGTTCCTGTGGAGTCGATGATTTTCTACGAACTTCACGTTGGCACATTCACGCCTGAAGGAAATTTCACCGCCATCATTCCCCGCTTACCGGAACTGAGAGAACTGGGAATTAACGCCATTGAAATCATGCCCATTGCTCAGTTTCCGGGAGACACCCATGTTGAGGCAACTCTTGCATATCGCAACTGGGGTTATGACGGGGTTTACCCTTATGCTGTACAAAATTCCTATGGTAGCCCAGCCGAACTTAAGCAACTGGTAAATGCTTGTCACCAAAACGACATTGCCGTAGTGCTGGATGTGGTGTATAACCACTTTGGGCCAGAAGGCAACTATATGAGTCAGTTCGCGCCCTACTTTACTAAAACCTATAAAACGCCGTGGGGCGATGCGATGAATTTCGACGATGCCCATAGTCAGGGTGTACGAAATTATTTTATCGAGAATGCGCTGTATTGGTTGCGCGAGTTCCACATTGATGCATTGCGGCTGGATGCGACTCAAGCAATTTACGATTTAGGGGCGAAGCATTTTTTGTGGGAACTGGCGGAAGCAGTTCATCATTTTTCACAACAAGGGCAAAAATGGAAACGCCATCTAATTGCCGAAAGTGATATGAATAATCCACAAATAATTCGTCCGCCAGAATTGGGTGGGTACGGACTTGATGCCCAGTGGAGTGATGACTTTCACCATGCATTACACGCACTTTTAACAGGCGATCGCCAAGGATATTATCAAGACTTTGGGCAAGTAGCTCAGTTGGCGAAAGCTTATGAAGATACTTTTATTTACGATTGGAAATACGCACCACACCGCAAGAGATTTCACGGTGTATCTTGCCGCGATCGCCCTTTATCACAGTTTTCAGTCTGCATTCAAAATCACGATCAAATCGGCAATCAGATGAAGGGAGAACGCCTCAGCCAGCGAATCTCTTTTGAAGGATTGAAGTTAGCTGCTGGCGCTGTGCTGCTATCGCCCTACTTACCCCTGTTGTTCATGGGAGAAGAATACGGTGAAACTGCACCCTTTATTTACTTTGTCAGTCACTCCGATCCAGATTTAATTCAATTAGTTCGAGCCGGACGTAAAGGAGAGTTTGAAGCATTTCACTACGCAGATGATCCCCCAGATCCGGAATCGGCAGAAACTTTCCTAAAGTCTAAACTCAATTGGGAATTACGCAATCAAGGTAAGCACAAGATTCTGTGGGATTGGTATCGCCAGTTAATTAATTTCCGCAAGACGCATCCAGCACTTTTAAATCAAGACCGCAACTCTATCCAAGCGACTAGTGATGAAGACAAGCAGGTGGTTATCGTGCGCCGTTGGTGCGAATCAAGTGAACTAATATTTGCGATGAATTTCAATTCGTCTCCAGTGACAGTGGCTTTGCCGTTTGAGCAAAATGCTAATAAATTGTTGGACTCTGCTGATACCTCATGGTCTGGGCATGGTTCTGAAGCTGCTGAACATCTGTCTGTAGGCCAAGAAGTGAAATTGCAACCTACTAGTTTAGTACTCTATGAAAAAGGATGAGGGGGAGAGTTAGAACTTAAAGTTTCAGCCTCATAACCTCAAGTTTCAAGCTAAAAGACTTAACGTTCGAGCTAAAAGACTTAACGTTCGAGCTAAAAGACTTAACGTTCGAGCTAAAAGACTTAACGTTCGAGCTAAAAGACTTAACGTTCGAGCTGAAAGACTTAACGTTCAAACTAAAAGGCTTAACGTTCAAACTAAAAGGCTTAACGTTCAAGCTAAAAGGCTTAACGTTCGAGCTAAAAGGCTTAACGTTCAACCTCAAAACCTCAAACTCCTCCATCTCCCTTACTCCCCACTTTGTACAGACGCGATTCATCGCGTCTCTCCCCACTCCCCACTCCAAAAAACTATGCGAATTCCCACCGCCACTTATCGAATTCAATTTACACCTCAGTTTGGCTTTGACAACGCTAAAGCGATCGCAGCTTATCTAGCAGATTTAGGTATTTCCGATTTGTATGCTTCCCCCATTTTCAAAGCACGATCCGGGAGTACACACGGCTACGATATAGTAGATGCCACTCAACTTAACCCAGAACTCGGAACTAATGAATCCTTTGATGCATTAGTTGCTGAAATTCAATCCCTTGGTATGGGCTGGTTACAAGATATTGTGCCAAACCACATGGCATATAGCAGCGAAAACGATTACTTGATGGACGTATTGGAACACGGCCCAGATTCCAGCTATACCGACTACTTCGATCTTTCTTGGAATGCTCCCTTTGGCGATCGCCAACAACGAATTCTCGCTCCTCTGCTAGGAGATTTCTATGGTACATCCTTGGAAAACGGACACATTCAACTGCAATACGAACAAACCGGTTTAACCGTCAACTATTACAGCTTGAAACTGCCACTCCGGTTAGAATCTTACACAAAATTTATCACTTCTAATCTGGGTAAACTCACGCGCACACTGGGACGCAATCATCCCGATTTTATTAAGCTATTGGGGATTCTCTACATTCTCAAAAATGTGCCCTCAGAAGTTGCAGGAAAACAGCGACAAGACCAGATTGCATTTATTAAAGGATTGGTTTGGGAACTCTACACCACAAACGATGTCATCCGCGAGTTCATTGACGAAAATATCCAAACATTCAACGGAGAACCTGGTAATTCAGAAAGCTTTAACCTCCTAGATGAATTACTGAACGACCAGTTTTACCGCCTCGCCTTTTGGAAAGTTGGGGCCGAAGAAATGAACTACCGCCGTTTCTTTACTGTCAATGAACTGATTTCCGTTAAAGTTGAAGAAGTGCGGGTTTTTAATAATACCCACAGCCTAATTCAGAAGCTGGTTGAAGAAGGCAAATTTACTGGTTTACGGATTGACCATATTGATGGACTTTATAACCCAATCCAGTATCTCGAAAGGCTGCGGGAAAAGATGGGGGATGTTTA
This sequence comes from Nostoc favosum CHAB5714, assembly GCF_020829495.1. GTDB lineage: Bacteria > Cyanobacteriota > Cyanobacteriia > Cyanobacteriales > Nostocaceae > Nostoc > Nostoc favosum. Next base: position 11,418 of record NZ_JAIVFQ010000069.1, on the reverse strand, counting down.
TATCACCGTCGAGAAGATTTTAGAACTCACCGAAGAATTGCCAGAAAACTGGGGAATTGAAGGTACGTCTGGATATGACTTTCTCAACTATGTAAATGGCGTATTTTGTCAAGTTGAAAATGAATCATCCTTCGATAAAATTTACCAGAACTTTATCAGTTCCAGAGCAGATTATGCATCTGTAGTGAAGGATAAAAAGCGCCTGATTTTGGAAAAGAACTTAGCAGGTGATATTGACAATCTGGCTCTTTTGCTAAAGAACGTTTCCAGCAAATATCGCTATGGTAATGATTTTACACTGAATGGATTAAAAAGAGCGATCGCCGAAGTTTTGACACTGTTCCCAATTTACCGCACCTACATTACACCCGATGGAATTGGAGAAAGCGATCGCGCTACCATTCAAGAAGTAATTCGCCAAGCCAAAGAACAAACGCCTCTGTTGCAGAACGAACTGACCTTTATTGAAAAGTTAATGCTGCTAGAGTTTGATAATTCTCTGACTCAAACAGAACGCGAACAGTGGATATATTTTGTTTTACGGATGCAGCAATACAGTGGGCCGTTAATGGCAAAAGGCGTAGAAGACACCACATTATATGTTTACAATCGGTTGTTGTCGCTGAATGAAGTCGGGGGAAATCCGGGCCATTTTGGCATCGACTTAGCCAAATTTCATGCCTTTAACAAACAGCACCAAGAAACCTGGCCTCACACAATGAACACCACAGCCACCCACGACACCAAACGCGGCGAAGATGTGCGGGCCAGATTGAACGTCCTCTCAGAAATCCCCGATGAATGGGATCAGCAGGTAAATACCTGGAGTGCCATGAATCGAGGACATCGTAGCCATCGCCACGGGTTCGCTATGCCCGATCGCAACGACGAGTATTTTCTCTATCAAACCTTGGTAGGCGCGTTTCCCTTTGCAGAACACGAACATGCATCCTTCGTGGAACGCGTGAAAGACTATATAATTAAGGCAATTCGAGAAGCGAAAGTGCATACAGCATGGTTGCGACCTGATAGCGAGTATGAAGAAGCTTGTACCTCCTTCATTGAAAAAGTACTCGACCCTTCCCTCTCCGGGGAATTTCTAGAAGCCTTTCGTCCCTTTCAAGGGCGAATTGCAGAGTATGGTATCTTCAATTCCCTTTCCCAAACTCTACTGAAGATTACCGCCCCCGGCGTACCCGATTTATACCAAGGAACAGAACTTTGGGAACTAAGCCTAGTCGATCCAGACAACCGCCGCCCGGTAGATTTTGAACAGCGACGCACCTACTTAAGCGCCATCCGCGAACATGTGAAAACCGACACTCTGGCTTTAATTCAAGAATTGCTGAGTGATAAAACCGACGGCAGAATCAAACTGTTTTTAACGGCTCAATTACTCCAAGCCAGAATAAACTATGTCTCATTATTCCAGGACGGCGACTATCTCCCCTTAGAAATTCAGGGAAGCTACGCCAATCACATAATCGCCTTTGCGCGGCGGGAAGGGAATCAAACAGCGATAGCGATCGCGCCTCGCTTTTTAACAAACCTCATCCAACCAGGAGAAAACCCCAACGGCTTGTCAGTATGGCAAGATACGCACCTGTTATTACCCCCTGGAACTCCCTCCACTTGGAAAAACGTCCTTACTCAGCAACCCTTACAAACTACACAAACCCTATCTATCGCATCTGCCCTCGCCCATTTCCCAGTCGCCCTATTAGTTAGTAGTGCCGAATAAAAACATAAAACCTCTGCGTACCTCTGCGATTCCCTTCGTGTCCCTTTGCGTTAAAAAAATTCTGAATTATGATCACCCCAACACTTACCACCACGCAGATAGACACCGTGCGCCTCCATATCAAAAAAACCTGGAAAACCTTAACGCGATCGCACGAACACTTATTACAATCTGCCAAAGATACCAAACTAGACCACAAAACCGACACTCCTTGGCTCGTCTACATTTCCCCCTTAGAAGATTGTCCCAATATTCAGACTGTATTGGAGCGATCGCTATCTCCCAAGGATATGCAAAGAATTGAAATTCGCACTTTGCCCTCAGAAGTCGAAGCGATTAAAGAGCATGGCTTACTATACCTACCAGGGCCTTATGTCGTACCAGGTGGCCGCTTTAACGAAATGTATGGCTGGGACAGCTACTTTATATTACTGGGGCTTCTGCACGATGAAGAATGGGAGCTAGCGCAAAGCCAAGTTGATCAATTGTTGTACCAGGTGAAGCATTACGGCACTATCCTCAATTCCAACCGGACTTATATGCTGTCGCGATCGCAGCCTCCAGTCCTCAGCATGATGGTTTTGGCACTATTCCAGCACACCCAGGATGAAGAGTGGTTGAGATCAACCGTACCACTGCTAGAACAATTTTACTATTACTGGGTAGTACCGCCCCATTTGAATCCCGCAACCGGCTTATCTAGATTCTATGCCTTTGGCGAAGGCCCCGCGCCAGAAGTTGTGTTCTCCGAGCGAGATGAGGAGGGAAAAAGCCACTACGATCGCGTCAAGGAATATTACCAAACCTTTGAGATTGAAGATTACGACGTTAATCTTTACTACGATCGCGAAAATGACAAACTGACCCACCTATTTTACAAGGGCGATCGCACCATGCGCGAGTCCGGTTTTGATATCACCAACCGATTTGGCCCCTTCAGTGCTGATATCCTCCACTACGCTCCTGTGTGCCTCAACAGTTTGCTATATCAGGTAGAACAAGACTTGGCGCAAATTAACGATATTTTGGGCAACGAACAACTAGAAAAACAATGGCGCGATCGTGCAGATATCCGCCGCGATCGGATCGATCAATTTCTTTGGGATGAAGAACAAGGACTCTATTTCGATTATCACTTCCAGAGTGGAAAACACCGCCGCTACGAATTTGCTACCACATTTTATCCCCTTTGGCTGGGAATTTCTTCTCAAGCCCAAGCCCAGCGCGTCGTGGAAAATCTCTCTTTGTTTGAAGCCCCAGGCGGAATTCTTACCAGTACTCATATCACCGGAAACCAGTGGGATGCTCCCTTCGGTTGGGCACCCTTGACGTTCATTGCTGTCCAAGGACTTCACCGTTATGGGTTTCATACAGAAGGCGATCGTATTGCCAACAAATTCCTGGCTATGGTAATTAAAGAATTCGAGCGTCACAATACCCTAGTTGAGAAATATGATGTTGAACGCTGTTCTGCCAACGTTTCCGACGAAATCTCCTTTGGATATAGTTCTAATGAAGTTGGTTTTGGCTGGACAAATGGAGTCATTCTGGAACTCTTAGCAGGCGGTAGGAAAAAAGTTTAAATAAAAAAAGGCGTGAGTTTTATCCTCACGCCTTTATGTTAATTTATTACACTTGACTCTATATGGATTATATATAGTTGAATGGAATTTGAATGGGACAAAAATAAAAACCAACAAAATATCCAGAAACATGGCATTAGTTTTGAAGAAGCTACAGAAATATTTGACAGTGTTGTTTTCACCTCAATTGATGAACGATACGACTATGAAGAAATTCGAGAAATTAGTATTGGCTCAATTCAAGGCGTTGTAATTATTACTGTTGCCCATACAGACAGAAACGGTAAAATTCGATTAATCTCTGCCCGAAAAGCCACCCCCAAAGAAAGGAGAACCTACTATGAGTATCTCGCCCAATCGACTTAAAGAACTCCAAAATATCCCTGATCCAGCGATTGATACTTCAGATATTCCCGAATTAGATCAGCAATTCTGGGAAACAGCCAAAATGATAAAACCTGTTAGCCAAGAAGCCACATTAATTCAACTAGATAAAGATATTCTGGATTGGTTTAAAAGCAAAGGAAAAGGCTACGAATCTCTAATTAACTCCGCTCTTCGCTCTTATATTGAGCATAATTCATCGCCATAACGCCTTACCTTACTGGCTCGTACCAAATCATGAGGAATAATCACAATGGTTCAATCAGCCCCAAAAATTATAACCCGCTACGGTGAGTGCGATCGCTATGAACTCAATTGATGGTTCCCATTCAAATGCGCTACAAAATTATATTACAAAATGTAGGGGCACGGCACTGCCGTGCCCTTACTTACGGGTGTACCTCACGTAAACGAGAACCGCCATATAGGAATCCGGTTTGATTTATGAAATAAATTAGGTATTGTAGGGTGTGTTAGACGGAACGTCGTAACGCACCAAATCCTTATAATTGGTGCCGTACTTTCGTCTAACACACCCTACATGTCTTTTGAAAAATCAAATAGTAACCCTATATATCAATACGCTTGGGTTAAGGATTTTTGGTATTGATTTTAGGTATGTAGAGACTAGCAATTGCAACGTCTCTTGCATTGGATTTGGGGCTTAACTGAACTGGATTGCCCTATATATCAGTCACAACTCTGATTGCTATATGATTTTTGCAAGATATCTATTCATCAGGAGCCAGAATGCAGAAGGAATTGGAATAGTGGCATATTGCAATACGCCACTACTTTTGAATAAAAGGGTTTAAGTACGGAGCTAAATCTATAATTTAGTGTTTTTCAATTATATGGTTTGCCTGAATTCCCCACTAATTGCCCTCGCCTGAATTCTGAATTTTGGCTCTTGTATTGTTTTCAAATGTCGTATCAGCACCTACCAAGTATCGGCTGTACGCTTATCGTAAGGCTCACCTGTAAAAGGTTGTACGCCAATAACAGGATAAGCATCATCAGTAGGGCCAAAAATCCGCATTGCAGCTTCAGAAATATACTGGGTTATGTTCGCAATGATTTGGGAAATAGCCATAATATTGGACTCCTTTTTTCGAGCCGCTTTAATTGTGCTACCTATACTCTAATACTGATATTCCAAGCTTGCTCATATTCTCAATATATTGAGAATATATGCAATGTTTATTCAGATAACTTCGCAATACTTTAGCCTGTCAAAAAACAAACTTTTCCCTTTGATTCTAATTGTAACATAGTTGTTTCTCCAACCCCAGTTGGGAAAATAGCAAAACAAACTTTCTCCGACAGGATATTGTTTCCCTTCATTAGCCGCCTTATTTAATCAGCATTATTGCTAGCTATTACTATTAAAAAATATTAAGTATTTTATGAAGTTAGTATTAATTTGCCTATCAATCTACTGTTATACGGCAATCTCAGAAAATATACTTGCGGTGAGTTGACATTATTTATGGTAGTATTTACCATAAATACAGAAGCATCTTGTAAGGAAGCTCTTGCATGACAACTTTGCCAGATTTGGACTATGTATATAAACAGCAGAGCCAGCAGAACCAGGAACTAAACCTTTCTGTGGATGATTACAGCTTGCTGACCGACCTTTACCAGTTGACGATGGCAGCTTGTTACACAGGCGAAGGTATAGAACAACGACGGGCAAGCTTTGAATTGACTGTCAGGCGATTACCAGAGGGTTTTGGTTATTTAATTGCAATGGGGCTGACGCAGGCATTGGAATATTTAGCCAAATTCCGCTTTAGTTCCGCGCAAATTGCGGCATTACAGGCAACAGGAATTTTTGCTCACGCAGGCGATCGCTTTTGGTCACTTTTAGCTGAGGGAAAGTTTACGGGTGATGTTTGGGCAGTACCAGAAGGAACGGCTGTGTTTGCCAATCAGCCACTGTTGCGGGTGGAAGCACCACTTTGGCAAGCGCAACTAGTGGAAACTTACCTGCTGAATACGATTAATTACCAAACTTTAATTGCCACAAAAGCAGCACGCTTGCGGGATATCGTGGGGGAGCAAGCAACACTTTTAGAATTTGGCACAAGACGAGCATTTAGTCCGCAAGGGTCATTGTGGGCAGCACGGGCGGCGTTGGCAGGTGGTTTAGATTCCACTTCTAATGTGTTAGCAGCGCTACAACTGGGACAAAAGCCAAGTGGTACGATGGCACACGCCCTGGTGATGGCGTTGTCAGCAATAGAAGGCACTGAAGAACAAGCTTTCAGTGCATTTCATCGATATTTTCCGGGTGCGCCATTGCTGATTGATACTTACGATACCATTGCTGCTGCCGGGCGCTTGGCCGAAAAAATAAATTCCGGGGAAATACAATTAACAGGAGTGAGACTGGACTCAGGAGATTTAGTTACCTTATCAAAACAGGTGCGATCGCTCCTTCCCGGTGTGCCAATTTTTGTCAGTGGCGACTTGGACGAGTGGGAAATTGCCAGATTAAAAGCTGCTGGGGCCCAGATTGATGGTTACGGACTGGGAACGCGACTAGTTACAGGTTCGCCTGTAAATGGAGTTTATAAACTTGTAGACATTGATGGTATCCCAGTGATGAAACAGTCTAGTGGTAAGGTTACTTATCCAGGGCGCAAGCAGATTTTTCGCTCGTATACAAGAGGTAAGGTAAAAGCAGACAGGTTGGGACTCTTAGGTGAAATTTCTTTGGAAGAAGAACCTTTGTTGCAGTTGGTAGTGCAAGAAGGTGAACGGGTGCAGCCGTTGGAGTCGTTGGCAACAATTCGTCAGCGTACCGCCGCCTCAGTTGCCAGTTTGCCACAACAGACACGGCGTTTGGATCATCCGGTGGCTGTAGAAGTGGAGATTTCTGAGGGGTTACGGGTGTTGACTGAAGAAACTAAGAAACGAACCGCAGAGGCACACAGAACACAGAGGTAAAATTACTCTTTCAGTATGTCTTAATTACGAATTACGAACTTGTACTGAGCGTAGCCGAAGTATTACGAATTACGAATTATTATGAGAGTTGCTTTGTTTGGTACTAGTGCCGATCCACCAACTGCTGGACATCAAGAAATTCTGAGTTGGTTGTCTGAGCGTTATGATTGGGTAGCGGTTTGGGCAGCAGATAATCCATTTAAATCTCATCAAACACCCTTAGAACATCGGGCGGCAATGCTGCGACTGTTGATTGCGAATATAGACACGCCACCGCACAATATTGCTTTGGAACAAGAATTGAGCAGCTTTAGAACACTGGAGACAGTAGAAAAAGCGAAGCTTACTTGGGGTGAAGATGCTGAATTGACGTTGATTATTGGTTCAGATTTACTGACTCAACTACCACGTTGGTATCGCATTGAAGATTTGTTACAGGAAGTGCAACTACTGATCGTGCCGCGACCGGGATATGCAATAGATGAATCTAGTTCAGAGGTAGTGCAAAAGCTGGGAGGGAAGATTGCGATCGCTAGTCTGACCGGTCTAGATGTTTCCTCAACAGCGTACCGCGAACATGGAGATTCTCAAGCCCTCACAGCCCCTGTAGTTGCCTATATTAATCGAGAGCATTTGTACGAATGCCAGGACGTTCACAAAAAAAGATACCAACTCCGTTAAACCAACAACCTTTGGCCGATTTCAAGGTTGGTGTTGATAATGTAATTTTTTCTGTAGATACTGTACAAAATCGGCTGTTAGTTCTACTAGTAATGCGACAGCAAGAACCATTTTTAAATCATTGGAGTCTTCCCGGTACTTTAGTACGTCCAGGAGAGTCTTTAGAAGATGCCGCCTATCGCATTATGGCAGAGAAAATTAAGGTCAACAATCTCTATTTAGAACAACTGTATACATTTGGCGGCCCGAACCGCGATCCACGGGAAGCAACTGATAGTTATGGTGTGCGTTATCTATCAGTTAGTTACTTTGCCCTAGTGCGATTTGAAGAAGCCGAATTGATTGCCGATCGCGTGACTGGTATAGCTTGGTATCCGGTAAAAGAAGTGCCGCAATTAGCTTTTGACCATAATGAAATTCTCGCGTATGGACACAGACGGTTAAGAAATAAATTAGAGTATAGCCCGGTGGCTTTTGAAGTCTTGCCAGAAATGTTCACCTTGAATGATTTATATCAGTTATACGCCACAGTTTTAGGTGACAATTTTTCAGATTATTCTAATTTTCGAGCGCGTCTACTCAAGTTAGGTTTTTTATGCGATACCGGAATTAAAGTATCACGAGGTGCTGGTCGTCCAGCTAGTTTGTATAAGTTTGATGCCGAAGCTTTTGCTCCCCTAAAAGATAAACCTTTAGTGTTTATTTAATCAATTGGAGGAGCATCCCAATTCTTCAAAAATTCATGGTACGGATGCAAAAACCCTTTACAACTCTCTTACCTTTGCGCTCTTTGCGTTCTTTGCGGTTCGTTTCCTCATTCTCTTATTCCTATCTTCAGAATTTGGGATGCTCCCGTAACTGGGCAAAAATAAATCAAACTATGACCATTGATCATTAACCGTTTACTAACAAAATGAAAATTGCGATCGCTCAAATTAATCCGACAATTGGTGATTTGCTTTTAAATGCCCAAAAAATCCTGGAGGCGTCACAACGAGCAGCATCTAGTGGTGCGCGTTTGTTGCTGACACCAGAACTTTCTTTGTGTGGCTATCCACCAAGGGATTTATTACTAAATCCTAGTTTTGTAGAAGCGATGGGTATCACTTTACAAAACTTGTCCCAGAATTTACCACCAAATTTAGCTGTGTTGGTAGGAACTGTTGAACAGAACCTCGAAGCGTCTATTACTGGCGGTAAAAGTTTATTTAACAGCATGGCTTTGTTAGAAAATGGCAAGGTCAAGCAAGTTTTTCACAAAAGACTTTTGCCTACTTACGATGTATTTGATGAACGTCGCTATTTTGAACCAGGTTTGCAAGCCAATTATTTCACCTTAGATAATATTCATATTGGCGTAACTATTTGCGAAGATTTATGGAACGATGAGGACTTTTGGGGCAAACGTAGTTATACAGTAAATCCGATTGCTGACTTAGCAATTTTGGGTGTAGATTTGATTGTAAATTTGTCTGCTTCCCCCTACACGGTCGGCAAGCAGCAGTTTCGAGAAACCATGCTCAGGCATAGTGCAGTACGTTTTCAACAACCGATGATTTATGCTAATCAGGTTGGGGGAAATGATGACCTAATTTTTGATGGGCGTAGTTTTGCCTTGAATCGTCAAGGTGAAGTTATGTGTCGTGCCAGTGGTTTTGATACCGATTTAGTAGTAGTTGAATTTGACGAAGCGCAACGGGATTTTCAATTAGGTTCTCTAGCACCTGTCTATGAATCGGAAAATGAAGAAATTTGGCAAGCGTTGGTTTTAGGAGTGCGAGATTATGCTCGTAAGTGTCGCTTTTCTAAAGTAGTTTTGGGTTTAAGTGGCGGGATTGACTCTGCAATAGTAGCTGCGATCGCAACTGCGGCACTTGGTAAAGAAAATGTCCTCGGTGTTCTCATGCCTTCCCCTTACAGTTCCGAGCATTCCATTAGCGATGCTTTGGCATTAGCCGAAAATTTGGGGATTAAGACTAATCTTTTACCAATTGGCGAGTTAATGCAAGGCTTTGATCAAACTTTAGGTGATTTATTTGCGGGTACTGAGTTTGGACTGGCAGAGGAGAATATACAATCCCGGATTCGCGGTAATTTATTAATGGCGATCGCTAATAAATTTGGCTATCTCCTTCTATCTACTGGTAACAAGTCAGAGATGGCTGTCGGTTACTGTACTCTCTACGGCGATATGAATGGCGGGTTAGCAGTAATTGCAGATGTTCCTAAAACCCGCGTTTATTCACTTTGCAAATGGTTAAATCGCAATAATGAAATCATCCCGCAAAATGTCTTGACTAAACCACCCAGCGCCGAACTCAAACCAGGTCAAGTTGATCAAGACTCTCTACCGCCTTACGAAATTTTGGACGATATTTTGCAACGCCTGATTCACAATCACCAATCAGCAGCGCAAATGATTGCAGCCGGTCACGATCCGGTAATTGTAGACAGAGTAATCCAAATGGTAGCGCGGGCTGAATTTAAACGACGACAAGCACCCCCCGGTTTAAAAATCACCGATCGCGCCTTTGGAACTGGTTGGCGAATGCCAATTGCTAGTAACTGGGTTGGTGTCAAAAATGCTTACCAGACTAAAAGCATAGCTACACCTACCTTAGTCTGTTGGGATGGACAAGACGCGCATCCGCAAATCAAGTAAAAAGTGGGTAGGCGTAAAGACATCGCTCGACCTCAAAGGGCGATGTTTCTATTTGTCAACCTCAGCAATAGTCTAGTTTTACTCATCTATACGGACTGCGATCGCAGAACTAGAAATAGCTGTTCACCTCGATCCTAGTAACACTGTGATTCGTAACAACTTAGAGATTTATAGAAATAAGAAGAAGGGTTTTTGGCAATACTGCGTAGGTTTTGAGTCGATCCCCCCAACCCCCCGATAAATTGGGGGGCTTATTTTCCCCCAATTTATCGGGGGACTAAGGGGGATCTTCAATGACTATGCACCAAAACCCGAGCAGTATTGGGGTTTTTGGGGCGTTTATTTGGTTAGTAATATATTCTCAGTCTTATTCATCTCAACGATGTGCGCTCATGTGTTGTTCGCTACGTCTGATTGGATGTTAAGATTTGCTTCTTTGAGCAAAACTTTTAACAAAGCTGCCACGCCAATTTGGGCAGAAACGGCATTAGCATCCCATTTGCCATCTGCTACATACTTGCCTTTGTTGTAGTTGTTAGTCCCTGACCACAGGTAAGGTGTGAGAACTTCTGGATGGTACTGTCTATAACCAACACCGTTGTATTTCTCTAGCTGCCAAAGTTGTGCTGGCAAACTCCAATCTTTTACTCGGTTTAATTCTTTGATTGTCAAAGCATCAATAGCGCTTTCTTCCCAAGTGTATCCTACCTCCCAGCCGTTGATGGGGTCAGCTAGTGGTCTACCAGATGGTTCGTTGACAGTACGTTTTTTTAGCGAGTCGCCGTTGTGCAAATGTTTGCTGAAGTTAAGGGAACATTCCATATTATGAATGACTGCAACAAAGTACCAAGGCACATTAATTTTTTGCACTAATGCTTCGTAACGAGGGCGATTTGCAGTGATTTTCGCAACTATATTTTGAGTACTGCTCAGTTTATCTGGTCTGATTTCGCAGCTATTCCAAAGCTTTTGATATTCTGGCTTTAAATCTTGAAGGCTGAGTAGTATTTTATTTGCCATTTTTATTAAACACCCAAGAATAACCTTGATTTTTTTAGTTATGACGAAACTAGCTCACTTCTTTATTTTATGCAACTTTTTATACAAAATATTTGTGTGATATCCAAACGAGACTGTAGATGCACTATAACCATAATCTGTACCTGATCGCCTACTTCCTGAATTGAACCCAAAACCTGCGATCACAGTCAATTCATCCCGTCGAACTCATCTGGCTACATCCGCATCATCATCGGAAATCCGCAGTGGACTGGACTCAATCGGCTGGGTGTGATTTGTTGGATAGAAACTAGAACCTGTAAAGGTCTTGGAGGATTATCCTAGAGATTTTATCTCTAAACTGAATGACTTTGTAGGTGTAAATCCTACCCCTCAAGTGCTGAGGTGAAAGC
>NZ_JAIVFQ010000068.1 GCF_020829495.1 Nostoc favosum CHAB5714 | reverse complement strand
GCCACTTCCGACTTAACGGGAGCCACTTCCGACTTAACGGGAGCCACTTCCGACTTAACGGGAGCCACTTCCGACTTAACGGGAGCCACTTCCGACTTAACGGGAGCCACTTCCGACTTAACGGGAGCCACTTCCGACTTAACGGGAGCCACTTCCGACTTAACGGGAGTTGTCACGGTGCGTCATTTTGCCGTTCGGTTTTAAATATGAAAGGGTAAGGTGGCGATCGCACCTTACCCTTTTTCGTTAGGATTTATAAATTTTGTCAAAGTAAATTTTACATTAACAGTCTCTGAGTATCCGACCTTTTGGGTTTATCTACCATAGTTACTCACAAACTTATGCACTGGAGAGTTTGTATTTCAGGATGAAAAGGGCAAAGACATCTACCGAACGGCTTTGAGGCTGGCTGAAAAATCTGGTGTGATGCATCGGTCTACCTCTAAGTCCGCAATATGCTCTGAAAACATACAACAAGTATCAATGGTACTTCAAAGTTTATTGTGGCGATCGCTAAATCACATCTGAGTATTTTTATGTAAGATCATGGGTGCAACGGGTGTCGCTAACAAGTGACCTTGAAAGTCAGTTAAAGACGGATCAGGGATTTGTAACCAACAATCTGCTTGGTTTAGCAAATTTATGGGTTCAACAAGCAGCCAGGCACAAAGAGGAGGGTCAGGCAGAGGGTCTGCTTCATGCGTAACTACATGTAATTTTACTACTCTTTCTGCTACTAGAGATCCACTCTCACGTATTCCTCCTACAATTTTTTCAGCCTCCACATCCATGATGTCCTGCTCAAGAGTTGATTCAATATAGTCTAAATCCAGGATTTTTATTTTCAAGGAATGATACATTGTAATCACTTAATTGATTGTTTTTCCTTAGAGGTAAAATCACCTCTATTTAATAATCCAAGTTGCAGCATAAATTTTTTTGCCAATTGTGCCATTTCTTCACAAAAGTTTATAATTTGTGCTGTTTGGACAGCACAAAAATCCCTGATTATTTCTGTTGTTAAGGGAAATTCATCAAATGACTGAAAACTTACGCGGTTCGTGCTGGCTTTTAAGGCTAATGATTTCTTCAGCTATTAGTGGCGCATACGTCAATGCTGGGGATTGTACCTTGGCTCAAATTACGCCTGATAACACTTTACCCAATAATTCCACTGTCAAATTAGAGGGGAACACCAGAATTCTTGAAGGAGGAACTCAAGCTGGAAGTAATCTTTTCCACAGTTTTGAGCAGTTTTCTGTACCCACTGGCAGTCAGGCTTACTTCAACAACGCTTCAGATATTCAAAATATCATCAGCCGCGTCACGGGTGGTTCTGCTTCTATAATTAACGATCTGATTAAAACCAATGGCTCTGCTAACTTGTTTTTTCTCAATCCCAATGGAATTATTTTTGGGCCTAATGCCCAATTGGACATTAAGGGTTCTTTCATCGCAACTACAGCAAACCGCCTCAAATTTGCAGATGGCGCTCTGTTTAGCGCGTTTCCTCCCCAAAGCACACCTCTGCTAACGGTAAGTGTTCCCATTGGCTTGCAATTTGAGGGAGCAGCAGGAAAGATTCGTGTTGAAGGATCTGACCTAAAAGTGCAACCTGGTAGAACTTTAGCACTCGTGGGTGGTGATGTGACGTTGCAGGGAGGTGAACGAGCAGCTTTAAAACCACGACAACCGAATTTGGCAGCTCCAGGAGGACGGGTTGAGCTAGGTAGTGTGGCTGGCGTTGAAGAAGTGAGCTTGAACCAGAAAGATAACGATTGGGTTCTGGGGTACGCCTCTGTAAATAATTTTGGCGATATTCGATTGGAAGACGGAGTATATGTTGATGTTACCGGTGCTGGCGGTGGTGATGTTCAGATTCAGAGCAATAATTTGGCTTTAACTCAAGGCTCATTGATTTATGCGGACACACAAGGTACAGAGGCTGGTGGAGAGGTGCTTGTCCACACAACAAAGGCGGTGACTCTCACTGAGGGTTCGCAGATTACAGCCGATGTTTATCCAGAAGCGACTGGAACCGGGGGAGATGTGACGATTGAAACTGGACAGTTGAGTATTCAGGGGGATCGGTCAAGGATAAGAGCTGGCACCTTGGGCAAGGGACGGGGGGACAGCTTACCGTTCGCGCCTCGGAGTTTGTGGAACTAACAGGAACAACAAATAACGGCTTGTTTACTCAAACTCAAGGTGCTGGAAATGCTGGAAACTTGACAATTACCACTCAAAGGTTAAGTTCTCGGAATGGAGCGCGAGTATCAACTTCTACTAAAGGCGAGGGACAGGGGGGAAATTTGACTGTAACCGCCACCGATTCCGTAGAAGTTATTGGTCTTGGTAGCGGCTTGTTTACTCAAACTCAAGGTGCTAAAGATGCTGGAAACTTGGCAATTAATACCAGACGCTTGAGTGTCCAGGATGGAGCGCAAGTATTAACTTCTACTCTAGGCAAGGGGCAGGGGGGAAGTTTATTTGTGGCTGCTAGCGATTTGGTGGAATTACAAGGAACAGGAATATTATCCAATGGGCAGCAAATCCCTAGTTCTTTATCTACTCAAACAACAAATGTTGGAGATGCTGGTAATTTGACGATTAACACTAGGCAGTTAATTGTGGGAAATGGCGCACAGATAGTTACTGGTACTCAAGGTGAAGGAAAAGGTGGAGAAATAAAAGTTAATGCAACTGAAGCTGTTAACATTTTTGGAGTTCGCACAGGTGCACCGGCAAGTGGATTATTTTCACGTACTAATCAAGGGGGGAAGGGAGGAAACATCATTATTAATACAAATGCTTTCCGGGTAGCAGGCAATGGGGTTGTAGATGCCCGCACTCTAGGTGGAGGAAATGCTGGCAATATCACTGTGAACGCAAATACTTTGGAAGCGGTTAATGGTGGACAAATCCTTGCTAATGCTTTCACGGGCAGCAGTGGGTTTGCAGGTGATATCACAGTTAATGCTACTGAGAGGGTGACTATATCTGGCAGTGCTACCTTCAAACGGGTTGTCCCAAGTAGTGGGGGTCTTGTTAAGGATGAGTCTGTTAACAGTGGCTTGTTTGTTCGCTCTCAAGGGTCAGGGAGCGCAGGCAACCTTCAGGTAAAATCTCCTTTCATTCGCTTAGACAATGGAGGGGAAATCACTGCTGAAACTGCATCCGGTAATGGCGGTGATATTACACTCTACGACCTAGATTTATTGTTACTAAGCGGCAATAGCCGGATATCTGCTACCGCAGGCACTAATCAACAGGGTGGAGATGGCGGTAATATTACCATCGATGCGCCTGACGGCTTCATCGTCGCCAAACCAAATGAAAACAGCGACATCACCGCCAATGCCTACAATGGTAATGGGGGAACAGTCAAAATAAACGCTACTAAGATTTTTGGAATTGCGCCACTAACTGAGGAAGACCTTAAAAAGTTGCGCCCTACGGATTTAGACCCGCGTCAACTTCAGACAAATGATATTACGGCAATTTCCCAAACAAGACCTGATTTAAGCGGCATTGTAGATATCAATACCCTCGATGTTGACCCCTATCGAGGATTAATTAACTTACCAGCCGTACCAGTCGATACTCAAGTGGCGCAAGTTTGTCAAGTGCGTACAGCACAAAATCAAAGTAGTTTTACGATCACCGGACGCGGCGGCTTACCACCCAACCCCACCAAAGACATTCTCACTCTTGATGTAGTTCAAGTAAATTGGGTAACTCTCAACCCAAAGGGTGAAAACCACTCTAGTGCAAGTGTTTCAACTCAGGCAAATAGTTCCACTCCAGCGCCGATTGTGGAAGCGCAAGGGTGGGTGATAAATGCTAAAGGTGAAGTTGTACTAACGGCTGATGCGCCGACAACCACGCTTCATAGTTCGTGGCAGAACCGAGCTAATTGCCGTAGTGATTTTAAGATTTGAGATTGCCAACTGGGTAGTTGCTTTGAAACCATCAATTATGAATTAATACAGCGTATTTCAGGTAAATGAAGTACACGGGTAGGGGCACAACATGTTGTGCCCCTACGATATCTGTACCTCACGCCTGTTGCAATCTGCTGTAATTCTCAATACAAGACCTCTTGCAAAAGTCCCTAAGACCCCACCCCCAACCCCTCCCCGCAAGCGGGGAGGGGAGACAAAGCGTAGCTTTGGCGGGGTGGGGTTCAAATTGTTTGATTTATGCAAGAGGTCTACAGAAGCGATCGCTATTAACGTGGCTCACGGGTGGAGATGTCTATTACAATACGCTTGGGTTAAGCCCAAAAAATAAAAATGTGTAGATTGGGTTGAGGAACGAAACCCAAAGGGGCTTCCCGCAGGGTAACCCAACATTTTCGGACATTTGTTGGGTAACACGAATGTTCAACCCAACCTACAATTATCCTTAACCCAAGCGTATTGATGTCTATTAGGCTAATTTACCTTTTCGCCTTATTTTATTTGTTAACAAATTTCATCATTTATGCTAGTTGCTAGTTAAGATCAACGATGAAAACATTAAATTATCTGAGTAAAGAACATGGCAACTATTTACGGCACTTCTGGAAACGACAATCTAACTGGGACTCAAGCAGACGATAAAATATACGGCTATGGAGGCAATGACCACTTAGTGGGAGGAGGTGGTAATGACATTCTAACTGGTGGTAGTGGTAGAGATACCTTTGTCTTGAATTACTCAGGTGGTGGTATTGATAGAATTACAGACTTCTCAGTTAGTAACGATATTCTGAAAGTTACTACTTCTACTATTAGTTCCTCTCAGTATGTTATAGGTACACCATCATCTCTGAGCAATTATGAAGTGAGTGAAGATTCTGCTATTAGCTCTACTAAGTCTGCAAATCGTTCACTAACGGTCGAATCGAGTAACTCTAGGAGCACTTCTAATATTTTTACATATAACGCAAGCACTGGTGCTCTATTTTATTTGAATCAGCAGCTAGCCTGGCTACCTACTAATCTTAATTGGAATTTAGCTGTTGTAGTCCCTTCGATAAGTACTCCTCCTACTACTGATGAATCAATAATCTAACTCCCCAGCCGAGTTTCCTACTAGAGTTTGGGGGAGCCAAACTCCCCTTCTACTGTGTATACACAAACGAAGGGTTCACGCTTTGATTACGGAATTGGTGTTCTAGCTGCGATCGCCTTGTTTTGTTTCTTTACCAATCTTATCTTTAACTCAATTCCGTGGGTTTAAGTCCCCCGGTTCAATAAGAAAGCAAGTTTTGTGTTGGGGTTAAATCCCCATTACAAAACAAAATTTACGAAAGCGTTGCGGGGCGTTCGCGTTTAGCGTCTCTAAGAGTTGCCCATTACGAATTACGTTAGCGTAGCGGTAGCGAGGAACGAGCGTCATTACGAATTACGAATTATTTAATGCTGATTGCTAGGTAAAATCATCCGTATAAACATTAATTTCTCTGGGAGTAAGGAACGTGGCAACTATTCACGGCACATCTGGAAGCAACTATCTAGTTGGGACTTCAGGAAGCGATCAAATATACGGTTATGGAGGTAATGACATTCTAAAAGGTGGGCTGGGTAATGACTACTTGGAGGGAGGAAGTGGTAATGACAATATCACTGGTGGTAGTGGTAGAGATACCTTTGTCTTGGATTACTCAAATGGCGGTATTGATATAATTACAGACTTCTCAGTTAACGACGATATTCTGAAAATTAGTACCCCTACTATTAGCAGCAGTAACGCCATCTCTCCAGCTTATCAAGCCAATGACACTCTAATAGGTGGATCGGTTAAAGACTCTTTAGTAGGAGAAGTTGGTAATGACATTCTGACTGGTAGCAAGGTGTCACTATCCTTGCCTTCTATTAAATATTCTGAGAATGCTATTGAATTGACTAACTCTACAACTGATGTTTTACTATCAACAGAAGTTTCGAGTAAGGACATGATACTTGCTGATCCTATGAAAGAACTATCTCTAACTGATCCTATGAAAGAACTATCTCTAACAATAGTTAGTAGGGGTACAGGACTTCCTAGTTATTTAAGCTACGACAAAAACACTGGCGCTCTATTTTATTTGAATCAGCAGCAGTTAGCTTGGCTACCTCCTAACCTTAACTTTGGTGACAATTTTAGCTAGTCTTCATTCATTTTTGCAGAATGATTGGCTTGTAGTAAACGGCTCCAGCCCTACTTTTATGCAACTTAAATCCTCATTAGCTGATGTATCATAAAACTTTAAATAAAACATAGTCAAATCTAATCAGGCATAGTCAAATTTTAACTCCTTGATGGTATAGTAATCTCATCAGAGAATTAATTAATATGCGTCAAGTTGAAAAGCACGTAATCAAAGAAGGACACGAATGTTTTGATTATTGCATTCAAATTACCACAGTTTCACGTCTTCTTTATAACACTGCTCAATTCACACAAAGACAAGGTTTTTTCTATGGTTGGGGTACACAAACTCAAGCTTCTTTAGACACTTTATTTAAACAAAACGAAACTCCACTATTTAAGCGTGTCAATGCTGAAAGTAGGGTTGCTTAAATCTAGGTTGCATACGTCTGACTATATTTGACTATGCGATTTGGAACTATTTAGGTTGATTAGAGGATGATTCTTTGGTAAAGTGCGTAAGTCTTAAAATTTATACAGTCACTACTGTCACAACAGCAGATTAGTAATCAAAACCTAACCTTTCAGCCGAGTTACCTAGAGAGGGCTAGGGGCAAAGGTTCGCACAAGCATTACTAAAGTAGTGTTCTGTCTTGCAATGAAGTAGCTTTCAAGGGTTAGGAGATAAGTTCTGTGAGTTTAAGAAGTTGGTTTGATCGCGGTTGGCACTTAGGATTACCGGGCTTGGTGATTCTAGTAGGTGCGATTGGAATAGGAGGAGGCGATCGCACATCCGCTCAGATCACTCCTGATTCCTCTGTGGGAACTCAAGTGGAGCGAATCGACAACACTACCTTGGATATTACAGGGGGTACAACCGTTGGCAATACAAATTTATTCCATAGTTTCAGCAACTTTAGTATTACAAGCCAGGAGGTAGTCAATTTCCAAAACGCCCCTACCATCAACAATATTTTGGTGCGAGTTACAGGGGCAAATCCCTCTGACATCCAAGGAGAACTTCAAGCTCAAGGTAAAGCTAATCTCTTTTTAATGAATCCCAACGGCATCATATTTGGAGCAAATACCTACTTAAATATTGGCGGTTCATTTATCGGCACAACAGCTAATGCGATCCAGTTTCCGGGTGGTGGAGAATTTTCGATGACTTCACCCGTCAATCCGCTTAACCCCTTGCTGAGAGTGAATCCTTCTGCATTTCTATTCAATCAAATTCCATCCCAGCCTGTGAAGCCGATTCAAGTCAATGAAGCAATTCTATTCGTTCCTGAGAGTCAGAGTTTAGTGCTATTGGGAGGCGATGTGAATTTAGAAAGAGCGATACTGTACGCTCCAGATGGTCGAATCGAATTCGGAGGATTGGCAGGAGCAGGAACAGTAGGGTTGAATATTGATAACAACAATTTCCGTTTAAGTTTTCCTGAGAGTGTAGCGCGAGCAGATGTATCTTTTACCAATTTCACTACAGTAAGTGCTAGTGGAGAAGGCGGTGGTGGTATCCAAATACAAGGCAGGCGCGTCACATTCGATAGTTCAGAAATTGCGGTTAATGCCCTAGTCTCAAAATCGGGAGGAACATTAGGGGTGAACGCATCGGAGTCAGTAGAACTCTTGGGAGGAAGCCGTCTGTTGACTGAGACAACAAACTCTGGAACTGCGGGAGATTTAAGGATTGAAACTGAGCGGTTGATTGTTCAAGATGGCTCGCAGATTTCAGCTTCTACTTCTCCACAATCTACAGGAGGGGGAGGAACTTTGTTTGTCAACGCCAGGGACTCTATCCAACTCATTGGAACCTCGCCAATTATAGAAGGTGAAAAACCCATACCTAGTGGCTTGTTTACAGTAACACAAGGTGATGGAAATGCTGGAGAGTTAAGGATTCAAACTGGGAAATTAATTGTTCAAGATGGAGCGCAGGTTTCAGCTAATACTCGTAGTCAGGGACAAGGAGGAACGCTGTCTGTTACCGCAGACTCTATCCAACTCATTGGAACTTCGGCAATAGGTAAACCCAGTGGCTTATTTGTTGGGACTATAGCTACTGGAGATGCCGGAAACTTAAATATAGAAACTGGGCAGTTGATTGTTCAAAATGGAGCAAGAATTTCAGCTTCCACAGAATCTACTGGGCAGGGAGGAACTTTGTCTGTCAACGCCAGGGACTCTATCCAACTTATTGGAACAAATGGTGATAATAGAAGCGGCTTATTTGTTGAGACTAAAGCTACTGGAGATGCCGGAAACTTAAATATAGAAACTGGGCAATTGATTGTTCAAAATGGAGCAAGAATTTCAGCTTCCACAGAATCTACTGGAGAGGGGGGAAGCATTATAGTTAAGGCAGAAGAATTAAATGTCTTAAATAACGCTGACATAACTGTGAGCAGTCAAGGCACAAATAAGGCAGGTGATTTGGAAATCACCGCTCGTTCTATCAAATTGGATAACCAAGGTAAGCTCATTGGGCAAGCTAAGTCCGGTGATGGTGGCAATATTACGCTGAACTTGCAAGACTTATTGTTACTGCGCCGCGAGAGTGAGATTTCTACCTCAGCAGGCAGAGACACTAAAGGGGATGGTGGAAATGGGGGTAATATCACCATCAATGTCCCTGACGGCTTCATCGTCACCCAACCAAATGAAAACAGCGACATCACCGCCAATGCCTACGATGGTAAAGGGGGAATAGTCAAAATCAACGCTACTAAGATTTTTGGAATTGCGCCACTAACTACCGAAGACCTTAAAAAGTTGCGCCCTACGGATTCAGACCCGCGTGAACTTCAGACAAATGATATTACGGCAATTTCCCAAACAAGACCTGATTTAAGCGGCATTGTAGAAATTAATACGCTCGATGTTGACCCCTCTCAAGGATTAATTAACTTACCAGCCGTACCAGTCGATACTCAAGTGGCGCAAGCCTGTCAAGCGCTTACAGCACAAAATCAAAGTAGTTTTACGATTACCGGACGCGGCGGCTTACCACCCAACCCCAGAACCGAACCCCTCACTCCTGATGCAGTTCAACTAGATTGGGTAACTCTCAACTCAAAGGGTGAAAACCGTGTTAGTACAAATTCAAATCAGGCAAATAGTTCTAGTCCAGCGCCGATTGTGGAAGCGCAAGGGTGGGTGATAAATGCTAAAGGTGAAGTTGTACTCACGGCGAACGCGCCGAACGCTTTGCCTCATAGTTCCTGGCTAAATCCTGCTTCTTGTTTCTAAGAAACCAGGTTATATCATGTCCGCTTGATTGCTTATTAAACCCGAAGAACCCCACCCCTGCCAAAGCTATGCTTTGTCTCCCCTCCCCGTAAACGGGGAGGGGTTGGGGGTGGGGTGACGCGGATCGTGATGGTAAGGATAATCGTAGGTTGGGTTGAACTTTAGTGTTACCCAACAAACCAGCGAAAATGTTGGGTTTCGTTCCTCAAACGCCACTTGCTTCAAGTCGGCAGAGCCGCCCAACGCAGTGGCTCCCCAACCTACGCAGGTTAAGGTTTTTATGGCTAACCCAAGCGTATTGGGTTATATCACAATACGCTTGGGTTAAGGATAATCGTAGGTTGGGTGGAACGTAGTGAAACCCAACAAACCCGCGAAAATGTTG
Organism: Nostoc favosum CHAB5714; assembly: GCF_020829495.1. GTDB lineage: Bacteria > Cyanobacteriota > Cyanobacteriia > Cyanobacteriales > Nostocaceae > Nostoc > Nostoc favosum. The sequence continues at coordinate 27,616 of NZ_JAIVFQ010000068.1, read as the reverse complement.
GGTTTCGTTCCTCCACCCAACCTACGCAGGTTAAGATTTTTATGGCTAACCCAAGCGTATTGGGTTATATCATGTCCGGTTAATCAAGCTGAATAAAAAATGTTCGTAGTAAGGACTTTAGTCCTGGCTTTGGGGACTGAAGTCCCCACTACAAACTGTTTATTATGGGTAATTTATGTCAAAGCCAATTGCCTACTAAAACATAGGGTGCCCAGAAATATGGAGCTTTTTCCTTAGCAAAAACAGCTAATTGGGCACTTTGAAGTGCCTCGGCTTTATTCACCCCAGCTTTTAGGTGTCGATAGAACTCACTCATTATATCGGCGGTGGATCGATCATCTATTGACCATAATGTTGCTAGTGTACTGCGTACCCCCGCCCGCATAGCTATCCCAGCCAGTCCCAAAGCTGCTCGTTTGTCTCCCTCAGCAGTTTGACAAGCACTGAGGACGAGTAATTCAATGCCACTAAACCTGTCTTTGTCGCTAACTCGCAGCAAATTATCAAATTCCTTGACCTTAACCAGTTTATCCCAGGTGAGAATAAAGGTTTTTTCAGCATCAGAACTAAATTCACCGTGAGTTGCTAGGTGAACCACCGTGAAGGAAACTGTTTGCAACTTATTTTGCAGGTTTGTTTCGGTAAACTGTTGATTTAACAGTTCTTCACTATTGGATACCTCAGATTTGATTTCTTTTAATTCTCGTGGTACATTTTCCAATTGGGGAAATTCTTTGCCTTCAACTGGGCGTTTTTCGCTGACTCCGGCAGTTAAAGCATTTAGCTGTAACTGTCGCAAAGGTTTGGGATCAAGGAGTTGCAAACCTGGTGTCAAGGCGATCGCATATTTCTCTAGCAGATATTTCTTTTGCTGTTTGTCGTAGAGAACCGCCATCGGGATATTCCGCAACTCACCATCCAATACAAACACTAAGGTTTTTATCCCACTATTGACTAACTCTGTTTGTGCAGGTCGAATTAACCAATCATATATTTGTTGGGACTGCTGCCTAACCCGATCAGTCGCGGTGACATTTAGTAAGTTTTTCCTCAGTTGTGCTATTATGCTTTCCACATCATTTTGAGCTATTACAGTTTTGTAGTGGCGCAACTCTTGATTAGGCAATTTGAGGATAACGTCTAGGCGGTCTGGCAAAATAATTGGATAGATCACTGCTGCTCGTTGGTCTTTTTTGTCAACTACTGGGTCAAGTTCCTGCGTAGGATTTAAACAGGCTGACCGAAAGAAGTTATCCAGTTCTGCTAATTGCAGAGATTCAATTACATCACGAGCAAGCTTTAGATTGTCTTGATTGATACCCTCTTGTGGTGATAGCGATAGCGGCGCGTTAGCCTTTAGTAGAGAAGCGTCTCGTTGGTCTAGCTTCTCGAAGGGAACAGAAGCACTGCTGCTTTGGGGAGAACGCAACAGCAATTCAACTAACTCTCGATACACCGGTTCAATATTTTCTCGGAAGGAAAACTGAACGTCTGGACTAATAGCTACTAAATCACCACGCAGAGATTGAAGGGTCTTATAGGCTACATTATAGGATGCGATCGCGCCTTTAATATCTCCCTTTTTTTTCAGTATGCGTCCCAGTTGCCATTGCCATTGATAAGCAATATCCGATGCATTAATACTTTGCGCTATGAATAAAGCTTTCTCGGTAAGCTCTTGAGCATCAGAAAACTGCCTGGTTTTTTCATACAACTCACCAAGGCTGCCCATAGCATAAGATTCTGCTCGCCGATCTTGCAAATTCTCTGCCTGCTTGATCGCGGTGGACAATTGCTGGGCAATGTTCAGCCATGAGGGGGTATCTATGCTAGTTTTTTCTTTTAATTGGGTGAGATTTTGGGCAAACTTAATGCGAGTATATACTGAGGTTCGGCTGGGTGGTAAGTTGCTAATTTCCGACTGGATTTGAGACGACAATGCCAATGCATCTTGATCTTGCTTTTTCTCCAAAAGTAGACTAAGTAAATTGAGGTGAGCCTGGATGCGTGTGATGGAGGAAACAGATACAGCAGCAGCCTCCTGGTAGTATTGCGAAGCCGCTTCAGTGTCTTGCTGGGCGCGGGCTGTGTTGCCTAAACTGAGTTGAGCCTCTGCGATCGCTTTTGGAGATTGCACTCGCTTTGCTACTGCTAAACTTTTCCCCAATACCAACCGTGATACCTTTAAATCACCAACAACTCGGCGGACGTTGCCAAGACTACGCAGCCCTGTGGCTACAATAAGTGAGTCTGGAAGGCTGGTAAGGGTTTGCTGTACTTCGTTTAAAATTTTGTTAGCCTGAAGGTAAAGCCCTAAAGCTTGCAAAGCTTGTGCAGAGTTAATCCGGTTACGAGTTAATCTAGCCTTGTCGCCTATTTGCTGATAAATATCAGCCGCTTTTTGCCAGGTAGTTAAAGCCGTTTCTGCTTGCCCTTGTGCCAGTTGTAACTGTCCTTGCACATCTAGGGCTTGTGCAATAATTTGCGATCGCTCACCGGAAGTGCCCGTATTTTCCCCTGACTGTAATAATTTTAAACTTTGGGCGATCGCTTCTTCTGCTTCTCCCCACAAGCCAAGTTGCTGATAAGCCAAGGAGAGATTACTCAGCGTCATCGCTTCTTGTAATCCATCTTTAGAGGTTTTAAACCCAGCAGCAGCCTGTTGCAAAACTTTGACCGCTTCAGTAAACTGTCCTCTGTCGTATAATATCTTGCCCTGTTCCACTACGCTTGCCGTTTGCGATGAGCCGCTTTTCAGAGAGAGTAGGGAGTGGAAAATAGGGGATTCAGCATTCACTAGTTCCCTGTTTTCACTACTTCCTTGTTTTCCCCACTCCCGTTGCTCAGTCAAATTTTGCGTGTCAGAGTAGACAGCAGGAGGTTTTGCCAAAACAGGGGATAAGGCTATGCATAGAAATGCAGTGAACAGTGCTAATAAAAAATGATTTGGCCATTTCATACGCAATTATTACAGCAGGTTTCATTTTTTTGAACCACCGAAGTTATATAATGCCCGGTTATATGATGTCCGGGTAATTAACCATAATAACCGGAACCCCACCCCGCAAAAGCTGCGCTTTAGCTCCCCTCCCCGCAAGCGGGGAGGGGTTGGGGGTGGGGTTCTTTTATTTATGGGTGATTTGGCGGACATGATATTAATTCGTTATTCCCCTCCCCGATGCTTTGGCTACGGTGTACACACAAGTCGGAAAAACTTCATCTACCAAAGATTTGCAGTTCGTTACGCTGGCGTGACAAAGCTAAATTCTTGCAATCATGGCGAGCGCATTTGTTATTTCGGCGACCGCATTTGTTATTTCGGCGAACGCATTTGTTATTTCGGCGAGCGCATTTGTTATTTCGGCGAACGCATTTGTTATTTCGGCGAGCGCATTTGTTATTTCGGCGAACGCATTTGTTATTTCGGCGACCGCATTTGTTATTTCGGCGAGCGCATTTGTTATTTCGGCGACCGCATTTGTTACTTCGGCGAACGCATTTGTTATTTCGGCGAACGCATTTGTTATTTCGGCGAACGCATTTGTTATAGGATGGGTTCCCTCCTGCCTCCTGAATAATTCGTAATTCGTAATTCGTAATTAAAGAGGGTACAAGCCCCCACCATAATCTGTGATTTGGTGGAACAATTCAGTGGAGGGTGCAAGCCCCTACTGATTGTAACTACGAATTACGAATTATCAATTACGAATTATGTTGACTTTTGCCTTGCGGTACTAGCTTTCGGAAGTTTCCTGAGAGAACTTCTTATGGATAGTTCTAGTGGATTCCCCATCAGCAGCTACCGTTATAAGATAGTCCATTAAACCATCTGAAAAGGGAAGACGTAGGTGGAAAGTACCATCGGGTTTGATTTTGATGGAATGTCCACCAATGTTTACGCTTGTATTTGGTTGGGTTGCTCCGTGAATAATCAACTCAGCATCTGCCACAAACCAAAAATCTTCGTGGGAACGACTGAAAACCCGAATATTAGGTGAACGGGCTATGAGTAACCAACGTAGTTTACCGCCGTAGGCATCGCCATCGGCGATATAACCAATTTCAGCTATGTAATCGCGATCGCTGACGGGAATAGCCACAAAGCGATCGCGTGCTACCTCTTCACATTCATACTGCTGTACAAGCTGGGGATTTTGATAACTCAAGTCAATCCCAGTTACATCATACAGCCGCACTACCAATTGGGAACCGCCCTGTTGTCGCAGTGCTTGGTTCTGAGCCTTGGAAATGTGCCAAGAGACATAAGCCCATTTGGGAGTGCGGGGTGTGAGCAAAATACTGCTCTCTTCTTCTCTGCTCTCTTCTTCTACATCTACTAAACCAATAAGTGTTTGGCTTGTTAATGCTACATCTTCAACGGTGGAATTTGTAGGAACAATAGGTGTTTCGCTTGTTAACGCTACATCTTCAACGGTGGAATTTGTAGGAACAATAGGTGTTTCTCTTGTTAATGCTACATCTTCAACGGTGGGATCTGTAGACACTGGACTGAAGACACGAACGATCGCTGAACGGGCGATGAACAACCAGCGTAGTTTACCGCCGTAGGCATCGCCATCAGCAATATAGCCAATTTCGGCTATGTAATCGCGATCGCTGATGAGAATTTCCACCAGGCGATCGTGTGCTGTCTCTTCACATTCATACTGCTGTACCAGATGGGGACTTTGATAACTCAAGTCAATCCCTGTTGTATCGTAAAGCCGCACTACCAATTCAGAGCCACCCTGTTGGCGCAGCGCTGCTTTCTTGGCTTCGGAAATCTCCCAAGAGACATCAGCCCATTGGGAAGTGCGAGGTGTGAGGACAATACTGCTCTCTTCTTCACTGATCTCTTCTTGGGGATCTACCAAGTCAATATCTGTTTCATCTGCAATCACCACTTCATCAACGATGGGATCTGGATGCACTGGACTGAAGACACGAACAATTGCTGAACGGGCGATGAACAACCAGTACTCGCCATAAGCGACATAGCCAATTTCAGCTATGTAATCGCGATCGCTGATGGGAATTTCCACCAGGCGATCGTGTGCTGTCTCGTCACATTCGTACTCCTGTACCAGATGGGGACTTTGATAACTCAAGTCAATCCCAGTTACATCGTAAAGCCGCACTACCAATTGAGAGCCACCCTGTTGATGCAGCGTTGCCTTCTTGGCTTCGGAAATCTCCCAACTGACATGAGCCGATGTATAAGTATCTAGTGTGAGGACGATACTACTCTCTTCTTCTGCATCTATCAAATCAACAGCTGTTTCGGCCGCGTAGGCATAGCCCGTCGTAGACATCGGCACATTTTCAACCGTAGTATCAGTTTCTCTTTGGGCATCTGATGCAGAAATGGTAGTCCAGCCTGCAATTCCTACGCCTGCTGCTAAAGCCGCAGCACCCACTAAATCTGTGGAGTCAGTTTCAGCAATACCTTCCTCAACAGTAGGCTCTGCTTGAGATTCTTCCTCTGGCAAATTGACGGTGGGTTCAGCTGCGTCTGCTACCACATTAAATACATCTTCTTCTGATAATTCTGGCAAATCCACCAGTGAGGATGTTTGTAACGCTGACGGTTCCACATCGGCTGCTACTTCGCCAGACTCTGGTAAGGGGAATTCATCTACTGAGTCTGTATCTTCAGTTGAGGTAATACTCTCTAGCCAGTTTAATTCTGCCTGAAGTTGTTCATCTATCTGATCTTCATTAATTTCTGTGTCCCAATATCCAAAATCAGATGTTATTTCTAGCACATTTGGTAATTCTGGTAGTGGGGCTGTCTCCTCAGTTAAAGGCAGTTCCACATCAGATACCTCTTCTGGAATATTAGGCAGATGAGGATATGAAGTATTTACTACAGCTGCTGGGGCTTCTATGTCCCATTCAATTTCATCAGAATCCCAGGCAATCTCATCAGAATCAGACTCAGGATTGTTAATCTCAGTATAATCACTCTGATTAACTGTCTCATCAATCGCATCTGCTTCTGTTTCTTTGTTGGTCAAGGCAGACCAGCTAGCCGCCCCGATGCCCGTTGATAAAGCCGCACCATTAGTTAAAGCTGCGGCTCCCAAGTTGTTATTTTCTGAGCCATTAGCTACGCCTGATGTTGTGTCTTCATAGGAATTAGAGGTGCCATTAGTTCCCTCCCGGACTAAATTTGATGTCCCTTGAGTAGCATTCTGGGTCAGGTCAGATTGTGTTTGAGCATAGATGTTGAAAGGAGTGCGATCAGGGCTTTCTTGCTCTTGGAACTGCGGCACTGGCTGCTCCTCAAGCATCGCTCCGTTAATAGAGGGAGATGTGCTGGCATTGAGTACTGCCATTTCTCCATCTTCTGTACTGGGTGGACGAGGATCTGATTCTGGTAAGTTGTCTGTCTCAGTAGGCAATGGGCGTTTTCCCAGAACCCACCATAGGAACGCTCCAGCTACAGGAGCAAAAAACAAAGGTAGGAGTAACCAAAATGGTGTTTCCCTATTGACAATTGGAATTGGTTGTGCAGTTGCAGGAGCCACAAAAGGCTGTTCGGCAAATGCAGAACTAGTTGCACCAGGGGAAGGCGTAGCAGCAGATGTCGTCTGGACACCGGGGGAAGCCGTGACAGGTTGTAATACGTTGGTTGCGATCGCCTCTGCTTCGGCAGTTGTACCTTGTTTTACAGCGTTCTCTCCTGAGGATGCAATAAAGCCGATAAATTCTACTATGCTTGAACTTGGATTTTTTTTGTAAACGTAAACTAAAGGTTGCGAGAAGGGATATTTCTCATCATCTGGTAAGGCTTGATCTAATTGCAGAACTCGCACACCGTTCAATTTTGACACCTGATTAGCTAACACATAGCTAATGCCGTCTTTGCCCAGTTGTTTGATGATTTCTGCGGTATTATTTTCAGTTAGTTGGGTAGCATTGGCCCCTGTGGCAAATTTAGCAGTCTTGAAGGCTGGATAAGTCCGAAAAGTATTGCGAGTCTCACTCGTGTTAGGGTGATCGATTAACCGAATCTTCCCTGAAGGCCCTCCCAGTTGTGACCAATTTGTAATTTGTCCCCGGAAAATTCGGGCGAATTGCCTACTAGTCAAGTTTCCTTTAAAAGGATTATCTGCACCAACCACGATCGCAATCTTCTCACGGTGCAAGACAAGTTGCTCTAGTCCTTGGGCTTTTTCTGCTGGCGTCAACCCACGCCCCATTCCTGCTATGTCAATTTTGCCATCTAGCAAATCTTTCAGTGCCGTATCAGTACCGTTGGCAGCAACTTCAAGCTTTGCGCTGGGATACTGTTTTTCAAAATTTTCTTTCATGCTTTGGTTGATTGCAGCCAAGCTACTTGAACCATCAATCCTTACTGGCGTCCCATTCTGCACTGTTTGCGGCAGTGTTAAAGAAGGAGTTTCAGGTTTAGATTGTGCCAGCATGGATTCTGACACCAGTAAATTTGCTGCCATAGGGGTTGTAGCTAAGGCAAGCCATAATACCAGTCTAATTATCGAAGTATCTTTTTTTTCTTGTTGCCACATAAGCCCCTTATTAAAGTAAAAAATAGAAAGCCTGCCAATCCTAAATCGCGATCTTTTTAAAGATTATGGAGGAGACGCGCTAATTATACATCTGAGTTATCTTTACTTCTAAGTTCCTTCAACGCACTTATATTGATTTATACTTCGCATTCGCTTGTGTAGCATGATAATTTATACTCTAATCCCTAGAGTCTGTTTACTATAAAATGTTCTAATTTAGATTGCAACTTATACCAAGGTGGTAGCTTATGGCCACAATTATGAATTATTGAATTACTAAAACTGGTAAAGTGTAGCAAATTCAATATTATTTAACAATTAGGACTTATATCATGTTCGCTTGATTACTTATTAAACCCGAAGAACCCCACCCCGCCAAAGCTACGCTTCGTCTCCCCTCCCCGCTTGCGGGGAGGGGATTAAGGGGTGGGGTGCAATGACTGTGGAAATCATAACTAATTATGCGAACATGATATTACGCAAAAAACCTTTCAAACTCTTATTCCTCCGTGTCGCGCCAGTTGCTTCAAGTCGGGGAACCGCAAGGGCGCACTGGCTTCTCTGCGTCCTCTGTGGTTCGATTTTCCGTTCCTTGTGCGTAAGTTCTGACAATATTATTTTCAGTAGTGCTGAGTACTGAGTCCTAATTGTTCAGTACTCACCGGAATCTACTGCATTTTTGAGATAACAATGACAATCTGGCTTATCAATCAATGACTCCACCAAGGCATTCAGGGCAGTAGCAGCTAAAGCGCCACCTCCCAAAGTGCCTGCAACTGTAATAAAAGGTATCTCTTGTTGCATCAGTTGTCGCTTGGCTGCGGGAGCATGGCTAAAGCCAATGGGCATTCCAATTACTAATGCGGGCTGAATTTTCTGCTTGGCAATCGCCTCACAAACTTCTACAAGTACTGAGGGAGCATAACCAACTACCAGCACACAACCCTTACTTACTTGCTGTAATTTTTCTCGCCATTCTCTATGCTCCCAAAAGGCAACTTCTGCTTCTGTGGCGGTGGTAATATGGGGATTATCAATCAAGGTTTCAATGTGGCATCCCAAGTGAAGTAATCGGGTTTGATCTAAAGCAGCAGCAACCGTTTGGGTATCGACAAGAATTTGACAGCTTGAAGATAAGGCTACTCGACTAGCTGCGATCGCACCTGGACTCAATTTAACAAAGGATACCAAACTCACATCGCCACAAGCCAAAACCAACTGAGAAATTAAGTGTTGTTCAATTTCCGAACGGTGAGACAAATCAGGTAGTAAGCGTTGTAGCGATTCTGAAAAAGCTTCCGAGTGCGTATGAATTTCGGCATCCAAGCCACTCCAGAGATTTTCCAATCCCCCCAATCCAGCTTGAGTTTCGACATCAAGTAACTTGAGTTGTGCCAAAACTTCCGCCTGCATAATTTGACAATGGCGATCGCGCCCCAATAATCCTTCTAATGCTGATGCAGTTTGTCGCAGTTGAGAAATTTGTTGCATCACCGCGCGATATTGCTGCTGGAGTTGTCCCATCAGGTTAACAGTTGTATCGGCATCTGGTTCCACCTCCAAAATATTGCGGATATGGTTTAGCTGAAACCCTTGCTGCTTCAGTGCTACAATCCGTTGAAGCCTGAGAACATCTTTTTTGGTGTAGAGACGGTAATTGCTAGGCGATCGCACTGGTTGCGGTAGCAGTCCCAATTGATGGTAATGGCGCACCATGCGCGGAGTTAAACCGCCGCCTACCAAATGCGTTAACTGCTTAATTGTTAGATCGCTACTTTTGATTTCCACGAATTATGGTCTTGATAAAGGTTAATTCTTGCCGAGGGTTTAGGAAAGGCGATCGCTTTTAACCTTGACTTTAGCCTAGTTAAACTACCTAATAGCCGATAATTTTTTCTGTATATTAGCTTTTTGGATAACGTAGTTGTTGCTCGTAAATACCTGAATACCTGGAACAACAGCATAATCCATATCATGTGTGATGATTTGAATTTTTCCTACTTCTGCTTTGCTAATAGCTTCGAGAAGTAGTAAATCGTAGCCATCAACAGCTTGACTTTGGAATCTGTTTAGTGCTGCATCTGTTGTTGCATCATCTACTGTCAGATTAACAGGAACAGCAAGCGCCTTAACCTGACTCCAAGCTGACTGAACTTCAGCAACAACATTCATTCGTTCATTTGGGTAATTATGGCGGTATTCCTTAAGTGGCAGATGACCATGAGACTGCATATAAATCTTATATTCAGTTTTCTCAATGATATGAGCAAGCTCCGCCAATATAAGTCCAGAGTAGGTTAGTGTAGCTCCATTTACAAGAGCTTGATTGAGATATGTTAGATAAATACTGAATTCGGAAGCGTTAGCACCAAACCCAGCATTTGTATACGTCTGCCAAAACCAGACGTTGGTATCTACAAGGAAAATATCACCCTGCTGCGGAGTATCAGTTTTGATGTTGATGATATCAGCTTGGATGTTGAGTTTGACCGCCATACCTAAAGAGTTGCAGCCTGCTCTGCTATCACTACATCAACCGCATTACGAAATTGCTCATCGGAATAGTAATGCTTTGCATTGGCAATCACACGCTCAAGAACATTCCACCCTTCAGAACTTATAGCGGTGAACTCAACCAGCCGATTAAGGTTATCTGCTGGAATATCCTTTAAGAGATGACCGATCGCAAAGTTGAAAAAAGGAGAAGCAAAAACCTGAACTCCATTAAAATCTAATTCTACAGGGTTGCCAGCAAGCAGAAGTGGATGAATCTGGTCGTATACCTTCTGCCCACTCTCAGCGCTGATGGCGTATTTTCCGACAAGATCAAAAATTTTGTGTGCCATTCCTCTATCTCCCTCTTTAAAATAACCGCTTCTTAAGTTGATGAGCTTCAGTTGCTAGGCAGTAGTAAGATTCATCACAGCGAAGTGCAATATTAATTAAGGTTCCTCTAAAGTTAGTACATTTGTTCTCATATATAATATTATCGCCTATGTTGACATATCCGTCATTACTAAAAATTGTAAGGTTTCCATGATTTTTTACGATGAACTCCTGCAATAAATTTAAGCCTGCGCCACGGGAGATACTGTCTTGCTTAGTGCTATTTCCAGGCTTGAACGCCCACTGTAGAGCCTCATTAGCAGTCTTGTCTAGGTTCTGAGGTAGAGAGCGAACACTACTAGGGATACCAATACCAAAGTCAATGACCGTCAGATGAAGAAAACCAAGCTTGGGGTAGTGCTGACCGCAGCTGAACACCCCCACAGCAGATTGACTATGATCAAATGCATTGAAATATATCTCTAAGACTCGCCCTGTAATTGCATCTTGTAGTCTTGGACTGATGTTGACCCAACCTTTGCCCAGCCAATTATATTTCAGGTAATCTGCAATAGCACTCATATCCTGCTGAAGATCATTCCGGTAAGGTATAGAGTTGCCATGCCAGGGTTTTGTGTCAAAACCGAAATTACACAAGAAGCCATTCTGAGCTAAGTTCATCCGAATTTTGTCTGGAACTGTATTCCAATCGAAAGCCACATCACCGCCACGAGCTTCGATAAGACGAAATAGTCCCCCCAAAAAAGCAACGCCGTAGTGTCCCAAAAATTCGCAGTAGTGAAAATCTACCTTGATATTTAAGCAATCTTGGGGTAATTGCTCAATTTCATCCCTAAGTTTGAATAACTTCTTAAAATGATGGGGATTATCATCAATCTTGGTTACATAAAGAATTAAATTTGGCTGGTTTTTAGTCTCTAACAGCAAGATAACTCCGACTATTACAGATATTTATATCTTGAACTTTAACACTGGTATCTACAAGATTTAGCACTTTTTTGCGATCGTGAAGCGTGCCAGAGGCAATCGCTTTTACCCTCTAATAATAAATTTGAAGGTTTATAAATTACCGCACCATACCCAGAATAAAACACACATTAACATAGAAAATCACTCTGCGAACCTATCCACTCTGCGTTTCAAAATCATTATAAACCTTGACATTAACATTAATGTTAAGGTTTAGCCTGAGAGAGTCCCTGTTAATTCACCTCTCATGCTCTACCCCCAACGTTTCACCCAATTCACCAGAGAACACGCAGATACCGTAGCAGCCCTTTTGTGTGGCTTATTGTTATTTCTCGGATGGTTCGCCTTGCATCTTGGCGCTTTGGGATTAGCGTTACTGTTGCTACCTGCTGCTTATGTAATTGGTGGTTACGAAAGTGCGCGGGAAGGATTGACTACTCTCTTCAAAGAAAAAGAACTCGATGTAGATTTGCTGATGATTGTGGCGGCGATTGGTGCTGCTAGTCTCGGCTTATGGCGAAGAGAATATCATCTAATTATTGATGGGGCAATTTTGATTCTCATCTTCGCTATCAGTGGCGCACTAGAAGGCTACGCCATGCAGCGAACTGAGCGGAGTATCAAGAGTTTGATGAGCCTGACACCAGATACAGCAAGGGTTTTGCTTCAGGGGAAGGAAGAGGAAATTCCTATTAGTCAGCTAAAAGTCGGTGATGAAATTGTCGTCAAACCCGGAGAGCTAATTCCTACTGATGGGATAATTTTATCTGGTTACAGCACCCTCAATCAAGCTGCAATTACAGGTGAGTCTTTACCTGTAGAGAAAACAGTGGGCGAAGAAGTATTTGCCGGCACACTCAACGGCTATGGTGCATTGCAGATTAAGGTACACAAACCAGCCCAAAGCAGTTTAATTCAGCGTGTGATTCGCTTGGTAGAACAAGCAAAGACTCAAGCTCCTCCTTCGCAAGAGTTTATCGATCGCTTTGAAAAAGGATATGCAAAAGTCATTGTAGTAGCTGGGATATTGCTGGCAACTTTACCACCATTTTTTTGGGGTTGGGATTGGGAAACGACGATTTATCGGGCGCTTACTTTCCTAGTGGTTGCTTCTCCCTGTGCGCTAATGGCTGCAATTATGCCCACCCTACTTTCAGGAATCGCCAATGGTGCAAGACAGGGGATTTTGTTTAAAAATGGGGCGCAGTTGGAGAAGATTGGCAAAGTCCGAGCGATCGCATTTGATAAAACTGGTACTCTAACAACAGGACAGGTGCAGGTATTTCAGGTAATTTCAGTTAGTGAATACACACAATTAGATGTATTAAAAGCTGCCGCTAGTGTGGAATCCTATTCAGAACATCCCATCGGTAAGGCAATTGTGCAGGCGGCTGGTGATTTGGATTGGGTTGGTGCAGTTGAAGTGCAAGCTATACCTGGACAGGGAATTTTGGGAATCGCCCAAGAACAACAGGTAATTGTGGGGAATGCCATTTTTGTGCAAAAGTATGTAACAAATTTACCTAAAGAGTTGCGAGAAATAGCTCAATCTTTAGAGCAAGAAGGTAAAACTGTGGTTTGGGTAGCGAAGAACCCCACCCCGCTTTTCGAGAGGGGAGGCGAGGTGATGGGTGTAATTGCGATCGCAGATGAAGTAAGATCGCAAGCAGCCGCAACCATTACCCGGTTAAAGAAACTGGGAGTTGAACAAATTGTCATGTTAACTGGGGATAATCAGGAAACTGCTCATAGTGTCGCCAAAGCAGTAGGAATTGATCGGGTATATGCTCAACTTTTACCAGAAGATAAGCTTGATGTTATCCGCCGTCTACAGCAAGAATATCAAACAGTTGCAATGGTGGGCGATGGAATTAATGATGCACCAGCCCTAGCGCAAGCATCTGTAGGTATAGCGATGGGAGTATCTGGTAGTGATGTGGCATTGGAAACCGCAGATATAGTACTGATGGCAGACAGGTTAGAAAAAATTGCTGTAGCGATGCATTTGGGCAGGCGATCGCAAGTCATAGTAAAACAGAATATATTCGTAGCGTTGGGTTTTATTATGTTGCTTTTGGTGGGCAACTTTCTAGGCAATATTAACCTACCCATCGGCGTCATTGGGCATGAAGGTTCTACAGTCTTAGTTACCCTCAGTGGTCTGAGATTACTGAAATAAAGCACTCTTCTCTCTTTTCTCTGTGTCCTCTGCGCCTCTGCGGTTCGGTGAAGAAGACAAGGCAGGATGCCCTCTTCCAAAGGGAGACGCCAAAGGCGATCAGCAAGAACTGCCTCTCTTGTTAAAATTTGAACTTGAAAGTAGTCTTCCCCATCTCCTCATACTACGATGTTTATAGGGCACAGGGAAGAGGGGCATAGAGGACAGGGGACAATTAATTACGAATTACGAATTACGAATTACGAATTACGAATTAATCCTCAGCGTTTGTTGAATATGCAACAGTTTTTCCATCCAAGGAAACTGCTTCCGTTTGCAGTTTTTGATGGCGATTTGGTTTGATAAAGCGCTCTGTTGTCGTCTTAATGACGATATACAAAATTGGCACTACAAACAAACTCAAGAAAGTCGCAATTAACATTCCACCAAAAACTGCTGTTCCCAAAGATTGCCGACTTCCTGCACCAGCACCTGTAGCAACAGCCAAGGGAAAAATCCCCAAAAGTGTAGAAAAGGCAGTCATCAAAATTGGACGTAACCGCTCTTGCGAAGCCTCAATTACTGCTTTGGTAATTGAAAGCCCCTGCTCTCGCAATTGGTTAGCAAATTCCACAATCAAAATAGCGTTCTTACTAGCTAAACCAATCAACATTACTAAACCAATTTGACAGTAGACATCATTAGCAAAACCTCGCATTGATTGAGCTATCAGCGCTCCAAAGATAGCTAAGGGAACTGATAACAGAATGATAAAGGGGTCAACGTAATTCTCGTATTGAGCGGCTAGTACTAAAAACACAAAGATTATTCCTAATCCAAAAATCAGGGGTGCTAAACCACCAGAATCTATTTCTTCTAATGCAGTCCCTGACCATTCGTAGCCATAACCTGCTGGTAAAACTTCTTTAGCAACTTGTTCCATTGCCTTAATAGCGTCTCCAGAACTAGAGCCAGGGGCGGCGGAACCATTAATTTCAATTGAGCGGAACAGATTGTAGTGATTTATCGTTTGCGCTCCCACAGTTTGAGTAACTGTGACTAAGTTACTCAAAGGAACCATTTGATTCTTTTGAGAACGAACGTATAGTTTGCCAATATCTTTTGGATTGGAACGAAACTGTTGATCTGCCTGGATATACACCCGGTAACTACGCTGCTGGAGATTGAAATCATTTACATATTGCGATCCCAAAGCAGTTTGTAAAGTACTGAAGACATCATCTATGGAAACTTGCAATGATTTGGCTTTATTGCGGTCTACTTCCACAAGTAATTGTGGTGTATCTGCGGCAAAAGTGCTAAATACAGCTTGTAATCCTGGTGTTTGATTGGCGCGACCTAGCAACTTACCCATCGACTGGACTAGATTTTCTAAGCCGCTGTTACCTCTGCGGTCTTGCAGTTGAAAGACAAAGCCGCCAAAGTTGCCTAAACCCTGAATTGGTGGCGGATTTACAGGAAAAACCCTAGCTTCTGGGATTGCCAATAACTTCCCTTGCAATTTGCCAATAATCGCCTGTACTGATTGATCAGGTCTTGAGCGTTCTGCCCAAGGTTTTAAAGTTGTAAAGATGATGCCGCTATTGGCGGTGCTACCACTAAAACCAAATCCTCCCACGGCGAAAGTCGCCAGCACTTCTGGAAGTGGCTGGATTTCTTTTTCTACCTGTGCCATGACATCGCTGGTATATTGCAACGAAACCCCTTGAGGCCCTTGGATGATGGTGATGAAGTAGCCTTCGTCTTCATCGGGTAGAAAGGCTGTTGGTACTGTGGTGTACAGCCAAGCAGTCATTCCCAAGGAGACGATAAACAACCCGATAATGACACTTTTGAAGCGGGTGAGAAAATTCAGCGATCGCTTATAATTATGCTGTGCCCAGTCGAGAAAGCGATTAATGTGGCCAAAAATCCAACCCAGCCAGCCTGAAGGTCTTTGTCCTTGACGCAGCAACACCCCACACAAAGAAGGTGTCAGAGTCAAAGCCAAAAAGGTCGAAATCGCAATGGAAAAGGCAATGGTAAGAGCAAATTGCTGATAAAGTGCGCCTGTGGTTCCTGGAAAAAATGCCACTGGCACAAACACCGCCATCAATACTAGTGAAGTGGCAATAACCGCGCCAAACAGTTCCGCCATTGATTCACTAGCGGCTCGGCGAGGACTTATACCTTTATCCTTAATAAAGCGGCTAATTTGCTCCACTATAACGATCGCATCGTCTACCACCATCCCAGAGCCTAAAGTTAGACCAAACAAAGTCAAACTATTCATGGAAAAGTTAAAAACTTTGACGAAGGCAAATGTCCCAATTAAGGAAAGTGGAATTGTCAACGCTGGAATTAAGGTAGTTCGCCAGTCCTGCAAAAACACAAAAATTACAATTACAACCAGCACCACCGATTCAATCAGAGTCTTGATGACTTCTGCCATCGACTCTTCTACAAAGGATGTTGTGTCAAAAGCTACCTGATATTTCAGCCCTGGGGGAAAACTCGGAGCTAATCGCACTAGTTCGGCCTTGACTCCCTTAGCCACATCCAAGGCATTACTACCAGGAACTTGATAAATCCCTAAACCGACAGCATCGTTACCACTAAATCGCAGAAATGAACTGTAGTTTTCTGCACCCAGTTCTGCTCTACCCACATCTTTGAGCTTAACTAATGTGCCATCATCTCCAGTTTTGAGGACAATTTCTTCAAATTCTGATGGTTCTGCTAATCGGCTAGCAGCACGCACATCAAGTTGATACTTCTGTCCTTCAGGAGCCGGTTCTTGTCCAATTCTCCCTGCACCAACTTGCAAGTTTTGTTCGGATAAGGCATTCGCTACATCTTTGGTCGTTAGTCCCCGATTGGCAAGGCGACTCGGATCTAACCACAGGCGCATTGCGTAGCGGCGTTCGCCAAAAATTTGAGCGTTGCTCACGCCTTTGACTCTTTTTAAAGCATCTGCTAAGTAAAGGTCGGCATAGTTGCTTAAAAATATATTGTCATATTCATTATTTTCAGCGAATAAACCAATTGCTAAGAGAATGTTGCTAGATTCTTTAGATACCCGCACTCCCGTGCGCTGCACAGAGTCTGGTAGTTGTGGTTGAGCAATAGAAACACGATTTTGCACATCCACAGCCGCAATATCTTTATCCCGCGATGAATCAAAGGTGGCTGTAATAGTGCTAGTACCATCGTTACTGCTACTGGAAGTCAGATATCTTAGTCCCTCAACCCCGTTGATTTGCCTTTCTAAGATATTTGTCACACCGCTTTCTACAACTTCTGCACTAGCTCCGCTATAGTTGGAAGTGACAGTGATTTGGGTGGGACTAATTTCTGGGAACCTAGCGATCGGAAGTGTTGCAATACTGATTAATCCTATTAAAAGGATAAAGATCGCACAGACCGACGCAAAGATTGGCCGCTTAATAAAGAAGTCAACAAACATAGTTTAAAAAATTGGGCATTGGATATTTGGCATTGGGCATTGGGTACAAGAGGCAAAAAGAGGTACTAAGGCAAAAGATTTACTGCAACTTCCCCTCTGCTCTTCTGCCCCTTTGCTCCCCTGCTCCCGTGTTCAACTAAGGCTTCCGGCTACCCACTTCTTGGGGTGCAGGAGCGATGGGAGCGCCATTGGTTAGGTTGAGAATACCGGAAACAACAATTTTGTCTCCAGCCTTTAGTCCTTCGATAACTTGATAATTATTCCCCTCAATAACTCCCAATTTCACAGGTTTTTGTTGAGCCACTAAAGATGGCGCTCCAGGTTTAGACTTTTCTGCTGGCGCTTGAGCCACAAACACAAAAGTCTCCCCACCCAAACGAGATACTGCTGTAACTGGAATTAAGATTCCTGGACGTTGGTTCCAAATCACTTTGGTTTGGACTGACTGGCGATTGATCAGTTGACTTCTAGAATTGCCAAAGTTGGCTTTAACTAAAACTGTCTGCGAATCTGAACTTGCATTTGGAGAGATGAAACTCAGCTTACCCCTTGCTGTGGTTTTGCCTTGGGCATCCAGCATTTGCACTGGTAATCCCAAGCGCAGTTTTTTGGCTTCTTCTAGGGGAACGGAAATATTCAGTTCTAAAGAGTCGTTTCTAGTCAGTGTAGTGAGCTGGTCTGCTTTTTCCACATAATCTCCCACCTTTGTTGGAATATCACCAACAATGCCAGTGAAAGGTGCAAGGACTTTTGTGTATTGCACTTGGACTTGGGCAGCTTGGACTTGGGCAGCTGCTTGAGTTACTTGCGATCGCGCTTGGGCAATTTCTTCTGGGCGGGAACCATTTTCTAGTTGCCTTAAGTTTTGTTTCTGTTGTTCTAGGGCACCAGCTAGCTCATTGATACTAGAATTTCTACTTTGGCGGAGTTGGTCTAGCCGTTTCTGGGCTACGACAAGGGCAGCTTCAGCACTTTGCTGTTCTTTGACATATCCTTCTAAGGTATCTTGAGAAACTGCACCCTCTTTTCTCAATTGTGCGTATCGCTTGGCTCGTGACTGTGCTAGTTCCACATCAGATTTAGCTGACTGAATTTGAGCCTCAGCCTGAGCAATTTCTTCTGGTTGTGATCCCGATTGGGCATCTCTAAACCGAGCTTGGGCTTGGGTTAACTGCGCTCTGGCTTGAGCAACTTCTTCTTGTCGCGTACCCGCTTGGAGTTCAGCAAGACGTGCTTGGGCTTGTTCTAGTGCGCCTTTGGCTTGTGATAATTGAGCTTGGACATCATCACTTTGCAGGCTAATAATAACTTGCCCTTGTTGAACACGGTTACCCTCTTGGATGAAAATCTGGGTTACTCGTCCTTCAACCTGTGGCTTGATAATTGCCGAACGTGGAGCTTCTAAGGAGCCAATAAACTCTGAGCTTTCCTGCACGGTTTCAGTTTGCACAGTTGCTAGCTTGACGGGAATTGCCATAGGTTGACCAGCAGCAGGCCCGCCCGGTGGTGCATTGCTAGCATTACTAGTTTGCCACCAGCGCCAACCAAAACCAACACCTGCAATTAATAGGATGATTCCCAACAGCAGGGGCCAACGCCGCTTTTGAGGTGGCTTAGGCGATCGCTCTGGCAATGGTTGCGACTCTTGACTAGAATCGTTAACAGAAGCCTGTTCTGTTTCAATGGATAGGGGAGAATCAGGGAACTCAGAATGGGACATATTCGGTTTCTCGTCTTGTGGATTTAGACTTGGGCAATCTACTCTTCGCTAAAAAAACATTGTTTGTAGGACTTACGCAGAAAACCTCTCAAACTCTTATTCCTCCGTGTCGCGCCAGTTGCTTCAAGTCTCTTAACCGCAAGGGCGCACTGGCTTCTCTGCGTCCTCTGTGGTTCGATTTTCCGTTCCTTGTGCGTAAGTCCTGGTTTGAATAGTTTTTTAACCCTTTTTTCTTGATGTTGGTGATAAATATATATTTAGGTATTTGGGCGATCGCTCACGTTGTCTAGCACCTGAAATAAATATCGTTCAGCACATTCTGGCTATTTTGTACATTACTTAGCTCAAATCATTTTCAAAGTGTAATTTATAAAACTTTTTTTAGGTAGTATCAACGCAGTGCCTTAGCTGAACAAGAAAACAGGGTTAATCTTGTTGCAGACTAATCAACTGAACCTCCTACTTCCTGCAACGGCAAAGTGCTAATACCGCGCACAAATAAATTCACACAAGTTTCCACGTAGCATTCACGACTGTACTCTAGTACGGTGGGGATATCGCTAAAACGCAAGATACCGTGAAGCAACATACCCGTGAAACTATCTACAGATGCTTTCAAATCTATATCTGAGGACACCGTGCCTTTCTCTTGATTTTTTTGCAAGTACACAACTAGCTGTTCGCGCAGCGATTTGTCAGTTTCGTATAAGATTAGATGGGCGGCTTGGGGATGTCGCTTCGCTTCCCCAATAAATGTCCGAATCAGGTCTTCATGCTCCTCTATCATCTGGTTGCAAAGCTTTGCATAATTTTTGAGGTCAATGTATAGGTCTTGAGTCCAGTCGTCGTGATGGGTTAAAGCTTCTGCCTGTAAAGCGATCGCTTCGGTAATCACAGCAGCTAGTAGTTGCTCTTTGTTCTGGAAATGACGAAATAAAGTTACCTCATTGACCGCAGCAACACGAGCAATTTCTCGCGTTGTCGCTCCAGTTAAACCTGCTGTTGCAAACACCTGAGTTGCTGCCTTGATCAAGCGTGCATGAGTTTGTGCCCTCCTTGATGCTAAGTTTTTCATGAGCGTTTGCAAGTGCTTGCTTGCATTCTAACCACATAAAAGATGAGATGAATATAAGTTACAGATGAGTTTATCGCTCTTAAGTAGTAGTGAATACTGATCTTAGGGAAGAAAAAAGTATGGAGCAATGCCAACTCTTGGAGAGGCTTGTCTGCGACACGCTGCGCGTAGCTTGCTTCGACCTACGAGTACGCCAACGTTGTTAACTCAGCTTTATTAAGTAACGTTGCAAGTTTCATCGAGTTATCCTCATCAAGAACGACGTGCAATAAACCAGTGTTCTCTAGAGTCCTATTTTTTAGCAGTCTCAACTTCCTACACTTAGGTCACCCGATCGGTTGATTTTCAACTCACCCGAATGGGTGATTTAATTTTTCCTAATTACGGTTTTGTCCTCCCAGTTGCTTAATGTTCGCTAATTAAGAAAGCATCCCATTTTTGTAAAAAATCCCCAGTATCCAGCCATATTAACCATCCACAACTGATTTCTTGGAATTTAATTTCGGCAAGTTACCTAAAGTTGATTTTCGGTTAGCAACAATATGAGAAAGCAGCCCTTCATACCGATTAAGTGCTTGCTCCAAGGAATAGTTTTCTTCGGCAAACTGTCTTCCTGCGTTACCTAACCTCGCCCCTAGAGTCGGATTAGCATATAAATCATGCACCGCAGCAGCCATTGCATCGGGTGATTCTGGCTCAACAATTATCCCACCACCACTGAGTTTGATTGCTTTTGCAGCAGTACCAGTGGCGGGAACTGAACCCACAATCGGGCGACCACTTGCCAATATGAGTGGTATTTTTGAAGGCATATTAAACGAAATCACATTGCGCTTTTGCACAATCAACCCAACATCAGATGCTGCTAGCATTTCGGGTAGTTTTTCTCGCGGCTGCAACGGTAGCAGCAAAACATTATCTGCTCCATTTAAAAGACAATATTCCTGCAACCTTTGCAATGCTATTGATTCGCCAACGATGACAAAGACAATCTCCTTGATATGACGCAAGCAAACTGCTGCTTCTATTACTGTTTCTAAACCTTGCGTTAGAGCAATATTGCCCGAATAAAGTACTACAAATTTTCCATCAAGTTGATGGCTAGATATCCAGGAATTGTTCTGTTTTGGTAAGGGGCAGATAAAATTTACATTCACCCAATTGGGAATACAAACGATTTTATTAACAGGTACTCCCTTATTCACTAAATTCTCACGAAACCCATCGGCAATAACACTAATAGTGTGTGCAGACCGATATGCAAATTTTTCTAGGGCTGCAAGAGTTCGGATCATCCACTTGTTCTTTAATAGCCCGATACGTACCGCAGCATCTGGTAGAATATCTTGCACATTTAGAACTACTGGGCAGTTGTATAACCAACCAAATATTGTTACTGGTAAAGTACCGAAAAGAGGCGGAACTGTTAAGACAATTACATCGGGGCGTCTGCCTTTAAAGGCTTGGGGTAAGCTCGTGAAAACAAAGCTCAACTCCAGCAACAGCCGATCTAGGAGATTAGGTTTAGACTTAATTCGCAGGTAACTTCGTTGAATGGTGACGCCATTTGTTTGTTCAGTTACGTACAACTTACCTCGATACTCATCGTAAATTTCGCGCTGAGGATAGTTTGGCATTCCTGTAATCACGCGCACTTGGTGACCTCGTTTTACTAGTCCTTCTGCTAATTCAGTCATTAACGGAGCAATACCAATCGGCTCTGGATGATAGTTGTAGGAATAAATCAGAATGTGCATGAGCTATTTATGAATTTTGTGAAGACAGCCGGATATAATCGGATTTATTCCTTTAATAGTCAGTATGGGCTGCTACTTTTATTAGTTATTTGAATTTATAAATTTACTTCCTTAACAGTGTATTAAACATTGTTAAGGAATTTTTTAGTGGTTTTTAAAAGAGGATTTTTATAGTGCATAAATCACTTAAAAATCAAAATATCACCTTGTGTAAATAACTTAGGCTATTAGAGGGGGTTTTAAAAGTTCCAGAAGGTATAATTTTCTGGTTTTGACTTGGATAAACTGCAACGAAAATATCAGGTTTCAGCTATTTACTGAGATGCTTCGCTGTGTTCACAATTAGAGTAAAAGACCCTTTTAAAACATCCTCTTCTAGACATAGGTTTTAGTTTCTGGTGATCGTGACAATATTTGGTCTGGTTGTTTCACAATATTTGGTCTGGTTGTTTCTGAACTAATGCCTAAATTTATACTTTGGGGATTCTACCATCATATTCAAGCTCGTGCATATAACCCGCATTACGCCCTTTAAAGTGGCACATAGTGTTTACTCATTGCACAACTTTAAGTCGTGGGGAAATCGAAGTCATTAGTTACTAGTCATTAGTGCCAATGACTAATGATTAGATCGGCGGGCGCTTATCCCGGACACCTCTCTTGAAGGTAGGGGATTCCCGCCGATTTTTGTTGATGACGAACCAATGAGGTTGAATGATAGCCGTACCAGTTCAGTGAACTAGTAGGGCTAGAATAGAGATTCAGTAAATTTGGCAAGCTTTCACTAGAAAGCCCTAATTTCTAGCAAGAGGCTTGCTTTTTCTTCAAAGATGAACCTACACCTAAGGCAGCAAATGCTAGCAAACCCAGCATAGAAGCAGGTTCAGGGACTTTGGATACCTGAATAGAACCAGAATTCTGATCTAGTGTTATTGACGTTCCCTGTTGATCTACATCCTGACGTAATCGCAAAGAGTCGCCAACCGTTCCAGAAAAGAAGTATTCTCCAATTACACCCGTTCCTCCTCCTACATTAAGGGGGCCAAACAATGTGTGAGTGGAAGTATCAAAGTTGAAAGCGAAGAAATCAGATTGTGACACTCCACCAGTAACGGTGTTATAAGTTCCAAGAGGATTATTAGATGGGTCTAAGAAGGAAACATTCAAGGATTCTAAAAAGTTGGTTGCTCCACTACCACTTTCTGAAATAATTGTAGGTGCTGTAGTTTCGTCGTAGCTAAATGAACCTATTGCTGAATAACCAGCATCACCTTGCCAGTTAAAGTTCAACTCAATAGCTTGCGCTGGGTTGTTAGCAGCAGCAACAGCAACAGTAAAAGCAGCACTGGTTGCTGCGATCACGGCGATTTTGCTGAAAATGTTTTTCATGATCATAACTCCAAAATTGATTAAAATGATGCAGATATCAGTGCATCAAACAAAACTAAGCTTACGATAGAAATATCTGTACGTAAATACCGCATAAAACTACGATAGCAAATGTAATGAATCAATGAAGATAAACACTTTTTTGTGACTTTTTTGTGAAGTTTGCTATAAAATACCGAGTTTATAGCGATGCCTTACGACAAGCCGCTTTGCGTCTACGCTCCTACCCTGCGGGAAGCCCTGACGCTCCTTTGTCGCTAACGCTACGCTATCGGGTTCGGGGGTGACGCTCCTAACGTCGCTAACGCTACGCTATCGCAAGACGCTCGTTCGCATGATTGCGTCTCCCCTTGGGAGAAGACTCGCTCTAAGCGAAGCCATGCCGAAGGCTTTACGCTGCGCTAACGACGGGAACCGCCAGACGCTCGCGGACTCGCTATCGCTACGCTATCGCTTTTAGCGTCTCCCCTTGGGAGAAAACTGCGACCCCCTCATCGCTACGCGTCTATGTATGCAATACACTCTCACCTAACTTCCATTCCTCTCTCCTAAAAGGCTAAGGTGTACACATATCTCTGTACAAAAAATCGTTATAGATTCCCCTAAATCCACGCCACTTGCTTCACTTGGGGAGACCCCAAGACCGCAGTGGCTCCCCGATAAATTGGGAGGATCAAAAGCTGATAAAGCAATGTTAGAAGACTTGTGTGTACACCGTAGCCAATGCTACAAGGGTTGGGGCTGTTCTTGTTAAGTCTGTAGGAATAATCGGGATGGGAGGTTTTTCTGAGCAATTCGCTGGCTGTTAACTTTGTTAGATGAGACGGTATTGCCTTTGAACTAGAAAGTCCTAATTTCTAGCAAGAGGCTTGCTTTTTCTTCAAAGTTGAAGCTACACCCAACCCAGCAAATGCCAGTAAACCCAACAGAGAAGCAGGTTCAGGGACTTTCGATACCTGAATAGAACCAGAATTTTGATCTAATGTTCTAAATGCTGACTGTTGATCGATATCCTGACGTAAGAACAAAGAGTCACCAACCGTTCCTTGGAAGAAATATTCTCCAATTATACCCGTCCCTCCTGCTATATCCAAGGGGCCAAACAATGTCTGAGTGGAAGTATCAAAGTTGAAAGCGAAGAAATTAGATTGTGACACTCCACCAGTAACGGTGTTATAAGTTCCCAGAGGATTATTAGATGGGTCTAAGAAGGAGACATTCAAGGACTGTAAAAAGTTGGTTGCTCCACTACCACTTTCTGAAATAATTGTAGGTGCTGTAGTTTCGTCGTAGCTAAATGAACCTATTGCTGAATAACCAGCATCACCTTGCCAGTTAAAGTTCAACTCAATAGCTTGCGCTGGGTTGTTAGCAGCAGCAACAGCAACAGTAAAAGCAGCACTAGTTGCTGCGATCGCGGCGATTTTGCTGAAAATGTTTTTCATGATCATAACTCCAAAATTTATTGAAATAATGCAAATATCAATGCATTAAACAAAACTAAGCTTACGATAGAAATATATATACGTAAATACCGCATAAAACTACGGTAGCAAATGTAATGAATCAATGAAGTGAAACACTTTTTTTGTGAAGTTTTGCATAAAATGCCAAGTTTATCTAAGTTAAAAATTTACGCAAAACATCCAAACTATAGTAAAATGTGGCGGGAGTTTGCCTAATTTTAAGAAGTTTCTGGAGCAACTTGTTGTCTGGTTAATTGAAATGGCACAAGAAGCTCGGAATACAATTATGCGTGACTTTTAAGAGTCAGTTGCTGAACAAGTCGGCATCGTAAGGGCGCAGTGGCTCAAGATTGACTTTGGACTTCCGCCTTGCAGTAGTAGTTACCTAAAAACCATGAGCGATCGCTTGAGAATAACTGATAAAGTTGAGCTACGCAAAGTTGAAAACAGTGTTATATGCCTGCGTTTCTATTAGAAGTTGGTACAGAAGAACTACCTGCAAGCTTTCTCGGTGATGCCTTAGTGCAGTGGCAGGAGCGCATTCCCCAAAGCCTGGAAGCAAATAGCCTCAAGGGCGAAAGTGTGCAGGTGTACGGTACTCCCCGGCGTCTGGCGGTAGTGATTAAAGGTCTACCATCCCAGCAACCAGACCGAGAAGAAGAAATTAAAGGGCCCCCCGCCCAAGCCGCCTTTAAAGATGGTCAGCCTACTGCTGCTGCTATCGGTTTTGCCAAAAAGCAAGGCGTGGAAATGGATGCGCTGTTCCTTCGCCCCACTGACAAAGGGGAATTTGTGTTTGTGCAAAAACGAATTCCCGGTCGTCCTGTGGCGGAAATTTTGACAGAACTTATTCCCCAGTGGATTTGGGGTTTGGAAGGTAAGCGTTTAATGCGTTGGGGAAATGGAGATGCGAGGTTTTCCCGACCAATTCGGTGGCTGGTAGCTTTGTTAGATGATACGGTGCTACCTCTAGAATTAGTGAATGGTTCTAAAACGATTCAGAGCGATCGCATTTCTCAAGGTCATCGGGTCTTACATCCTGAACCTGTGACAATTGCCCAAGCTACTGATTATCTTACCGCCCTCAAGTCTGCATCTGTCACCGTTGACCCAGAAGAACGGGCAAATATTATCAAAGAGCAAGTAAAGGCAGTAGCAGAGAATTTAGGCGGGTATACAGTAATTTACCCCGATTTGTTAGAGGAAGTAACCAATCTTGTAGAATATCCTTCTACAGTTGTTGGTAAATTTGAACCAGAATTTTTGGAATTACCAACTGAGGTAATTACTGAAGTCATGGTTACTCATCAGCGTTATTTCCCTGTATTCAAACCAGATAGTTCTGAAAAAGAATTATTGCCGAATTTTATCACCATTTCTAACGCTGATCCTAATAAATCAGATATTGTTGCCGTCGGGAATGAAAGAGTAATTCGTGCCAGATTAGCTGATGGGAGATTTTTCTACGAAGCTGATTTAACTAAGCCAATAGATAGCTTTTTACCACAATTAGAAAAAGTCACTTTCCAAGAAGAATTGGGTTCGGTGCGTACCAAGATAGATAGAGTAGTCAAGATTGCCGAGCAAATAAGCACCCAATTAGAATTAGCGGAAAATCAAAGTCAAAAAATCCAACGTGCTGCTTTATTATGTAAAGCAGATTTGGTTACTCAAATGGTGTATGAATTTCCCGAATTGCAAGGCATTATGGGAGAAAAATATGCCTTAGCCAGTGGTGAAGATGGAGAAGTAGCAAAGGCAATTTATCAACATTATTTGCCAACAGGAGCCGGTGATAATTTTCCCGAAACCCTCACAGGTCAAATTGTCGGTTTGGCAGATAGATTAGATACTTTAGTAAGTATCTTTGGTTTAGGTTTAATTCCCTCTGGCTCGTCTGATCCCTTCGCCTTGCGTCGTGCGGCTAATGCTGTAGTTAAAATTACTTGGTTTTATAATTTGCCGATAAACTTAGATGATTTATTAGCGCAAATATCCACAGACTTTGCAGCGAAATATCACAAAGATCAGGCATCATTAACCGCAGCGTTACAAGAGTTTTTCTTACAACGCATCCGCACCTTACTACAAGAAGAAAAGATTGATTACGACTTGGTAAATGCAGTTTTGGGAGAAAATGACCCAGAATACACAGAACGGGCGTTAAAAGATTTATTGGATGTACGCGATCGCGCCTTATACTTACAACAAATCCGCAACGACAGTACCTTAGATAACATCTACGAAACCGTTAACCGTTCCACACGATTAGCCGCTCAAGGTGATTTGGATACAAAACAGCTAGAACCAACAACCGTAGTTCGTCAAGAACTATTCCAAAAGCCGTCTGAGGCAGCTTTGTATAATGCCTTAATCGAATCAGTACCGCTTTCCTTAGCAGCACAGCAGACACGAAATTATCAATTGTTAGTAGCAGCACTAGCAAAAATTGCCCCTACAGTTAGTAATTTCTTTGATGGGCCAGATAGCGTTTTAGTTATGGACTCCGATCCAGAAGTTAAACGTAATCGATTGCACTTACTTGGATTAGTTCGCAATCATGCGCGTGTTTTAGCTGACTTTGGTGCGATCGTCAAAAATCTGTAGCGTAGGTCAACAAAAAGTTGTGTAATTTTTGCCAATAGACGCTACTATAGGGAGTGCTTAACCAGGGACACTCTGCTGCAATCTATGTCCAGAGCTACTGTAATTGGATTGGGAAAGTCTGGTGTTGCTGCGGCGAGATTGTTGAAACGGGAAGGTTGGGAGGTAGAGCTAAGTGATAGCAACACCTCCGAAACCCTCCTACAACAACAACAAGAACTCGCTGCCGAGCAAATAACCGTAAAACTAGGCCAATCCCTAGAATTGAATGGTGGTAATTTACCCCAATTAATAGTCGTTAGTCCTGGCGTACCTTGGGATATTCCCGTATTAATCAAGGCACGCCAATTAGGTATTGAAACCATTGGGGAAATGGAACTCGCTTGGCGAAATTTGCAATCGCTACCTTGGGTAGGAATTACTGGTACTAACGGCAAAACTACTACCACAGCTTTAATTGCTGCCATTTTTCAAGCAGCAGAATTAAATGCCTCCGCCTGCGGTAATATTGGCTACGCCGCTTGTGATGTTGCCCTATCTTACAGGGAACAGGGGACAGGGGTGGGGGGAGATGAGGGAGCAGGGGGAGATGAGGGAGCAGGGGGAGATGAGGGAGCAGGGGGAGCAGGGGGA
>NZ_JAIVFQ010000067.1 GCF_020829495.1 Nostoc favosum CHAB5714 | reverse complement strand
CGGATTAAGGGGGATGAGGGGATGAGGGGGATGAGGGGGATGAGGGGGATGAGGGGGATGAGGGGGATGAGGGGATGAGGGGGATGAGGGGGATGAGGGGGATGAGGGGGATGAGGGAGATGAGGGGATGAGGGGGATGAGGGGGATGAGGGAGATGAGGGGGATGAGGGGGATGTTGCTCCCATTACTCCCTCATCCCCCCCTGCTTCCTCATCCCCCCCTGCTTTCCCTACTTCCCAATTTCCTCACTAACAATCTGTGCTATCTTTTGGGCTGCACCGCTTTCGCCACGAATCTTACGGAGTTTAGCGCGGATATCAGCCAATTTTTCTGGATGCGCCAAAAAGTCTAAAACCATTTCCCCAACTTCTTGCGGTTGAAGTTTACCCATAAGTTCTGGCACTATCTCTTCCTGTGCCCAAATGTTTGGCCATGCTAATAAACCTTTGCGTCTCACGAATCTCAAGAATAACCAATTAATCACGTTAGCAAAGGGCGTACCTACACCTGGTAGATTTGCCAACAACCCAGGTAAACCATCCCAAGAACGCATGGCATCAAGTTGCTGTGTTGGCAGCAAAACAATCATTGGCACTCCTAAAGCACCGAGTTCGGCAGTGTTGGCCCCCACTGTAGTCAAGCAGATACAGCACTGTGATAATAAGTGATATGCAGGGTTTTCTTGCCACAGTTCCACAGTTAAGCCCGTTGTTGTTTTGAGCAATGCTTTGCTGCTAGCGTCCTCTGGGACAATTAAGGAAGCACCGCCAAAGCCAAAGATTTCAGCAATAGAGTTCTTTTTGAGATCAGCAAAACTAGCTAAAGTTTGTAAATCCAAAGTTGGGGCTACAGGAATCACAAATTTAGTTTGGGGCCTTTTAGCGTGGATGTATTCGGCAATGCCTAGACTTAATGGCACTCCTTGGGCTAATTTTGCCGCTTTTGAACCAGGGAGTAAACCAATTAATTCAGTTTTCAGTGATGGAGTGATAGGCAAAGGGGAATTTGAATCTAGACTCTCCCCTGCTTCTACCATCAAATCACCGACAACGGTGAATTTGTGAGCATATTTCTGGGGGACACGGGTAGCAACTTCAGGTTTCATGACGCCAAAGCGATCAATCCACTTATGCCAACGGGCTGACCATTCGGCGTAAACTACTGTGCGATATCCCAGCTTTTTGCCTATAACTACGGGGAAAATTTGATCGCCACCGAGAAAAACAATTATACCGTGACTTCTCCAATCCCAATTATCAAAGGTTTTACCCAAAAGCAAAAATTGCCAAAAATGCTCTGCTTTGTGTACTCTATCTACTTCTGGGTAAGAAAGAGCGATCGCACCTTCTTTACCACTGGCATTTGAGCAAGGTGATAATACCACAGAAATCCTTACTACAGAACGGTCATCCCCTAGTTCTTGCCGCAACGCTTTTACTACTGGACGCACCCAGGTTGTTACCTCACCTGGGCCATTTGAAAGGATCAGAATATCTACTTGAGTCATTAGACAAGAGGCAAATATTACTTAATTCGTTCCTATGTTATAGGTAACGCGGTGTGCAACTTTCCCTCAAACCTAACCCCCAACCCCTTCCCTCTTAGGGAAGGGGAGCAAGACTTAAAGCCTCTCTCCGCTTCGGGGAGAGGAATGGAAGTGGGGTTTTAAGAATAAGTTGCACATCGCGTTAGGTATATACTGTAGCTTGTTGGTGAGATTTAATAACCTGTTCCACATTTAAGCATAAAGTCGGCAGTCAGAGTGCAGTTCAGTCCTGGATTTTGAATGCGTGAATTTTGAATTGCTTTAGCAGCAAATTTTATTCACGAATTATTTGCTGGGGATGTAAGAGAGTTTTTAGCTTCTGGAACCTTAGTTACGGGTGAATTTGAGCCATTAGTGGCGCAATGGTTGAGGCAGATTTCAATCCTGGAACAAACCCTAATCAAGTATTTGGCTACACAAGCGCAAGGGTTGACTCGTGAAGAGATACTATTACAACTTGGAAATTATGCTTCAAATGGAGATATTTTGGCTGCGCTTTTATCCTTAAAGCGCAGGGCATTAGTAGAAACCATGAAAGACGATAATCGTCATAAGGAACGCTTTTTTTTACAACCCGTGATTCTCAAATGTGTACAGCGTTTGTTTAAATCGCAAGAGTAAACGTTGTCAAAAATGGACAAACTCACTACGCTAAACAACGGTTCAAGTGCCTTTCATTGTGGGCGACCGAATCACACTTTTGCGCGTATCCCGGCTGAACTCCTATCCCCTATCTTAGTTCGCGGTATAACACTGCTTTAACTGATTGCCACAATGGAATAGTAAGCGTATGGAGCAAGGTGGCAAAAATAATCGATAAGCCCAACCCTTGGAGGAGGTGAACCAAAGGGTTAAGTGCCAAGAGAGACATTTCTGAGTGTTGCCATTCTGTTAGCCATACCGCGATCGCAGGCGAGAACGCTAACAGATAGAGTGGCATTGTCAACAACCAAGTAGCGACCAAAATATGGGTTTTATTCCTGGCAAGTGCCATGTCCTTCCATGTTCCACAGCGAGCTTCCAATAGAACACAGTGGGTATTATTCCACAATTACGACAGAGGATTGACTCATTGAGTCTCTGGCCTTCAAACCGATATCTCGACGAATACTTTGTAAAACCTGTACACCCGTGCGTTGAGTGTTGGGGTTAGCAGACCACATAGCGTTGACTGCAATGGACGATCCAAGCAAAAATGCGTGTACTGCTCCCACGAAGTAATCGCCATCAGAGTAGTAGAGGCGGACTAGGTAAACTCGATTTTTATCTTTGTAGAAGTTATTTTTTAACTCACTGGCTTTTTGATAGTCGGGGTGTGATTCAGTCAAGTAGGTAATTTTCGGTTTGTTGCGCTCTTTGGGAACAGCCAACTGAAGTATTTTTCAATTCTCCGGGTTTGCTACCGTTTGCAGCTTTAAGTCAAACCAACGATCAAACGCGAACTTTAGAAGAAGTCGCCCAAGTTATTGAAGCACTAAACGACACACGAATCCGCAGTAATGTTGCTGCATCAACAGCAGTGTTAGCTGGACTAGTATTAAATAAAGACGTGATTAAAAGAATTTTGCAAAGTGATATTATGCGCGAATCTGTGATTTATCAAGATATTCTGCAAGAAGGGCTTGCACAAGGATTAGAACAAGGTATTGAACAAAAAGCTCAAGAGATTGCCATCAAAATGATTAATAAAGGTATCAATCTGGAAATAATTGTTGATGTCACAGGTTTAACTGTCGAACAAGTTCAAAGAATATATTTAATAGTATTAATAACTAAATAGTTAAGTATTTATGTAAATAAAAGTTTACAAATAAGTGAGCGTATACTTTTAAACACAGTCAACAATTACAAAGAAATATTTCGTTTTTTATATCGAATTGTGTCAGATACACGATAAAATGCCCACTGGGCAAGCGTTATCTGATAAAAAACACATATTGCCGAAAAATAAGAAGTTAACGGTGGCTAATGATGCCGCTAGGAACTTCCAGTAGAGAACACGCATCAAAGGAGCCGAAGAAGCATGTTCACCCACGTCAAGTCCACCATTAGACACATTGCGCCTGATAATTTACGCGGACGTAATTTAATCAAGGTGGTCTATGTCGTGCTTGAGTCCCAGTACCAGAGTGCATTGTCGCAAGCGGTTCGCACGATTAACGCGAACAATCCCAACTTGGCGATTGAAATTAGCGGGTACTTGATTGAGGAACTCCGCGACCCAGAGAACTACGAAGAGTTCAAACGAGAAATTGAGAGTGCGAATATCTTCATCGCTTCCCTCATTTTCATCGAAGACTTAGCACAGAAAGTAGTAGCAGCAGTAGAACCACACCGCGATCGCTTGGATGTTTCCGTTGTCTTTCCCTCGATGCCAGAAGTAATGCGCCTGAGTAAAATGGGCAGCTTTTCTCTAGCACAGTTGGGTCAGTCAAAAAGTGCGATCGCGCAATTCATGCGGAAACGCAAAGAAAAATCCGGCGCAGGATTCCAAGATGGGATGCTGAAGCTTTTGCGAACCCTGCCGCAAGTGCTGAAGTTCCTCCCAATGGACAAGGCACAGGATGCCCGAAATTTCATGCTCAGTTTTCAGTATTGGCTAGGTGGTTCTCCAGAAAACCTGGAAAACTTCTTGCTGATGCTAGCTGATAAATATGTATTTAAAGGTTTAGAGAAACAAATTGCACCTTCTACATATCAACAGCCGGTGGTTTATCCCGATTTAGGGATTTGGCATCCTTTGGCTCCCAGTATGTTTGAAGATGTCAGAGAGTACCTCAATTGGTACACAGCTCGTAAGGATATTTCTAGCGATCTCAAAGATCCCCTAGCTCCTTGTGTCGGATTAGTCTTGCAACGCACTCACCTAGTTACAGGCGATGATGCCCATTATGTAGCAATGGTGCAGGAGTTAGAAGCACTAGGCGCACGGGTACTACCTGTGTTTGCTGGTGGTTTGGATTTCTCCAAGCCTGTTGAGGCTTACTTCTATGAACCAAATACCAATACACAGTTGGTAGATGCAGTGATATCACTGACTGGTTTTGCTTTAGTAGGTGGCCCAGCCAGACAAGACCATCCCAAGGCAATTGAGGCACTCAAACGCTTAAACCGTCCTTATATGGTGGCGTTACCCTTAGTATTCCAAACCACAGAAGAGTGGATGGATAGCGATTTAGGCTTGCATCCAATTCAAGTAGCTTTGCAAATTGCGATTCCTGAATTGGATGGGGCAATTGAGCCGATTATATTATCGGGTAGAGATGGGACTACAGGGAAAGCGATCGCACTGCGCGATCGGGTTGAAGCTGTAGCCGAACGCGCCTTAAAATGGGCTAACCTCCGCCGCAAACCGAAGCTGGATAAAAAAGTCGCCATCACCGTTTTCAGCTTCCCGCCAGATAAAGGCAACGTGGGAACCGCCGCATATTTGGATGTATTCGGCTCCATCTACGAGGTGATGAAAGCTCTCAAAAATAACGGCTACGACTTACCAGAATTGCCAGAATCCGCCGAAGCGTTGATGCAAGAAGTCATCCATGACGCCCAAGCGCAGTACAACAGCCCAGAACTGAACATTGCTTACAAAATGTCGGTTCCTGAGTATGAGGCACTTACCCCTTACTCTCAACGCTTAGAGGAAAACTGGGGCCCACCTCCCGGACATCTCAACAGCGATGGGCAAAACCTGCTGATTTATGGTAAGCAATTCGGTAACGTCTTCATCGGTGTACAACCAACATTTGGTTACGAAGGCGATCCGATGCGGCTGTTGTTCTCCCGTTCAGCTAGTCCTCACCACGGTTTTGCTGCTTACTACACTTACCTAGAGCAAGTTTGGAAAGCTGATGCAGTACTGCACTTTGGTACACACGGTTCCTTGGAATTCATGCCAGGTAAACAGATGGGGATGTCTGGTGATTGTTATCCAGATAACTTGATTGGCTCAATTCCGAACTTGTATTACTATGCAGCTAATAATCCGAGTGAGGCGACAATTGCCAAGCGTCGGAGTTATGCCGAAACAATTTCTTACTTGACACCTCCTGCAGAAAATGCTGGTTTGTATAAAGGTTTGAAGGAGCTCAGCGAATTAATTGCTTCTTACCAAACCTTAAAAGATAGTGGACGCGGTATTTCCATTGTCAACAGCATCATGGATAAATGCCGGATCGTGAATCTGGATAAGGATATTAACCTGCCAGAAACCGATGCCAGAGACATGAGTACCGATGAGCGGGATAATATTGTTGGCAACGTCTACCGCAAGTTGATGGAAATCGAGTCTCGGTTGTTGCCTTGTGGGTTGCACGTCATTGGTAAACCGCCAAGTGCAGAAGAAGCGATCGCAACTCTGGTCAACATTGCTAGTCTAGATCGTCAGGAAGAAGGACTTCAAGGGTTGCCGGGAATTATCGCCAATAGCATTGGGCGTAATATTGACGATATTTATCAAAATAATGACCGGGGTATTTTACAAGATGTCCAATTACTGCAAGACATCACCTTGGCAACCCGTGCAGCAGTTACCGCCCTTGTCCAAGAGCAAACCGATGCAGAAGGACGAGTTTCTCTAGTTTCCCGGTTGAATTTCTTTAACATGGGCAAAAAAGAACCTTGGGTAGAATCATTGCATAAAGCAGGTTATCCCAAAGTCGATAGCGCAGCTCTAAAACCCCTATTTGAGTATTTGGAATTCTGCCTGCAACAAGTTTGTGCCGACAACGAACTAGGGGCATTACTCAGAGGCTTAGAAGGTGAGTACATCCTACCCGGCCCTGGTGGCGATCCCATCCGCAACCCGGATGTATTACCCACGGGTAAGAATATCCATGCACTCGATCCGCAATCCATCCCAACAACAGCAGCAGTACAATCAGCCAAAATTGTCGTAGACAGGCTTTTGGCACGTAACAAGGCAGAAAACGAAGGAAAATGGCCAGAAACCATCGCCTGCGTCCTTTGGGGAACCGATAACATCAAAACTTACGGTGAATCCCTAGCACAAATTATGTGGATGGTGGGCGTGCGTCCAGTTCCCGATGCCTTGGGACGGGTGAACAAGTTGGAATTGATATCTCTAGAAGAGTTGGGACGCCCCAGAATTGATGTGGTAATCAACTGTTCTGGTGTATTCCGCGACTTGTTCATCAACCAAATGAACCTGCTAGACCAAGGGGTGAAGATGGCGGCTGAGGCAGATGAACCCTTAGAAATGAACTTTGTTCGCAAACACGCTTTGCAACAAGCTGAGGAAATGGGGATTAATCTGCGTCAAGCAGCGACGCGCGTTTTCTCCAACGCTTCTGGTTCCTATTCGTCAAATATCAACTTGGCGGTAGAAAACAGCACTTGGGATAGCGAAGCCGAGTTGCAGGAAATGTATCTCAACCGGAAGTCTTTCTCCTTCAATTCCGATAACCCCGGAATGATGGACGAATCCCGGCAGATTTTTGAAAGTACTTTGAAAACTGCTGATGCAACTTTCCAAAATTTGGATTCTTCCGAGATTAGCTTAACGGACGTTTCTCATTACTTCGATTCAGATCCCACTAAGCTTGTGGCAAGTCTGCGGGGTGATGGTAAAAAACCAGCATCTTATATTGCAGATACTACCACAGCTAACGCCCAAGTGCGGACATTATCAGAAACCGTGCGTTTGGATGCGCGTACCAAATTATTAAATCCCAAGTGGTACGAGGGAATGCTGTCTCACGGTTACGAAGGTGTGCGCGAACTCTCCAAGCGGTTGGTGAATACAACAGGTTGGAGTGCGACAGCCGGCGCTGTGGATAACTGGATTTACGAAGATACTAACGAAACCTTCATCAAAGAT
This sequence comes from Nostoc favosum CHAB5714, assembly GCF_020829495.1. Lineage (GTDB taxonomy): Bacteria > Cyanobacteriota > Cyanobacteriia > Cyanobacteriales > Nostocaceae > Nostoc > Nostoc favosum. The sequence goes on along the minus strand of NZ_JAIVFQ010000067.1, from coordinate 30,494 downwards.
GAAGAAATGCAGAAACGGTTGCTGAACCTTAATCCCCATTCTTTCCGCAAGATTGTATCAACTTTGTTGGAAGTGAATGGACGCGGTTATTGGGAGACTAGCGAGGATAATTTAGATCGTCTGCGCGAGTTGTACCAAGAAGTTGAAGACCGAATTGAAGGAATTGAGTAGGTTTATACATAATCAATAGGGTAGGAGGCACGGTTTCACCGTGCCTTCTGCATTTATGTAATTTTTTAAGAGTGTAGCTGTCGTTAATAGGATAAAACAAAATGGCAGACTTAACAGATGTCTTGCTAAAACTTTGTGAGCAAAGATGGGCTGAGGTCAAACAAGCAGAGGATCAGAGTTTTCTACAAGGCGATCGCACTCACTCTTCCACAACAGGCGATGTCTAACGACAAGCCGCTACGCGTCTACGCTTTGTTTTTGAGGTTTTCTGCAAGGAATACCGTTGTGCGTTATATCATGTCCGCATAATTAGTTATGATTCCCACAGTCATTGCACCCCACCCCGCCAAAGCTACGCTTTGTCTCCCCTCCCCGCTTGCGGGGAGGGGATTAAGGGGTGGGGTTCTTCGGGTTTAATAAGTAATCAAGCGGACATGATATTACGCATGGTCTTGAGTTTTAGCAGCTTGTAGCACTTTTAACATAGTATCTGCTGCTTCAACTGCATCATAAGGCGACCACACAGGATAGGACTGATCAGGCTTAATCAGATCGGTTTCCTGTTGGGCTAACTCTGAAATTAAAACCTGGATAATGTAAAACTTATCTGCTCGACTAAGTTCTCGCAAAGTGGAGATTAATTCTGCTGAAACCATGCAAAGCACTCTAGTAAATCAAGTCTGCTTCTTGATCATAGTTTATTCATTGGGTTTCACTGCGTTTACAGGTGAGACAATTCAAGCAGCTAATAATGCGTAGGCGTAGCCCGTCGTAGACATCGCTCACTTTTCCATACGGGCAATCGCTTAATTTTTGAGATTTTTTGTAAGGTCTGGGCGTAGCCGGTCGTAAACATCGCTTACTATTCCACAACAGGCGAGCGCTCTTTTGTTAACTATTATTTTCTTTAAGGCAAAATTTCAAAGCTATCGCAGTGCTGAGGTCGATATAATCTAAAATCTCGCTGATCTAAGGTAAATATTTTTTTAATCCCATAGCGTTCAGCTATAGCCATAACACTTGCATCTACAAAATCAATCCGACTATCTGCATACTCATCCAAGATTTCCGCCACACGAATCACATCTTGGTCTGTTAAAGCTACTAAACTAAAACGACTCGCAGATAGCCCTTGCAAAAAAGCTACAACTGTCGCTATACCTGCATTACGTCCTACCAAATAAGCTAATTCTGCCAAGACTGTTTGTGGTAACAGAATTTGTTTTTGTTGTATATATACTGTTGCAACAATACTGTGCATTGCATCCGAACGGTTCAACAATGCTACAACAAAACCTGTATCAGCTACTGCTAAGGTTATTTCCACGTCCAACCAGATTTTTCAGTAATCTCCTGTTGGAGAATATCTTCTGAGTTTGTAGCCAAATCAGGTGTTCCTGCAAATAAGCCAATTAATGGGTCAGACGCAGCATTATCAACTGTTTCTAGCAATTGGGTTTCGAGATATAGCCTAACAGCTTCACTGACTATTGATTCAGGAGATTGCCCTCGTTGACTAGCCAGATTTATGACTTTTTCAAGTAAAGTCTGTTCCAGTTTCCAGTTAAATGTAGAGTCCACCAGATAACTTCTCTCTTTAGTAACAAAAAATATTTTAACAAATAGAGGTTTGATGCTCACAATTTGCCCCTGTAGCTGGACTAGCCATTCCATGAATCACGTTCCTGATTAAGGTATTCTTGAGCATCAACGCCATTCCAGATTTCTTTACCTAACCCACGTAATTCGAGGATGCTATGCTTTGGGTTAGGTGTCATCGTCACCTGTTGACGAATTAAGCTTGACAAGTCTTCAATTAAGCGTATTTGCTCTTCAGGAGTTAGGCTTTGAGCTTGCAATAGTACTTCTTGATAATTAGACATAAAATTTACACTTCCACTTCTCTGGATTGTAAGTTAAATATACACACAGACTACATTTCTTTATTTTACAAACCGACAGCATTTGCTTGTTGAGCGTACGCATTTGCTTGTTGAGTGACAGCATTTGCTTGTTGAGCGTACGCATTTGCTTGTTGAGCGACAGCATTTGCTTGTTGAGCGACAGTATTTGCTTGTTGAGCGTACGCATTTGCTTGTTGAGTGACAGCATTTGCTTGTTGAGCGTACGCATTTGCTTGTTGAGCGTACGCATTTGCTTGTTGAGCGACAGTATTTGCTTGTTAAGCGTACGCATTTGCTTGTTGAGCGTACGCATTTGCTTGTTGAGCGACAGTATTTGCTAATTACGTTCATCCCGAAACAAGAGACAGATACGAATAAATAAGTATAAACACAGGGTAAGTACTGGTTACTAAGTTTAAATTAAATCCACAAAAATACTCTTATCACGCAGAAATACATCCCAGTATCTTGAAATAGAACTATTCCAGAAATATCTCCCATGTCTTTAAAAACTCGCGGTTCTGCTGCTGTAGACAAAGCTCAACGCCGTCTCGCCCTGCTTAAATCCATCAATGAGAATCTAGATTTAGGGCATGGATTAAGCATTGAAGCTTACACCCGCCTTATCGATAATACCCGTGCCACGCTAGAAGCCCATAATACGCTTCTGTCTAATCTTGAGGAATCTCGTAAGACGATAACTCAGATGGACAAAACACTCTCGGAATTGTCTGAAAGGATGCTTACTGGAGTTGCGACTGTCTACGGCAGAAACAGCATGGAGTATTCAAAGGCAGGCGGCTCTAGCCGAAAGGGGAGTAATAGTCAAAAATCTATTTCACAAATTCCTTCAGTTGTTGCGCTTCCCACTACTCAACCCACCCAAACTGCAACTAACGGCAAAGGCCGCTTGAGCAATGTCTAAGTTTATTTTATCTAATGGGGCAGCTATTATAGCCATTTTCAATCCGGTGAGGTACAAGTATGCAAATAGACCTAACCCCCTAACCCCCTTCCCGAAGCGGGAAGGGGGAAAAATTCAAAGCCTCTCTCCTTTTAGGAGAGAGGAATGGAAGTGAGGTCAAAATTGTACCTCACGCTTGTCGATAACCGCTATATTCGTTAACTTCATAGGGCAATACAGTTCAGTTAAGGCTTGATCCTCCCTAACCCTCCTTAAAAAGGAGGGAACTAAGCCCCCCTTTTTAAGGGGGGTTGGGGGGATCTTCCGAGGTCAAACATCACTAACTGAACTGTATTGGTTCATAGGGTAGCACAGCTAGCTATGCTACCTTACTCTAAAATCCACGCAGCCTGAAAAAAGTCGCGTTCGCAAAACATCGCATAACGATAGGTTGAATGCACAACAGAATTGGTAGCGGCATAATTGTCAACCAAATTTTCTAATTGTTGTGTTAATGGTTGAAAGTCTGCGCTGCTGTAAGTACGAATCCAGTCTGCATATTGATGATTAGGAATGCCATTACGAGCTAACTGTTCTCCCAAAAAGGCATACAAACGCATACAAGGAGACATCGCCGCAGCAGTTAAACCCACATCTCCACCCCAAGCAGTTGCTAACAAAAAGTCAGTATAGTGGCGGGTAGCGGCTCCTGGTTCTACAGAATGCAAATTGACTCCCCACCCAGAAGCATAGCCACTATGCAGGCGCAGTTCTTCTAAAACTCCACTAGCTAGGTTATGAAATGTGGTGAAACCTAACCAGTCTGGTGCTTTAGCTGCGGCGATACTGTACGCACGGGCAAAAGCTTCTAAAAAAAAAGCATCTTGCCCTACGTAGTAAGCAAATTTAGCTTGCTCAAGAGTACCATCGCCAATGCCTTGAACGAAAGGATGCTCTAGGCAAGCTTGGGCTAAGTCTTGATTTGCTGCCCATAATTCGTTAGATAAAGTCATTTGTTATTTGTCACTTGTCATTTGTTATTATCCCCCTCAAAAAGGAAAGAACTGGAGCAAGACTGAGCCAAGACTTCCCAAAAAATCAACAAAACTGGGGCTACCAGCAGTTACCTTCTCATTTACGGGTGTTTGCAGTTCTTTAATAAAAGCTTGGGCTGTTTGGGTTCCAGGGGTATTGTTTTGGGATGTAAACAATTTTTCAGCAACTTGGGCATCTTGGAATGCACCTTGTCTATCTAGTATTTGGTAGCGGGCGACACCACGAGCTAAATAAGCACCCGCATATTCTGGTTTAATAGCGATCGCTTGATTAAAATAACTGATTGCTTGCTGTTGGTTGCCTTTTTGCCCTTCTGCTACACCCAAAGCATAAAATTCTTCTGGTGAAGCAATTTGTGATGGTATACCAACTGCACCTTGAAAGTTAGCGCCATTCAAGTAAGCACCAGTCAGTTCTGCATTTGCTAAATAAGTATTTCTCAAATCAGCACCCGCTAAATTTGCCCCACGGAATTTAGCTTCGCTCAGGTTGACACCAAATAAACTCGCACCACTCAAGTTTGCACCCCGGAAATCTGCACCGCTCAAATTTGCCCGACTGAGGTTAGCACCTGTGAGATTAGCACCGCTCAAATTCGCTCCAGATAAGTCAGCCATCACTAAACCTGCATTAGTCAAGTCGCAGTTTTGACATTGCTTGGTTGCCAATAACTGTTTGACATGTTCAGAATTTGCTGCTTGTACGGTTGTTGCCAAACTAATCGTGGTTAAAAAGGCAGCTATGCCTAGAATTTGGTTCTTCATATTTGTGTAATATTTCTTACTCAATATTTAACATTAACTGAGATGGATTTATACCTCAGCATTATGATATGAGCAATCTGAACAGTTTGCCCTCTGTAGTTGCCTATATCACTTGTAAATTTGAGTAAACACTCACATATACCCTGATTTTAAATAAATATGAGACTATAGAAGCATTAAGACAGCCATAAAAACGTGAGTCAGCAAGACAAACTCTTAGAAAAGATCCTCTCTGGGACTTCTGATACAAACATCCCTTTCGCCCAACTGTGGCAACTTTTATATCGACTAGGCTTTGAGGAACGGATTCGTGGCGATCATCGTATTTTTATTAAACCCGATGTTGAGGAAATATTGAATCTGCAACATAAGAAAGGAAAAGCCAAAAGTTATCAAATTAAACAAGTTCGTGCAGTAATTGTCAAGTATAAGCTAGGAAGTAAAAATGATGTTTCGCTATGAAGTTATTCTCTACTGGAGTGAATTAGATCAAGCTTTTATTGCTGAAGTACCAGAATTGCCAGGCTGTGCTGCTGACGGTGATACTTATCAAGAAGCTCTGCATAATGTAGAATTAGTGATGCAGGAATGGATAGAAACGGCTAAGGATTTAGGGCGGACAGTTCCTCAGCCTAGACCGCGTTTAATGTACATTTAATTGATACACAAGGCAAGTCAAGCTGATTTTTTAGCATCATCAGAAATATTTAACGCCATATTAGAGACAGAGCAGAAAAATCTTCGCTAAAAGACCTAAAAAATTCTACCGACTGTCATTATCGTATCTAAGTTATAGATAGCGATTATCATTAACTACACGGCTTGTAGCCAGAGAATTCAAATGCTGTTTGACATTGGCAAACTGTGCCATTAAGGGAGCGGTATAACATCATTGGTGTCAACTCAATACGCTTGGGTTAAGGATAATCGTAGGTTGGGTTGTAGCTTGCTTCCCCGTAGGGGTACGAAGTGAAACCCAACATTAAGCGTTAACAAAGTTTGGGGTTTAATTCCCCAGCAAGACAGGCAGCAAGTTTTGTGTCGGGGTAAAATCCCCCTTACAAAACGTAATTGCGTTAGCGTAGCGGGGCGTTCGCTTTTAGCGTCTCGCAGAGAAGCGCATTGCGAATTGGTTTAATTGTTGGGTTTCGTTCCTCAACCCAACCTACACATTTCTATTTTTTAGGCAAAACCTACGCAATATTGCACCAAAGTCCTTACTGTAAAATCATTTCAGCAAAGTTTTTGTATCTCACTCAACTGCACACCGCTATATACCCTAATGTTCTGTAAGTTCAGTGTTTTGGAGATGACAGAGAAAGTCTAATTGAAAAGGTTAGTTACTGGCAATTTTACAAATCACCATAATATGTGATTTGTATTTGTCAATACTATAGTGAAGAAGTTGCAATCTAGAACGTTCTAGTTCTTGCAAAAGTTTAGGGATTTCATACTTATGATGTCGCCAAATAGTAATTTCTTCACCTTCAGATATTTCAATCTTCTTATCTATCCCCATTCGACTGAAATGTAGAGTGTAATTATGGTGGAGTTTAATATTAGCAACTATACTATCTGTTTTTAAATCATACTTTCTCACCAATTCACAATCTTCAGATTTAATCCCAATCTTGCTTTTAACCCATCCATATATTTCTTCTACATGATACTTGCAGCCACCTCTGACGTTTCCATCCCATTTAGAGTTAGAACCAATTTCATTAGTAAACACCAGAAAATCATTTTTTCCCATGCTATCTCTAAAGTTTTTTAGTACCTCATCTCTATTTTGATGATTACCAATGGTAACACCTAAGTGGAAAAATATTTTCGCTGTGTCGTCAATTTCAAGGCTAGCTTGATTTTGGAATAAGCTTTTGGGCACACAACTATTTTCTATGTCAATTGTGGAACTGATGAACTCGACAAAAGGAAACCATTTTGTAAAATTATTCTGGGATAAATTAAGTAATTCTTCACTAATATCTAAAGCTATATATTTACTAACTTTTCCTTGTTGATTAAGTCTTTTAATAAAATTCTTAACTGGATATGAGTTTCCGGCGCCAACGTCTACAATATTGACTTTTTTGCCACTTTGAATATTATCATTCAAGTATTTAAAATTTTCCTTTAAAAGCTCAATTTCTACATTTGATGTTCGATACCATGTAGGAATAATGTATTTTAGATAAAAATCGTCCCAAATTTTTGCACCTCTCCCTTTATAAGAATACTTTAGAGGTATTTCTCGTCTGACTTCTAATGCATGAATTATCCCTAAAACTTCTTCTTCAGAAAAAATAGAGTAGAACTCAGAACTTGGCTTTGCTGTGCGATTGATAGCAGTTGACATATCCGAGGGAATTGGGGGATTGCTATGAAAATTTTGAGCCATTATTCTTGTTCTTTGGTTTTCTGAGGTATTTGAATGGATTAGCTGCAATGCTTGCCAAAGAGGTATTTTCCCATGCCGTTGTCCCAAAATTTGAACCAAATTTTGGACTTGTCACCACAAATAGATGCCACATTCCCTACTGGTCGATTGGTTTTTTACCATCAAAATACGAGATAATTTTCCAAAGATACAGGGGTGAATTCCAGTGGTTCAGCAACCAGAACTCCAGGAAACTTCGTCGATACAGTCAATCCAGCGCGTGCTTAAGAGTTTAAGCACTTACCGATGGACTTCGCTAGGAGCATTGGTCAGCCTGTTGCTGTTGACGATCGCAAACGCAGTTACCCCACAACTATTTCGGTGGGGAATTGATCAAGGCATTATCCAAAAAAACCTCCAAATTGTGCTATACAGCGCCGCCTGGATGGTACTCGCCGCGATCGCTCGTGGTGTATTTAACTTTGGACAAAGCTATCTAGCAGAAGCAGCGTCTCAGGGTGTAGCTTATGACCTGCGAAACAAAATTTTCAGCAAAATTCAAAATCTCAGTTTCAGTTATCATGACCAGGCGCAGACTTCGCAACTGTTAACCCGTGTCACCAGCGACATTGAGCAAATCCGTACCTTTGTTGGCACTAGTTTAATTCAGGTCGTCGGTTCAATTGTGACATTGGTGAGTATTTCAGTAGTTTTGCTGGTGATGAACTGGCAACTAGCATTGATTACGCTAACGGCAGTACCCCTAGAAGGTTGGTTGATGGCGCGATTCATCACCGGAAATAACAAACTTTTTCGGCAAGTACAAGAGCAACTGAGCGACCTCAATGCTGTATTGCAAGAGAACTTGCTAGGAATCCGGGTGGTGAAAGCCTTTGTGCGGGAATCAACCGAAAGGTCGCGTTACACGACCATGAATGATGGTCTAGTGAAGGCTAACATGAAGACCATTAGCGCCATCCGTGATACCTTCCCGTTAATCTTTTTGCTGAGTAACTTAGTAACACTGGCAGTTTTCGCCTACGGGGGAAGGCAGGTGATTGGGGGTAGGTTCTCCATTGGTGAACTAGTGGCGTTTAACTCCTACCTAGCCTTGATTCTCCAACCAATTTTGTTGATTGGATTTGCTGCACCCGCGATCGCTCAATCAGCTGCTTCCGCCGAACGTGTCTACGAAGTTGTAGATGCGGAAGTAGAAATCCGCGATCGCCCCGATGCTGTCCCATTTGAAACCTGCGGCGGTAGAATCACTTTTGAAAATGTTTCCTTTCGCTATCCGGGAGCGACAACTGAAACTCTCAAAGGAGTTTCCTTTGAAACCAAACCCAACGAACTGATCGCTGTTCTAGGGATGACTGGTTCCGGGAAAAGCACAATTATGAACTTAATTCCCCGGTTTTACGATGTCACTAGGGGAGCAGTTCGCATTGACGGACGAGATGTAAAAAGTTTCACCCTCAAAAGCCTCAGATCGCGGATTGGTATTGTATTTCAGGAAACCACCCTCTTCTCTGGCACAATCCGCGAAAATATTGCCTACGCAAAACCCGATGCAACCCTAGATGAGGTGATTGAGGTAGCCAAAACCTCCCAAATGCACGATTTTATCAGTAGTCTACCCGATGGCTACGAGACGATTGTGGGTGAACGGGGCGTAGGCTTGTCTGGTGGACAAAAACAACGAATTGCGATCGCTCGTACCTTACTAACTGATTACAGCATTCTGATTTTAGACGATAGCACCTCAGCTATAGATGCCAAAACGGCTGCCCAGATTCAAGCCGAACTAGATAGCTTAATGCGCCAAAAAGCTTGTACAACTTTTGTAGTAGCTCAACGCATCAGCACCGTCAAGAATGCCGATCGCATTTTTCTCATGGATAAAGGACGATTGGTAGCACAAGGCACTCACAATGAATTGATGCAAACCAGCCCCCTCTACGGTGTGATTTTGGAATCTCAAGTAAAGCAAAAGGAAAAAAATAATATCAAATTATCATAAATAATCCAATACATTTGAGTTAAGCATTTCTTCTTTCTCTTCCTTCTCTTCCTTTGCGTCCTTTGCGTCCTTTGCGGTTCGTTAAAAAAATTGACTTTGACAAAGAGTCAACCCTTAACTGAACCCTATTAATAAATAGTCTCGTTTGAGATTTTTATAACAACTAAATAAAGACAAAGACTTTTAATCCAAAATCCAAAATCTAAAATCCAAAATTGCTATGAGAGCCACAGTTCCCATTGTTGCATCTGAGCAAGCGAGCCAGCAAATTTCCACCCTGCGGCGATTTTTGCAATACCTGCTACTTTATGGCAAAGAAATTCCCATCGCCCTGACATTAGTATTTATTGGTGCTGTAACCCAAGCAATTGGGCCGTTTTTCCTCGGTTGGTCGATTGATCACCTAATTAGACAAGGTAATTTGCAGGGACTGTTACTCTTATTAGGACTACTAGCGCTAAACTACGGACTTGGCGTATTAGCAATCCGGGGTCAAATTATTCGAGTCGGCTGGATTATGCAGCGATTGCTTGCTCAACTGAGGCAAGACATTTTCATTAAAATCCAAAGTCTACCACTTAGCTTTTTCGATCGCAGCGAAGCAGGCGATTTAATGAGCCGCCTGTTGAATGATGTTAATACTGTAAATCAAGCATTTGGACTGACGATCGCCCAAATGCTAGGCAACACTTTCAGTTTGGTAGGCATCATCATTGCGATGCTCTCAATCAACTTACAACTCGGTTTATTGAGCAACCTGGTTGTGCCACTGATGATTTTTACCACAAGCTTGTTTGCACGTTGGGCAAGAGCCAGATTTCGCGTTACCCGACAAACTATTGGGGAGCTTTCCGCCAAGTTAGAAGAAGACATTGGCAGCGTCAGAGAAGCACAGGCATTTAATCGTGTACAGATGAATATTCAAGAGTTCGACGTTCTTAACGCTGCCAATAGAGATGCTAACGTCGAGGCTGTAGCAATTACTTCCGCCTTTTTGCCCTCCATTGATTTTCTCAACACACTAGCAACCGCAGGTGTACTGGCTTATGGTGGCTATCTCGCGGTAACCGGAGCTGCAACAGTGGGTGTAGTGACAGCCTTTTTACTTTACGTCCAGCAGTTCTTCCGCCCGATCCAAATTCTCAGCCAGTTTTACACCCAAGCTCAATCTGCCTTTGCCGGATTAGAGCGAATCTTTCTATTGCTAGATGAACCCTCACAACTCAAAGACGCACCCGATGCTACAGAAATGCCATCTATTCAGGGTGAAGTGACATTTGATAATGTCAAGTTTGGCTACAACCCAGATCAACTGGTTCTCAAAGGGGTGAATTTGCACGCCTATCCAGGGCAGATGATTGCGTTAGTAGGGCCGACCGGTTCGGGAAAAACTACAATTATAAACTTGATTTTGCGCTTTTACGATGTGTCTGGCGGTGCAGTGAGAATTGATGGTATTGATGTGCGTAGCGTTACTCAAGCAAGTCTGCGGCGACAAATTGGCATCGTTCTGCAAGACAATATTCTGTTTAGCGGCACTGTAGCCGAAAACATTGCCTTTGGCTCTGCCCATGCTACCCAAGCTGATATCGAAGCGGCTGCACAGTTGGCAAATGTGCATGAGTTCATTACCTCACTACCACAAGGCTATACAACTCAATTGGGCGAACGGGGAGCGCCTTTGAGCCAGGGACAGCGACAACTGATCAGTATTGCCCGTGCGGTGTTGATCAACCCCCGAATTTTGATTCTTGATGAAGCAACCAGCAGCATTGACACGCGTACAGAAGCGCTAGTACAGAGTGCGATCGCTCGTTTGCTGCAAGGTCGTACCAGCTTCGTAATTGCCCACCGCCTCAGTACAGTTACCCAGGCAGATCGGGTATTAGTAATTCAGCAGGGAGAAATTGTAGAGCAGGGTACTCACGCCGAACTGATCAATCAGCAAGGTGTCTATGCCAACCTTTATGCCCTGCAACTGGGTGCAGCAGACACAACGGTTATTCAAAACGAAAAGTAAAATATATATAGCTCTAATTTATCAATTGCCAACAAAGAAATGAAACTACCTGACCTCGATTCACAAACCATCGATCGCATCATTGAAATGGCATGGGAAGATAGAACATCTTTTGATGCCATTGAGGCTCAGTTTGGGCTGCTGGAGAAACAGGTAATCGCTCTAATGAGGCGCGAAATGAAAGAATCTAGTTTCCAGATGTGGCGAGAGCGAGTCACCAAACGCGGTACAAAGCATTTATCTAAGCGAGAATTTATTGCAGGTCGCTTTAAATCGCACAATCAAAAAACCTAAGTAATTGGGTGAAAACTACCAAATTTAGAAGCACAATGACGAAAGTTACACTCTACATTGCAGCTAGTTTGGATGGCTATATTGCTCGCAGTGATGGCGGAATTGATTGGCTATCAATCCTTCATACAGAAGGTGAAGACTACGGTTACACTGATTTCTACGAATCGATTGATGCGATTGTGTTAGGTAGCAAGACGTATGAAGTAGGGCTTGGTTTTGATGAATGGCCTTATCCAGAAAAAAAATCCTTCGTTTTCACCCAGCGCCCTCTCCAATCTGACCGTGAGGACGTTACATTTGTTTCTGATACAGTGAAGTCCGCCTTAGCAAATATAGAGGCTCAAGGTTATGAAAACATCTGGTTAGTTGGTGGCGGAGCATTAATCAATTCGTTTCTTCAGCACAGCTTGATTGACGAATATATTATTTCAACTATTCCAATTATCTTAGGTGGCGGTATACGCCTTTTCCCACCGCCTAGCCCTGAAGAAAAATTGGAGCTGATTAACTCAAAACAATATTCTACTGGCTTAGTCCAAGCACATTATAGGCGAAAAGAAAACGGTTAAAAATTTATAATTCATAATCATGCTTCAAGTAGTGAGAAGTCCGAGGGTCGGCTTCCAAGGCTCGGAACTTCGCGGAATTCAAACACCACCTGAAACGTCACTGCCGTTATTAGGCATCGGGTATAAACCCTTATTAATTATGGATTACGAATCAGTAGTTGAAACAACCTCAAGAAGCTTCTGAACAGCTTCGCTAAACTGCTCGTAAGGCGAAACTCCTACGATAGTTTCTGCTAAAACACCATCATTAAAGATTAAAACTGCTGGAATACTGCGAAGACCGAATCTTTTGAAAATTGGCTTGTTGCTGTCAACATCTACCTTAACGACTTTGGCGCGACCTTTGTATTCCTCGGCAAGTTGATCCATTAACGGACTGATCAGGCGACAGGGGCCACACCAAGTAGCAGTAAAATCAACAACAACAACTTTCTCTTCACTTCCAGTTAAAACAGTATCAAATTCACTTTCTTGAACGTAAGCAACGATGTGAGTATCTGTAGACATTTTTTAATCCTTTAGTGTCAAACTAAAATTTCAGCAAAAAGCTAACTATACAAACTATACTCCCTTATGCCTGTCAGATTCACCAGTCACCTAGATTGCTAAACCCCCACAGATGACTTTTGCTTAGTAGCGTGAATTTAATAATCTACAACTTTCTTACATAGGGTGCGTTAATGCACCCTACCAACCGACCTAATCCAAAAGGGGTAGAGCCGTCAAGAGTCATTCTCTGAAGAGAATAGTTCTAACAACCCAATTGTGCCTACGAAAAAAGTATAAGTAGCATATTTTATTGGCATCTTTTTTCTTGAAGGGGCATAAAAAGCTGCTATAATACTTTCGAGAAAATGGGTAGTCATAGCAAAACGTTCAATCCAAAAAATTGGATTAAGGCTGCTTGGCAGATTAGTATTACTTATTGTTGCATAAATATTCCATGATTCCAATCCAATTGCGCTTGTTATAAGCATTGTGGATATAATTTTTACAAAAGTAAAAACGTTTCTTTTTATAAGTTTTAAGTTCATAGAATTCACAAAAAATTGTTTAAAATATCCAGCAATACTCGGTGAAGCAACACACAAGTTAATCTGTGAGTACTTACGCAAAAAAACTCTCTCAAACTATTCGCCGTGTTCTCTGTGCCTCTGTAGTAGCCTGTGGCAAACTGCTTTAGTCTAGGTTTTTGCGGTACTCATGTGTAGTCCTATATGTGTTATCTACAATTCCTCTTAAGGGACTTCCAAATAAAAAAATACTCAAAAAACTGACGAAAAAACTCTCTCCTCCTTATTCCTCTGTGTTCTCTGTGTCTGGAGTGGTAGCCTGCGGCAAGCCGATGCAGCGTCTACGTTTATTTGGATAATTTATTTCTTGGAAGTCCCTAAGTCAACCAATCTTATATTATGATTTCCATTTTTGTAAAAGCCTCTAAAAATATGGGCATGGTGTATTAAGCGTGCCATACCCGTAAACACTACCACCGCAAGGCGGAAGTCACGCATTCACGCATAATTGTATTCCGAGCTTCTTGCGCCATTTGAAATGGTATGTTTATTTACGCCGTGCTGTACTACGAGTAATGAAGATTAAATAATTCGTAATTCGTAATACTTCGGCTACGCTCAGTACAAGTTCGTAATTCGTAAATTTTGTTTTGTAATGGGGATTTAACCCCAACACAAAACAAAATTTTTATTGAACCGGGGGACTTAAACCCACGGAACTAGTTAAAACAGTCAACAGTCAACAGTCAACAGTTATCACGGCTTCAGTCGGGGATTTAACCTCGACTGAAACACACCACTCGTATTCGTGGGGGACTCTGACTCCCAACTGATAACTGATAACTGTTAAATCACCAGATATTTAAAAAATGGTAAAAATGTGGAATAATACATAGGTGGTAAGTTTAATTAGATTCCGTAGATTCATAAAAAATATAAAGCTATGATTACTCAAAATTACAATTCAATTCATGTTGAAAATAACTTGCTTAAACAAATCAAGGTTAAAGAAAATCAGCTAAAAATTGCACAAGAATCTAATATGCTCCATGTAGCAGAAGCATTACAAGATGAATTGTTAAAGTTACAAAGTCAATTATCAGAGCCGCAAGACGTTGAAGTTGAAGCGTTGATGGGTTTGCTAGATGATTAATATTGTAAATTTGTGTTGCAAAGTTTATTAAAACACAAAAGCTCTGTAAACCGGAACCAGGGCATACTGATTTTGATGCATGGGGTTCTAAGGTTTCATAAACTCATGATCATTCTTACCTAGTTAAGATATTAGGGTTTTGCTGAGTATGTGGTGTTTTAATCTGCGGTAGTGAATTAATCTTAAGAACAGGTTTAATAGAGCGCAGTTGCCTTTGCCTAAGAATTTGAATTTCTCTCTCAATCGAATTTTTTCCTTGCCTAAAAAAGTCTTGAGAGTTATATGGAACTAAGTCACGGGATAAATGTTGAGCTTGTGCTGGAGTCAAACTAGGAAGGGGTTGTTCAGCATTGGCAGAAGTTTGTATAACTAGTAAAAAAGCTGTTGAAACCACCAAGGGTTTTATTTGTATACATCCGGTGAATATCAGGTTTAACATGATTGATACATCCGTTGCGTGAATGCTGTTTCAAACCATCTTGTGTTGGTCTGATTATAAGTAAAGTATACTTATTAGCTTACTAATTACCTCCTACAAATGGGTGAATTAATCAGCTAAAGCTTTACTGAACAGCAATATTGGCATCAGTTGTCAGAATTCAGTTGGGTAAACTGAGCAGAAATTGTGGATAGCGCAGACTATACTTTTCTTCAGTCGTCTTTAGATGACTTTCGCTATTAGACTCAGAATTCATTCTGAGGCGGGCTAGATGAGAATGATATCAAGTTCGGCAAATCACTTACGATATGTCATTGCGAATGCAACGAAGTGAAATGAAGCAATCGCAAAGGTTTGGGATTGCCACGCTCCGCTCGCAATGACATAAGTATTAAGTCGGACATGATATGAAATAGCTTTGTTAGATTGGGCAAATACGCGATCGCACCCTTGGCAATGCATCACCTAAATTATTAGTTTAGGAATGGTGTCGATATGGCTCAGTGATAATGCTGTAGTAGATACTTCAGTCTGTAGCAGTCAATACTAAATCCTAAAATTGTATTTTATACAGGTAGTATTTACCAAAATAAGAAAGTTAGCAACTTAACTATTGGCTAAACCTTGGTTTGCATAGAGTTGATTTACTAATTTTTCAAAGAAGTTAATATAATTTACACTAAAGTATATCAGTATTTTAACTGTTGCTTTACCTGTTAATACTTACTTAATATGTAGCACAATCTTTTCCATCATCTTACTCATTGTGAAACCTCTTCTACAGACTTACTTAGAACAAGAAATCTGGATATTAGTACGAGACAAGTGGTATTTCGCCACAGTTATCGGAGTTTGGGATGATTTGTTGTGGTTTAAACATAGAACTTACAACAAAGATACAGAGGAGGATACTCTCTGGGAAATGGTTGTCAAAATCAGTGAAGTAGTTGCTATTGATAAAGTTAGGTCTGTTATTAGTAGAAAAGCAGACGTGCTTATTTCACGGCTACTAGAAACTGAGCAAGGACTAAACGATCATCATCAAGATCATGAACATTAATTAGCTCAATAGTAAAATACTTGCTTGTCTCCTAGATGAACGGATAAAAGTTGAGACAAGCAGTATAAATCAGTATGATAAAAGATTGGCGGCTCTCGTAGCTCACTTTGGGTTGGTTGCCGATAGATACATTAAGTTAATCTAGCTTCAAGATTTCTTTTGTAGATAGAGGCGATGCCAACTCTTGGAGAGGCTACGCCTACGCTAAGACAATAAATATGTTTGCACAACGGAGGTTTAATACTAATCTGATAGACTATCTTAAATTTGAAATTATAAAAGCTGGTAGCTCAGGGCTGATAACTAACTATGAGTGAAGCCTTATTCTGTATCGAAAATTTGCGAGTTGCCTATCCTGCGCGGAGTGGAGAAGAAGCAACCTGGGCGGTTGATGATGTATCTTTCAGCTTGCAACCAGGTGAAAGAATGGGATTGGTGGGAGAGTCGGGTTGTGGTAAGTCAACTATAGGACGGGCAGTAATGCGTTTACTACCAGCCTCTAGTCGGATTGAGGGACGGGTGACATTTCAAGGACAATCGGTGTTTGACTTGATGCCTAACCAGTTGCGGAAATTTCGGGGAGAAACGATCGCCTTAATTTTTCAAGATCCCATGACACGCCTCGATCCACTGATGACGATTGGTAAGCATTGTATCGAAACCCTTCAGGCGCACTCACCAGAATTATCAACGCCAGAAGCCAAAGAAAAAGCACTTGCTACCTTGGCAAAGGTGAATATTCCAGCGAGTCGTTGGAATCAGTATCCCCATGAGTTTAGCGGGGGAATGCGCCAACGGGTAGCGATCGCTTTAGCTTTACTCCTGAACCCCAAGTTAATTGTTGCCGATGAACCCACCACCAGTTTAGATGTCACTGTCTCCGCCCAGATATTGAAAGAATTAACTCGCCTGTGCGGTGAAGAAAACATGGGATTGTTGCTGATTTCTCACGATTTAGCAATGGTGGCTGAGTATTGCGATCGCATTGGCGTTATGTACAACGGCAAAATGGTGGAAATGGGTTCTACAGAAACCGTATTTAGACACCCTCAACATGAATACACGCGATCGCTCTTAAAAGCAGCTTTACACATTCAAGCAGTAAATGATAACGGAGAATTGATAATTGCCAATGACTCAGAAAAGCAATTACCGATTATTAATGATAAATCCCCAATTTTGAGTGTCACAGAACTCAAGCAACACTACACCATAGAACCTAACTTTATCGAACGACTGTTTAAGACACAAGCGCAAACAATTAAAGCAGTAGATGGTATCAACCTGGATATTTATCCCGGAGAAATTCTCGGCTTAGTTGGGGAATCAGGTTGTGGTAAAAGTACGCTATCACGAACAATTTTGCAACTAATTCGTCCCACTAGTGGCAAAGTTGAGTTTTTAGGACAGGATTTAACTACACTGTCGCGTCAAGAAATTCGCTCCTCGCGGCGACAGATACAAATGGTTTTTCAAGATCCCCATGCTTGTCTCAATCCAGCCATGACAGTGGGACAAAGTATCGCTGATCCTTTATTTATCCACAATCTAGCCGATCCTGTTAAAGCAAGAGAACAGGTTTTGTGGATGCTAGAGAAAGTTGGGTTAACACCGCCAAAAGTGTATTATGAGCGTTATCCATCAGATTTGTCTGGGGGACAGCAGCAAAGAGTTGCGATCGCTCGTGCTTTGATTACTCACCCTAAACTTTTGATCTGCGATGAACCCGTGAGTATGTTAGATGCTAGCGTGCAGTCCCAAGTGCTGGATTTGATGTTGCAATTAAAGGAAGAGTTTGAATTAACTTATCTGTTCATCACTCATGATCTTTGGTTAGCGAGGTTTTTGTGCGATCGTATTGCCGTGATGAATGGCGGTAAAATTGTCGAACTTGGTCTTACAAAAACCATTTTTGCTAATCCTCAGCACCCTTATACCAAAACCTTACTAGCTGCTGCCCCCTTACTAGCACGCGCTTAACCAAACAAAGTGAGGAGTTATGAATTACTAACTCCCCACTCCAAACTCCTAACTCCTAACTCCAAACTCCTAACTCCTAACTCCTAACTCCTAACTCCTAACTCTCTTCCCTCCCCTCAAGTAATTTAGTTGGTTCTCCAGTCCAACCATATAGCTCAACATATCTTTTAAACAGCAATGCAGTCTCGTGATTTGGAGCTTTGCTTAAATTGAATAAACGCCCTATATTTTTATCAGCTAAAGCTCTTAGATACGGCAAATCTTCAAATAGTGTCAAACAAGAAGCAAAATGCAATATTATTTGTAATAATGGCTTTGGCCATTCTAAATCACTATAAATATCTATAAAGAACTGATGCTCTAAGTCATTTAACGGAAAAGCATGAAATATAACAAATATCCTTTTGTTATTATAGACTGGAATACTGAGTTCAACAGTGTAGGGAGTATGTAATATTAAATCTACCTCTACAATCGGTTGACGCCAAATTCTCAAAGCATTAGCTGGCGAATCTAATATTGTTTGGAATTTAATTATTCCACCGGTATTTGTGGGCTGAAAGTGGCTAATTTGAAAAATTTTCAGGTTATTAAGGCTAAAGCTATGAACTGTTTCCAAATGCCTTAAATTCAATAAATGATAAATTTGGCAAATATAAGGAAACGGTAAAATATACTCCTGGCTAATCATGTGGAGCTTTTTTAATTGAAGCTTGTTAGCTTGAGTACGAGCGAGATATTCTTGATATTGACTGGGGCCTAAATCATTGCTGTTAAAGCTTTCATCAGGCTTGAGATATAGCCAACTTACAAAAAAGAAAAAGGTTGTAAATAGCTGAAATATTTCTATAGGAGATAAATAACCATCAGCAAATACAGCTATGCTTCTATCGGTTATTCCAAAAAGCCAAGATGGAATACCAAATAGCCAGATATTACTTTTGATTTTATCTATAAAAAGTGCTATCTCAACATTTGAGACATAGCTACCTTGATTTAGACTTAAATTATCATTTTTTTTTAAACAATTAAGAAACATAGTATTTTTATTTTACTTAATAGTAGGAATTCATAGGATTTAGATTTATCTTAAGTTTAAATCAAAATATATAGTTCCAACCTCTATCTTTAGTTGTATATACAAATTTGATTTACTCAGATGCGCTTAAACTAAGTTCTCATGAGCCAGGCTAAATAATACAAGTCATTGTTATATGCATATTCAGCTAGAATAAAATTCTTTTAAATCTTGCTATTAAAGGATTCGATATTGTATTCTCTGATGCATAAATTAAAAGTAACAACTTTGCTACAAAATTTCTGCTAGCTGAGTACAAAAATTTAAATTATCTCAATTTTACAAAAGCGGTATATAGATATTTAGATAAAAAAGTTGATTTTTCCTGATATGAGAAATTTATCTAATACCGTTTCTTTGTTAAAGCTGCATATATTTACCTCCCGGCTACGCCGTCCCCCCTTGCCAAAGGGGACTATCGCAACTATGGCTCTCCTTACCAAGAGGGAGACGCCGATAGGCAAAGGAAATTTGTGTAACTTCATAGAGAAACGGTATTGAAGCATTAACAAGAATTATTTGCAATAATTTCTTTAATGTTGTAAGCTTTTCTCAAATATATTGAATATTTTTATCAATAAGTTTTTACAGGAGGTTTGACACACTGGTAAGCCTGGCTGGAAAAATCAGCTGGAATCAGATATAGCAACTTGTAATTATTAGTTACAAAAATTATTAATTAGTGAATTGAGAGTTTATTCTATTTACAGGAAAATCAGCATGTCTAAACTGCCGGATGTTCTTTGGTTAAATACAAGCCCTAGTTTGCAATACTTTGCTCAACCGTTGCTTTGTTATTTATCATCTCAAGTGACAATTCAAGAGTGGAAATATTGCCAAAGTCAAGATGAAGTAAGTTCACTAGATGCTGCTGTTGTTCTGCTTCATGACTATCTCAAATCTTACAATCGGCCTGTTCACCTGATTGGTCATAGTACAGGAGGATTACTAGGGCTACTCTATAGCCGTCGCTATCCTGAAACAGTTAAGTCTTTGACGCTATTAGCCGTGGGTGTTGATGCAGCGGTTGATTGGCAAGCTCATTATTATATTCACCGTCAGTTTTTAAGTCGCCAAAAACTTTTAACTGATATGGTTTACAACTTATTTGGTTATCAAGATAAATGCACTCTCAAGAGTCTGACACATCTTCTGGAGCAAGACTTAGATTGTTCGCTGTCTCCTCATTCTCTGTTTGAGAGAGTGAGTATAAAGGCAAACACAGTTCCAGTACC
The DNA here is from genome assembly GCF_020829495.1 of Nostoc favosum CHAB5714. Taxonomy (GTDB): domain Bacteria; phylum Cyanobacteriota; class Cyanobacteriia; order Cyanobacteriales; family Nostocaceae; genus Nostoc; species Nostoc favosum. The sequence goes on along the minus strand of NZ_JAIVFQ010000067.1, from coordinate 10,457 downwards.
TTTGATGGTTTGTAGTAGCTTAAACGACATTGTTGTGGAACCAGAGGCACTGCAAGGATGGCGATCGCATTTGAAGGAGGGCGATCGCCTCTGGTATTGTTTAGAAGGAGGGCATTTTTTTCACTTTTCCCAGTATCAGCTTGTAGGAGAACAGCTACTCGACTTTTGGAAGTTTATATATGTGTCAGATTCGCTGTATGCCTGTTTGCGACTTTAAGTATTAGATGAGAATATATCTCAAGAATGATGCGCCGAGTCAAACAATTGTGAGAGCTTAATCGTGTCCTAAATTATTTCAGGAAAGTCTAACAAATGGTTGTAGCTTTAGATGATACCAAGCGTAGCGCGATTGCTACAGAACTAGCAGATTTGAAAGCTATACAAGAGTTGCTAATTGCTAATGAACAAAAAGTACTACCTGCCGTAAGCAACGATCAAGAAATTAGCAAGCGCCTAAACGACTTTCTCAAAGATGACCAAGAAAATCTCAGAGTAATCGAGGAAGTCATCTCTAAATTTGGTGGTGGCTCATCCCAGCCTAGAGACACCATACGGCAGTACGTCGAGCAAGTAAACCGTATAATAGATGGGAATGAGCTGACACTTTACCAAAAGGTTTCTATTCACGAAAGGATTAAGCACCAAGCCGTAATGACTGGCTTAATTATCCATAAGGCTTCACAGGTGGTTGGTGATGATGTCAAAGAAGCTATTGGGCCACTTAATCAAGTGAACTTTGAGAATCGTGCCCATCAAGAACAGTTGAAAGGTGTGCTAGAAGTGTTAGGTACAAGAGAACTTACAGGTCAAGACCCAGATCAAGGTGTTTGGGCGCGGACTCAAGATGCTGTTGCAGCTTTGAGAGGTGTATTTGATGGTCTAACAAAGTAGAAAAGTAGGCTGTTAATACAATGCACCACTCGCTTAACTTTCAGTTGAGTAAGTAGCAATTAACAAATAATCCGAATAATTCCTTGTGATTTAAGGAAACTAACAGCGATCGCACTCAGTTTGAGATAAAAACTGAAATGCGATCGCTTTTTTTAGGAAAATATCTCGGAAACTCAGAGAGGTTAGGAGATGGTTGATCAGACATATACAGCTGATGTCTTAGTTGTCGGGGGTGGAACCGGAGGCACTGCGGCTGCTATCCAAGCAGCGCGACGGGGAGCCAAAACGATTCTCGTGAGTGAATTTCCTTGGTTGGGAGGAATGCTGACTTCGGCTGGAGTATCTGCACCCGATGGCAACGAATTAGAAGCCTTTCAAACTGGGTTATGGGGTGCATTTTTGCAGGAATTGCGACAACGACAGCCCGGAGGATTAGATAACAGTTGGGTAAGCTTTTTTAGTTACGATCCTCGGATTGGGGCAGAGATTTTTGCAGATTGGGTGCAGGAATTGCCAAATCTGCACTGGATTTCTGGACAAGTGCCAATAGATGTGTTCCGACAGGGTGATTTTATTACTGGTGTCCGCTTTGCTGATTTTGCTGTCACAGCCAAAATTATTCTCGACGGCACAGAATTGGGAGATTTATTGGCTTTAGGTGAGATACCTTACCGCTGGGGCTGGGAATTGCAATCGGAGTGGGGAGAACCCAGCGCTCCAGTGGCTTTTAACTCTTTAACCACCAGATATCCGGTGCAAGCGCCCACTTATGTAGTGATTATGCAAGACTTTGGTGAAGCGAACGCCCCAGAAATCCCAGCTGCACCTAACTATAATCCATCCCAGTTTACAGGTGCTATGTATGGCTATGGAGCAGAAACATTTTTAAATTATGGACGTTTGCCTTGTGGCCGATTCATGATTAATTGGCCACTTTGTGGCAATGACTACGGCGAAGGAGTAGGGCGATTGATAGAGTCAGATGTATCCAGAGGTGAATTCATCCAAGAATCTCGCTGGCACAGCCAAAATTTCGCCCATTTTATCCAAAATCAGCTTGGTCGTCGCTATGGTTTAGCAGAAAAAGTATTTCCTCACGCCCCTACAGCTTTTGCACTGCATCCCTATTACCGGGAAAGCCGCCGCCTAGTGGGGCTAACTACTGTCCGAGAACAGGATATTTTGCCGATCGCTGGAGGTAAAGTTGCATCTATATATAATGATGCTAATGATGCGAGATTTTGCAAAGCGTCTCCGATAGGAGAAGCGTTCGCCTTTGGCGTTTGCGTTCGCGAAGCGTCTCCGATAGGAGAAGCGATCGCAATTGGTAACTACGCCAATGACCATCATTATCCTGGTGTTCAATTCCCACTGCAATCTAAATCGATCCGTTGGGGGGGACGCTGGACTGGAACGCCCTTTACAATTCCCTACAGTTCCCTCATTCCAGCCACGACAGATGGTTTCTTAGTTTGTGAAAAGAATATTTCTGTCTCCCACATTGCCAATGGGGCCACCAGATTACAACCTGTGGTTATGGGCATTGGTCAAGCAGCAGGGATGGCAGCAGCGATGTGTGTTGAGTTAAACTGCCAGCCAAGGGATTTACCTGTTAGGGCGCTGCAAACGGCTTTATTGGAAGATAATCGCTCAAAAGCAGCAATTATTCCTTTATTTAATCTTCCACCCAATCATTCGGATTGGCTGCATTGGCAACTGTATTACTTAAATAACCCACAAGCCTATCCAGCTAGTGGTGATTGCCCTTGCCCATCGTCGAGTGAGTATCCTGACTCTGCTTTTGGCAAGGGATTAATGCGGGAAAGTAACTGTTTCAAAGGCATTTTCCACCGCTTGGATCAGCAGGAGTACAGATTCACTGTCACAGCACCAGCTGCATCTCAAGGGCAAAATTGGCAGCTTGTGACTTTGCGATCGCATATCGACGAACAATTACGCGCTTATCCTCACGAACAATTAATTACATTGTGGGGTCATCAAAACCACTTTGGTAATTGGTTATTAGTCGAACATTTAAACGGAGGATAAGAAGAGTTTATTTTCAGTAAAACAGAATACTTTTTGATGAATTGTCCGGATATTAATCAAAAAGCTAAGTATCAGTGAAGTGGAGAGTTCCAAAATAGACATCTGCTATGCGTGCTGCCATTTCTCTTTTAGTCTCAAGTCTGATGTTCGGCCCCTTAGCTTCTAACTGCCAAGCAATGGTCAATCACTTATCCTATGGGCTGCCTTCCACGCCTGCTTCGGAACAGTGGCTCTCGGCGGCATCTGAACAAGCTTCAGATGATGCGCCACGTCATCGCGGTAGTGGGCGTAGAGAAGTGACGCAAAAATCCGGAAATACCTATGTTGTGGTTTAACTACCGTAGGTTAATACCTTTTTTTTCAAAGGAAACAAAGTACCAGAAAACACAGTGTTGTGCTAACATCGTTTACACAGCTTTTCTGGCAGATATATACAGTTGACACACGAAAATCTTCAGCGATTGCTTAGTATTTCAACTGCAAGCTTTGTATATATAGTTGGCGTCAATCCTAGCGATCAAAACGCAAATTAAATTAAGTGCTTTGCTCAACAGCATCACCAACTTCTCAAAAGTTACACAACTGTTGCTCATATTCGGTGGGAAGCTTTGCGTCTCAATCCTCAACTGTTTTAGAAATAGATAGGCTATCAGTTAATCTAAAGCACATCTAATTCAGACATTTTGCTTGTTAAAAAAACAGTCTTAAGGCAACTTCACTTTCTTCCCAAATAGGTTTTCTCATATATTGAGTAGCTGGCTATCTACATCAGGAAATAATTGATCTTCGCTTTGGCGTTTTTTGGCGTGCTTTGCCGAAGCATAAAATTTCTTGCGCTGCATCTGAGCTTATCTAGAGCATAGATTCGCACAAGTAATATAGGTTTATTGCACTTGGCAGCGAATCTTACTATTCGACTTACTCTTGCCCCTGGTTCCTTCTTCTTGCAGATGGCTGCCGACGAAATAAATATTAAGAAGGATCTGCTAGCTCCTCTTAGTTCTCTTCAATTATTCTACACCCAAGGGCAGATGCAAAATTTTGCATTTGCCCTTTTAAGGTAAAGTTTATTTAAAGAAAAGGGAATGAGAAGGTTTTATCTCAAGCTGGCTTATGAGCAATGAAATACTTGCTCATAAAATGGACTTGCATCTCAATATTCTCAAAGCCTACTCTCTGTAAACGTTCTAGCAGGTTATCAGTGGTGTAATGCTTGTAATAGGGTTCATGGAAAGTTTCAGGGAAAAAATCCATCATATATTCCAACTCAGGTGAATCACTCAACTGAATTGAGTCACAGATAATAAAGACTCCTCCTGGTTTTGTTACCCGGAAGCATTGCTCAATGACTGTCTGACGTACAGTTGCTGGTAACTCATGGAAGAGAAAAACAGAAGTTACAGCATGAAAATAGTTATCTACATAGGGTAACTCTTCGGCATTGGCTTGTAAAAGTTGCGGCAGTTCTCCTGGAATTTGGGATAATAGTTCATTTGCTTTACGCAAATAAGCTGGTGACAAATCCGTGCCAAACAGAGATGCTTGAGGCAAGGCTGCCCGAATCAACTTTAGAGTTCGCCCAGTTCCACAAGCTACATCCAAAATACGGGCTTGCCGTGGTGCAACCGAATCAATTGCTTTCAGCCCTTGCTTAAGAGGAGCGAGAATCCGCCGCCGCATCGCATCAGCTGCCCCACCAAAAAGAATTTCTACTTGTAAGTCATATAAATTGGCTGACAAGTCACTCAAGTAGCCATTGCTTTGGTGATGGAAGTTCTGCACGTAGTAGCTGGGATAACCATCTTTGTCAATTTCGGGCGAAAAATCTTGGTAATTCTGTTGTTTAACCCGCTCCCACATTTGAGGGAAATCTAACCATACCAACGGATAGTAGCGGAAAAAGTCATCCCAAGGGTTGTCAAACAATAAACTTTCCGAGTATACACCTTTTTGGGTATCTTGCCAGTCTGCTTCTAGCAACTGATTCAATCTCTGTTGAAGTTTGAGTAAAAGCTCATTCGGGATGGGTTTGGTCTTTTGTTCAAGTGTCGGATACACCAGGTTCCTCAACCGTGAACTTAATATTTTGTGAGCCAGACCAAAGTAATTTTTGCTCTGCTGAAAGGTTTGATAAGTCAGCTTAGTTAAACTCTCAGGCATAAAAGTAGCTCAAGTTTTGATTATTTCTATGTAAATAATTGTAACGAAAAAATTACCTGCGTTGGAAAGGTAAAGGCTCCCAGATGAGACAAATCTGAAGCCAGATGATTTTAGCCATGAAAGGTAGATTAGGGAAGATTTTTCCAGGTTTGGGAAAAAATACCTAATATTGTCAGCAAAAGCAAATATAAATTTATGTAAAAAGTAGCTTATGTTACAGAATTTTTGCTATATTAGTCTTGTGAGGAACAAATAAATTATATATTCACAAAATAGAGAGGACTATGGTTATGTCTATCGCAGATAAATCTCGTGCGTTAATGGTGCGTGAACATCAGCAAGTCAAGAATCGCCAACAATCAATGCTGATGCGGGCTGCACAAGAACTTGGTCTTCCTGAAGAAGCATCCCACTACTGGAACCCGATTCAAGGGAAGGTAGATGCCAACACTCGGATGATTTATGGGCCTAGCCATGCTTCCATGAGCTAAGTTTCAAGAGTTTTAAGGTTGATTTTTTGAGTGAATGTCTCAACTGACAACTCTGGAAAAAAAAGCCACCCTAGAGTACAGGGTGGCAAAACTTATATACTTAGATAGATACGGTACTTAATTAAGCATCGTAATAGAGGTAAAACTCGTAGGGATGAGGACGCAGCTGCAACTGCTTGACTTCGTTACCTAGCTTGTAATCAATCCAATTTTCGATAAAGTCTTCCGTGAATACGCCTGATTCTGTCAAGAAGGCGTGATCTTTTTCTAGTGCTTGCAACGCCAGTTCTAAAGAACCTGGAGTTGAAGGAACCTTTGCCAGTTCTTCTGGAGAGAGTTCATAGATATTCTTATCTAAGGGTTCACCAGGATGGATTTGGTTTTTGATGCCATCGATACCAGCACAAAGCATTGCAGCAAATGCCAAGTAGGGGTTAGAAGTAGCATCTGGACAACGGAATTCTAAACGCTTGGCTTTGGGGTTAGTGCCAGATAAAGGAATACGGATAGAAGCAGAACGGTTACCTTGGGAGTAAGCTAAGTTTACTGGTGCTTCATAACCAGGTACTAGGCGCTTGTATGAGTTGGTACTAGGGTTAGTAATTGCCAATAGCGCTGGTGCGTGTCTGAGAAGACCACCAATGTAGTACAATGCCATGTCACTCAAACCGGCATACTTATCACCTGCAAACAGAGGTTGGCCGTCTCTCCAGATGGACTGGTGACAGTGCATTCCCGAACCGTTATCGCCAAAAATCGGTTTTGGCATGAAGGTGACAGTTTTGCCGTATTTCTTGGCAACGTTCTTGATGACATATTTGTAAATCATCAACCAGTCAGCCGCTTCGATTAATTTACCAAAGCGGAAACCTAGTTCGCACTGACCACCAGTGGCAACTTCATGGTGATGCTTTTCAATGGGCACACCTAATTCTGCCATTGTCAACAGCATCTCTGTACGGATATCTTGGAAAGAATCCGTTGGTGCGACTGGGAAGTAACCTTCTTTGAAGCGTGGTTTGTAACCTAAGTTGGGTTTTTCATCTGTACCGACTTTACCGGAATTCCAAGCACCTTCTTCGGAGTCTAAGAAGTAGTAGCCTTCGTTGGCGGTTTGGGCAAACCTAGCACTATCAAAGATAAAGAACTCAGCTTCAGGGCCAAAGAAAGCTGTGTCACCAAGACCAGTAGAAACCAGGTAATCTATTGCTTTTTGGGCAATAACGCGTGGGCAACGATTGTACCATTCACCCGTGCGGGGTTCTTTAATACTACAAATTATACTTAGCGTTGGGACATCCATGAATGGGTCGATCCAAGCAGTGTTGGGGTCGAGTACCATCGTCATGTCCGATTCGTTGATCGCTTTCCAACCCCGAATGCTGGAACCGTCAAAAGGTACGCCATCAGTGAATGCAGTCTCATCGATTTGGTTCTGGTACAGTGTGAGATGCTGCCAAGTCCCTACTGTATCGATGAATTTGAGATCAATGAGCTGAATTTTTTCATCTTGAATTTTCTTCAAGAGTTCTTGTGGTGTTGTCATTGTTACTCCTTCTCTACCAATTTCCTAAAGTAAACCAGAATCTTACATTGCATCCTAACCCTGCTGATCTCAATCAGGCCGTGACACACCAGAAATATCTTAAATACTAGACATTAGCTGATTTTGTAGTTTGTGTTACAGATATCTGGATTATCAGGTTATATTAACCTTTCAGGGATCATCTGTACAAAACTGGAAAGTTCATCATATAGGGGTCAACTTTGGCATAGAATCCATAGATAGTGGATAAATTGTTTTTGTGCCGAATCTATTTTTAATAGCACAAAAATTTACTGGTGCATAAGTGCAGCCAAATAAATATCAAACCATAAATAGCAATGATTGGGAGAAGAAGGAATGCGCGATGCGGTAACAAGTTTAATTAAGAATTATGACTTAGCTGGTCGGTATTTTGACCGAAATGCGATCGATAGCCTGAAGTCTTACTTTGACAGTGGTACAGCACGAGTACAAGCGGCGGCGGCGATAAACTCTAATGCAGCTGCACTTGTCAAGCAAGCTGGTTTGCAGTTATTTGAAGAATTGCCAGAATTGATTCGTCCCGGTGGAAATGCCTATACAACTCGTCGTTATGCAGCTTGTCTGCGGGATATGGACTACTATCTGCGCTATGCCACCTATGCGCTGGTTGCTGGAAACACGAATGTATTGGATGAGCGTGTGCTACAAGGACTACGGGAAACTTACAATTCTTTAGGAGTGCCTATTGGCCCTACAGTTCGTGGTATCCAGATTCTCAAGGATCTGATTAAGGAACAAGTAGCAGCAGCAGGTGTGGGTAATACTGCTTTTGTGGATGAACCATTTGATCACATCACACGCGAGTTGAGCGAAGAGGATATTTAGTTATTCAAGAACAAGTATAAAATATAGCGATCGCACTTTTGTCTGTGTTGGGAAAGAGCGATCGCTTTTTTATAAACTCTACCAGGCGTTGACAAGGACTTTATCCAAGTTTTCGCCGCCAAAGGGCAATATCACGCCTCTCTAAAATAATTTTGCTAGATTAAAGCTGTGTTTTTGAAGCTATCTTCGACTAATGCCTGCTAGAGATATCTATCATGCCGCAGTTATTAAAGCACTGACAGCAGATGGTTGGACAATAACCAACGATCCATTATACCTCGCATACGGGGGTAGAGAACTTTACGTAGATATTGGAGCAGAAAGAGTTACCATTGCTGCTGAGAGGGATAATCAAAAAATAGCTGTTGAAATCAAAAGTTTTCTGAGTCCTTCTCCAGTGAATGACCTCTCACTGATGCTGTAGGACAGTATGAAGTTTATCGCAGCGTGCTAAAAGAACTACAACCAAAACGCCAACTTTATTTAGCAGTTCCCAAGCGAGTCTATGAAGGTATATTTTCCGAACGCTTTGGTCAGCTAATTCTTAATAGTATAGGAATAAACCTGATTGTCTTTGACGAGCAACTAGAAAGGATTATCAGATGGATAAGCTAGCTCGATATCGTGAAATTATTCGTCAGTTGATATTTGACTATGCTAGTCACAAGCCTGCTAACGGTCAAATAGAGACAGAAGCTGTTATTGACTCCGAACGAGACCACTACGAAGTGTTACATGTGGGTTGGGATGGAGTGCGCCGCGTACATGGTTCGGTGGTACATATAGATATTATTAATGATAAAGTGTGGATTCAATATGATGGTACTTCCCAGCCAGTAGCGGAGGCATTATTAGAAGCGGGTATTTTGCGCGAAGATATTGTCTTGGGTTTCCATCCAGTTGAACTACGGCAATACACGGATTTTGCTGTATCTTAATTATCTTAATGTTGTGTATTTCCAAAGAATAATACATTAAGTAGCGATCGCTCCCAATCGCTTATTTACTCATTGGACTGCTCACAATTTCTCAAGTTTTACAAGACCGCCTTCGATTGCTTCTACCGTTAATCTGTAACCTTCCATCAGTGACATACCGACAAGTGGATCTGACTCAGCTTCATCAATCGGAATGGTTAGTAATTGCTCATCCCAGACAACAATAGCTTCATAGACATCAAACACACATTCACTACCATCTCCCAGAATTGCTCGTCCTCGCCTTTTCCAGGGTAGCTCTAATCAGCAATGAAATCGGGCGGTAGGGATAACCAGCCATTAAAACCTGTATCAACAATGGCGGTTTGCTCATGTACTTTAGCATCAGCACCACAAATACGTAGAAGGATAATTGGCTCGTAGTCAGCATTCACACTTCCAATAATCATTTTGTTTTGTGGATGCGACCAGCCCCGAACCGACGGACATAGCGAGAGCCAACACGCACAAACCAGATTTGTGCATCTGGGTAGCGAGTTTCAAGACGCTTCGAGGCATTCATTTCATCAGTATCCATTTCCCAGCCACCTGTCTCGATGTCGATCGCTACAATCTTGCCATAATTATTTGCTTCGACTTGTGGGCGCACTTGAAAGTCATATATCTCATCACCGCGACGAGCAAATTCTTCTTTGCTGTAACGAGGTTGTCGTAATGGCATAATAAATCTTCCGTAGTCTTAAACCACTGGTTAGGAAAGAAAAAGTCCTCTAACGTTTATTGTAAGCTGGATAGTTAAATGAGACTGGCTAAGGAATGCGATCGCTAGAGAGACTTAACGGAAAAAGTCAGAATTCACGAAGATTTTCAAAATTCCTATAAAAGGAATGCGATCGCCAGATTAAACGCATTAGCTTATCTTATCTGTACTAGAACCGTCATAAGCCACAATAGAAGTTGCCGATGTTTGAGGCGCTGATGATGGAAGAATTATTAACCCTGAAAGACTTGCTTGTTAAAGGCGATGTTCAAGGAGCATTGATTATAGTTGAAGAATTAACAGAAATGAGCCGAAATGACATAATCAAGACGATTCGTAGCTATGCAGTTATTTTGCTGTTGCATCTGATTAAACAACAAGCTGAAAACCGCACGACTCGCTCTTGGGAAGTCTCAATTCGGAATTCGGTTCGGGAAATTCAACGGGAAAATAAGCGGCGTAAAGTGGGGGGTTATTATCTCACGCCAGAAGAATTGTTAGAAACCTTAGCAGAAGCCTATTTAAATGCCGTTGATGAGGCTTCCTTAGAAGTAGAAGAAGGTCGTTATGAAGTTCAAGAATTAGAAAAGCTGGTTAACCAAGAAGAAATTATCAATCGTGCTTTGACTTTAACGTGTCGCGGAAGTCCCCACCTTCAATGTACTCATAAGGTGGGGATAGGGAGCGGGGGATGAGGATTGCATCTGGAATTGATTTTTTGCATAAGCAAAAACAAATTTCGGATGTATGACGAA
>NZ_JAIVFQ010000066.1:29405-38040 GCF_020829495.1 Nostoc favosum CHAB5714 | reverse complement strand
CAGACGGTTTGCCGGGGGTTGGGGAAACTCAATCTAGGTCAAAGTCGAAAACCCGCAAGGGAGTAACTAGGAAGGCTAAGAAGTGATTCTTAGAAGCTCCGAGGCTTTAGCCCGGAGTGATGTCACACTTTGTTCAATAGATTGTTTAGCTGCTTCCCACTGGTTGAGTTCCTGTTGTGCCAATGATAGGTAACTCAAACTTAGGGCTTCGTTGGTGCGATCGCCTTGAGTATGATATTGTTGTGCTGCCTTTTGCCAAACCCTAATAGCTTCTGCAAAACTTTGAGAGAGGCTATATCTGCCCATTGTAAATTATCAAAAAACAGAACAAGAGGATGTTCTTTTTGGGCAAATACCTAATTTCTATATCTGCTTTTAACCCTAAACCACTTTGATATCTTTCTTCAGGCGTTATAACATATATTTTGCTACATATTACTACTATTAAAGCTGGTTTGTAATCCGCTAATATACTGTTGTTCTTAGGTTTGCTCAACAAGCAGCTACGTAATTGCCGTAGTAACTATTTAGCTGTACTATTACTGTTATTTGCTATTGATAGAATACACTGGCGAAGCGATCGCACCACACACATAAAGCCTTTTGGGTCGGTTTGTAGCTTCTTTGTCACCCCATCAGGTCACACATTTTGAAACATAACCTGGTCTTTTTAGTCACTTTATGCTATAAAGTCGCAAAAGCAAAGTCAAGCGCTGCTAGTTAACTCCGAGTCAGAGCCAGAATCAAACCGCAACGCGAGAGTGTCCTATGAGTTAGAAAAAGCTGATTCTTGGGCAGACTACTTTTAATAAATAGCTGATTTAACAAGAGTTGATCAAGTATGAATACAACAGTTGAGCCGATGGGCAAGCTTTTGAACTATCGAATTAGCGAAAAACTTTATGCAGGTTCTAGAACCTTAGTTTACCGTGCAATTCGAGAGGCTGATCAACTTCCGGTAGTAATCAAACTGCTTCAGCAAGATTATCCCACCTTCAACGAACTGCTGCTGTTCCGTAATCAGTACACGATCGCTAAAAATATTGACCTACCTGGTATTGTTCATCCCTACAGCCTGGAACCTTACCGCAACAGCTATGCTTTGATAATGGAGGATTTTGGCGGTATTTCCCTCAGAGATTGGATGAATACAAGAATGGAGAGCAACCAATATCCTCTGACAGAGTTTTTGGACATTGCGATCGCTCTGAGCAATATTCTTGACGAACTCTATCGCCATCGGGTTATCCACAAAGACATCAAGCCTGCCAACATCCTCATTAACCCGGAAACTAAGCAAGTCAAGTTGATTGATTTTAGTATTGCCTCTCTTTTACCTAGAGAAAGCCGGGAAATTCACAGCCCTAATGTTTTAGAAGGTACTCTCGCCTACCTTTCCCCAGAACAAACCGGGCGGATGAATCGCAAAATTGACTATCGCAGTGATTATTACTCTCTTGGTATTACATTTTATGAATTGCTGACTGGACAGCTACCCTTCCAGTCTAATGATCCGATGGAGTTGGTTCACTCTCATATTGCCAAGCAGGCAGAACAATTAGGAGACAGGAGGGAAGAAGAAATTCCTCAAGTTCTTTGTGATATTGTGATGAAATTGATGGCGAAAAATGCTGAAGATCGCTATCAGAGCGCATTAGGTCTGAAATTTGATTTAGAACAATGCTTGGAGCAACTGAAGAACACGGGTAGAATTAAGAGTTTCCCAATTGCACAAAGGGATATTTGCGATCGCTTCATCATCCCAGAAAAACTCTACGGCCGCCAAGCCGAAGTTCAAAGCTTACTAGATGCCTTTGAAAAAGTCAATCAGGGAAGCACTGAAATTATGTTGGTTGCAGGTTTCTCTGGAATTGGTAAAACTGCTGTGGTTAACGAAATCCACAAGCCAATTGTGCGACAACGGGGTTATTTCATTAAAGGTAAATTTGACCAATTCGGGCGCAACATCCCCTTCTCTGCCTTTGTACAAGCCTTTCGAGATTTAATCAAACAACTTCTAAGTGAAACTGATGGCCAATTCGAGCAGTGGAAGTGCAAAATTCTCTCTGCTTTGGGTGAGAATAGACAAGTGATGATTGAGGTGATTCCAGAACTGGAAAGTATGATTGGTAAACAGCCTCCAGCGCTGGAACTCTCTGGAAGTGCAGCACAAAATCGCTTCAATATGCTGTTTTTGAAGTTCACTCAAGTCTTCACTGCACCAGAACATCCATTAGTGATATTTATTGATGATCTGCAATGGGCAGATTCTGCTTCTTTAAAGTTAATGCACTTGTTAATGAGCGAAGCTGACATCGGCTATCTACTATTGATTGGTGCTTATCGAGATAACGAAGTCAACCCAGTACATCCACTGATGCTGACTTTGGAAGAAATTCAAAAGTTGGGCGCTACAGTCAATACGATTACCTTAGCTCCCCTTGATCAAACATCCGTCAATCATTTGGTTGCAGATACATTGAGTTGCTCCCTAACGTTAGCTGCACCGTTAACAGAAGAAAGTTGGCAAGCTCACTATCAACTCACATTTGAATTATCTCGAGAGTTTGCGGAGTGTGAATATTTAACTAGCAATTTTAACCAGGCTGAGACATTATTTAACTTAGCCTTAAATCATAGCCAAGATAAATTTGAAAAATCAGGCATTTATGCTATTAAAATGTACCTGAAAATGACTCATGGTGAAAATATCGAAGCTAGTATTGAATCTGGACTGAAAGGTTTGAGCATCATGGGGATGCATCTGCCTGTTACTTCTGAAGAACAGCAAGCTGCTATCGAAACTGAAGTTCAAGAATTAACAGCTAAACTTGCAACGATTCACACAGCAGATTTATTCAATTTGCCTGCGATGACAGATCCAGAGAAGAAAGTAATAGCTGACCCTTACATAATTCGTCAGCAACCCAAAAGCTTGCTGTGTACACCAATTCTCTATCAAGGCAAACTGTTGGGGATTTTGTATTTAGAAAACAATCTTACTACTGGAGCGTTTACCAGCGATCGCGTCGAAATTCTGAATCTGTTATGTACTCAAGCTGCAATCTCCCTGGAAAACGCCCAACTTTATCAGCAAGCACAAGATACTCTAAAAAACCTTGGACAGACCGAACAATTTTTGCGGTTAATTATCGACAATATCTTGCAATCTGTTTTCTGGAAAGACCGCAATTGTGTTTATTTAGGTTGTAACCAGAAGTTTGCTCAAACAACGGGTGTAGGAGTGCCAGAAAATATTATCGGTAAAACAGACTATGATCTATCTTGGACTGATGAGCAATCAGATTGGTATGTAGAGTGCGATCGCCGCATCATAGAGTCTGGACAAGCTGAACTTAATATTATCGAAACATTGCAGCAAGCAGACGGCAAACAAATCTGGTCGAATACAAACAAAATTCCACTACGAGATAAAGAAGGAAACGTTTTTGGCATCCTTGGCACATGTGAAGACATCACCGAACCCAAGGAAGCACAACAATTGCTGCAACAACAAAAGCAACAATTAGAAGAAGCGTTACAAGAACTCCAAACGATGCAATTGCAACTAGTGCAGGGTGAAAAAATGTCTGCCCTTGGTAATCTGGTAGCAGGTGTTGCTCATGAAATCAATAATCCTGTCGGCTTCATTGCTGGCAACATTGAACCAGCCAAAGATTATATCAAGGATTTGTTTGGATTAATTAACCTTTATCAACAGAAGTTCCCAGATCCCGGCTCAGATATCGAAGATGAAATTGATGGCATCGATTTAGACTATTTACGAGAAGATTTACCTAAGTTGCTCGACTCGATGAAACTGGGTGTTAACCGTATCCGCAGTATTAGCACTAGTCTGCGAACCTTCTCCAGAGCAGATAAAGATTACAAAGTGCCCTTTAATATTCACGAAGGCATTGACAGTACTATTTTAATTCTGAGACATCGTTTAAAAGCCAACGAAAACCGTCCCGAAATTGTGGTGTTAAAAGATTATGGCAAATTACCTTTAGTGGAATGCTTTGCTGGACAAATCAATCAGGTATTTATGAACTTGTTGGCAAATGCTATTGATGCACTTGAAGAATACAATACAAAACGGAGTTTGGAAGCCATTCTAGCTAACCCGAATTGCATCACTATTCAAACCAGTGTAGCATAATCAGGTCAGCATATTTTGATTAAGATTGCTGATAATGGAGTAGGGATGTCCCCAGAGGTGAAACAACGAGTATTTGACCATTTATTCACCACCAAACCTGTAGGAAAAGGCACAGGATTGGGATTAGCGATCGCTCGTCAAATTGTAGTAGAAGGACATGGCGGTTCACTCTCCTGCACTTCAGAACTTGGACAGGGGACAGAGTTTATCATTCAAATTTCTACTTAACAACAGTGATGATCAAACTACACAAAGTCTGGTTGAACAAGAGGCAAGGGAGCAGGGTGCAGGGGGAGAAGTATTTAATAATTAGACAATCTAAAATCTAAAATTGGCACGTTCAGCTTGAGGGCAAGGAACAGCGTTGAGCATTTACTTACCTGTAAATGCTCTTAAGTTTAAGTTAGTTCTGTAGCCAATTAGGGAAAACTATTCTTAGTAAACATGCTACTTACATCGGATTTCAAGGAATCAAAGCCAGGTATAAAGCCTGTTTTACTTCTGTTAGCGCAGCGGGGTGTAGCTCATTCTAACTTCTAATTTCTAACTTCTAACTTCTGATATCATGTCCGCTTGATTGCTTATTAAACCCGAAGAACCCCAAAGAGCCAATCGTCGCTTTGTCTCCCCTCCCGAAGAGCTCTTAGGGGCTGGGGGTGGGGTGTAATGGCTGTGGTTAGCATAACTATTTATGCGGACATGATATGACTTCTAACTTCTGACTTCTAACTTCTGAATTCTGACTTCTGCTGTAATTAAGGGATTTTGGTGTATCACTAACTTTCGCTTAACTAAGCGCCATTCATTCTTGTCCTATCTAAGTATTTAGGAAATAACACCATCATGGTTCACATATCTTCGCTCGACGACCAAATAAAATCCTTAGAATTACCGATTGAACGCGATCAGTTTCTGCGTACAATGATTCGAGAATTGGCTGGAACCCTACAAGATGTTGTTGGGATTGAACAGGCAGAAGGCTTTTTGAATGTGGTCGGCTATCGAACAGGTAAACATGTCAATCATGTTTACCAGAACGCTTTGCAACTGTCAAATCTTTCTCGTAACCAGGTAACTGCCGTCCTCGTAGATTGGAAACGCCGGATTCAAGGCGACTTTTACGTGATTGAAGAAACTGATGAGAAGATCGTTTTAGGTAATCGCAGATGCCCCTTTGCAGAACAGGTAGAAGGGCGCGAAGCCATGTGTGTCATGACATCTAATATTTTTGGCGCAATCGCAGCCGACAACCTCGGCTACGCTAGAGTCGAGTTACAAGAAACAATTGCTAGAGGCGGACAAGAATGCAAAATCGTCATTCATCTCAAACCTAGCGAAGTATTAGACGAGTTTGTAGCACAAGAATACTTCAAAGCATAGTAAGATCGTCAGGCGGGACATTTACAGACTATAACTCTTTCCCTGTAATATGTTCCGCCTAAAGTTGATGCCCCAAAGCATAGCTTATACCAGATTAGGATAGAATGTATTGTTTGAGATTTATGAAACAGCTTTGTAGTGAAAGCTTTTAATCCCAAATCTAAAATCTAAAATCCAAAATCTAAAATCCAAAATTACTATTAGTCTCTTCACTTTTACCCCGTCAGTGCTATGAACAACGGTAAAGATCCCTGCTTCAGTACCTCTAGATCATGACACCCGATCAATTTTTAAAGTTTGCCCAGGTTTTACCAGAACCTCTGCTTCTTGTGACTAGCGCAGGTGAAATTTTAGCACTTAATCAACCTGCTGCCAGACTCTTTAACAAGACCAGTAAAGCACTGATTGGTCAATGTCTTACCGAGCTTGTCACTGATTCTTCAGAGAAGGTCATCGACTATCTTCAAGCTTGCTCCCAAAGTCGTCAAATGATTTTGGGAGCCTTAACTATCCACCAAGCCCAAGGAGAGGGAATTGTTTGTCGTAGTCAAGGATCTGTGATCGAGCCGCGATCGCTAGAAAGCCCAGCCATTAATTTACTGCGGTTAGAAAAGCGATCGAGCGATCAATTCGTTGTGCTTAACCAAAAAAATTATGCACTGAGTAAAGAAATTCAACAACGCCAACGCATTCAGGTAGAACTCGCGCAATCGAATGAAACCTTAAGACAAACTCTGCTCAAACTGCAAAATGCCCTTGAAGTCGTCCAAACGGAAAAGATGTCTGGGCTAGGACATTTAGTCGCAGGAATTGCCCATGAAATTAATAATCCGATTAGCTTTATTCATGGAAATCTGACTTATGCTAGTGAATATTATGATGATTTACTGAAACTTATTCAACTCTATCAGCAAGAATATCCTAATCCGAGCCGAGTGATTCAGCAAGAAATTAAAGCCCTGGATCTAGACTTTCTTCGACAAGATATCAAACAATTACTCCAGTCAATGCAGACAGGTTCCCAGCGTATTAGCGAGATTGTTAAATCTTTGCGAAACTTCTCTCGATTAGACGAAGCAATATTTAAGGCAGTTGATATTCATGAGGGTTTAGAAGCTGCATTGATGATTTTACAAAGTCGTCTCAACCCTAACAAGCAGCATTCTGGTATTGAAGTGATTAAGGAATATGGAGAATTGCCTTTGATTTCTTGTTCTCCTGGGCAACTCAATCAAGTGTTTATGAATCTCCTGAATAATGCGATCGATGCTTTAGAAGAAGCTAAACGAGTCCGATGGTCTCCGACCGACGGTAGGTCATCGCAAGAAGTAATGCAAAATCATCCTAGTCGGATCTGGATTCGCACACAGAAACTAAACGATCGCTACATTGCAATTTTCATCAAGGATAATGGTAGTGGAATCCCCGCCCACATTCATCATCAGATATTTAATCCCTTCTTCACCACTAAGCCAGTCGGTAAAGGAACAGGATTAGGATTATCGATTTGTTACCAAATCATCGACAGCCATAATGGTCGAATTAATGTGATGTCCGATCCAGCTTGGGGAACTGAATTTAGCATTGAGTTGCCCATTGTTTACTGATAAACCAATGGCATTGCCGTATTCATCTTGTGGTGTGCGGTATCCAGAATTACTTGTTTAGTAAACCAAAAAGTTTTTCCCCAGAGAGCGATCGCTAAATACTTAAATGGGCGAACCACGAGTGATTACTTGTAACTCAACAGCATTTACTGATGAGCATGAGTTGCACTGCAAGGTACATCTTTCTGCCATGAACCATGACCGCCAGCAGGTACATTAGCAGTAAACCAAAAAGTTTTTCCCCAAAGAGCGATCGCACTACAAGAGTGCATTTGGTTAAAAGTATCTGGACGTACACCACACATTGCTGTAAAGTCTTCTGATTTCAGGCTCTTTACCTGTTCGTAGGTCATAGATGCTACCCAACTCTAATCTACTTGTCCCACGGATCTAGGACTTTTGCAAGAGGTCTATTGATGTTAAGGGTAACTGAGCGATCGCATAGATGGTGGTGCTGTTCGCGGTTCTGGTCTCTTTCATAGTTTTCAAGAGTTCAATGTCAGAGAAGGAAGAGGGGCTTATTTCAGCAATCCAACTGGGATTGAGAATATTTTCAGCCGTGTGACAAAGAGTAATGCCTCATATCATGTCCGCCAAATTACCCATAATAAAAGAACCCCACCCCCAACCCCTCCCCAAGAATAAGGCTACGGTGTACACACAAGTCGTGAAATTCCACCTGACGCTTGGTTTCGTCCTCTAGCTCTGGGTTGTTGGATTGTTCCGGGAAGCCCGTCATTGCGAACGCGAGTGCGTCTCGTAGAGAGGAGGAACGACGAACGCAAGTGCGTGTCGCAGACAAGCAATCGCTTTAACTACGGGATTATGCGATTACTTCGCTTTGCTCGTAATGACAATTTTATTGGGTCTAGAAAGCTTGAAACCCTTGCAGATACCACTTGTGTGTACACCGTAGGCTCTTCGGGAGGGGAGACAAAGCTTAGCTTTCTTTACCTGACTTTTACCTATTTTCGATTTTTTAGTATCCTAATTAATCAATAAATATCTGACTTTTTCCTATTGTATTATTCAGAATCTAGTATAAATATAATGGTATGTTTGAATAAAATTCAACTTTCATTGACTACTAATAATTAAAGGAGGTTTATTTTGAAAGTAAAGATTTTTAAGTTAGATAGGTTTGTTATTTGAAGTAACAGTAAGAAAATTTTTTGGGCAGATATTATTGTCTTTGTAGCTGTGGTTTTCAGTGCCCCAAAGGGTATTTTACTTAGTGCAATAATCATAATTTTTTAAATGGAACATTGTTATCACCATGTACGAAACAAAAAAGTTAGCTATCAAAAAGTTTAGTTTTTTGCAAAAATGGATTAATTTTGGCAAATATCCGCACCAATTTGCTAATGTCAACGGTGATGATCGAACTGATATTGTTGGTTTTGGCTATGATGCTATTTATGTATCTCTTGGTCAAAGCAATGGAACTTTTGGTAAAGCTTTTGTAGCCATAAATGATAATTTTATT
>NZ_JAIVFQ010000066.1:0-29308 GCF_020829495.1 Nostoc favosum CHAB5714 | reverse complement strand
ACTTTCAATAAAGGGGGATGGACTAGCTTTGATAAATATCCACGTCAACTTGCTGATGTGAATGGTGATAATCGCGCAGACATTGTTGGTTTTGGATATGATAATGTCTTTGTATCTCTTGGTCAAAGCAATGGAACTTTTGGTGAAGCTTTTGTAGCCATAAATGATAATTTTACTTTCAATAAAGGGGGATGGACTAGCTTTGATAAATATCCACGTCAACTTGCTGATGTGAATGGTGATAATCGCGCAGACATTGTTGGTTTTGGATATGATAATGTCTTTGTATCTCTTGGTCAAAGTAATGGAACTTTTAGTGAAGCTTTTGTAGCCATAAATGATAATTTTACTGTTAATAAAGGTGGTTGGAATAGCTTTGACCAAAAGCCACGCCAGCTTGGTGATGTGAATGGTGATGCCAAAGCTGATATTGTTGGTTTTGCTCAAGATGGAACTTATGTAGCCTTAGCTAATAATCAGACAACACCACCTCCAATGAATAATCAGTATATTGTAGCTGGTTACTTACCTTCGTGGGGTATTAGTAATACTACTAATACTGCAACTATTCCGGTTAATAAACTAACACATTTGTTCTACGCCTTTGCAGATGTTGATACACAAGGTAACGTGAACCTGAGTCAAGATGGTGAGGATGGTGACATTAATGTACTAAAATCTCTCAAAGCTCAAAATCCCAAGCTAAAAATCCTTATTTCTATCGGTGGTGCAGGAGAAAATGATTTTTCCTTAGCAGCTTCTACGGCACAATCTAGGATATTTTTCGCCCAATCTGCTATCAATTTCATGAAAAGTAATGGTTTCGATGGCATCGATATTGATTGGGAATTTCCTAAGAAAGAGGAGAATAGTAATTACACTCAATTGCTGGGTGAGCTACGTCAACAGCTTAATAACGCATCTACTACAGATGGAAAGAAATATCTGCTGACTACTGCCCTTTCTGCTTCTCCCTATCAATTGTCTCCATCAGATTACGCTGATGCTCCTTACGATTTAAACTCAACTGTTTTGAAAACTACTTCTGAATATGTTGACTTTATCAACGTAATGACCTACGACTACCACGGTACCTGGGAAAACACAACCAATCACCAAGCTGCTTTGTATAAAAGTAGCAGCGATCAATCATATAACAGCGACAAACTCAATGCTGACTGGTCAGTTAAAAAGTATTTGAGTGCTGGTGTTGAAGCTAAGGATATTGTCTTAGGAGTTCCTCTCTACAGTCCCACTTGGGCGGGAGTGAAACCTGGTTCTAATAATGATGGATTGTTTCAAAGTGCTACCTCAGTAAATGATCCACTTTTGTATAAAGATATCCATGATCAAGTGGGTGCAAATGGATATCAATATTACTGGGATGATAGTGCCAAAGTTCCCTATATTTATAATTCTCAAAAACAAGAGTTTAGTACCTACGAAGATAAACAATCAGTCCTCGGAAAAGTTAATTATGTTGAAGAACAAGGTCTAGGCGGAATATTTTTCTGGCAACTCCTTGGTGACTTGCCAATCACTCATCCTGATTCATTAGTTAATGTTGCTGCTGGTAATTTGTTTTAGAACCTAACTTTAGCGTAATATATAGCAGTCCTAAATCATTTGTGAACTTTTCTGTGAACTCAAAATCAGCCTTTACCTGGGAAAAAGCTAAACAGGTTGCCGAGCAAATTGTCTTCAATAATCTTGAAGAACACCTCAAAGATATTGAAACAGATGTGCTTCGAGGCTCGTGGGAGGGTCTGACTTATGAAAAGATGGCAGAGCAATACCATCTCTCTGTAAACTACCTCAGAGGAGATGTGGGCCCTCATCTGTGGCGAAAGCTTTCAGAAGCTTTAGGAGAAGAGGTAACAAAGAGTAATTTTAAAGGAGCGTTGGAGAGAGGTGGAGAAAGGCAACAACCTCCACATATTGATAGTAATGTCAAGCAGCCAAAATCCTCGTTAGCAGAGCTAACGTTTCCAGACGGTTCAGTTCCTCTGGGTTCTCCTTTTTATGTAAAGCGAGATGCCCTAGAGTCTGTTTGTTACGAGACAGTGGTCAAACCCGCTTCCCTAATTCGGATTAAAGCACCGAAGCTGATGGGTAAAACTTCATTGCTTACCAGGATTCTAGCTTATGCTGAATCCCAGAATTGTCAAACAGTATATTTAGATTTAAGTAGTGTAGAGCGAGCAATTTTAACGAATTTGGACAAGTTCGTGCTTTGGTTGTGTTTAATGGTTGGTCGGAAGTTAAAGTTAGAAAATCGGTTAAAAGATTATTGGGATGCAGAAATTTTAGGTAGTAACTATAACTGCACAGTGTACTTTGAGGAGTATTTATTGCCACAAATAGATTGTCCTTTGGTATTAGGGTTAGATGAAGTTGATCGGATTTTTCCCTATAACCAAGTGATTGAAGACTTTTTTGGGATGTTGCGAAGCTGGCATGAGAAAGGGAAAATTTCTGAGCAATGGAAAAAACTAAGGCTGGTAATGGCACATTCTACCGAAGTTTATATCCCCTTAGACATGAACCAATCTCCTTTTAATGCGGGGCTACCAGTGGCGTTGTTGGAATTTGACCACAAGCAGGTGACAGATTTGGCTCACCTTCATGGACTGAATTGGAATGATACTCAGGTAAATGAATTGATGAATATAGTGGGAGGACATCCTTATCTGCTGCGGTTAGCAATGTACGAAGTTTACACTACAAAAACAACGCTAAAGCAGCTATTACAAGATGCTTCCACAGAAGCGGGAATTTACAGCAACCATCTGCGGTGGTACTTAGAAATGCTGCACTCGGAAGAGACTCAAGGTTTAAAAGAAGCGTTAAAAAAGGTGGTCACTTCACTTGAGCCAGTGGAATTAGATTCAATGCAGATTTATAAGTTGCACAGTTTGGGATTAGTGCATCAACAGGACAATCAGGTAATGCCTAGGTGCAATTTGTACCGTGAGTATTTCCGCAGAGTGTTGTAAGTAGCCATCCGTCATGTAGAAATAAATTTGGTTATACCGCTCCCTTTATTTCAATAAAATGAATAAGATGAGAGCATATCAAATGTGTAAAAACATAAACATTTCTGCAAAATGGCACGTACAATTATGCGATCGCACGGTACAATATTGCATATATCAGAATTATATTTTTGCAGTTTTCTGCAAAAATATATACATACTCATGCGATCGCACGGTATCATTCATGCAACTATATATGCATAAAAGGTGAATGCATTACCTAGTCATCTCCCTTAATCTGAGTATTGAAGAAACGGTTGATGAATCAAAAAACAGCATAAATCATCAATTTATCAACCGTTGCTGATGAAGTCAATAATAATACTGCTAGTTAACCAAAAATTGTATCAAAAAGTACAGTTTTTCAGACAACAATCAGGTTTACAGGTATTCATTATAGAGCGATACCTTCGGTGAGCTTCTCTACGAGACGCTCCGCGAACGCTAACGCAAAACTTTTCGGTCTACTGACTTTATTTTCGCGCAAGTCCCTTTGGTCTGACAAACTATTTTCTGTTAATTTCTTTTTCTCTGAATTCAGGCTATCGACTGGGAATGAGATGCTGGTAGAGGCAGCAAGCAGCTGAACGGGAAGATTACCAATCATCTGCTTTGGACTGGCGTTGAATTTGCGCGATCGCTAGTTTAGCCAGAACCCGCACCACCTCTTGTTCATCATTAAGTAGCGGCTGTAATGATTCTAATGCACTGCGATCGCCAATTTTACCGAGAGAATTGATTGCTGCCTTCCTCACGTCTAAATCAGTATCTTGAATTGCCAAAATTAAATGCGGCACAGAGGGAGGATAATTAACTTGTCCCAAGGCTGCGGCTGCTTCAGTGCGGATGAGCGCTTCCTTGTCAGTCAGAGCAGAAACCAGAAGGTTGCAGGACTTTTCGTCTGACTGCTCTTGCGCCACATGACCAAGGGCCCCAATCACAGCACATCGGACATCCAAAGAGGCGGCATTCAATGCTTTGTATAAATGGTCTGCTGCTTCCGAGCCAATAAACGCTAACGCCCATGCGGCATGACCCTTAATATCCTGTGGATGCTCGTCTGATGCTAAAATTTCCAGCAACGCTGGTACAGATGCTTCTCCTGTTCTAGCCAACGCCCCGGCGGCTGAACTTCTGACTACCCTATCTTCATCATTCAGAAAAGCGTGAAGCAAGTCTGGCACAGCACGCGGGTCAGATATGATAGTGAGTGTCTTGGCAGCAGCCCGCCGCACAACTACATTGGAGTGATTTGCCAGTGCTTCTACGAGAAATGGCGTTGCTGCTTCACCAATTTCACCCAAGGTTTCGGCAAACCGCAGTCGTACCAATCCCCGTGGATCTCCTAAACCCTCCACTAATTGTTTAAGAACTTTTTGATCTGTAGAATCGAAGGTTTCTAGTGTAATCTGCTCATTTACCCTCTGAACCAGATCATCATTTTCAGCTTGCACTCGCAGGATAGGATCATCCACTGCTGGAGCTTCAAAGTTGAGCGATTGACTCATGACAAATTCCCTATCACCGTTATTGTTAAATGATCTAGTTACCAGATGTCAGAGTAGATTGCTGCTGTCGTAGTGACTCAAGAGTTGCGTCTAGCTGGGTAAGCTGAGGTTGCAGGCTAGCAAGTGCTTGTGCCTTCATAATTTTGGCACGCTGTGCCATTGACAAGGTATCGTTAACCAGGCGTTCCCGATATTCTTCTAATTCAGCGATCGCTTCTGTCAATTCTTCAAGGCTGGTTTGAGCGCTTGAGGTGAGTTCTGTAGTATCAGCCATATCCGTTGTGTTTCCTAAAAGTCGATTTAAAATGCCCATGTTCGATTTTCTCAGATTCAGTCATCAACGGACAAACCTTTTTGATCGTCCTAGTTCTACCTTTGATACCAACTTCGGATAGGTAATCTTGTTTCAAACTTATAGAAGAGTTTATCAATCAAGATTTTCAATTCCATTATCCAAAATCCAAAATTGGTATTGCTTCATCTAATCGCTGATGCCAGCTTTCTTTCCAAATCGAATAAAAACCCGTGGATATATTCTTCTGTCCACTCAGCACCGTAAAAACGGGTGAACATTCCCCGTGCTGGGTCTTTTTCTGCTCGATAGCGGAGATAACGCAGTTGAGCCTGTTCAATGTCTGCTAAATATTTGGAGTCGGTTATCGGTTGCGCCTGGTCAACAAAATCCAGGTAGGCTTGTAGATAGTCAATGAACGCTGCAAACACATGGGTTTCCACTACCTCAGTTTCCTGGGGGCGCGTCCAGAGAAAGGCGGGTGAGAAAAAGGGCTGGGCTTCTTCGGGAAAGTCGCCCCCCCAAGGTAGATGCTGCTGATGTGCGTGAAAAGTTGCCAGGATAGGCTGGGTATACTTTGCCTGATACCCCAAATCATCCCGAAATAGGGGTTGCATATCGAGGGCAATTAAGTGCCCTCCTGGCAAGGTAACTAAATCTGCGCCAAAGAAGGGCAAATCGTAATTCAGATGGGGGAAAATAACGAAATTTAATACCTGAAGTGAGTTACCCCCCTGTACATGGGCGGCTCGAATTTGCCGGAGTTTGGTAGTTTGATAGGCATAGCTAGTCGTTAAGACCTCTTGGTGATGTTTGCCTTTGCCCACTGTTGCTTGCTTCGACTCAAACCCTTGAGGAATTGCATAAGGCTGCAAATTCAAACGTTCCTGCAAAAGCGCGATCGCGTAATCTAAAAATGGCTGATAGAGAGTCAACGTTGCTTCGCTCCCAATTCAAAATTCAAAATTCAAAATTAACAATCACCATATTCTGTTGTGGTGATTTAGATTTAAATCACTATTTGGCTGTATTAGCTACTAATGGCACAGCATCCTCAAACAAAAATTCATGCAAAAATCGCTCTGACCATTGATGTCCAAAGTAGCTACTAAATAAACCAGATGCAGGATCGCGATCGGCACTATATTGATCGTAGTCTTTTTGGGCTTTGACAATCCGTTGAATGTCTGACTGGTCGCTCAGAGGTTTAGCTTGGGCTAGCATCTGCCAGTACAAATTCAGATAGTCTTTGAATGCCTCAAAGACTCTCGTTCTTACTGTTTCTGCATCGGTTTTGGCAAATAAGAGATATTTTGAGAAGTACTGATTAGCATCGTAAAATTTCATTTCCAAGCCTTGTGCCAAGTCTGGATATTTATCATGCAATGTCTGCAATGGATGTATGTACTTCCTCAAGTAAGCTTCATCTTGAAATAAAGGCTGGAAATCCATTACAATCAGGTTTTTCACCTGACCGAAAGAGAGAAAATCAATGCCGAGTAAGGGCAAATCATAGTGATGACTGGGATAAATCACACTATTAAGAATCTGGGCACTTGCGCCTGCATCAATGTATGTGTAGCGGATTTTCCGCAATTGTGGGCACTGATAGCACCAACTCTGAATTGTGGCGGGATTTCTGCCGCGATCGCTCACCTGATACTCTAGCCCTGGGGGAATTGGGCGACTCTCTAATGTAAACCGTTGCAAAAGCCATTGTTCCAGATGCTCAAGGAAGCACTTATACATAAAATTTATAGACTAATTTGCCTTAACCCCAGACAATAGGGTATTCCCAGATTCGCCGTCTCGAATATGTTAAACAAAGTAACGATCCTTAACGTTAGGATTAGGCGATGGTGCAATGCCTACTGATGGCGATCGCCAGAATTATGGCCTAGAACCGACAGCAAGTCCTTCAAGATTATGAGCGGGCAGGTGATTATACGGATGCTCTAGATAAATTATGTTGCACCATTTGTGCTAAATTCGCCTCTGTTAAATAGCGTCGTTCAGAACAATAGGTCATCAAATACACTCCATTCATCATCCGCACTGTGCTGACGCGCACCCGAAAATCATCGGTCATGAACCAGCAGCGTTCCTGACCTTGGTTGGTTTCATATTCGGTATCGATGGTTAAAATGCCATCTTGTCCAAACCAGTAACGGCTAACTACCGGAATTTTTTCCACATAGCCTTGGTTACGAAGCAATTTTCCCGATCGCCCTGTTTCATCATCTGGTACATCAATTAAGACAGCAACACGATCCGGATTGGGTTCTTGATCGTCGTCATGTTCTTGCCACATAAAGCTAGCACCTCCTTTAGCACTAGCTGGATCGATACCTTGCGGCTGGCAGATTGCTTTTATCCGTGGGTCATCAAGTGCGATCGCGCCTACATAAAGCTTTGATTCTCCCGATTGATCCGGCACTGTATCAAAGTGATGCACCGTGCGCTGGGTAAACCAGACCCCTTCACTCTTACGGAAAAACTCCATCATGGTCATTGGTGGTACAAAAGGCATAGCTGATCCTCTAATAAAACAGGGGAAAAGAAGTATGAAGGATGTAGACGCGTTCGCGTAGCGTCTCGTAGAGAAGCGGCTTGCCGCAGGCTAGGATTAAGTCTGAAATTATAGGAAATATCAAAGGATGGGCATCAATTAGGAAAAAATTTATTTCATCCTTGATCGAATGGCACGCTTGTAAAGAAATACGCTTGGGTTAGAGCCAAAAACTTTAAACTGCGTAGGTTGGGTTGAGGAACGAAACCCAACATTTGTCGGGGTTTGTTGGGTAACACGAATGTTCAACCCAACCTACGTATTATCCTTAACTGAACCTTATTGGCGCAAAGGCTGTATTTTAACTTAGTGCCATTCATCCTTGATCCTTTATCCTTGATTCTTCATCCTTTCTTAGACCCTAATGATTGTAGATGGATCGCGGTACAATACCCCTAAATAATCTCACGATTTCAACCCATGATCAGCAGGGAAACTCACAAGACACCCCAAGAGGTTTTGGCTGTCCTCAAGGCAGGGTTTGCTCTAACTCAAGAAGATTTATATCAATTCAACCTCAGTGGTTTAGAACTGCAAAGAGCTAATTTGCATCAAGCTACTTTGATTCGAGCGAATCTCAGCAAAGCGGATCTGAGTGCTGCGGATCTCAGTGGTGCTGATTTACGGGCAGCCGATCTGTGCCAAGCGATTTTAAGGGATGCCAATTTACAGGCAGCTTGTTTGTACCGAGTCGATCTGAGTGGCGCAGATTTACGGGGAGCTATTTTGACCGACACCAAGCTGCTAGGGGCAATATATGATAGCCAAACCCTGTTTCCCGAAGGCTTTAATTACAAATCCTCTGGAGCGATTGGGCCAAATGCCTATTTGAATGGTGCCCAGCTGAATACAGCCAACTTGCGTCATGCTGATTTGCAAGGTGCAAGTATGTTGGGAGCATATTTGGGGGGGGCTGATTTAACTCATGCTAATCTTCAGGGAGCGCGGCTAAGTCAGGCTGACTTGCGGAAAGCCTGGTTGCCAGGAGTATCTTTACGCAATGCTCGGTTAAATGGAGCCAACCTCGCAGGAGCTGATTTACGAGCAGCAGATTTGACTGGCGTTGATTTTGAGCATCTAGAAAGCATTGCAGGAGCAGATTTTACCCATGTTCAAGGCCTGAGTGACGAAATGCGATCGCGCCTCCTTAGCCAACCTGCACAAGAGCTAGATACACCTCATGCTTTAACCCGTCGCACCACACGCGCCAGTCTAGAAAGGCTATCTAATTGAAGTATGTTGAGAATTGAAGGGGACAAAGAGGATAAACAATTCAAAGTTATGTCTTATTCCCTGTTCCCTTCTTAAGATTTAGTAGCTGTCCAATCTTTTTTCAGCAAAGCCAGAAAGGTAGCAATTCCTTTAGAAAATCCTTGGGGGTCGGGTAGAACATACTGCGGAAATTCCTCATACGGCCGCCACGGCTCTGAAGAATTATGCCGCAGGTGCAAAACGCGATCGTCCCCTTCCAATTTCCAGAGCATTTGACCGCCGGTGGGAATTTCAGCCATTTGTTTCTCCTATGATGCAAACAATAATACTCAGTCACAGTTTGCTCTTTCCCAATTCTGCCAGTCTAAATATTAATTTATGTCAACATTGCTACAAAATTTCTAGACTTTTGTGTTGAATTGCTGTACAAGCATGGATAAATTATAGGTGTCCATCACTGAGTTAGGCACAACTCAAAGAAATAGTTTTCTTCTCCACCTGGAGGTAGAGTCAGCCCCAACTCTTGGAGACGCTACGCAAACGGGGAAGTCAACAGTCAACAGTCAACAGTCAACAGTCAACAGTCAACAGTCAACAGTCAACAGTAAATAGCCAACAGTAAATAGCCTCCTCTGCCCCCTTGTCCCCCTGCTCCTCAAGAGATTAAATTTTCCATTGCCGCTCCCACCACCCGATGATCGGCATCCTGTCTCAGTTGCGCCAAGGCTTCCTTGGCTTCAGGAGTATTAAAGTGCTTGAGGGCATAAGCAACTCGTACCCGAATATATTCAGACTCAGAATTTTTAAAGTTTAGAAGTTGGGACAAAGCTACCTCAGACTGACGGGAAGTTGCCAATAACCCCAGCGCATCTACAGATGCTTCCTGCACTGCGGCATCGTCACCTTCTAGCCCCAGAATACAAACCTCTACAACTTCTTCAGGGCAATCCATTTCTACCAAGGCTGCCAAAATACTGCGACGTACCAACCAGTGATCGTCTCGTAAAAATGTCTGCACCAGATGAGAGGCTGAAATTCTGCCAAACAAAGACAGGGAATTAGACGCTTCTGCGCGGACATTTGGGGTGTTATCAAATTTCATAATTTGCAACAGGGCAGCAAAGGATTCTGAAGTTTTTTGCTTACCCAACTCCCTAGCAACAAAGGTTCGCACCAGAAACTCTGGGTCTTGGATATGGCGGTTGAGCAAAGGAAAAGCGACATCAGCCGGATAATCTTGCAGGGCAGAGATCGCCTTCAAGCGGTATTGAAAATCCGAGTTTTGCAGATCAGTTTCGATTTGACTGAGATCCATAGAATTGACAATCTGAAATTAAGTTACAGTTTCAAACCCTTCTCAAAGCCCTTCAGGAATGGGAAAGCGTTCTCCTTTTAAGTAAGTGGCAAAGTGCTGCTTAAAGTACAGTGTACTAGTCATATTTGGTTCGTTACTCTGGTCAGGTGTAAATTCATATATCGGCACTTGTTCGCGAATCAGTTGAATCAGATTGGGATGGAGTTGTTCAAAGGATTCAACCCGAGTCGTTGTTGTCTCAAATCGTAAGCGGGCTGGATGACCATAGCCCAGTTTCATCCAGGGTAACCAGGGACAGTCTCGCGCCCAAGTGGCTGGAGGAAGATCCTTCACCCCTGGTCGGGAAATGTGACTGGTGAAGTATTCTGTCCCATTAAAGGTTTCACCGGCACAATAATCTCGGTATTTGGGATCTGCTGCTAATGGATGAGGATAGGTCAGGGGAATTTCTACGACAGAGGTAACATAGTCTTGTCCTTTGGGAATCACCGTCATTTTCGGTCGAACAGCCCCCTGCACTGTGCGATTGGCAATATGCACGATCGCTACAGCAGGACGAGTGGAATCGGGTTGCCATGTATATAGGATTTCTTGGGTCTGCGGATCGCAAAATAGACCTAACTCCCGATTGATCCGGTAACCCACCTGGTCAAACTCAGGATCGGGACTAATGAAAACCTTGGTTGCATTCATCCCAATAATAGAGAATAATTTCTCCCGTTGGCGGTCGCCTGTTTCTTGCCACCAGACTTCTCCCTCCCAGCTATAGTAAAGCTGCTGACCATGATGCTTTCTATAGAAATCAAGGTTATTAACTGTGTAGTCTTCTGAGTTGTTCATAGTTTGCCTTTTGAGTTTCCTAACAATTTACCGCTACAGTGTTACTAATAGCCCTGCTGGAAATTTGAAAAAGGGCAGGAGTTCTACTTTTCAACCAGTCTATATAATAGTTTTGACCATGACTCAGCCACAATTGAGTGAAAAAGTTCTAGAACTGATTCAAAAAGCAAGGATTGTCAGTTTTGCTACTTGGCAAAATACCCATCCAGCAGAGGCTATTCAGCTATTCCAGGCGGCTGACGATCAAGGACGCTATCTTACTGATGAAGATTTGCAGCAGATTCAGCAGCTTGTATCAGCAAATACAGGACTCATTGTCGTAAGTCAGGGGCTACGCGATCGCGTCCATCAAATCGTAGATGAAGCCAGAACCCATGTATTGGCAACATTCCCCAATATCACCCAACCCGGAGGTGGACTCTACCCAGCAGTGAGGGCAGATGCCTGCTGGCGTGATTTCTGGCACTTTCTACGCTGTATTACTTACGGCATCGCCGGACAGCACACCGACTATACCAGCACCGAAGGATTGCACTATATGCAACAGTTGTATCAAGAATTGCAAGTACCTTTAGATGCAATGGTTGTAGGGTTAGAAGGTATTAAAACTGCCAGTTTAAAGCGAGTGGAACCCGAGCAGCAAGCAATCGTTGCTCCCTACTTCGATCATCTGATTGAGCAATTAAAGCAATTTCGCTAATTGTTGCTGCGAACGTTTGGGGCATCAACAGTTAAGTTTAAGCGATGTCACACGGTATGAAACTGCAAGGGGCTTCCAACTAAAAAAATACTCTATCGCTGTGTAGGCAGAGGAGGCAGAGGAGGCAGAGGAGGAAGAATCCGATCATCGTTTTTCCTCTTAACAAATTGGAGAATTTAATTTCTAGAATTACCCAATTGCTGTTTGAGCTTAGAATCCCCGCACTTGAGGGGCGGGGAGTATGCCAACTGATGTATTTGTGAATGTTTATTCGCAATAAAGGTATCGGTGGAATTTTCAAGTTACATAGTCAAAGAGCATAGTGGTCATGTAGCGTTCTGCCCACTCTTGACCAAAGTCCAACTCTAGAACTCGCCGGATTTTATCATTTTGTTGCTGCTTTGTACAGTAATTTCGTTGTCCTGCCAGAACCTTGGAGATGTCAAGATTTGATGTCAGAGGTGTCTGTTGACTAGCAATCTGACAATGAATGGTTAAAAATTCCCGAACTCGATTGAGAAACCTATCTTCTTCTTGAGAGTCCCCCGGACGGACAAATAGACAAAATTCCGAAAAGATATCGCCCCACTCTGGTAAAGCCCGTGGTTGGGAAAACTCAAGCCCAGACAAAATAGACAATTGTTGAGAATAGCTTGGCGGTAGGGTGCGATCGCTACTGACTGGAGACAAATCAGCGATCGCCGCACTAATTCCTCCTCGTTTGCCAACCAAATCTGTGCCAAAAATCGGCAAGGCAATTCGGGATTAGGGAACATTACACAGTGCAGAATATCTAATCCATTGCCAACCTGAGCCAATTCTAAATGCAGTTTGCGAAATTGCAAAGCTTCGTAGCAATGATTTTCAATGATCAGCCGTTCACCTTCCAAATGTCCCTCGACGTAGCCTAAACCTTCTGGGACAGAGTAAGGGGAGATATCGAGGTGCTGTCAAAAACAGTTTTCCGCCCCGCTGCATTGCCTCCAAGCGATCGCTAATATCGCTGCTAAGAGCGAAAAATCCAGCAGCCTACACAGCTTTGATGTTTGCCGCAGAAAGCGATCGCCGCAACATTGTTTTGTTGCTGCTGGATCGTGGTGCTAGTATCTGCGATCGCAATCCCTATGCTGTGCTGATGACAATGGCGCGGCGTGGTCAAACAGATATTGTGCAACGTCTAATGAAAATGGGCGCCCAGGTGAATGCCACCAATAAAATTGGTGACACGGCATTATACTTGGCAACAGATAATGGGCATACCTATACGGTGAAAGCATTGATTGAACTGGGTGCCCAAGTGAATACCGCCAACATCGGTGGTTGGACTCCTCTAATGATGGCAGCAGCCCGAGGCGATCTGGAAACTATGACAATTTTGTTGGAACATGGCGCTGTTCCCTGTTTCCTCTTAACAAATGCCCAATACCCCATGACATAAGAATCGTTTGTGCAAACTGAGTGCAAAATTCTCTCATTTCATCAAAATTTACAAATCTTGATGTTCATCGTTACGCGCTCATAAGAAAATGATCATAACAAAGCGTATAAAACGCCTAAAAAACTTGAGCATCTAGGAAATCAAAACTTCCATGCTTATAGAAGCTGGCAATTTGAATTGCAACAAATTAATCCAGCGATTTAATTGGTCTGGGTGAGCAATCTGAAATTTCTTTATAAATTGAAACAATTTTCTTAAACTTTCGTTAACAGGAGAAACAATTAATGCCATTTGGACCAGCTTCACGCCTGGGAGTAAGCCTATTTGATGAAACCCCTCCCGTTGAGTGGGTATCAGGTCGCTCACAAGAAGAAGCAGAAACAATCATTCGGGCAGTCTATCGGCAAGTATTAGGCAATGCCTATGTGATGGAAAGTGAGCGGCTGGTTGTGCCCGAATCCCAATTTAAGCGGGGTGAATTGAGCGTCCGCGACTTTGTCAGAGCAGTGGCTAAATCTGAACTCTATCGTTCTCGCTTTTTCACCAGTTGTGCCCGCTACCGGGCGATCGAACTCAACTTCCGCCATCTGCTGGGTCGTCCACCGCTGGATTTAGAAGAAATGCGGGCACACAGCACCATTCTTGATACTCAAGGGTTTGAAGCTGAGATCGATTCTTATCTCGATAGTGATGAGTATCAGTCTACCTTTGGTGAGAACATTGTGCCTTATATCCGAGGCTACAAAACCGAAGCTCTTCAGAGTATGGTGCAATTTACTCACACCTTCCAGTTGGTGCGGGGTGCTTCCAGCAGCAGCCTGAAGGGTGATCTGTCGGGCAAGGCTCCCAAGTTAAATTCATTAGTAATTCAAAGCACACCCACAGCAGTAATTTCACCTGCTAGTGCTGGGGCAACCTTCTCTACACCTCCCACTGGTGCGCGTACTCGTCTTGGAGTCGATGCTAGTGCTGGTGGTAAAGTTTACCGCATTGAAGTCACAGGTTATCGTGCCAAAACCTTCAATAGTATTTCCAAGTTTCGCCGTTCCAACCAAGTCTTTCTGGTGCCCTACGAAAAGCTCTCTCAAGAGTATCAGCGGATTCACCAGCAGGGCGGTGTGATAGCAAGTATCACTGCTGTATAAATTCGGGTGCAAACTTAAAAAATTAAGGAGCATAAATTTCAATGGCATCCCAGACAATTCTTGAACTTTGGCCCGCTAGTGGGTTAGAGGAAGTTCAAACCATCATCCGTGCAGTTTACAAACAAGTTCTAGGCAACCCTCATGTGATGGAGAGCGAGCGGTTGGTGACAGCAGAATCACAATTGTGCGATCGCTCCATCACCGTGCGGGATTTTGTCCGTGCCGTTGCCAAGTCTGATTTTTATCGTACCCGCTACTTCGAGTCTTGCGCTCCCTACCGTTTTGTAGAACTTAACTTTCTGCACTTGCTTGGTCGGGCACCCCAGGATCAACGAGAAGTTTCCGAGCATATTGTTCGCACTGTCGCCGAGGGCTACGATGCTGAAATTGATTCCTACATCGATAGCAGTGAATATCAAGCAGCTTTTGGCGAAAACGTAGTGCCTTACGATCGCGGTAGAAGCAGCGAAGCTAATTTCAAGCAAATAGGCTACAATCGAATGTTTGCTATTGATAGAGGCCCTGCCCAAATTGATAGCTCAGTCAAGTCTGCACAATTGGTCTATGCTGTTGCTACCAACAGCGCCAATGCCATTAAAGCCTCTTCGTCTACCATCATTGGTTCTGGCACTGAAAAACGGTTCAAAATCGTGGTGACAGGTTCCAAATTCGACAGTCCCCGCCGCATCAGTACCACTGAGTACATTGTCCCAGCTAGTAAAATGACCCCGCAAATTCAGCGGATTAATCGCACTTCTGGCAAAATCGTCAGCATTACTGAAATTGCATAACGTTTTCCAGGGTGGGCATTGCCCACCCAAGATGATTAACTTTTTTAATTTACAATTTTTCAAAAAATCACACGAAAATCCTAAATTTAGGAGGCTTTGACATGGCACTTTGGATAGAAGCCGAGTCCGTTGAATTACGCCCCAACGCCACTGAGGATGATCTGCAAGCTGTGATTCGAGCAGTGTATCGGCAAGTTCTGGGTAATGCTCATGTATTTGAAAACCAACGGCTTACCAGTGCAGAGTCTCAATTGCGGAATGGTGACATCACTGTTACTGGCTTCGTCAGAGCCGTGGCTCAATCTGATCTATACCGTTCGCTGTTTTTTGAAACTTCCTCTCCCTATCGTTTTATCGAATTAAACTTTAAACATTTGCTCGGTCGCGCCCCGCAAGATCAGGCTGAAGTTGCGGAACATGTGCAAATTTACAACACCCAGGGCTACGCAGCGGAAATCAACTCCTACATTGATAGCAATGAATATATCAGGAGTTTTGGCGACAATATTGTACCCTCTGCCCGTGGTAATCGTACCCAAGCTGGGGTCAAGAATGTCGGTTTTAACCGTACCTTTGCATTGATGCGGGGATTTGCTGCCAATGATTTGGGCAAATCAGCAAAATTGATTAGCGACATTGGCGCTAACCTCGCAACCAAAATTGTTTCCCCCCCTCGTGGTTCCGGTGCTATCAGCAATACAGGGAAGCGGTTCCGTATCGGTGTCTCCAAAACCAATTTTGGTGTTCGGGTGACTAAAAGCATGGCAACCTTTGACGTGGGATACAATCAGCTAGCCCAGAAAATTCAGAGCATCCAGAAAACAGGAGGCAAGATTCTTAGTATCACGGAAATAGCTTAACGCTACCAATGGAGAATTTCCCAACCTCTAACATTTTGTCAATCGATGATCTATAGAAGTAAATTGGGATATTCATAATTTTCTATTGGGAGATTCTCCAATCCAAAAGCAAATAGCTAAAAACAGAAACCAAAGAGTTGAATGAATATTACGGAGTTTGTTGCAAATTCTATTGGGCGTTGGCGATCGCAACGCAGTGCCCATCATTTAGCATTCGGTCACTTTGAAGCCGTACAGTCTGAGATAGATATCATTGCTCTCCCAGATAACGATCCGGCAGTAATTGAGTTGTGTAAAGCCTATAACATTGATCCTCAAACAGTTGTTTCTCCCTTTCGGATGAGTTGGGAAGGCCAATCAGACTGGGATGAAAATGAAATCAAAGGTAGTTGCGTCCTAGTTCCTATCCCCGATCCAACTCATCCCCATCGTGGTAAACTCCTGCGCGATCAAGGCTATGCCGAAACGATCGCAGCGGCTGGCGATTATTACTTAACGGAAGACAGCACATTCGTGCTAATTACCACCTATGATCGCGCCGCCGCCGAAGAAAAGATATGGTTTGTCAACCCCAATGTCCGTTGTCGGGTTTCTCTAATTAAAACCAGTGCTGGTACAGGAGTTGTCACTGCCTCTTTTTCTTCCGAAATCCGCCAGGATATTCACAAATAAACTAGATCCAAAAATGGCTCTCTAGGCATTTCTAGTCATATATATACAACGTCAGAGCGTGCAGTCTCAATATGAACTGACCACGTTAATTTCGTCATGTCATTAGTGTGTCAATAGACACTTTTGCCATAGGTTAAGGTCATAATTTTGAATTTTGCGGAAAGTGCGGTCTTGAGCTTTGCCCAAGAGGAGCAACTTTACAAGACAAATTCTGTATTATTTATTTATTCTCATCTACTTATGAATTCTTCACCACCACATATCCGCGACAGTACATCGAATCATTTAATCACCCTAGCTCGTTGGATGGCAGGGGATTTCAGCAATTATAAACAGGCATTTGAAAATCCTAAAGATTACGCCCATATTCACGTATTATTTCGTCCATTACCGTTTGAATTCTTCTCAGGAATCGGGCTTTATTCAGAACAGGTTTATGACTATGATTTGTGGAGACCTTATAGACAGGGAGTACATCGCTTAGTAGATCATGGCGATGAGATTTATATCGAAAACTACAGTTTAAAAAATGCCCTTATCTATGCTGGTGCAGCCCGTGAGTTAAGCATTCTTAGAACCATCACCCCAGATTGTATCGCACGCAGATATCACTGCTCGATGATTTTCAAACGAGAGGGAGATAGATTTATAGGCGCTGTTGAGCCTGGAAACTTGTGCTTAATTGAGAAACATGGCTGCCAGACTTATCTCGATAGTTACGTTGAAATTACACAAACCACTTGGGTAAGCCTAGATAGAGGGCTGGATGTCAATACACACGAGCAGGTTTGGGGATCTACCTTTGGGCCTTTGCGGTTTGAAAAGCGGGAGGGTTTCGGCCATGAAGTCCCAAACATCCTATGATCTTTCCCTGTTTAATCTGGCCATTAAAGCGAATATGCTACCCCCAGAAGCGCAGAAAAAAATGCAGTGCTGGATTCGCAGCAGGCATTTAATTTGTTCAGGTCATTTCTTTGTTTTTGAAACCGTAGATTATAGTGCTATTGAGCGTTTTTCCCAGTGTGTGGGAGCGTTAGGAGGCACTATTATTTCGGTTGAACTAATTGACAAAATTTGGATGGGCGCTCATCGTCAAGTGATTCTGTATCAGGCAAGAGCCAGTTTGCATACACCCTGCCACAATTTGAAACAATATTGGATAAAATACGGAGGCTTTCGCACCCGATTTGATGAGCAGGCGTAAAGTCAGTAAATCGCAAAGTTTTCCTCAAAAGCGATCGCGTAACTCCATCAGCGCCTTACGCGTTTCAAAAAACGCCCGTTCTACTTTGGGCTTTCCTATCCGTCGAACTCACGTTAATGAATCCTAGACTGTACGCGCCACAGACTGGCGTAAATTCCATCCATCGCCAGTAATATGATGTCCGGATAATTAAGCATAATACCTGGAACCCCAAAGAGCCAAAGCTACGCTTTGTCTCCCCTAAGAGCTTGCGGGGAGGGGTTGGGGGTGGGGTTCTTTTATTATGGGTAATTTGGCGGACATGATATAACTCCTCGTGCTTACCCTGCTCAACAATTTGACCAAATAATTCGTAATTCGTAATTCGTAATTCGTAATTCATGGTTTCAGAGCCAATAACTTCAGTTATGGAAAATATAGAAATGCTCCGCATCGGAAGTTCAAGCCCCAACCCAATGTATGGGGTATCAATTACGAATTACGAATTAGTAATTACGAATTGAAGCGAAGCGATTTGACCGTCATTCATCACATATATGCAATGACTGTGACGAATTGTAGAAAGACGGTGAGCGATCGCGATCGTAGTCCGATTTTGGGTAATCATAGCCAGCGATTTCTGAATAGCCGCTTCCGTTTCATTATCCACCGCAGAGGTCGCCTCATCCAAAATCAAAATTGGTGAGTCTTTGAGAATAGCACGAGCGATCGCACGGGCATTACTGCGACGATAAGCTTCACTTTCTGAAAGCAGACGCGATCGCTCTTTCCCAACACCTGGGCTACATATCGTAGTCTTTCTTTAAAATCGTACATGGTGGGAAAATCGATCAGTACTGTAGGCGCAATATTGGAAAGGAGTTTATAAGAACTCTTGAGGTTTGTTAACCCAGAATTAAATCGGGTTTTAAAGCAAGAATTTTCTCTAGGGAAGTTGGTGTGTCCTGATATACAAAATAATGACGTGCTCAAAGCCATCTCGATGGCTATACCAGATGTGGCTATCGAAGAGGCGATTGATCGCTAACACCCAAACGGAAGAGGAACGCAAGCGCTCATTACCAGCACAATTGGTAGTCATCACAATCAAAGGTTGTAGAACTAGCAACAGATCAAAAGCTGTTGCACGCATCGAAAAGGCACTCTTGTTGTTACTTTGCCAAATAAAGCAGGTACTTCCCAATGTGGTCAATAATTTGGCACTCGACATCTCCACCCACACTTACCACCAATTGGTAGAGGACTCAAAGCTCTGAAAAAGTGTAGCTTTGTTACAAGAACTCTGGAAAAGGGAGAAACAGGACAAGTGCGATCGCCTGCGGGCGACAGCACTTGTGTGTACACCATAGGTTACCTGCTCCAAAGGCGTTTGTTGACCAACGCCAATGAGTAGCATCATCTGGATTTATTCGCCACTATCTAAAACTGTCCACTTGTCAAGTATATGTAATTTTTGTTAACCTTAATCTAGAGAATATATAAAGCTAATGTTGCGAAACACCGGAGAGTAAAAACTATGGATATCCCGATGGAGCTTAACTTAGAGCAGAAATTCAACCTCAAACTTTACGAAGAGCAAATTAAGGGGTTAAACCAGGAAGAATCTCACAAATTGCTTTTAGAGGTGCTGCGGCAGTTAATGGTCAAAGACAATATGATCAAGCATCTTCTCAAGCAGGCTTAACTAACTGGGGATGTTTGAATCTATCCCACTAATAATATTTCTGCTACAAAGCTTAAGCTTATTGAGAATTTAATAGGGCTTACGCACAGGTAACGGAAAATCGTACACGCAAAGCGGTGAAGCAGCGCGGTCTTCTCACATTGGGAGAGGCTAGCGCCAACGCGTAGCGTCTTGTAGAGAAGGGGGTTTCCCCCATCTTGGACTGCACCAAGCCGGAGGGCTTGCCGCAGGCTACCTTATTAGGCACAGAGAAGCCAGTGCGCCCTTGCGGTTTTTCGACTTGTACCCCTACGGGGATCTTGCTACGCTAAGAGCGTTAAGGCAGGGTAGCAACTGGCGCGACACGGAAGAATAAGAGTTTGAGAGGTATTTTGCGTAAGAACTGTTTAAAACGAAAAATTAAGGTTTTCAAGCAAATTTTACGAAAAGAAGTAGGGATTTTTAGAATAGTGGGATAGGTTCATAAACAAAACCCATCAAAATTTAAGTTATTTTTCCTCTGCTTCTTCATCTTCTTCATCCCCCTAATCCTCAAAGCGTACCCTGAGTTCCCCAGTCAGACCAATCCTGACTGGGGATTGTTTGTTAAGGATTATTACTTAGTTTCTCATAAC
Organism: Nostoc favosum CHAB5714; assembly: GCF_020829495.1. Classification (GTDB taxonomy): domain Bacteria; phylum Cyanobacteriota; class Cyanobacteriia; order Cyanobacteriales; family Nostocaceae; genus Nostoc; species Nostoc favosum. The sequence goes on along the minus strand of NZ_JAIVFQ010000066.1, from coordinate 9,428 downwards.
TGAGACTAAGATAGGTGTCATCTTTTATGTTCTATATTGTCTTGTTCAGGGAACAGGCAATCAAGTTTCAGAGAAAACCAATTTTTAAGGAGAGCGAAATGCTTGACGCTTTTTCTAGAGCTGTAATTTCAGCAGATGCCAGCACTTCTAGCGTATCTGATATTGCTGCCCTCAGAGCCTTCGTTGCTAATGGTAACAGACGTTTGGATGCTGTAAATGCGATCGCTAGCAACGCTAGCTGCATCGTCTCTGATTCTGTTGCTGGAATGATCTGCGAAAACCAAGGTTTGATCCAAGCTGGTGGTAACTGCTATCCTAACCGTCGCATGGCTGCTTGCCTGCGCGATGCAGAAATCATCTTACGCTATGTAACCTACGCTTTATTAGCTGGTGACGCTTCAGTTCTAGATGATCGTTGTTTGAACGGTTTGAAAGAAACCTATGCAGCTCTTGGCGTACCCACCACCTCTACCGTGCGTGCCGTTCAAATCATGAAGGCGTGTGCAGCTGCTCACATTCAAGACACCCCCAGTGAGGCTCGTGCTGGTGCCAAATTGCGTAAGATGGGTTCTCCTGTCGTAGAAGATCGCTGCGCTAGCCTAGTTGCTGAATCTTCTAGCTACTTCGATCGCGTAATTTCTGCTCTGAGCTAAGGAACTTGCGATTCGCAATTCACTCAACAGATTGACATCCAACACAGTTTAAATAAAAAGTCTTTTGGGAGATTTAAGAAATGAAATCAGTTGTTACCACTGTTATCGCATCTGCTGATGCCGCAGGTCGTTTCCCCAGCACCTCTGATTTAGAATCAGTACAAGGTTCTATCCAACGTGCAGCTGCTCGTTTGGAAGCTGCTGAAAAGCTAGCTAACAACCTCGATGCAGTTGCAACCGAAGCTTACAACGCTTCTATCAAGAAATATCCTTACTTGAACAACGCTGGTGAAGCTAATTCCACCGATACCTTCAAGTCCAAGTGTGCTCGTGACATCAAGCACTACATGCGCCTTATTCAGTACAGCTTGGTAGTTGGCGGTACTGGCCCATTGGATGAGTGGGGTATTGCTGGACAACGTGAAGTTTATCGCGCTTTAGGCTTGCCCACCGCTCCTTACGTTGAAGCTTTAAGCTTTGCTCGTAACCGTGGTTGTGCGCCTCGTGATATGTCTGCTCAAGCATTGACTGAATACAATGCTTTACTAGACTACGCTATTAACTCTCTCTCCTAGTTAGTTGCCAAACTTGTCATTTGGTGGCGAGGTTACATTGTGACCCTACAAACCTGGAGGTTCTTGGCTCTTTGCTTTGCCTGTTAAGGTTGAGTAATGGCAAAGAATCTCCGGGTTTGTTTTGTCTTAATAAGATTCGGCAAGCTGACAGATGATATATCTATATATATATGGATAAACGATTTTTTAATTTTTTTAATCTCACAGAAGACCAGGCGATCGCTCTTTTGGATACGCCTCAAGACCAATTGAGTGAGGATGATTCACGTTATATTGCCGCTTCTCATTTAATCAATTTTCCCACAGAGCGATCAATTAAGGCGCTGATGCGGGCGGTGCAGCAAACTGACCCCGCCTTGGATAACCGCATCGTCCGCCGCAAGTCGGTAGAGACTTTGGGGCGACTGCAAGCTGAGTCAGCCTTACCAGTGATCCGCACCTGTCTTTTTGATGAAGACTGCTACACTGTGGAAAATGCTGTTTGGGCGATCGGTGAAATTGGTACTCAAGACCCCGACATCTTAGAAGATGTTGCTCAATTGCTGGACAAGCCAGGGCAAACCTATCGAGTAATCATCCACACACTCACAAAGTTTAATTATCAACCTGCCCTGGAACGAATTCGCAAATTTGTAGATGATGGCGATCCACCGACAGCCAGTGCGGCAATGGCCGCAGTTTGCCGTTTAACTGGCGACTATTCCCAGATGGGGAAGGTAGTGGCAATGTTACAACACCCAAATGTGTTAGGACGGCGGTTGTCTATCCAAGATTTAATGGATGCCCGTTACTATGATGCAATTCCCTATATTGCCCGATGTCCAGTATCTTTGGTGTTTCGGCTGCGAGGAATTCGGACTTTGGCAGAAGCCGGAATCTCTGCTGGGGCAATTACTTTTGCCACGATTCAACCTCATTTAGAGCAGACATTATACGACCACCCAAATGATCTGAGTTTGGTTCATAGTTACCCAAGCCCCCCTACTTTACCAGTTCTGATCCGGGGGTTGTATGAAACAGACTTTGGGCGCTGCTATTTAGCAAGCAAAACCATTCTTGACCATCACGCCGATCCTGCTCCTGAGGCTTTGTTTGCTACCTACGCCGAAGAAGCAAATAATGATTATGGTGCCCACTTCCATGTGATAAAGCTGTTCGGTTGGTTGAAACATTCCCCAGCTTACGATTTACTAGTTGAAGGCTTGCATAACAAACAACCACAATTTCAAAAATCACGCGCAGCAGCAGCGATCGCTCTTGGTGAACTCGGCGCTCCACGGGCAATTCCCGAACTGAAAGCCTGTCTAGAAACCAAAATTTGGGATCTGAAGTATGCGGCGTTGATGGCGCTGGAAAAACTTGGTGATACGAGTGGTTATGAACAAGTCACCAATGATGATGATTGGCTAATTCGAGAAAAAGCCAAGTCAACCCCTATGGGGAATTCAAAATTCAAAATTCAAAATTAATTACACCACTCATAAATACCGAGGCTTGAATTAATGTTGCTTGACTTTTTCTGTTCTCCATAAATTAATAATGGTGCTAGTATCCTGATTTTTTTAGTTCACAGAAAAAGTACCGAGTGTTGTTAGCGGATAGCTATGGTTGAGCCAGTGCTGAGTGTTGAGTTGACAGATTAATTGCACATTTTTATTTATTTATTAAAACCTTGTTATGTCCCCAGAAGAACTATTCCAACAACTGAAACACCCCAACCCCCACCTACGCGAGCAAGCAATGTGGGCATTGGCTGAGAATCCTGATGAGACAACTATTCCCCGGTTGATGAATATTCTCGATGAAGAGGATACCACCTATCGACGAGCTGCCGTCAAAGCTCTAGGAGCGATCGGACATGATGCAGTGACTCCTCTAGTTGAAGCCTTGCTCAATAGTGATAATGTCACCGTCCGGGGAAGTGCCGCCAAAGCACTGGCACAAGTCGCCATTAATCATCCAGATGTTCCCTTTGCAGCTGAAGGTGTGCAGGGTTTAACGACTGCTCTCAATGACCCCAATCCTGTAGTGCATATTGCTGCTGTCATGGCTCTAGGTGAAATTGGTTCTCCCGTGGTGGATGTTTTGATTGAAGCATTGCAAACCACAGACAACCCAGCGCTGGCAATCTCTATCGTGAATGCCCTTGGCTCAATTGGCGATCGCCGAGGTGTGGAAGTACTACAATCCCTCATTCAGGATGAATCCACTGACTCCTATGTACGCGAGTCTGCCACTAGTGCATTATCTCGCCTAGAAATGACAATGAAGTTTCAGCAGGGAGAAAAATAATACCCACAGGACGAAAAACAGCTTTTTTGTTTTGATGTTATATCAAGTTCGGATAATCACTTATAATTAAGCTACCCTTGTTTTTGGCCACCAGTGGTAGCAAGTTAAACCAGAGATTAAATCATGCTGTGTCATCAGTTTCTGGCAACCAAGCACTAATAGAGCTTCTAGTTCATCTAAAGAATTCCAATTTTCTTGCTCTACGCGATCGCTCATCCCATGTTCTGGTTGAGGAACACACAGCCTATATGTCATTTGTTGTAGATACTCCCATCCTCTGTGCCGAGTTATACGTTTCCCTGTAAGTTCACTTAACCAATCAGGCTGAATATTGTTATGGAGGTTCTTTAAATGTTCAGTGAGCAAGCTTACTTGCAAGCATACCCCGATGTAGCGAAAGGTGTTAATGATGGCGTTTTTAGCTCAGGTCTACAGCACTACACACAGTATGGACAATTTGATCAGAAGCGCATTGGCTTTTTCTTTGGAAGCAGTGGGAATGACACCCTAACTGGCATTGGGGAGGGTAACAAACTCCTTGCTGGAGTTGCTTTCGACGCTTTATCAAATGGATCAACAGTTGCTGGAGTCGGTGAGGTTGATACCCTAATTGGTACAGCAAGAGCGGATCTATTCGTCCTTGGGCATCCCAGTTTAGCTCCATTAACCTCCACGTCTCAAAAATTTTACGTTGGTGGCGGTAATACTGACTATGCTCGAATCCAGAACTTTAAGCGGTGGGAGGACGTTATCCTGCTAGAAGGATCACCACAGGACTACAACCTTCAGGTAGTAAACGGAAGTACAAACATCTCTACAGCCTCCGGTGACCTAGTTGGCATTGTGGAGGGAGTTGCGCCTTTCCTCCCTCTAGGTCTGTTTTTAAGTAACTCCCTTAACTCGATTAGCACCATTGCAAACTTGAACATTCCACTTGATGCCACGGGGTCGTTTTCTGTTATTATATAGCAGTCTTATCTGATAGGTGAAAATGACCTTTAAACGAACCGCCTTCGCGCTTCGCGTCTCGTAGAGAAGACGCCAACACAAGAGTGAATTTCACTATTTATGCGCGCATTGCTATATGAGTTACAACAAAGTTTAAAGATAGCATAAGCGGTTGTCAGAGCGACAATGCGATTGATATGATCGCTATATTCTGGATAATGCGATCGCATCACATGCAATCCTAATAAAAATCGCGCCATATCCAAAGCTGACCAACCACTTGTACCCTTGGGATCGGGGGTGTGATTGAGTTGGCGCATCTGGGCAGTACGGGTGCTATAAGCTTTGTTGGGCAAACCAGTTGCAGGTAGGGCATACAATCCCAGTAGTACAGGGGTATTGGAAGTTGTTTGGTTGCGAATTTGGTTTAATTTCCGGTTTTCGACTTGCTTTGAGGCATCAGCGATCGCTATTAAATTTTTACTCGCAAAGATGCTTCCTAGTAAAATTAGCATCATCAGCGCCAGTCGTACCTTGTTCATAGATTTGAAGGAATAACCTGGGATTTTGAATCGAGGTCTGTTACTCGTGCAAGCTAGTAACTGCATCATGTACAAGTATTCCCAAATACAACTGATTAATAACAAACACAGCTTTGTAATTATAGAAAGTCAGCAAGAAAGCCTACATATGCAAAAAAGGAATTAGGAGTTAGGAGCGCATAGCGCATCTGTACAGTTATATTCCTAAATCGAGTTTTATAAGTTGCCTTTGAATATCAGAGAGTGGGATTGCCCAAAATGTAGTACGCATCACGATAGAGATATCAACGCAAGTAAAAATATTTTGGCTGCGGGACTCGCAGTTTCAGTCTGTGGAGCGAACGTAAGACCTGATAGGGAATCCTCTAAAAGGCAGTTGCAAAATACCCGTAAGGCTCGCCTTGAGCGCAGTCGAAAGGGAAAGAAACAGAAACCTAAGTCGTGAGTCTTAGGAATCCCCATCCGAATGGGCGCGGGGAGGATGTCAAGAGGTCTATTTTCTTCGTAATGGCTTTATCCATTCAGCGTGATTACAGAAGCTATGTCTTATTATTAAGTAATAGACAGGGATTAACTTGATACGTGCTTTACTAAACATTAGTGTTGGTAATACTTGTGGAGGGTTGTAATGTCTGGTAGTTGGCATTTAACTTATTGGGGTGCAGTGCTAGGTATTGCGATGAGTGTCAGCGCTTTATCTGGAAATTGTGCGATCGCTCAAATCAGCCCGGATGGAACTTTACCTATTAATACCAACGTCACACCAGACGGTAACACCTTCAACATCACCGGGGGAACACAAGCTGGTGCTAACTTGTTCCACAGCTTTGGTGAGTTTTCTGTGCCTACTGGTAGCACTGCTTCCTTTAATAATGCTGTAAATATTCAAAATATCATTAGCCGAGTTACGGGTGGGTCAACTTCTAAGATTGATGGAATAATTAGCACATTAGGTACAGCTAACCTGTTCCTGATAAATCCCAACGGCATTATTTTTGGTCAAAATGCTCAATTAAATATTGGTGGTTCTTTTGTAGCAACTACAGCGTCGGCAATTGGGTTTGGCAATCAAGGTTTTTTTAGTGCTTCTACTCCGAATAATCCGGAACTACTGGTGGTCAATCCTTCGGCTCTTCTATTCAATCAAATTGTTGCTGCGCCGATCCAAAATAACTCAGCTAGTTTAAGTGTTGAGAATAATCGTAGTTTGCTGGCAGTTGGGGGGAATGTCAGCATCGATGGTGGCTCATTAAATGCCCCTGGTGGACAAGTGGAGTTAGGAGGTTTAGCAGCAGAGGGGACAGTTGCTCTTAATGTCAATAGCAACAATTTCAGCTTAAATTTTCCAGATAATGTCGCACGAGCAAATGTGTCGCTTACCAACGGCGCTGAAGTTAATGTCGCTTCTGATGGTGGCGGTAGTATTGCCATCAATGCTGAGAATATAGATGTTTTAGGAAAAAGTAGCCTACGTGCGGGTATTAGCCCACTTGCAGGAGAGGGTGACACTCAGGCGGGAGATGTCACCCTTAACGCCAAAGGAACAGTGAGAATCGAAAATAGCTCTATCTACAACGCTGTTTTTGGTTTTGGAAAAGGTGGAGACTTGCTCATAGATACAGGGAAATTAATTATTCAAGATGGAGTAGTAGGGACTGCTACTATATTTACTGATAATGCTGGGGATCTGGTTGTAAAAGCCTCTGACTCAATAGAACTAACTGGCAGTTCCTCATCAAACGGCACGATTGACATCAATATTCCTATTAATTTAGGCTCTTTTACTTTTAATTCTCCTGTTACTGTTCCTATTGGCCTGTTTTCCGCTTCCCTTGATGCCCAGAATCTTCCTAATGTTTCTTCTTTAGGTTCTTTTCTACCTACTGCAAGTGGAAATACCGGAGACCTGACCATTGAAACTGGGCGGTTAGTTGTCTCTGATAGGGCAGGGGTATCGGTCGGTAGTAATACCAGAGGGAGTACTGGAAATTTGACCGTGAAAGCAAAAAACATAGAACTTAGTAATAGCTCTATGTATAATGTCGTTTTTGGTTCCGGGAATGGTGGAGACTTGCTTGTGGATGCAGAGAAGCTGATTGTTCAAGATGGAGTAGTAGGGACTGCGACTTTTTCTAATGGTGATGCTGGGGATCTGATTGTGAACGCTTCTGACTCAGTAGAACTAACTGCCATTCTCTCATTAGATGCCACGGTTGCTATTAATATTCCTGGAAATATCTCCGGATCTTCTGAGGATTTTCGTGTTCCTATTGGCCTGTTTTCCGCTTCCATTGATGCCGGGGATATTGCCCAGATTCCTATTACTCCTGGGGATGGAGATGCTGGAGATTTAACGATTGAAACTGGGCGGTTAATTGTCTCTAATGGGGCATTGGTATCGGCAGCTACAACAACCAGAGGACAAGGAGGAAATTTAACCGTCAAGGCAGACTCGATAAAACTTAGTGGCACCTCAATTAATGATTCTTTCTCATCTCTGTTTAATATAACAAGTAAGATTCCTAGTGGATTGCGTAATGATACTGCCGGTCTGGGAGCAGGGGGCAACTTGACCATTGATACTAGAGAGTTAATTGTCAGTGATGGTGCATGGGTGATAACTGGTATTGGTAACAATAACCCAGAAGGGCAATTGAGTGTGACAGGAGGAGAATTGACTGTGAACGCCTCTGAGTTAGTAGAACTTAGTGGCACCTCATCAGATAATATTCCTAGCGTTTTGCTTTCTGGAACACAGGGACTTGGAAATGCTAACAAATTGGTTATTAAGACTAAGAAGCTGATGGTCAGCAATGGAGGAATTATCTCGGCGGGTACTTCTAGCTCTGGAAAGGGAGGCGAATTGACCATTAACGCCACTGATTCAGTAGAACTTGTTGGAACCTCAAAACAAGGGTTGTCCGCCTCTCAAATAAAAGATTTGATTGGATTTGGTGGAGCTTTTGTCTCTAAGTTCTTAGAAAATCGTCCATTTCCGAGCGGTGTAATTTCTGGGACTGCAAGTACAGGAGATGCTGGAAACTTGAATATTGTCACTGGACGGTTATTAATTCAGAATGGAGCGCAAGCATCGGTTTCTACAATTAATGCCGGAAATGCGGGTGAGTTAAATGTTCGTGCCTCTTCTATAGAACTGAGTGGAACTTCCCTTGAAAGCCCTAAACCCAACGACATTGTAGGTCGAAGCCTGTTGACAACTGCTGTCGGTGAAGGCTCATCTGGAAAGGGTGGCGATATAACAGTTAACACCAACTCCCTAACTATCACTGATGGTGCTGCACTAGCAGCCAGTACTTCTGGGACTGATCCGTCGAAAGATGGAAAGGGTGGTAATATAACAGTTAACACCAACTCCTTAACTATCACCGATGGTGCTGCACTGACAGCGAGTACTGATGGGCCGCTAGATGCGGGTAATATTACTCTTAGCGCCAATACCTTGAGTGTTTTTAATAATGGGCAACTGCGTACCTCTACTTCTGGTAGTGGACAAGCAGGTGACATCACACTAAATATTCCAGAAATACAGTTATCTGGTTCCACTAGTGGTGTTTTTGCTCAGACAAGCAGTACAGGCGCAGCTGGAAAACTGACGCTTCAACCTTTGAACGCACAAACCTTGACGGTTAACTTCTTTGAGCAAGCGCAGATATCAGCATCTACCTCTGGTAGTGGTAAGGGAGGAAACCTCACACTCACCGCCCCTGAGTCAATCACCCTTAATGGTAATGGTACCTTGGAGGCTACATCGAAAGATGCTGCTAGTGGACGAGCCGGAGATGTGCTTCTTGCTACTGAAAAACTAACTATCACCAATGGAATGCGCGTTTCAGCCGCGACTAATTCTACTAACCCCGCAGCTAGTGGTGGTAATCTGACCGTGGAAGCTGCACAATTGAACTTGACAGACGGCAGCAGTTTAGAAGCTGGGACGACAGGAAATGCACCAGGCGGGAACTTGACAATCCAACCCAATGACAATGGGCAAACCTTAGCTGTAAATGTTACTGGAGGAGCAACGGTATCGGCTGCTAGCTCTGGTAGTGGTAAAGGAGGAACCCTAAATATCAATGCTCCTGAATTTATTAATATTACAGGTAACGGCTCAGTGATTTCGGCTGAGACGACAGGACAAGGAGCAGGTGGTGACTTGACGCTGACAACAGAAAAATTGGCAGTTGAAGATGAAGCGAAAATAACTGTAAGTAGTACAGGCTCAGGGCCTGCGGGTGACTTAAAAGTTAACGCTAACTCGATATATCTCAATAATGCTGCCAAAATCACTGCTGACACTACAGGAGGTGGCGGAAATATCTTTGCGCGATCGCCTTTAATGTTACTACGCAATCAAAGTTCTATCACCACCAATGCCAAAGGCCTTGGTATTGGTGGCGGTA
>NZ_JAIVFQ010000065.1 GCF_020829495.1 Nostoc favosum CHAB5714 | reverse complement strand
ACTTTGAAGTACCTCAACACGACTTTGAAGTACCTCAACACGACTTTGAAGTACCTCAACACGACTTTGAAGTACCTCAACACGACTTTGAAGTACCTCAACACGACTTTGAAGTACCTCAACACGACTTTGAAGTACCTCAACATGACTTCGAGGTATCTGTTGCTTATATAGCAGTCCTAAATCATTCGTGAGAATTTGAAATCGTTTTAACCAAGTTTGGGGGTTTAAGTCCCCTGCCTAAGAAGGGCAACACGTTTTGATGCCTAATTAAAATCCCCGTTACAAAACGTAATTGCGAACTTGTACTGAGCGTAGCCGAAGTATTGCGTTAGCGTAGCGGGGCGAAGCCCATTGCGAATTGCGAATTGCGAATTGGTTTAACCCCCCTGTAGTCTCCCCGATGAAGAAGGGGGGACGGTCTACTACTGTTTCTAAGATACAAGGTTGGGTTTAACTAAGCGAACAGAATAGACCTCTTGCAAAAGTCCCTAACACCCCACCCCCAACCCCTCCCCGCAAGCAGGAGGGGAGACAAAGCGTAGCTTTGGCGGGGTGGGGTTCAAATTGTTTGATTTATGCAAGAGGTTTAATATCTTTTGTTACTCTTGGGCTAAAACATTACAGCAGTTTTCATGTATTTGAACCACATCTATCGTAGGAGCACAGCATTGCTCATTGGTGTCAACTTAAGCGAAAAATCGCTTATCTATTGGCTTCCACGCCCGCCCAGAAATGAATTTCTTTGGCTTTTAGCTAAAGTCTACTGAAGTAGACTAAAGATTTTTCGGATTATTTAGTCATCTTTAGATGACTTTCGCTATTAGCAAGGAACTTCAGTTCCTTGTGGGACATGAGTTTTGCGTTAAGTTGACACGTATGAGCATTGCTGTGCCCCTACCGCGTGGTCTATTTACCTGAAAATAGCTGTAATGCTAAACTAATCCGATTAATATTTGTTACGTAGTCACCTTTAACCATCCAAAAATATCACCTACCGTCAACTGTAACCCCTGACAGAACTCTGGCACTGGCAAAACAGACTCAATTTCCTCAAAAGGTAAAGGTTGTTGTCTTGCAGGATAAGCAGCAATGAATCGCTCATCAGGGTCAATTAACCAACCCATTTGAGTCCCGTGATTGAGAGCGTGTAAGATTTTTTTTGTAACTTTTGTATGGCTTTGTTCGGGAGAGAGAATTTCGATTATCCAGTCGGGTGCTGCGGCAAATGTATTGCCAATATCACCATTCTCGTCTACAGGAAGCCTTGCCCAAGAAAATACAGCGATATCGGGAACTATAGAACGTCCTGCAAAAGTGCAACGTAATTCGGGAAAAGCCCAACCCATTTTTTGTACTTTGACAACAGAATTGATTGTGGGACAGAGTTCTCCTTGAATAGTGCTATGTTTTCCTTGAGGCATAGGTTTTGGAATGATTTTACCGTCGATGTATTCGCAATACGGTTTAGTTTCTGGTAATGCGAGAAACTCTTCTAGGCTTAATATTTTATTTGATGTTTGTACCATGATTATCCTAGCTTAAACTTATAATACTTTTTGACATCGTTAGTATTTACCTTATTCTAAAATATTTTTCAATTTCCCAATCCGCCAACATCTAAATTATTTCAAGTCTCCTTGCGGCTACAATACAGCACCAAAAGTACAAACAATCCCATTCCTGCCAGATATTTAATTGCATCAGGTACGCTGGGGTTAGGTGAAAAGAAACCTTCGATCGCACCAGCAATAACTAACATTGGTACAATCCCAAATATTAACTGCACCGCTTGAGAACCGTAAAATTTCAGTGCATCCCCACGCCGATATTTACCAGGAAATAAAATTGCTCTTGCTAATAAAAATCCTGCACCCCCAGCAAAAAAAATGGCGGGTAATTCTAAGGAACCATGCGGCAACACAAACGCCCAAAAAGGATAAGCAAGATTATTTTGACCCACTAAAGTGCCAACAGTACCAATCAATAAGCCGTTAAATACCATCAAATAGGCTGTGTATAGCCCAGCCGTGATGCCACCGGCAACAGCACCAAAGGACACCGATAGGTTATTGATCATAATACTGCTGGATGCCAGAGGTTCAACGCCGACAATTGACCCCATCCATAATTTATGCTCATCTCGCACCTTGGTAATCAAACTTTCAGGTACGATCAAAGTCATAAAGCTGGGGTTTTGCCAAGAATACCACCAAGCCACTAATGCCCCCAGTAGAAACAGCGCCGTTGCAGCCGCAATATATGCAAATGTTTTCTGAACTACAGATGGTAATCCCCATTGGTAAAATTTTAGAATTGCCTGCCATTCCTGTCGCCGCGAACCTTGGTAAATCTGCGTATAGGCACGAGTTGTTAAAGATTGTAAACTTTGTATCAAAGTATTGCCGATTTCCTGAGTGCGGGCACGGGCCAAATCTGCCGCTACTGAACGATACAAACTCGCTAACTCTCTAATTTCTGCTGCCCTTAAGGACTTTAACCCTTTTTTTTCTATCTGCCTTAATAGGGCATCCAAACGCTGCCAATTTGGTTCTCGTCGCGCAATCCAACGTTGAATATTCATTAATTTTAGGAACGCTGAGTTTAACTTAGCTTAAGATAGCCTCAAATTCATCTCCGTAGTTTCAGGGTAAATTTGCCATTATGTCTGAAAATTTTGGATCTTCCGGTCAGATACAACCACTCAGTATCGGTAACGTTGTCAGTGCTGCCGTGCGGTTGTATCGTTCTCATCTAAAGAGTTATCTTAATCTGGCTGCGATCGCTCACTTGTGGATTTTAGTTCCGATCTATGGCTGGGCAAAATATGCAGCCATTTCTGGACTCATTTCACGTTTGGCTTTTGGAGAATTGATTTACCAACCTGAAAGTGTCCAAGCCGCTAGCAGCCATGTTAATCCACGTCTTTGGTCATTTTTCAGAGTTGGTTTGCAAGTAGCAATCTCTTTGTTTGTAATTTATTTTGGATTAGCGATCGTGGGTGGTATCTTAGCTGCCTTACTGGGAATTGTATTAGGAAGCATATTAGGTACTTCAGGTATTGTAGTCGCAACCACATTGGCAATAATTGTAACGGTAGGTATTGTGCTATTAGGACTAATTTGGTTTTACTCCCGTTGGGTAGTAGCTGAGGTACCGCTAGCAGTTGAGGAAAATATTAATGGTGGCGAAAGTGTCGCTAGAAGTTGGGAGCTAACTAAAGCGTCGGTACTTCGCATTGTGGGCATCGTTTTAGTTGCTTTTTTCGTTACACTGCCGTTAGTGTTTGTATTAAACTATATACCCAGCTTATTCCTCTTAAAGCTTGAGCAAGGTTCTACTATCTACTCGATTGTGTATTTTATTTCTTGGATCGGCAGCTTAGTAGGTGGAGTTATTGTGATGCCATTCTGGCAAGCACTAAAAGCTGTTTTATACTTGGACTTGCGTAGTCGGCGTGAGGGTCTGGGTTTGCAGTTACGAGAACCTCCTTCGCCGGATTTTCGTTAACTCAACATCTAAATTCAACTCTGTTAATTTTGAATTAGCTAAAATATGCGCTTTTTTAATCGCATCACATTCCAGACTCCAGAAAGTGTAGAACTAGAATTTACTCTTGCTGGAATCGGAAATCGTGCCTGGGCTTTGATCATTGACTATCACGTTTTGGCTGTGATTTTGGTGGGATTTGTCGTAGCTTGGTCTATCGTTTCAGATCAGTTAGGAGATTTTTGGGTAGATATTTTCGGTACCGCAGTGACTTTGTGGTTGATTGCGATCGCATTCCTTGCCAGTTTTATTATTTACGTAGGATATTTTGTAATTTTTGAAACTTTATGGTTTGGGCAAACCCCTGGTAAACGGGTTGCTAAAATTCGCGTGGTTCGAGATGATGGTAGACTCATCGGGCTACAACAAGCAACGCTACGTGCTTTACTGCGACCTTTTGATGAAACTTTGTTTATTGGCGCTTTTTTAATTATGTTGAGTCGTCGAGAAAAGCGTTTAGGTGATTTAGCGGCTGGCACAATTGTAATTCAAGCCGAAACACCCACTGCATCAAAAACATTGACTATTTCTGAACAAGCAAAAGAACTTCATCAGCAGTTAATCCAAATTGCCGATTTATCACCTTTGTTACCGGATGACTTTGCTGTTATTCGTGAGTATTTGCAGCGACGTGGTGCAATGTCGTTAAAGGCAAGAGCATCACTATCTCTAAAGCTAGCCGAGCAAGTTAAAGCTATTATTAATTTAGAAAAGTTGCCAGAAGCTGTTACACCTGATGTATTTTTAGAAGCTGTTTATCTTGTTTATCAACAACCGGAATTTTAGGCTATAGATTTTATTTAGAGCATTTTTAGATAAACGGTATTTTAATAAATTTATCTAAAGTGGTTGGAAAATTTCGTCACAATGCATTTACAATAACCCTATTAACCGACATTATAAAATTGCTTCATTTTCAGGAAGACATAACTAATAATGAGTAGTCAGTAGTCAGTCAGTGGAGACTACTGACCACTAACTACTATAGCGGTTCCCAATTGCATGAAATACAGACCTAACCCCCAGCCCCTTCCCTTCTAGCGTTGGGGAGTAAGATTTAAAGCCTCTCTCCTAAAAGGAGAGAGGTTTGGAGAGAGGTAAAAACTGTACTGCACCCAAGCGAGAACCGCTATAACTAATGACTTAAAAATCTAAAATCGGCCAGTCTGGTTCACGATAATAGCGTGTCATGTTGTCAAACTTCCGCAATTCGACGCGATTGATCAAAAATTCTGGCAAATTTAACAGCCATTGATCATTCAATTGAGAAAGCATTGTGCTGAAATTTGTGCGGTCTAAGTCAGATGAAACCTCCCCAAAATAAGCTAATGTAACATGGGCTGTGAAGTGATAATGCTGCTCAATACCCAAGGCAATTAACTTGGGATTTTGATAAATTGTTCGGCGAAATTTAATAATTTCCTCGTAGCAACGTTCATCTTGGGGTACTAAACAAACGGCTACAGCTCTTGGCATCAGTATCAGTCCCAGCATTTGCCATTTAATCGGATGACTCCTATTTGTCATCAATTGTTGATATTGCTGAAAGCTTTCGGCTAAACAAGAGTGTAACTCCTCGTCAAATTTGGGATTTTTCTCACAGGCGTCAAGGTAAGCATTGTCCCAAATTAAATCCGCTAAAGTCATGTGGAAGCTAGCAGGAGGTAGAGGCACAATCAAATCACGGCTTACAGGCAACTGCAAAAGTTCCTGTTGGTAAGCCTGTAATTTGGCATAGAAAGCAGAATTTTGCGATTCTTCTTCTGCTGGCGGGGTAATTAGCGTATAGCCAGGAAAGGACGCTGCTTGTCTCAACCCAGAATGTGGCTGAAATTTAGAAGATTCCTGGATATGCTGGACTTGGGATCTGTAGGCTTCTGGCAGCGTTAGCCGTGCTAACCGATTTAAGTAAGTTTGATAGTTGTCGTCCAATCTTCATAGCCTCATGCTCTCACTTGATAGATTTTAGGGAAAATTACCTTGATTAACAGAATGATTTCAAAAGTATTTAATTTTGGGAGTGGGGAGTGGGGGGTGGGGAGTGGGGAGTTAGGAGTTAGGAGTTAGGAGTTAGGAGTTATAAATATTAACTCTTCACCAATGCCCAATGCCCAATGCCCCATTCCCTAAGATACGAGGTTAGTCTATGCCAATTTATGTTTACTGGGGTGAGGATGATTTTGCTATAGAAAAGGCGATCGCTATGCTGCGCGATCGCGTCCTCGATCCCCAATGGATAAGTTTTAACTACACTGCATTCACCCCAGATCAAGCTGATGCTGCTATCCAGGGGTTAAATCAGGTCATGACACCCACTTTTGGCGCTGGTGGGCGCTTGGTATGGCTGATAAATACTACTCTTTGCCAGCACTGTCCAGAGAATGTGCTAGCAGAACTGGTGCGATCGCTAAGAGTCATTCCCGAAAACTCATTTTTATTGCTCACCAGCCGGAACAAGCCAGATGAACGCCTCAAATCCACAAAATTATTAAAACAATTTGCTACCGAATTCCGAGAATTTCCCCTCATTCCCCCTTGGAAAACCGAATTGCTGGTGCAATCTGTTAATCAAGCAACTCAGACTATGGGCGTAAAACTAACTGCTAATGCTGCCCAGTTTTTGGCAGAATCTGTAGGAAATGATACACGGCTGCTCTACAATGAGTTAGAGAAACTGCGGTTATATGCCCAAGGTAGCAACAAGCCTTTAGACACAGATACCGTTACCAAATTAGTAAGAAATACTACTCAAAATAGTTTACAATTAGCAGCAGCAATCAGAACAGGAGATACACCTAAAGCTTTGACGACACTGGCAGATTTGAGCAATGCTTCCGAGCCGGGATTACGGATAGTTGCCACGCTGATTGGACAATTTCGTACATGGCTGTGGGTCAAGATTATGATAGAAAGTGGGGAGCGCAATCAACAAGCGATAGCTATTGCTGCTGATATTGGTAATCCCAAACGGATCTACTTCTTACAGCAAGAAATCAAGCTTCTTTCTGTGCAACAGTTAATCTCTTGCTTACCCCTACTATTGGAATTAGAAGTGAGTCTCAAGCAAGGAGCATCAGAAATACCAACACTCCAGACTAAAGTCATCGAACTTTGTCAAGTATGCCGAGGGAATTGACAATCAAATATAAAAGCTTGATGTATTGAGCAGTTGCTGGAACTTCCAACTCCGAAAATAATTCAACGTTCTTATAATATCCCTGATGTAGTTTTGTGTCACACACTATATGAAAAAAATTTCTGATTTATTTTCCCGATCTAGCCGAAAGCGAATCCTTTCCCAATCATTCTTTTTCGGCGCGATCGCTACTGTGGGTCTAATTTCCAACCCTTTTTCATTGAGTTCAAAAGCTTATGGTCAAACTCCAACACCAATAGTTAACAATACTCAAATCGACAGCTATGCTCAAGCTGTGCTAGCAATGGAGCCAGCGCGTCAAAATGCCTTTGAAGAAATTAAAAAACTTATTGGTAATGGAGAAATTCCCAAGATTGTTTGTAACGATTCTAACAGCATAAATGGTCTTCCCAGGAAGGCTAAAGATATTGCAGTGAATTACTGTAACCGCTCTCAAAAAATTGTCCAAGATAATGGTTTGAGCATTGATCAGTTCAACAAGATTACTATAGAACTACAAAATAACGATATCTTAAAACGGCAAGTTTACAATACCTTATTACGCCTGCAAAAAAGTCCTGACTCTCCGTAGTTAAAAGTTGCATAAAAAGTAGAAAGGAACACGTTAAAATTAACTACCCCTGCATGAAAGGGAGGGCTAGTGGGGCTAGTATTGCTTTTATAAAAAAGGCTGTGAACATTGATTCATATCATGTCCGCCAAGTTACCCATAATAAAAGAACCCCACCCCCAACCCCTCCCCGCTTGCGGGGAGGGGAGACAAAGCGTAGCTTTGGCGGGGTGGGCTTGGGGGTATTATGCTTAATTGCCCGGACATCATATCATGAAATACTTGTTTGTGAATACTATAGGAATCATATTTGATTTCTGAAAAAATCTCGGTAGTCTTGTAATGGACTGTCATGGCTTTAATGTTGCAAAAAAATTGTAGGTTGGGTGGAGGCTTTGCGTAACCCAACATCCTGATATATGTTGGGTTGCGCTCCGCTCCACCCAACCTACGTCTAATGCACTATTTTGCGTAGACAATCCACTACGTGCATTTCAAAAATCAAATACTAGTCCTATAGGTTAATCGCTAATAATCTATTGCATTTTACCAATGAATTTTTATCAAACGGTTAAGTTAAGGCTAAAACTCTTTTGCAATGACAATTCATAACGTGGTTTTGATATAACTTACACATTTGGGATGCTCCCCGAACAATTAGTGATCTTTTTGAATTTCCCACTCATTGAAGAAGAATTCTACAAGCGAGAATTCTTCTTCAATAAAATGCTACCACTCAATCATAAGACATGTTTGCTTGGCGCTTGGTGTGAATATTTTTCATGTGCTTCTTCACGGTGTTTATGGTGATGTAAAGCTTAGTGGCAATTTCTTTGTAGCTGTAGTTGCTTCTATAGAGAAACCAAATTTCAGCTTCTCGCGGCGTTAGGTCAAATTTTTTAACTTCAGTGAGTGCTACATTTTTCACAGATTCATATTGATTTTCTATAGTCACCAATAAGCAAGGCACTTCAAACCCCTCTAAATCTAGCAATCTCACCCTAATCCTAAAAATATTGGACTTATCAAGCACAATCTCATCTGACAGAATTAGAAGTTTGTCAGAAAACAAATACCGACTATTGAATAACGATTCACAAAGATTCCAGATGACTGGTGGTACAAAATTTTGCTTGAAGTTGCCTTGATTAAATTGACAACAAAGACGCCGAGCAGATGCATTAGCATGAACTACTTCACCAGTTTGGCTTAAAATTAATATACCGTCTTCTAAGCCTTCAATTACTTTTTGCAAAAAATCAGCTCGCTTCGAGTCATGAAAGTCAATACTATCTAGCTTTTGTGCAGTTACTGTTTTTACTAATGTCTTTGTTAGAGCGATCATAAGAGAGATTGTAATATACAAAATACTGCTTATTAGTTAGATTTATGGGAGTTGAAAGATACACCATCTATTTTTTGGATGATTATAGCGGTTCCCATTCAGATGCGGTACAACAGGGAGTTGTAGGGGCACGGCAGTGCCGTGCCCCTACGGATGTACTTGAAATACTCAATTCGCAATTTATGTAGTCTGTTTAGATTAGATCAGGTTACATAATTTAAATACAACTCTGAAATTGCCTATTTCGGAATTTGCTTCCAATAAGCTTTAAATAAGTTCTTCCGGCCTAGTGACCCTCTTAAAAATGGACTAAAGGAGGAAAAGAGCCAGCCTTTTTAAGGGGAGTCATTGCCTATTGAAGCCCCTTCTCCTAAATAGCGATCGCCCCAAAAGACAATAATTATTTATACTGAAATAAAAATATACATCTAAATATTTTTATAATGCAGGTATTGACCTTGGGAAAAAATTGGTATTTTGTATAAATTTTGATATTAGGAACAAAGAAAATGGCAGATGGGGTAAAATTTAATTCCTATTGCCCATACCCCATTTTCTCTAAGTCCGTCCAGCCAGTCTGGCAACTACTGTAGCTAACTCAGCTGCCTCAATAGGTTTAGGTAAATGTAGCTGATAACCTTCTTGTATAGCTCGCATCCGATCCTCTGCCCTGGTATAAGCTGTTAACGCTGCGGCTGGAATATTTCCCCCTAGTTCTGGTGGTTGCGATCGCACTTTGCGGATCAAAGAATAACCATCTTCATCGGGCATACCAATGTCGCTAACTAAAACATCTGGTTTCCACTGTGTAATTACCTGCAATGCTTCTTTTACTGATGCTACAGCCTGAACTTCGGCTTGGTACTGTTCGAGGATTGTGGTGATGAAGTCACGGGTATCGGCTTGGTCATCTACAACCAGCACGCGCACACCAAGGAGGGAAACAGGGGTGGAGGGAAACAGGGGTGCAGGAGCAATGGGATGGAGGGGTGGATTTTTCAGAAGTGGTAGTTTGACTGTAAACGTCGCCCCTTGTTCTTTACCTGGACTATTTGCGTAGACAGTACCGCCATGTAATTCTACTAAATTACGCGCGATCGCTAATCCTAGTCCTAATCCACCATAGGTTCTAGTGCTAGAACTATCAGCTTGACGAAAGCGATCAAAAACATAAGGAAGAAAATCAGGGCTGATACCAATACCTGTGTCAATCACCTGAATTTGGGCATATTTATCGATTGTCTGTTGTTTTTCTTGACCAGTGACTACAGACAATTGCACCTCTACCCGTCCTCCTCTGGGTGTGAATTTGATGGCATTGGATAGCAGATTCCAGATTATTTGCTGCAAGCGCTCAAAATCACCGGATACTAAGAATTGAGAATTTTCGCCCAACATGGTTTGGGATTGTGATTCTCTTGATTCTAAATTTTCGTGATTATTTTGCGTTTCTTTTGAAGGAATAAGAGAAAATCTTAAATCGATTTCCTTGGAATGGGCGGCTAGGCTAACAGTCTCTAGGCTCGACTCAATCATTGGAACCAAATTACAAGTACGGACATTAAGGCGTAACTTGCCTCTCATCATCCGCGATATATCCAACAAGTCTTCAATTAGCTGGGTTTGCGCTTTAGCATTGCGCTCAATTGTCTCCGTAGCCCTAGCCATTAGGGTTTCACTAAGCTTGCTTCGTTGCAGTAATTGCGCCCAGCCAAGGATGGCATTGAGAGGCGATCGCAATTCGTGAGACAATATCCCCAGAAACTCATCCTTCATCCGGTTAGCCTCTTGCAACTGCTCAGTTTGTTGTTGCAAAGAAGCAATTAAACTAGCTCGTTCCATTGCGATCGCTATTTGGTCGCATACTGCTTGCATCATCCCCTTTTGATTGTCGGTGAAGCTTAACCGAGTGCGGCTGCCAAAAGAAAGAGTACCCAACAGCCGTCCTTGGGCGATCAATGGGTATGCATAATAAGCAGTAATGCCTAAAGAGCGAATCAATTCTGTTTGCGCCTCAATGGATTGCTGCACATTCTCTACAGCTATGGAATGGCCTGAGAGCGCTACAGTACCGCAAACCCCTTGACTAAATGGTAAGTACTCAATTTCCTTTGCCATCTCTGGGGAAATACCACTGTAAGACCCCAACCGCATTACTTGAGAGTTATCCTCAACCAAATAGTTAAAATAAACTTCTATTCCAATTTGCTCTCTTAGTTTTCGGTAGACGCTATCGATTAGTAGTACTGGTTCCTGGCTTGATAGTAAATCGTTGGCTGTGTCAAATAGTAGGTTTAGCCTTTTGTAACCTAACGAGAGGGCTTTTTCTGCCTGTTTGAGGTTGCTAATCTCTTGGAACACCAAAATACAGGTAGCGGGATGACCGTGCATTGCTGGCAAGGTATCAGCAAATACCAATAGAGAACGCACACCACCGGGGGTATGCCAGTCTACTTCCAATCCATTCAAGCGTTCGCCAAGGGCAACCCGCACTCCTGGCATTTGTTCATTGGGGATGCGATCGCCATCTGCATCTGTATAGTGGTAGACTGTGTGATACTCTGCGGCTGGTACACCTTTGGGAAATTCGCCCCCAGCTAATTCGTTAGCAGAGCGATTGGCAAAAGTTACCCGCGCCGTTCCTGGTTCGATAAACAGCAACGGTCTTGGCATCAGATTTAACACATCCTCTAGCCATTTTTGCTGATTTAGAAGTGCTTGCTCTGCCTGTTTGCGCTCCGTAATATCTAAAAATGCACCAACGCTTCCTCTGGTTTTACCCTCTTCGTCAAACAAAGGTGCAACGTACTCCAACAGGTTGATAATTTTTCCATTTTCACGGACAACATCGAGTTCACAATCCAGAACTTCAACACCATGAGTTGCAGAGTATTGCATCGGGAGTTCTTCTGCTGACAGTTCCCTTCCCTGGCGGTAGATTTTAAAGCTTGTCGGTTTTTCCTCCAAGGGAGCGCTGAGGGAGGCATTTGTGTCTGACGATATTCCCAACTGATTGGCAAAAGCAGGGTTGACCTTGATATTTTGGCATTCTGGATCTTCGGCAATGCCAATTCCAATGGGAATTACCTCCAACAGAGTTTGTAACTCAGTAATGCGGCGCTGTAGATCCTTGTTTAGTTGTAAGATTTGTTCCTTGGTCTGCTTTTGTTCGCTGATGTTGCGAGTCACAGTTGCTAAGGCAATTGGCTGACCTGTGTTGTTGTCTGTAACAGTGAAGATATTGTAATCAACTGGTATCGGTTGACCTGTTTGCAGGTGGCAAAAGCAGAATTCTCCCTGCCAGCGCCCTTCTGATAGCACAGTCGGCAGTATATATTTTTGAAAATAGGCTTTGTCTTTGGGCATGGCGTAATCTAATACTGCCTTTTGCCTGACTTCATCAAGGCTGGAAAGCCCTACTAGCTTTTGACCTGCATCATTTATGTAGAGTAATTGACCCTCAAGGGTGGCGATGCCGATAAAGTCAGAGCTATTTTCTACCAGCGATACTAATTTTTGTTGCTCTGCTTCTGCTTGCTTGCGTTCGCTCAAGTCGAGGATAAACGCTACTGACTCGTCGCGGTTTTCTCCTAGCAGCACGTAACCAACTAAAACCGGAATGCGGCTACCATCCTTGCGAATATATTCTTTCTCGTAGGGCGTACAAGTAGCGTTGGTACTTCCCTTTGCTTCGGCGACACCTCGCTCGTCCAAGTATAAATACTCTGGTGGTGTGATATTGCGCCAACTTAACCTACCTGCTAACAAATCCTCCTGCGTGTAACCAATCATCCTGAGAAATTCGTCGTTTGCCTGTTGGATATCGCCATACACGTCGCCAAACAAAATGCCAATGACGTTAGAATCTACAAAACTTCCCAGTTTAGCTTCGTAGGTTTTGAGTGCAAGCTGTGCAAGATCGCGTTGATGGCTGAGGCCTTCAATAACCCTGGCACTTTGCCAAATCAAAATAGTAAAAATCACAATCAGGACGATCGCAAATACCGATACTGCAAAAGCCGGATCGTATTGTCCTGCCCGTTGACCTTCAACAATTACCCACCCCAATATAGAAGGTACTGCGATCGCGGCAATTAATAAACGACGTGCAAGTAAGCCGCCGTAACTATCACTTGTAACTACTTTCATTAATCCTTGTTCAGCCCGCGCCCACAAAATGCCTATACTTAATAAGCTGAACAACAGCGCTGTATGTAAAGCCATTGATGTTGTATAAGGGGCAAGTCCGTAGAGAACTTTCACTTTGTAGGCATAGCCCATGAGCGCCTGAAAGGAAATTAAAGTAGCGAGCAGAGCGATAATCTGAGCATACCAATAACTGCGGTGGGTTTTTGGATGAATCAAAATCTGTAGGGCGACGCTAACCAGCATAAAGTTCAGTGCTGTGTTCACGCCCATTCGCCCTGGATGCGATGTCGCTATGCTAGTTGACAAATCA
The DNA here is from genome assembly GCF_020829495.1 of Nostoc favosum CHAB5714. Classification (GTDB taxonomy): domain Bacteria; phylum Cyanobacteriota; class Cyanobacteriia; order Cyanobacteriales; family Nostocaceae; genus Nostoc; species Nostoc favosum. The sequence goes on along the minus strand of NZ_JAIVFQ010000065.1, from coordinate 25,524 downwards.
CGAAACAGTAGCTCGTCAATGCCGAGATTCCAGCCAAATAGATATTCACAAAGTGTAAGCGCAGCTATTGTGGTAACCGCTATTGCACAAACCCTAGAAATTAGAAGGGAGCTATGGGGGTAATTTTGAATTGTTCTTTCTTCCCTGCTCCCCTGCTCCCCTCTTCTTAAAAATAGCCACAGCGACACACCACACAGCACAAAACACAGCGCTGTATTTACTTTCATTGTGGCAGGACTACCAAAGAAGCCGCGCTTAAGAACTTCAATCCCAAGACACCAACCAACTAGTACCAAGCTGCCAACAAAAACAGCGATCGCACTTGCGACTTTTGCCACAAGTGAATTTGTAAGGATTTTAGATATATCTTGCAGCCGCAAGCGGTTAACATTTAACATTGATTGTTCTCTAACCGCATCTATTTAGCGTAGTAAACTTACCTATTTCTTACGGTTTAACTATTTCTATTCTTTGTATTGTATGCTACCCCTTGACTTATTTTTCATCTACCTCTATGCATATTTTTTATTGCACAATTTACAGTAGGAAATAATGGTGGTTTAAAAAACCACCTTTGCGAGTATTTCAAAATTGCAGAGTATGTCGCTTACCATCATCTTGGAAACGTTGCTCTCCAACCCCAACAATTTCTACAATCACTTCACGCCGTGGAGGTGTCCATTCTCCCATTCTCTCTCCAATTTCAACTACTGTTTGATTAGAGTTAGTAAATACGCTGATACTTGCTAGCGAAAACTTTTTATCTAGATACTCGTTTGTCTGTCCATCATCTTCAAATAGTTGATATTCGTTATTACCAGGCCAAATCCGTAATCGGATCTCGTCGAGTGGGGCTTGATCAACGTATTGTCTGACAGGTTGCATGGGAACGATCGCACCACTACGGACATACAGTGGCATTCTTTCAAGCGGTGCATGAGCAAGAATGTGAATCGGGCCTTCGTAGCGATCGCCACTCCACCAATCATACCAAGTGCCAGCAGGTAAGTAGACAGCTCGATGCTCAACTCCAGGGCGGTAAATTGGTGCAGCCATCAGCGACGCGCCTAGTAATACTTGATCGTAGAGGCTATAGGTTTTCAGATCATTGGGGAAGTGGTACAATAATGGTCTCAAAATCGGTGCGCCCGTCGTTGCCGCTTCCCAGAAAAGACTATAAATATAGGGAAGTAATTGGTAACGTAGATTAATGTATTCTCGACAGATATTTTCAACGCGATCGCCAAATACCCAAGGTTCATGACGAGCAGTAGACATTGCCGAGTGACCGCGCATCAATGGGTAGAGCATTCCTACCTGCATCCACCGAGCGAATAATTCAGCTGTAGCGTTACCAGCAAACCCGCCAATATCGCAACCCACAAACCCCACACCCGAAAGTCCCATATTGCAAAGCATCGGCAGAGACATTTCTAAATGCTCCCACAACGATTGGTTATCCCCCATCCACACAGAAGACCAGCGTTGCACACCAGCATAACCCGATCGCGTTAACACAAACGATCGCTCTGAACTTCGATGCCGTTGCAACCCTTCATAGCAAGCTTTAGCCATCATCAACCCATACAAGTTATGCACTTCCGTATGAGTCACATCAATTCTTAATTTTGAATTTTGAATTTTGGATTGAAAGTTCTCCTCCTCTCCCCCATCTCCCTCATCTCCCTCATCTCCCTCATCTCCCCCTGCTCCCCTGCTCCCCTGCTCCCCTGCTTCCCTTACCCCCTGCGGTGCATCTAGAGGAAACCAAATCTTTTCACCATCATCGCCGAAAGGGCGATCGTTTATGGCAGGTTCATTCATATCATTCCAAATCCCTGCCACCCCAATATCAGTTAAGCTTTTGTGTAAATCAGCCCACCAGTTAGACACATCAGGACGCAAAAAATCAGGAAAAACAGCTTTCTCAGGCCAAACGTAGCCGTGGAACAACGTACCATCAGCTTTACGCACAAAATAGTCGTTTTCTATTCCTTGGTCAAAAACATGATAATTACCTTCTGGTTCATACTTCACACCAGGATCAATAATTGTTACTGTTTTGAAACCATCCTCTGCTAAATCACTAATGAGTTTTGCCGCATTGGGGAAGCGTTGAGGACTCCAAGTAAACACTCGATAGCCACGCATATAGTCAATATCTAAGTGAATAACATCGCAGGGAATGCGGCGTTGACGAAATTGCTTTGCTAGTTCCCGCACAACGGTTTCTGATTCGTAACTCCAACGGCATTGATGATAACCTAGCGCCCATTTCGGCGGTAATGACATTCTCCCAGTTAGCTGAGTGTAAGTCTCCAGGATTTTGGCAGGTTCGGGGCCGTAGATAATGTAATAATCCAAATCACCGCCACGAGTTTCCATCTTCCAAATACCTGGTTGTTCAGCACCGATATCGAACTGACTCCAAAAAGTGGTGTTGAAAAAGATGCCATAGCCTACCTGCGGGCGCAAAGCCATAAAAAATGGAATTGCTTGGTACATTTCATCAGTGAGTGAATCATAATCTAAGGCATCCGTTGTCCAGTTGGTTTTTACTTCGCTGAGTTTATCCAGAAAGCCTGTGCGTTCACCAAAACCATAAAAATGTTCATCGGCTGCAATTTCTTTCCATCCTGCAACTGCACCCATCCGCCAACCTATACCCATCTCTGCATCTTGGGCAAAAGGGCGATTAGCTTTGTCGAAACAGACGATGCGGCACTTTTCTCGCTGGACGCACACACGAATCTGCGCTGTTTCAATTTCTACCGTTGCTTCATTTTCTTGCACCGTAAAAGGTATTATTGCCCATTCTGCATCATCTGGCGCCACTGCCCAAGAACGGTGGGGCATAAATTCTCCAGTTGGTGCGAAACGCACGCGGATTAAATTGGGAGCAAGTACGCTGATGATAAGGCGTGAGTCGCCACAGTCAAAATTAATAATATTATTGTCCCAGGTTACAGCTTTTACATTGCCGATGGTTGTCCAAGGTTGGTTAGTAGTGGGTAGTTTTCCAAAATATTGGGGCATATCAGTTATTCAGTAGGTTAACACTTGTCCGCATTCATGATTACAGAGATACTCAGCCTCAAACTCTTTCTTTCGCTAGAAGTTGCGTGAAACATTAGCAGATATTTATTAGCAAGAGTGGTTTTTGTAATGCACAAGTTGTTGCTACCACACTAAGAAAATACCAAATCATAAATTATCTACTCCAGAGTCAAATGTTTTACAAAATAATCTAAATTTTTATAAGTATATAAGTATTTGGCAATTTCATCCCCTATTAAGCATATTTTTATGTCTATCATGATGCAGATACATTATTTACAATTAATAGTCTAGGCTTATACAATAACAAGCTGGAATATACATCTTAGCTTGGTTGTGGCAAGGTTGAAAGAGACATAAAGGCACAATCATAGAAGGGAAAATATCAAAATATTTTTCCTTCTCCTTTCGCATTACTCTTACCTTCATAACCTTCTTTCCAGCAGAATAAGTTAGGCTTAAGACTCTAAAAAAATATGCAAAACGACTCTGGTAAAACTATTTCTATTTGGATGACAACGGCAGAAGTCCCAGATCAACCCGTGCTTACCGAAAATACTCATGCAGATGTGTGCGTTATCGGTGCTGGGATAGCGGGGATGTCAACTGCCTATATGTTAGCCCGCGAAGGTAAATCAGTGGTCGTGCTGGATGATGGCCCCATTGGTGGCGGTCAAACGGCAAGAACAACGGCACACGTATCGAATGTGCTGAGTTATCGTTACTACGAACTGGAGCAAATGCACGGTAAAGAGGACGCAAAACTAGTTGCTCAAAGTCATACAACAGCAATTAATACTATAGAGGCGATCGCTACCCAAGAAAACATTAACTGCGACTTTGAGCGACTTGACGGCTATCTTTTTCCGCCAGACCTGAAATCAATAGATGAGATTCAGCACGAGTTAGAAGCAGCACACCGGGTTGGACTCACTAATGTTGAAATGGTGAAGAAAGCGCCGTTGACTGACTTTGATACAGGAGTGTGTCTACGCTTTCCCCAACAAGGGCAATTTGATCCATTAAAATATCTAGCTGGACTTGCAGAAGCCATACAACGCCGTGGGGGTAGAATTTATACGGGGACGCACGTAGAAAAAATCCAAGGTGGTTTACCCGCTCGTGTTGAGACAAGCAGTGGTAAAGTTGTGACAGCCGATGCTGTGGTAGTAGCAACCAACTCACCCATCAGTAACTTAGCTACTATGCACTTTAAGCAGGCTCCATATATAACTTTTGTCATCGGTGCAAAAGTACCTCGTGGTTCTGTTACCAAAGCGCTTTATTGGGATACCCTCGACCCCTACCACTACGTAAGATTACAAAACATTGACGAACAATATGATGTATTAATTGTTGGTGGCGAAGACCACAAAACCGGACAAGCTGACGATGCCGATGCCCGTTATGCCAGACTGCAAACGTGGACGCGAGAACGTTTCCCGATAGCACAGGAGATTTTATTTCGCTGGTCGGGCCAGGTAATGAATTCTGATGATGGCATTGCTTACATTGGCAAAAACCCCTTTGATGAGGAAAACGTCTATATCGTCACCGGTGATACAGGCATAGGAATGACCCACGGCACGATCGCGGGGATATTGTTAACTGACTTGATTTTAGGGCGAAATAATAGCTGGGCAGAGCTTTATGAGCCATCGCGTGTGAGAATTGGTGGAGTCGGTGATTTTATCTCTGAGAATCTCAACGTTGCTGCCCAGTATTTAGAGTGGGTGACACCAGGTGATGTTGATTCCGTTGAAGAAGTTGCTCCCGGTACAGGTGCAGTGGTGCGACGTGGTTTGACAAAAGTCGCAGCTTACCGAGATGAAAACGGCACACTGCACGAACATTCGGCAATCTGTACTCACCTCAACTGTATCGTCGCCTGGAATTCCTCAGAAAAGACCTGGGATTGCCCATGTCACGGTTCGCGGTTTGATACACAGGGAAAGGTAATCAACGGCCCAGCGATTAATGGGCTGCTGATGTAGAGACGCGATTTATCGCGTCTTGAAAGACCAATTATCTACACCAATAACCCTTAACCCAAGCCTATTGGGTTATAAGTGGAGTTTCAAGTCTCCCAAGATTTGGGTATTTAGGGGGCTAGAAGAGTTGAAACGTATGCAGACAGGACTTGTGTATACACTGTAACCCTGCTCTTCGGGAGGGGAGACAAAACATAGCTTTGGCTCTTTGGGGTTCTTCGAGTTAATAAGCAATCAAGCGGACATGATATGAGAGGTCAAATATTCATAAATGTTTTATTGAGTGGGCAAACAGCCCACTTTTTTATTGTCAATCTCGTAAATATACGGGAACTTTTGGTTCTAGGTTATGGTCACTTAATACCACCTTAAACAGTAAGCAGTTTCCCTCCGTAATCGATCAAGTGTGGACGTAGCCCAACCCAGGCATCGCAGCCTTCTATGTCTAATTTAACTTACCCCAACTCTTCGATAAGCCGCCGTTCGTATCTAAAGGTGCGTACACTTACTGTTATCCATTACCAGCTTTTCCTAAATTGTCTTTATATATACAATAATTATAATTTTTTAGTCAATTTAACGCAGACTTAAAATACTTTCAAATCCCGACAACGGATGTTTCCTGATGGAAAAATTTCGCGCTAATCAACCAAATATTAGCATAATTCTTTATATATACACTAAAAGTTGATGATAGCTATATCAAACGGCACATTAAAGATTTTTGCGACCAAAACCCTATATACTAAATTAGACTTTGATAAATTTGAGAGTTTTGTTAATTGCAATACCAAAAACTATTAATTTTTAGATGAAATACTAGCGTATCTTATAGTCTATAGTTTTTAAAGTTTAGTCAAAACTATATCCAGTATCATCAAAAAACTGCAAACTTCATGTGGTGCAAAAATCAATCGGGGAGTGAAAACATGAATTTACGTAGAGATGCATTGCAAATCCTCAAAGAAACTAGCCGAACTTTTTATATCCCAATTAGTCTTTTACCGCCAGGATTACAAGAAGCAGTAGCATCAGCATATTTGTGTATGCGTGCCATTGATGAAATTGAAGATCATCCCGAACTAGATAACGCTACTAAAGCAAAGCTGTTAAGAACGATTAGCCTGACATTACAGGCAGGGGTTGATGGCTTCGCGGTAGATGCTTTCTTTGCAGGATTTAGTGGGTATGAGAATACCTTAGAAGAAGTCACTGTGCGGATTAGAGAATGGTCACTGCTAGCACCAGAGACCATTGCACCTCGAATTTGGGATGCCACTGCTGCAATGGCAGACCGGATGGCTTACTGGGCAGAAAGAAACTGGAAAATTTATACAGAATCTGATTTGGATCGTTATACCTTTGGGGTTGCAGGTGCAGTGGGATTGTTACTATCGGACTTATGGGCTTGGTACGATGGAACCCAAACTAACCGTACCCAAGCGATCGGGTTTGGCCGGGGTTTACAAGCAGTTAATATTCTGCGTAACCATACTGACGATTTAGGGCGTGGAGTAGACTTTTTCCCAGAGGGTTGGAGTGCAAAAAATATGCAAGAGTATGCCCGGCGCAATCTAGCCCTGGCAGAAGCTTATACCAAAAACCTTCCTACTGGCCCAGCCTTAGATTTTTGCCAAATTCCCTTAACCTTGGCTAATGGCACTCTTGACGCCCTTGCTAGTGGTAAAGAAAAACTCAGCCGCAGTGATGTTTTTGCACTTCTCGAACAACTGATTAGTGTGAATATGAAAGCCAGCTAATAGTCTCTTAACGACCAATGGAGATGATTCTAAATTGTCTCCAAATTTGGACATCTAAAATTCTACAGCGATTTTCTGTAAGGCAGTCAGTGCGGTCTTATATCAGGTTCGGTTAAACACTTATAATATCTCTAGGTTGGGGAGCCACTGCGCCCTTGCGGTTTATCGGCTTGTTCGCTCTTAGCGTTCCCGAACGCGAATTTATCTCGGTCGGGAGAAGGGTAGGAAGTGGCGTTTGAAGAACGTAGACCCGAACGCAAACAAGGTCTCGTAGACAAGGGGCTTCCCCCAGCGTAACCCAACATTTTATCCTTGTTTATATTGGGTTTCACTGCCGTACCCCTACGTGGATCTTGCTACAACCCAACTTGCATTGACAGATTTTACTATAAGTTATCACCCGAACTTGATATTATGCCTTGGTGCTGCCTCTCCCTTTGGGATTCGGGGAAACGCCATTGTAGGTGTAGGCCGATAGCGCAGCATTAGCACCGTGCTATTGGCCCAAGCCATCACTTCGACTTTGCTCCAAGTAGAGCAACTGGCTTTGGGCACTGCCCTCCAATAGCTTTAAATACCAATTCTCGAAAATAAGACTACAGAAACAATCAAGAATTTACCCATTCACAATAAATACTAAATATGGTATAAAGTAATCCAAATACTATTTAGCACTGTAAGTATAATAATTATTTTATTTTGCCATTAATTTACGTAATATTAGCTAAACTTTAGAAAATCTTTAAAGGATTTCCAGCAAAAATTACCTGGCAAGAGTTGATTAATATCTAAATAATTGAAAGAGAGTATAACAACTCACCGTGATTATTCGTGCAGCGAGTTGACAGTGCATGAGCTACTGCTTAAATCCTATCTGTCCCAATCCAGAAAATTTGGTATATAGTCAAAGGTGCCGCTCTTGTGGCTCGCAACTCCTGTTGCGCGATCGCTATCAGGTGATCAAACCATTAGGTCAGGGTGGCTTTGGAGCAACCTTCTTAGCCAATGATCAAGGCTTACCAGGAGAACCGAGTTGCGTAATCAAACAATTACGCCCATCAGGAAGCGCCCCACACGTTTTACAGATGGCTAGAGAACTCTTTGAACGAGAAGCCAAAACTTTAGGTAAGATTGGCAATCATCCCCAAGTACCAAGATTGTTAGACTATTTTGAAGATCATGAGCAATTCTACTTAGTTCAAGAATACATCAGTGGTGATACTTTACAGGAAGAGGTCAAACTTAACGGCATCTTAAGCGAAACTGGAGTCAAGCAATTTTTGAGCGAGATTCTGCCACTACTGCAATACATCCACGATCAAAAGGTGATTCACCGTGATATCAAGCCAGCCAACTTAATTCGCCGCACTCAAGATGCCAGAATGGTACTCATCGACTTTGGTGCCGTCAAAAACCAAATCAGCCAAGGTGCGATAAATCAATCAGGACAGACAGCATTAACTGCGTATGCCATTGGTACTCCTGGTTTTGCACCTCCAGAGCAAATGGCTATGCGTCCAGTCTACGCCAGTGATATCTATGCACTGGGGGTGACATGCATTTATTTACTGACTAGCAAAACTCCTAAAGATTTAGATTACAATCCCAACACTGGCGAGATGATGTGGGAGCAACTTGTGCAAGTGAGTGACCACTTGAGCAATGTATTGCGAAAAATGTTAGAGGTGTCTGTACGTAATCGCTATCAGTCAGCGACAGAAGTTCTCAGAGCATTGGAAATAGAACCATACTTAGAAAGTTTAGCAAAAAGTTTACTAATTAAATCAGATACTGGGTCTAAAGAGCGAACACATAACCACGTGGAAAATTCTGCTGTTTTATGTAACAACTCTGCTGCTGCTACCAGTACAGGAGTGGCACAGGTAGCGGCAGCAATTCGTGCTAGACGAGCCAAGGCAGCAGCGGAAGCAGCTGGATTACACCAGGGTTCTGGGATGGCCAAATCAACGACTTTTGTTAACAGTAACAGTAATGGTTCACAAGTTAAAACTTATAAAGTTGAGCGTAAATTAGATACCCAAGGTTTATTAACTGCCTATCAGAAGGGAAGACGAGATTTTGCTCTACACAATTTAAGTTTGCTGAATCTGCAAGGTGCTGACTTATCCCAAACAAATTTCCATTCCACTCAATTGCAAAAAACTAATTTCCAGGGAGCTAATCTTCACAATAGTGACTTTGGCAGAGCCAGTCTCACTCGAGCAAATCTCAAGGATGCTAATTTGAGCAAAGCATACTTTAACCATGCTGATTTAGAAGGGGCAGACCTGCGAGGCGCAGACCTCAGCAATGCTTATCTCAGTAATGCCAACCTCCGAGGAGCTAATCTGTGTGGTGCTAATCTCACCAGTGCCAAAATTTCTGATGAACAGCTTGCACTAGCAAAAACAAATTGGATGACCATCCGTCCCAATGGGAAACGAGGCTTGTTGTGAATTAAAAGTTTAAATTTGAGAAGTTACTCGCTTGCCCTGCCTCCCAGACTAGTACCGCAAGGCGGAAGTCACGCATTCAAAAATCACGCATTGAAAAGTATTATGGAATAAGCTCTTTAGGGATTTTAAATGGTTGCTCTATTTACTTCGTTCTGTACTAGTTCCCTCTTTTTTAAGGAGGCTTAGGGAGGATCAAGTCTTAAACTGAACTGTATTGTTTTATAAAGCTCACAAGGCTTCTATTTTCTCATGAGCTTAGATAAATCAGCCCTTATTCTTATCGATAAAACTCAGATTTATTCAGAATCGACCAAATATATATGATATAACAATCCTATTTAATTTGTAAGAATTGCAACCCAACCCGCAGATCCCCGACTTAGTAAAAGTTGTCGGGGATCTTTTTTATCACGAATAATTCAGGACGGTTATAGTTGGGTTGAACGATAGTCATCGCTCTTGTAAATGTTAAGAAATATCCGATTATCCAGCAGAAATACGTAGATAGTTGGCGATTCTTAATCAAATCTTTATAATTTTTATGTGTTACAAATAACAAATGATTATTTACAATAAACAATAAAGGATCATAATAATTTGTTTTAGATGTTTCCATGCTTTTTATAGCTAGGAACAACAGGGAATCTCGAATTTAAAAATTGTAAAATTTAACGCTCTTAAGCCACTCAAGTTTTCAGATGGCAGGGGAAAGTTAAAAATTAATTATCCCTGGTTGTAGGCTGAAGCAAAATATTCACAACCGAAATCAGGTAATACAAGGTTTACGTATGATGGCTGACTTTGCACAAACGGAAATAGAACGGAGATTAACTTTATATCAGGTATTTCTTAAGTTATATGAACACCACAGCAGCCTTCTAGATGAAATTCTTCAGCTAGAAAACCTATCTCAACCGTCGTTGACGAGAGGGAAGAGATGTTATGTACATGGTGTAGTGGATACTTCTGCTGTTTATTTGATGACTAATTTGTGCGACAATCAGACCCAAAGTTTACAGCAGCCACAGCAAATCTGGACAATAGGTCGTAATCGCAGCAGTGGTATTTGCATTGTTGATAGTTATATGTCTCGTCGCCACGCTGCTATTCAATATATTGACGATCAAGGCTTCTATTTTATAGACTTCAACAGCACCAATGGCTCATTTGTGAATGACGATCGCGCTTTCGGGACGATCAAGCTCAAAGATGGCGATCGCATCCGTCTAGGTAGTATGACTTTTGATTTTTTCATGAGTTCTACCTGCCGCGTATTGCCAACTGTAGCAATAGAGTTATTGATGCAACTTATGCATCGAAAGAGGGATAATCAAGTAGAAATACTTACTTATCCCTGTAACAGGCCAAAACTTTTGACTGAAAAACCAGATGATAATTCAGAGATTTTCAGAAATCCTCGACTAGTTGAAAAGTTTGAAGATTGGTATGACAACTTCAGTTCGGAACAGAAATCAGAAATTTTAGACCGCTTTTTTAGCAGACAAATACCATAGAATCTCAGCTAAAAAATTGGAAATTATAGCAATTTTCAACGAAAATCGGCGGGAATCCCATCCCTTCAAGGGGTGTCCGGGATAGCCGCCCCGCCCGCCGATTTAGTCATTAGTTACTAATGACTTCGATTTCCTCACGGTTATGAAAACATAGCCGTGGGATAAGTTAATTGCGTGAAGTATAGACAATTCGTAAGGGCACAAACAAAAATGTTGTGCCCCTTCTTTTAACTGATTCCAACGACAAACGCCATAAAAATAAAATGATTGCTCGTCATATACATATAGTACAGCCCGGCGGAAATCAAGCTACCATTTTAAAACTTGCAAAAGCCTTAATATACAAAAATTTTGACTTTTGACTTTTAAATTTTGACTTCCGGCTTGCGGTAATAGTGGCAATCATTTTCTTAGGCTTGCTATAACTCATCAATACTTTAGAAAAGGTGGGTTAGCTGTCTATGTAACCCACTATATATTAAAAGTTGCAGATAAATCCGCATTCCTTATTCTTCTGGCTCTAAATCGACTTCTTCCTCTTCATCTTCTTCACTGGCTTTAGCTACAGAGTTAGCAGAAACAACAGCACCTTTATCTAGTTTTTCCCGCACCAGTTTCTTAATTTCGTCAGCGAATTCAGGCTTTTCTTCTAGATACTTAATGGCGTTGTCTCGTCCTTGGGAGATATTATCGCCGTTGTAACTATACCAAGCTCCTTTGCGGACAATAATGCCAGTTTCTTCTGCTAAGTCAACAAGACAACCCAAGGTAGAAATACCTTTGCCAAAAATAATGTCAAATTCCGCTATTCTAAAAGGCGGCGCTACTTTATTTTTGGCGACTTTGACTTTAACGCGATTACCATATTCATCTGTACCTTTTTTCAAGGTTTGAATTCGGCGAATATCCAAGCGCACCGAAGCGTAAAATTTCAATGCGTTACCGCCAGTAGTAGTTTCTGGGCTGCCGTAAGTAACACCGATTTTTTGCCGCAACTGGTTAATGAAAATTACTGTACAACCAGATTTCCCAATATTGCCAGTAATTTTACGCAGGGCTTGGCTCATTAACCGCGCTTGCAGTCCAACGTGGGCGTCACCCATATCGCCTTCAATTTCAGCACGGGGAACCAATGCTGCTACTGAGTCAATGACTACAATATCAACCGCAGCAGAGCGAACCAGCTGATCGACAATTTCTAAAGCTGATTCGCCTGTGTCTGGTTGGGAAATCAGCAAATTGTCAATATCTACACCCAATGCCGCAGCATAGGTGGGATCAAGGGCGTGTTCAGCATCAACAAAGGCAGCAATACCGCCATTTCTTTGCACTTCTGCGAGCGCGTGTAGCGCTACTGTGGTCTTCCCGGAACTTTCCGGCCCATAAATTTCAATTACCCGCCCCTTGGGTAAACCACCACCCAATGCTAAATCTAAGGTAAGCGCCCCACTGGAAATTGTCTCCACCCGCATCCGGGTGGCATCGCCCAGGCGCATGATTGCTCCTTTACCAAAGCTGCGCTCAATCTGGTTGAGCACCATAGTCAGCGCTTTTTGCTTGCCAGAAGTATCGGTGTTGATAGCCATTCCTGCTTCTAATGCCTCTAAATATATGGTTTTAAGGAGTGTTGCTCTGGAAGTTGGAGTAGAACAGATATACTATTTTAACCAGAAAATTCTGGAATAGGACTTCTCAAATCAAAAAAGGGGTGTAACAAGATCGTAACTCGATCGCTACCAGATTAGGGTAGTCTTGCACAATGATACCAACTTGCATTCAGAGATAGCTTTTTTTGGCTGGGTAAGCAAGGGGTTTTCAAGAAAAAATTATCTAAACAACTGACCTTATGCACTGTACATAATGAGACTGCTTTGTTTTGGAGAGAGAAAACCTCTATCGTGGTGCGATCGCTCGTCAAATCTCGATCACCCACAACAAAAAACTAGGTAGTCTTCAGCATCGATAAGTTTAGTAAAGTTACCGTTATGCTTGAATTTGGCTTGTTGCCATCGAGATAATATACTGCCATAATAGTAACATAAATTACATAAACTATCTTCAGCAAACGTGAATAAGTCACAGTCTATTAAGCTACTTGAAAGTGAGGGATGGACAAAAGCAGATGCTATGCGTGCTTTGGAAGTAATTGACTTTAGTACCAATCCTGATGAAATTACCATTCGCAGAGCTATTTCGCGTTTTGCTAGTTCTGAATTAATTAAGCGTCAGCGTCTTCAAGCTGCCCAGAAAGGTCTGGTAACGAAGAAAACTAAAGAGATTGAGTTGAAGGAGCAGGAATATGCTGCCAAAATTGATCAAGTTAAAAAGTATCCAAAACAAGAAAGAGAAAAATACGAAGCTGAAATTAAAAGCTTGTCTCAGAAAAATAATATTTTAGAAGTTGAGTTCAAAACAATATATTCTCAAAACAAAAATTTAACCGAAGTTAATGAACAACTCAAAAAAGACAATAAATCTCTAAAAAATTTAGTTGATCAAATTAAACTCAAAGTAGCTATAAATACTAAAGAAATTCTCAAGTATGAAGATAGTGAAATTCGGAAAGCAGTAATTACTTTTTTCAAATGGACTTTAGGATAAAGTACTGACTATATGGCTTATCAAAAAGATAAAAAAAGGAATTTTAGAGGAATGAGTTATCGGGTTGTTCAACTCGCTAACTCAAAGAATAGAAGTAAGCTTCATAAAGAAGATCAAGTTTGGCTAAAAGAAAATTTTTACAAAAATATTGGCTGGGATAATGTTATTAACCTTTCTCAGAAAATAGAGGAGTTTATAGGTAATTATCAGTTTGAGGAATTGACACTTGAAGAATTATTTATCGAGGCTGATCGGATTGGCAATAGATATCTCACGAATCAAGAAATAAACGACTATAACCAAAGCTTATCTAAAAAAGTTAACGAGGTAGCAGAAGAAATTGATAAGCAGTTTCCTGAGACAGCCATTGAATTTATTGATTTTAGTCAAAATACTAATATTAAATATAAAAAAAAGCCTAATCACAAGACATATAGAACAGTAAAGGTTTAGCAATAAATATGGTTAACATTGAAGAGAAAGAACTTAAAGAATTATTTGAGCTTGCGGACAAAATTGGTAATAAGCGATATCACAGGCTAACTCATGAAGATTTTGAAACTTATAGGAAATTCGATTATTGGCGCTATATTAATGGTGATTATGAGTGCGGTACAACTCAAGATAGTAAAGATTGGGTGAGAGAAAATTCCAATTGGTACTGTCCAATTTGTGGATCTCACTACTCTGACAAAGGTGGTAAGACCATAGATCACAAGCTACCTCGGTCACAGTATCCTTGGTTATCAATGGAATTCAAGAATTTATGGGTTATTTGCCAGGTTTGTAACAAAGAAAAGGGTGAAATGCATTGGTACAAGTATGAACACTATATATTTGTTAACTATCCGGATCTTTATGTTGCTGTGAAGATGGCACGCCCTAGCCAGTTACTCCAGTCTCTGAAAGATTAAACCAAATAATGTAATCACCTATTGCTTTAAGACGCACTGAAAAATCTAACATTCAATAATGAACAGTGTATTATCTTGAGCCAAAATTGAGATGAGAAGAGTTATCTGCTAAAATATAGTCAAAATGTCTAAAATAGTCTAAAATTGCTATGCAGACCTATACTCTCACAGATGCTCGTAACAAACACGGTGAGGTTTTTGACAAGGCTGCTATTGAGCCAGTTCTACTAACCAAGCAATCACGGCCTAGCCATGTGATTATTTCAGCAGAGAGCTACCAAAAATTAATTAATCGGTTGGAAGAATTAGAGGATATGGTTTTCGGTCAAGCTGCTGAAGTTGCTCTGAGTCAGTCCAAAATGATTGGTACACAGGCTTTTACATCTGCACTAGAGCATTTAGCTAATGGCGAAGCTTGATGGTCTAGCAACTGTTCTTGATTTTCTCAACGGTTTACAGCCTAAAATAGCAGCACAGATTGCAAAAAAGGTTTTAGCTTTGAATGTTGAGCCTTTACCAACTGATAGTAAGCAGCTATCTGGTTATCAGGATTTATATCGAGTTGATAGTGGTGAATATCGAATTGTTTACAGGTATTTTCCTGAGCAAGATTTAATAGAAGTGATTTTAGTCGGTAAGCGCAATGATGATGATGTCTACAAAAGATTAAAGCGTTTACTGGCATAAACTTCTGTTTTCATTAAAAATGCTAAAATCGCTCCAGCACAAATGCTTTCAGGCATCTTTGATGACTCTCGACCTTCCCGACTCTCTGATTCTCGATACTGCACTTTCAGTTTCTGGATTAACTGACTATATCCGCTTGCTGTTAGAGCAAGATGAACAATTGCGGCAAGTTTGGGTAACTGGCGAAGTTTCCAGCGCTAACCATCATCGCAGTGGTTTATTTTTTACGTTGCAAGATACCGATCGCACCGCCGGAATTAAGTGTGTGGTATGGAATAGCCAACTACCAAAACTCGCCCAGATACCCGTTCCCGGTGAGCAGATAATCATTTTGGGCAGTATTCGCCTGTATCCACAACGGGGAGAGTATCAGTTATCAGTTTGGCAAACTCTACCTGCTGGTGTTGGGTTACAGGCGTTGCGCTATCAACAACTCAAAAATCGCTTGCTGGCTGAGGGGTTGTTCGATGCTCAAAGAAAGCGATCGCTCCCAACCCATCCCCAAACGATCGCTGTCGTCACTTCACCCACTGCGGCTGCTTGGGGTGATATTCAAAAAACTCTCAAGCAAAGGTATCCAGGTTTACAGGTTTTATTTTCTCCCGCTACAGTACAAGGTGAGCAAGCGCCGGAATCTATCGTCAAAGCAATTGAGCGGGTGGAAAGAGATGGCCGCGCCGAAGTGCTAATTTTATCCCGTGGTGGTGGGGCGGTGGAGGAGTTGGCTTGTTTTAATGATGAACGAGTGGTGCGATCGCTTGCTAGTTGTTCCATTCCTGTAATTACTGGTATCGGTCATCAAAGAGATGAATCTTTAGCAGATTTAGTTGCAGATGCTTGTGTGCATACACCGACTGCGGCGGCAGAACTAGTTGTGCCATCACTTTCAGAGTTGTATACTGAGCATCGGGGGCGAGTTGTGGCTTTACATGAGGCGGTGTATGACTTTGGGGAAAATTCTCTTAATAAACTGCAAGTATTACGAAATCGTTTGCGACGGTTGCGGTTAGATCGGCAAGTGCAGCTGGAGGTGGACAAGTTAGGTTGGAAGCGTCAGCATTTGGTGCAAATTACGACGGGGCGATCGCAGCAAGCAACGCAGCATTTAGAGTTGTTGCGGCAAAAGTTGGCTAGTCTTGACCCGAAAGCGGTGTTACAGCGTGGTTATGCGGTGGTGAGGCAAGAAGATGGGGCGATCGCTCGTTCTGCGGCAAAGTTGGCTGTGGGGCAAGAGTTAGTGATTCAGTTGGGGCAGGGTGGGGTTAAAGTGAAGGTTATGGAAGTAAACGAACCGCTCCAGACGCAGAGGACACAGAGAGGTTGATGGTTAAACGTAAGAGTGCTTCTAGTTCTGAGGAAGGTTGGAATTATGAGGCAAAGGTTGCTGAAATAGAGGGAATCATAGCTCGTATTGAATCGGGTGAGTTGGAGTTGGAAGCTGTGTTTGAGCAATTCGCAAGTGCTGTTGAGTATTTGCGTCAGTGCGAAAGTTTTTTGCAGCAACGACAGCAGCAGGTAGATTTGTTGATTGAAACTTTGAGCGATGAGTAGAAGCGAGAGCCTGCTGGTGAGTTTCTTCGGGTTTAATAAGTAATCAAGCAGATATGATATTATATCATGTTAGCATAACTATCTATGCGGACATGATATTACAGCAGATTTCAAGTTGGTGAGGTATACAAGCTAAGTCTATTACCCAGGTATAAAGCGTGTTTTACTCCTGAATTCTGAATTATGCTGTATGAGTCAGAGAGTACGAATCACACATTTCCCAGAGTTATAAAACAGGGCTATAGTAAAATCCTTACATAAATGACGATTTTAGGGCTATTATGAACTACCCCACCCTACTACGCCCGTGGGTGGGGTTTCTACATCCCCACCCGTAGAGCAAAATTTTTGACGCTTCGCACGACCTAGTTGTTTCATACTTCCCGCAGACTTTCGTTTACGAGTGCCTGAAATAGAGCTAGAATCATCTGCGTCTGAGAGGTTGGTTCCCAACCCCTGTAGATTATTTGAGTGCCAAAGCAACATAACTTCTGCGGATGCAATATCGCGTTGTTGATGATATCCACAGTTTTTGCAAACGTGAATTCTTTGATCTAAAGTTTTCTTTTCTTGATGCCCACATTTAGGGCAAGTTTGAGATGGTTTTACCTGACGTGTAGGAACTTCTACGAATAAGCCGCCAACATCTGATAACTTGGCTTTTAGAGCGTCCTTTATCATGCCCATTCCCACATCGAGAATCGATTTATTTAGTCCAGATTTCTGTTTTTTGCGTTTGCCCTTAATAGCTCTGGCACTCATTTTCTTAACTTCTAGTTTTTCAGTGACTACCGTGCTGTTACCGCTAATAATTCGTGTAGTCTCT
This sequence comes from Nostoc favosum CHAB5714, assembly GCF_020829495.1. Classification (GTDB taxonomy): domain Bacteria; phylum Cyanobacteriota; class Cyanobacteriia; order Cyanobacteriales; family Nostocaceae; genus Nostoc; species Nostoc favosum. The sequence goes on along the minus strand of NZ_JAIVFQ010000065.1, from coordinate 8,167 downwards.
TGATGCACCCAGTTTTGACGCTGGTTAGCAACCTTCCTATTAAGTTTACCAACCTGCCTCTGGGCTTTCTTCCATCTTCTAGAAGCCTTGATTTTTTTCTTGAAATTCGGTGAACGTTTACGACGTTCAGCTTTGCTTAAGCGTTTATTCTGTTTATCTGCTTTCCTTAAAAATCGAGGTGCAGAAACTAATCCGTTCTCAACTCCATTAGTCCAGGCAATAGCATCATTACATCCTAAATCAATTGCAATAATCCCATTGTCGGTTTTGCGGTTATTTTTCAGCAAGATTTCATCAACTTCTAAAACGATACTCGCATACCATTTACCATTACGGTAAACAATATCGATTGCTTTAGGATGTCCCCAGACTCGCGCTTTGCCTCGCATCTGTATCTGACCAATCTTCGCTAATTCTAAATAACCATTATCGCCAGTACTGTGTGCTTTCCATCCCGTAAATGAGGGATAGCTCCACCCTGAATAATGCCTAATTGACTTGAATCTCGGATACTTGCCTAGCCCCTTAAAGAAACGTTGAAACGCAAAATCAACACGCTTCAAAGTAGCTTGTAAAGCTTGAGAATTTATTTCCTTATACTCTATCCAAACATCTTTGAAATCCGGCAAACAATTTTGCTGTTCAAAGTATGAAACAGACTTACCGAACTTTTTATAATAATTGACTCTATTATGCACTGCGGCGTTATAAAGTTCCTTATGTAACCGCCTATGATAGTGCAATAAATCATTCACTTGTTTAGTGGGGTATAGTCTAAAAGTAGCTCTACGTAACGCCAGCAGTAATCACCTCCCGTTCAGTTTCTTAACTTATGGTACAATACGATTGTCTAATTCAGTTGTCAAGATGAAAACTCAACTACGTTCAGGCGCTCATGCCGTTTTTAGAATTCAGTTTCACATGATTTTTGTGACTAAATACCGTAAAAATGTTATTGCTCAAGCAATTCTTTCTAAGCTAAAGGAAGTATTTAGTAGAGTGTGCGAAAAAAGAAAATGTATTTTGCTAGAATTTAACGGAGAAGAAAATCATGTTCATTTATTAGTAGATGCTCATCCAGATAACAATATTTCACAACTGATTAGTTCTCTCAAATCTGCGTCAAGTCGGATTGTTAGGAAAGAATTTCAAGATTATCTAAAACAGTTTTATTGTCCAAGCGAAGATCCTAGCTTCTGGACTGATGCCTATTGTGTTATTTCAGCAGGTGGCGCACCCCTAGAAACAATCAAAGAATATATACAATCTCAACAGGAACCAAAAAGCTAACGCGATGCCTATCTTGTAGAGAAGAATTGTCAAAAACTCAACTGCCCCATTGCTTGTTTTACCTATGGTAAAATTCAGCAATAGGGCGTTTCGTTTTTCGTTTTTGACTCGCTTACATCCCCTCCCTGCCTTTGGCTGAGGAAGGGGAATTACGCGATTAGGTTAAAAAGACTGATTTATCTATGATAATCTGCCGAATGTGAGCTTTAACTCTATCCGCTCAATTAATTTACGATGTCTCAGCAACAGCGCACCCTCCTAATTGTCGGTGATTCCCCAGAAGATCGAGAACTCTATAGGCGATATTTGCTGCGCGATCGCGAATATTCCTATACTATCCTGGAAGCAACGTTAGGGGTGCAAGGACTAGAACTGTGGCAGCGACACCAGCCAGATGCCGTTTTACTTGATTATCGACTACCCGATCTGGATGGACTGGAATTTTTGGCTCAATTGCAACCCTCGACCCCACAGCCTTGCCTACCTGTGATTGTCGTCACCGCACAGGGCAATGAGGCGATCGCAGTTCAGGCGATCAAAGCGGGCGCACAAGATTATATTGTCAAAGAGCAAATTACCCCAGAAAGGCTGCAAATAGCAATCAATGGGGCAATTGAAACAATGCGGCTACACACCCAACTACAACAGCATATTGAACGAGAGCGTGTAGTTTTATATATTACCCAAAAAATTCATCAATCGCTGAATCTGGATGAAATTCTTCAGACAACCGTAGCCGAAGTCAGAGAATTTCTTCACACTGATCGGGTCTTGGTTTTTCGGTTAAAATCTGACGGCAATGGTACAGTAGTAGCAGAATCGGTTGGGGCACAGTGGCGATCGCTGCTTTTCTCTACTATGTATGATCCCTGCCTAGCTGAAAGCTACATCGCCTCTAATCAATCGCAACTTGTTAGGTACGATCCCACCTTTATCAAGGATTATATCGAACGCTATTATCAGGGGCAAGTCACGGCAGTATCAAATATTCATGATAGCAGTATTGACCCATGCCACGGTGAATTGTTGGCATTTCAAGTCAAAGCTCATCTGGTTGTACCAATTCTGCAAGATAACCAGTTTTGGGGATTGCTAATTGCTCATCATTGTACCTCCCCTCGATTTTGGCAGCCCTTAGAAATTGACTTGCTTAAAGAGTTGGCAACTCAGATGAGTATCGCCTTGCGACAGGCAGAACTGTATCAGCAGGCACAGCGTGAATTAAAGGAACGCCAACAGGTAGAAGCGGAACTACGGCAGAGGGAAGAACAGCTGCGATTGGCACTGTTAGCCTCTCGGATGGGAACGTGGAACTGGAACATCCAGACGGGAAAAATTTCTTGGTCAGATAACCTAGAAGCCTTATTTGGACTGCAACCAGGAGAGTTTGACGGCTCATTCGAGATGTTTGTCGCGCGGTTACACCTTGACGATCGCGATCGCGTCCTGGCAGATGTAGATCGTGCTATCGCCACCGGAGAAGACTATGACATTGAATTTCGAGTAGTATATCCCAACGGCACAATTAGGTGGGCATTGAGCCAGGGCAAGGTGTTCTACGACCTACAGGGGCAACCGATGCAGATGGCTGGTATTGATATAGATATCACCGAACGCAAACGTTCAGCCGAAGCTCTGCGCGAGAGTGAAGAACGTTTTCGGCAACTTGCAGAAAATATTGATGCAGTATTCTGGATCAGAGAAGTGCCTGAAAATCGAGTCAGCTATGTCAGTCCTGCCTACAAACGACTGTGGGGATTAAACCCGGAAGAATTGTATCAAGGACAACAAGCATGGATTGATCGTATTCACCCAGAAGATCGAGAATCGACCCAGAGAGCCTTTCATGAAAAAGCTGTTGCAGGTAAATTTGATCAGGAATATCGGATTATTTTACCCGATGGTAGCATTCGCTGGGTTCACGATCGCTGCTTTGGGCTTCGAGATGAAATAGGAGAGATTTATCGGTTTGCAGGTATTGCCGAAGACATCACCGATCGCAAACAGGTAGAAGAAGCATTACGCCAAAGCGAGGAACGCTATCGGTGCTTGGCAGAATTAATCCCACAATTAGTCTGGACAGCTAACCCTGAAGGAGCGTTACTCGATGTCAATCAACGTTGGTTGGAATTCACAGGATTAACGCCAGAACAATTCCACACCATCGGCTGGAAAGAAATTGTTCATCCAGAAGATGTAATTATTATGGCTCAACAGTGGAGCAAGGCAGTACGACAGGGTACTTCTTATCAAGCCGAAGGTCGTATGCGGCAAGCAGATGGTGTCTATCGATGGCATCTACACCAAGCAATTGGGCAAAAGGATAAGCAAGGTCAAATTGTCAAATGGTTTGGCAGTGCAACTGATATCGAAGCGCAAAAACAACTCGAAGCTGAACGCGATCGCCTATTCCAGCTAGAGCAAGCCGCGCGGGCTGAAGCAGAACGTGCCAATCGCATCAAAGATGAGTTTCTTGCCGTTCTCTCCCACGAATTGCGATCGCCTCTCAACCCCATTCTCGGCTGGACAAAACTGCTGCAAACTCGCAAATTTAATGAAACTAAAACAGCTGAAGCCTTAGCCACCATCGAACGCAACGCTAAACTGCAAACTCAACTGATTGATGATTTGCTCGATGTCGCCAAGATTCTGCGCGGCAAACTCAGCATCGATGCTAGTCCTGTAAATCTGGCATCTGTCATTGAATGTGCGATCGACACGGTAAGTACAGCAGCTGTTGCTAAATCAATACTATTGCATCCAGTACTGCCGAATATTGGGCAGGTTTCTGGAGATTCCAACCGCCTGCAACAGATCGTTTGGAATTTACTTTCTAATGCTATCAAGTTTACTCCCAAAGGCGGACGGGTAGAAATCCGACTAAAGCAAGTCGATGATCAAGTACATATTATCGTCAGCGACACTGGCAAAGGTATTAGCCCTGACTTTCTCCCGTATATTTTTGAATCATTCCGTCAAGAAGATGTCTCAATTACTCGCAAGTATGGCGGGTTGGGATTAGGGTTAGCGATCGTCCGTCAGTTAGTTGAGGCTCATGGCGGCACGATCGCGGCTGATAGTCCTGGTGAAGGCTTTGGAGCCACCTTTACAGTCCAGTTGCCACTGCTGAATATTGAATCGGAAATCAAGCAGACAGATAATTTGTCACAACAAGCACTCGAACTCACGGGGATTCGAGTCCTCACAGTTGATGATGATCCTGATGCCCGTGAGCTATTAACAGTATTGCTTACTGAATACGGAGCTACAGTCCTGACTGTTTCCTCTGCCGCAGAAGTGTTGGCAAACCTGGAGTCCTTTCAACCCGATGTCTTAGTCAGTGATATTGGGATGCCCGAAGTTGATGGTTATTCCCTGATTAAACAAATCCGAACTTTAACCCCCGAAAAAGGGGGACACATTCTGGCGATCGCTTTGACTGCCTATGCCAGAGTTGATGATTACCAGCGAGCGATAATCAGTGGCTATCAATGCCATGTTACCAAGCCCCTTGATCCACAAGAGTTAGTTCAAGCTGTGGTGGCACTTGCACACAGTAAACCATCCCCTTCCTTAAAATGATTCGGTTTATATACTTATCGAGGAAGGCAGAGGCAGAGGAAAACTCAGTAAATCGCAAAGCTAAAAACAGTACAATTTTTTGTGAAGATTAAAAAATCAACAAGCGCGATCGTCTGACGTTAAGAGTCGTTGGTCACTTCTAAATAGCGCTCAAGTGCCAATAGGGTCTTATGCCCGCTTATTGATTCGATGTGACGCAGAGGTATGCCGCCCCGTGAACCTACGATGTACACACAAGTGCTGTCCACATACGTTTCAACTCTTTTACCCACATTTTTGTCAGGTTAAACTGTCACACTTACCGACATCCCGCCCAGAACTAAAGTTCAGGGCTAATAGCTGAAGTCCACGCTTTGTGGACTGAATAATCAATTTAGTCCACTTAAGTGGACTTTAGCTATGAGACTCGGAATTCATTCCGAGGCGGGATAGAAACGCAGTGCGAGATTTATTAATTCGGTTGGTGGATGTTATGGAGACGTGTTAACCGCGATCGCAAGCAGTAGAGGAGTTTAAATAGATTGTATTCTTGTATAGACGGCGATTCATCGCGTCTCTTGCCTTAACCGAACAGTATTGCCACGTCTCTGCATTGTTTTTCAGTCCTACGTCTCTGTAGACATCGCTCAAATTTAAACATTAGTTGTCAAAGTTTGAACGTTTGCAGCTAATGCTCTTCCATATATAAGAAACGCTTAAGCATTTGCAGCAAATGTATAATTATTTGTTGCAAACGCTTAATACTTTGCAACAAATACTCTTCCATATATAAGAAACGCTTAAGCATTTGCAGCAAATGTATAATTAGTTGTTGCAAACGTTTAATACTTTGCAACAAATGCTCTTTCATGTATAAGAAACGCTTAAGCATTTGCAGCAATCATTGTAATGAACTTATAAATCTAACGCTGTGTGCAACTTTTACTCGAACCTAACCCCCCAGCCCCCTTCCCTACCAGGGAAGGGGGAGAATTCAAAGCCTCTCAAGAGCAGGAGAGAGGAATGGAAGTGAGGTTAAAAATTAAGTACCAGGGAAGGGGGAGAATTCAAAGCCTCTCAAGAGCAGGAGAGAGGAATGGAAGTGAGGTTAAAAATTAAGTTGCACATCGCGTAAATCTATTTATTACGTGAAATATAACAGTGATATCATGTCCGCTTGATTACTTATGAAACCCGAAGAACCCCACCCCGCCAAAGCTATGCTTTGTCTCCCCTCCCCGCAAGCGGGGAGGGGTTGGGGGTGGGGTGTAATGACTGTGGTTAGCGTAACTATTTATGCGGACATGATATGATATCATGTTCGGCTGATTAGTTGTCATTGCAAACGTTGTGTTCGCAAAGCGTCTCTAAGAGTTGCAATCTCCAAACCGCAAGCGAATTGCTACCCTGCGGGAACGCCAAAGGCGAACATTCCACTTCGTTGCATACCCAACTCTTGGAGAGGCTGCGCCAATGGGAACGCCAAGGGCGAACGCAATGACATATCGTAAGTGATTTGCCGAACTTGATATGAAAGCAGTTTTTGCAGGAAGGAGTATTTCTCCTGTATATCTGCTGGCTGATTTTTTTATTAAAGCAGACTACATCTATGCTTTCTTTAAATAAGTGCAAATTTGATGTTAAAGCAAAGCATAAGAGATGATTATGGCTAAATTTCTTTTTGTAACCGATTTGGATGACACCCTCGTGTATCGCACAGTGGGCGATGACAGCGCTTTGCCAAAACTAAATCAACTGCTGAGTCAACATCGCCAAGAATACGGTACCAAAATCGTTTATTCTACTGGGCGATCGCCTGTACTTTACAAAGAACTCCAAGCTCAAAAAAATCTTTTGCAACCCGATGCCCTCGTTCTTTCTGTGGGTACAGAAATTTACCTTGATGGTACTGATACTCCAGACTCAAGTTGGTCAGAAATCCTCTCTCCGGGATGGGAAAGGGAAACTGTATTATCTATTACTAAAAAATACCGTGAGTTAGTTCGGCAACCAGATTCAGAACAGCGTCCCTTTAAAGTGAGCTTTTTCCTAGAACAAAATGCCTCTGCGAAAGTTCTACCACAACTTGAAGCGCAGTTGCAGAAATATAAATTAAATGTAAAGTTAATCTACAGTAGCGGTATTGACCTTGACATTGTACCCCATAGCAGCGATAAAGGTCAGGCAATGCAGTTTTTACGCCAAAAGTGGAAATTTGCAGCAGAACAAACAGTTGTCTGTGGTGATTCAGGTAATGATATTGCTTTATTTGCTGTAGACAACGCCCGGGGAATCATTGTGGGGAATGCCCGAAAAGAGTTACTCCAATGGCACAATGAGCATCCCTCTGAACACCGCTACCTGGCTTCATGTTTTTGTGCAGGTGGAATTATCGAAGGCTTAAATTATTTTGGTTTTTTGTAATGATTAGTTATCTAAAAGGTATAGTCGCTGGTATCCAAACAATTGGCGCTAATCGCGTGATTCTGACTTTGGAAGTGAATGGCTTGGGGTATGATTTGCAAGTTCCCCAACGGCTAGCAAACCAGTTACCAGAGTCGGGAGGAGTGGCGCAAATTTTTACCCATTTCCAAATTCGTGAAGAAGTGCCCTTTCTGTATGGCTTTGCTTCGCCATCCGAACGCGATTTATTTCGCCACTTGCTGACTGTCACAGGTATTGGTGCAGCCTTAGCGATCGCACTCCTGGACACTCTGGAACTACCAGATTTAGTCCAAGCAATTATCGCTGGCAATACACAAATATTAATTCAGGCTCCCGGTGTCGGCAAAAAAATCGCTGAACGCATCTGTTTGGAACTGAAAAGCAAATTAGTCGAGTGGCGCAAATCAGCCGGGTTCTTCGTCGCCACAGGTGGGCCAGCACCGGGAATTCTCGAAGAGGTGCAAATGACCCTCTTCGCCTTGGGATATACTGCCCATGAAGTCAGTCACGCCCTGCATGTGGTAAGTGAAGACATCGGACTACCCAAAGATGCTTATGTCGAAGATTGGATTAAACAAGCGATCGCTCATCTTAGCAGCGAACAAGTTTAATAGTCATTAGTCATTAGTCATTAGTCATTAGTCATTAGTCATTAGTCATTCGTCATTAGTCATTCGTCATTAGTTATTCTCTCCCCCATCTCCCTCATCCCCCCCCCCCCCCCCCCCCCCCCCCCCCCCCCCCCCCCCCCCCCCCCCCCCCCCCCCCCCCCCCCCCCCCCCCCCCCCCCCCCCCCCCCCCCCCCCCCCCCCCCCCCCCCCCCCCCCCCCCCCCCCCCCCCCCCCCCCCCCCCCCCCCCCCCCCCCCCCCC
>NZ_JAIVFQ010000064.1 GCF_020829495.1 Nostoc favosum CHAB5714 | reverse complement strand
CGGAGGGCATCTGGAAAGTAACGCTAGCGGAGATGTTCTCTCTACTTCTATTGGTCGTAAGACCTGTAAAAGCAAAGAACGTCATTGATGCTAGAATCCCCGCCATTTATGGCTGGGGAGTGTCAAATTCCTACAGAATTTTGGAAGGAAGCGTTTTTGATTTAGTGATGAATCGCGTCTATAGACACAATTCATCCGGTTTTATGGTTTTACAGCAGATTTCAAGTTGATGAAGTACACAATATAGGTCTCAAAGTTAGGTAGAAAGCCTGTTTTCCTTCTGACTTCTGACTCCTGAATTCTGAATTCTGCTTAGGACTTATATCATGTCCGGATAAATAGTTATGATTCCCACAGTCATTGCACCCCACCCCCAACCCCTCCTGCTTGCGGGGAGGGGAGACAAAGCGACGATTGTCGGGGTGGGGTGATTCGGGTTTAATAAGTAATCAAGCGGACATGATATTACGCACAGGTAACGGAAAATCGAACCACAGAGACACAGAGAAGCTAGTGCGCCCTTGCGGTTAAGAGACTTGTACCCCTCCGGGGATCTTGCTACGCGCAGCGTCTCCCCGAATCCCAAAGGGAGAGGCTAGCGCCAAGGGAGAAGCAACTGGCGCGACACGGAGAAATAAGAGTTTGAGAGGTATTTTGCGTAAGTCCTGCTGCTGTATCAACCAGGCGGCCAGCTCAACTGCCGTCCTCCTAAAATATGCAGATGTAAGTGGTAGACTGTCTGTCCACCATCATCACCGGTGTTGATGACAACTCGATAACCGTTTTCCAGTCCAGCTTCTTTTGCAACACGTTTGGCGGTTAACAAAAGATGCCCCAACAAAGCATGATCCTGAGATTCAGCATCAGCTAGTGTGGGAATGGGTTTTTTGGGAATGACGAGGATGTGAACTGGCGCTTGGGGATGGATGTCTTTGAATGCCAAGGCTAAATCATCCTCATAAACAATATCAACGGGAATTTCCCGACGAATAATTTTGCTGAAAATCGTTTCTGTAGTTTCACTCATACCAATCTACCTAATCATCTGCTAGAGATTTTAAAGGTTTACTGTAGCGACTAGATCATTTACACAAAAAACTTTTGCAAGAGTTCTTATCATTAGAAGTGCATAGAACCAAAACGGTGATGGGGTCGCAGTCTTCTCTTAAAGGGAGACACTAAGAGCGATCGCGGTTAACTTATAATCAAAATAACTTGCCTTTAGGAGATTGACTTTCATGACATATATCTCCCCAAAAATCCTCACATTTGAAAATTTTCTTTCCCAATACCGAGACAATCCCCGCTATGAATTAGCAGACGGAGAACTAATTGATATGGAACCCACTGGCCCACACGAAACGGTAAGTGGCAAACTTGCAACCCAAGTTGGGATCTACCTTGTTGCAGAACAACTCCCCTGGTTTATTCCTCGCACTTGTTTAATTTATCCCTTTGCAGATACAGCTACAGCTCGTCGTCCTGATGTTGTAGTTCTTGATGAAACCGTTCTTGACCGTGAACCACAATGTGAGCGAGAACCCGTAATTACAATGGGACGCTCAATTAAATTGGTGGTGGAAGTTGTTAGCAGCAACTGGGAAACCGACTATGCACGGAAAGTTGAAGAATATGCACTTTTAGGCATTCCTGAATATTGGATTGTAGATTATCGAGGATTGGGCGGTGTAGCATTTATTGGTAAACCTAAACAACCTACATTCACTATTTGTCAATTAGTTGAAGACAGCTATATTCAACAACAATACCGACTAAATCAAGCAATTAATTCGCCGCTTTTACCTGGCTTGCAACTTCGCTTAGATAATATTCTCCCTCATTAAATGCATGAGAAAATTGAGGTGCGATCGCATTAAGCAAGAGTATGATTATTAAGGGTGTGTCGCCTGTTTAACCCTATCACCAGCAGTGCGTAGACGTAAAGCGGCGAATCAAAAGAAATCGCTTCTATGAGAGTTATATAGCAATTTTGGCAGCGAGAAGCTGTAATAATGCCCTTGACGATCGCCTTGATTAGGAAATGAAATAACCTGTAGAAATGCAATTCAGATTTTGGTAAACCCGATCAGAGAACTGGGCAATAGAGCTAAAATTGATTTATATAGCTAGATAAGAGAATTTAAAGATGTTGAATGCGGTAGAGTTTCAAGCAAAAATTCAAAATGGGTTAATTCAGATTCCTGATGAGTACAAACAAGAATTTGGAGAAGGAGATGATATTAAAGTAATTATTTTGGTGAAGAAAAAATCATTTTCAAAAAAAGACATAATTGATGAGTTAACTGAAAATCCCATTCAAGTGAATGGTGTACTCAGCCCTGAAGAAATTTACAGTCGCTAGTTATGACTGATAATAGATATTTTATTGATACAAATGTTTGGCTCTATCGTTTATTTGATGACAAAAAGATAGAAGTGGCAGAAAGAGACAGAAAACGTAATATTGCTATTTCAATTACGTCAAATGAAGGAATAATTATCAGTACGCAGGTTGTGAATGAGGTTTGTGCTAATTTGCTGAAAAAAGCAGCTTTTAACGAAGAGCAAATCAAAGCTGTGATTCAGTCGCTTTACCGTCGCTGTACTGTGGTAGAGTTCAATTTAAATATTTTTGAATCTGCATCGGATATCCGCAGTCGATATAATTTTTCTTTTTGGGATGGTTTAATTGTTGCTTGTGCGCTGTCGGCAAGAGCAAGTATTCTTTATTCTGAAGATATGCAGGATGGGTTAATAGTAGCTGGTCAATTAGAAATTGTGAATCCGTTTAAATCAAGGTAGAGAGGTTATATGAGTTGCGATCGCCTTTACAATAATATGAATATTCGCTCTGGCGATCGCCTGGTTTAACCCTATCACCAGAAGTGCGACGCCGATAGCGTAGCGGTAGCGAGTCCGCGAGCGTCATAGCCCGTCGTAGACATCACGCGTAGTAAAGTATTAAATGCGATCGCCTCTACCGGAACTATGAATATTATCGGGGCGATCGCCTGTTTTAACTCTATCACCAAAAGTGCGACGCCGATAGCGTAGCGGTAGCGAGTCCGCGAGCGTCATTACGAATTAGTAATTATTTGGTCACCCGTGAAGTACTCCGTCGGGCTGAAAAGAATCCCCACATCCGTCCTGGTGTTCATGTCGGCGGGTGAGGAAGGGGAGCAGGGGAGGATGGGAAGAGAACTATTCTCATTTTAATGAGGGACACGGCAATGCCGTGTCCCTACGAGTATCTGTGTTATCTGTATTGGGCTATAGTGAAGTTCGCATAACTTCAGGAGTAGTCACAATGGATCAGATACAACTGACTTTAACTATTGTTTACCTGTTTATGACATGCTATTTTTTAAGCAATTGGTTAATATTTTCCCTACGTCATCCTACTTCCACTCCAGAAGATAAATTTTTATCGGTTGTGATGTTTTTGGTAACAACTATCTTCTGGCCTCTGATGATCCCGATGTCTTGTTTAGAAATGCTTCAAAAAAAGCAAATAGACTTTAATAAAATGGTTCCTGTTCTCTTAGCAATATTTGTATTTAGTATCTCATATTATTTGACCGAATAATTCATAATTAATCGTCACAAATTGCATATATATAAAGAGAAGTCGGAGGGTTACAAGTCAACTCTCCGACTTCTTGATACAACACACTACCTTCACTTCTTAGGTAGTCTATTTATTAAATTTGGAATTTCCTAACGGCGTCTGCTGCCAAAACCAGTTGAGCGGCGGGGTGCGGAACTACGCCCACTACCAAAACTACTACCAGAATTGCGTCTGGGTGAAGTAGCTCTGCCAGAGGGCCGCAACGTACTACCACCAAAACCAGAACCAGAAGGACGGTTATTACCTGTAGTGCTACGCGGTGTATTGCGTACAGTTGAATTTCCCGGATATGACCTTCTAATTGTCCCTGTATTGCGGAACGCAGTGCGATTTCTCACGGCTGCGGGTGCCGTATTATAGCGACTTTGGTAGCTTTCAACTGCTTGGCCATAGCTTCCGCCATATCCACCGAAGCCACTTAATCCTCGGCCTGATTGATAGACAGGGGGTACATAATACTGGGGTCTAAACAACATACTACCAATTGCCTGACCGGCCAAGCTACCAGCCACAGACCCAGCAAATGGTGCCCAGAAATTATTTTCTCGACGGACTACAACTGTCTCTTGTTGTCCTGTTTGAGGATTGGTTTTATTCTCGGTAACGTTATGGACATACTCAATTTTAAAATCTTCCGTCAGATATAAAATCGGTTGGCCTTTGTCTACCTTTAGATAGGTTTTTTTACCCTGCTTGATTTCATCATCAGTTAACCGTGCCATTTGCAAATTTTCGGTTGCAAAGGTTGGGGGATTATTGTTAAGTAAAAACAAGCTGTATTCACCAGTTGCATCGTCATAGGTAGCTTGTTGTATTTGATACTGTCCGTCACTCAGCTTTGTGTTAGTAGAAGTTTGGCTAACGTTCTTAGCTGGAGGAGTAGCTTCGTTTCCCCCACCACAAGCAACAGTTGTCATACACAAACTCAGAGCTAAAAAAACGGCTGTAAATTTACGTACTATGGTCATGATCATTGGATTATTGTCCTATCTCTGAGCTTAACAATTTCTTGGTGTAAGTAGTAAGTACGGACTACCCAACACATTACAAAGGAATCAATTCTGGGTAATATTGCAATAGTTGATCGCTAGTGAGTTCATCGCCTAATTGTGCTGGCGAAAAATGCACTTGGATTGCTTTGAATCTATGTTTATAATGCAAATTTATCAATGCTTTCAAGCCTTCCTTAAGTGCCTGAACGTTAGAAAGATCAGTTTCTAACTCTGGTACTTCTCCTTCATAAGCTACTGTAATCATCACAATAACGTTGCGGGTTACAGGTATAGATAAAGGTTCATTCGCTCTAGAGTCAGAACTGTAACCTGGTTCACTGAGATATCTTTGGGCAGAGTCAGTAAATAATTCATTCACGTAATCTCCTGCCTCGCCTTCATCAAAAAATACGTCACCTTCGTTGGCAGCAGAAAGCCAATATTCATCGTATTGCAGTAGGGTTTGGCTAATTTCTACCAATCCTTCTCCCAAAACTTCTAAATCGCCATCGGCATCGATCGCATCTCGTCCAGCACTATTTAATACTCCCAAAATTGGTGCTACCTCGCCTCCTCCTAAGTGCAGAAATAGGCGCAAGACTACATAACGAGTTCGACCGATCATTTTATTAAAGGTATCGCGCATTCTTTCCTCCCTCCAAATTTTATTTTTTACATTACTCTAATGACTAATGACCAATGACCAATGACTAATGACTAATGACTAATGACCAATATAGTGAAATCCTTTGACAAAATCCATAACCATATTTAACGAAGGCAATATATATTTTGTTGCTTCACTGGATATATCATTATAAGCTGAAGCATTGAGAGCAGAGCGATTAATAAATCTTTTTCCAAACTGGGGATTGTCATGGGCAATCAAAGTGTGGGCACTGGAATTTGTTAAAATTATTTGGGTTGGTGCTTTACAAAAATTTAACTTTGCAGCTACTTCGATATTTTTTTTCATCTGTTTAATTGTTGTAGCCTGACTCATCGCTTGCTCTATAAGAATATTTAATTTTTCCATGATCTGGGGTGATTTTAGCGATTTTAAATTTTGGTTCCCAACAACTTCATTGTTAATCATTTCCACTATCCTGGAAATATTCTTTTGGGTAGATACCGCATCTAGAAAGGGAAGAATCGCAATGTAAGCAGTGGGAAATAATGCTTCGTCGCTATCTACATGAAATGTGAAAACAGTTCGACGAGGCCCACTTTCCATGCTTGGAGGTTGTTTCAGCCTCCGGTATTCCTGAGCAATTTGATAATAAGCGCCAGCAAGAGCAAAATTGGCTTCGTGTTCTATGGCTGCATCAACAATAATTCGGATTGTTGGCGGTGTTTCGTTAAAAAAATCTCGTGAATCTTGGGAATGGAACTTCTGGATAATGGAGCGATCGCCTGCCGGGCTAAGATCAACCCATTCACAAATCATGCCTTCGGTTTTTAAACCAAACCTGGAGGTGGCATAAAGCTTTGCCCCAGTTAATGTTGCTCCTGTTAAGTCAGCACCAATCCATTCCGCCCTAATTAATTTTGCCTGAGTTAAATCGGCGTGGATGAAAATTGTATTCGTTAAGTTGGCATTGCTTAAATCTGCGCCAATTAAAGTAGCCCCGCTCAATTTTGCGCCGCTCAAATCTGCCCACCGGAGATTTGCGCCGCTCAAATCTGCCCACCGGAGGTTCGCCCCGCTCAAATCTGCTCCGCTCAAGTTAGCATGTCTGAGAACCGCTTGTCTGAGTTCGGCATCTCGCAAATTTGCGCCGCTAATGTCACAATGACTGAGATCACTGGCATTTAAGTTAGCCATCTCCAAGTTGGCTCCTGTCAAGGAAGCGCCTTTTAATATGGCCTCACTCAAGTTAGCGTGACGGAGATTCGCTTGGCGGAGTGTCGCCTCTCGCAGATCGGCACTGGTGAGGTTAGCCTCCAACAGATCGGCGCGACTGAGATCAGCACGAATTAATTCGGCGCGGATCAATGAGGTTCCTTTAAGTTGAGCGCGACTAAGATCCGCTCGAATCAAATTAGCAACATTGAGACTGGCGTTATTTAAGATGGCGCTAGATAAATTTGCGCCACTCAGTCTTGCTACATTCAGCAAGACATTGCTCAAGTTAGCTTCACTCAGATTCGCGCCGCTCAGGTTGACTATACTCAAATTAGCATCGCTAAGATTCACGCCACTGAGTTTCGCCCCACTCAGGTTAGCTTCCGAGAGGTCAACACCATTAAAGTTTAAGACTCCTGCCGCGTATTGTTCCAGTAATTCCTCTACAGTCATCGATGCTACCCCTTGGATGCCAACTTTAATAGTTGGTAAAGTCATAAAAAACGGAATGTCAAAATCAAAAATGAATATTGGGATTTTAGGACTGGGACTGATAGGCGGATCTTTGGGTTTTGATTTGCGATCGCTTGGACATCATATCTTAGGAGTCAGTCGCCGTGAATCCACTTGCCAAAAGGCAGTTGCTCTCGGCAGTGTTGATCAAGCATCCGTTGATCTGAGCCTATTGGCAGCCGCAGAGGTTGTATTTATTTGTACACCTCTAGCGCTTATTGTGCCCCAATTTAAGGAAATGATCGCTCATTTGTCTGCTTCTTGCGTTGTAACTGATGTGGGATCAGCGAAAGCACAGATAGTCAAGGCGATTTCTCCCCTTTGGGATAATTTTATCGGCGGTCACCCAATGGCGGGAAGGACAGACAGTGGGATAGAAGCTGCACAGCGAGATTTATTTGTTGATAAACCTTATGTACTAACACCGATAACTACAACAAAAACTAGTGCAATTACGGTTGTAGAGGAAATTGTGCGATCGCTTGACGCTAAAATATACTATTGTCAACCAGAGCAACATGACCGCGCTGTTAGTTGGATTTCTCATTTACCTGTAATGGTCAGTTCCTCGTTGATTGCTGCTTGTTTGAGTGAAACTGACCCCGATGTTTTGGAATTAGCCCAAAAGTTAGCTAGTTCAGGTTTTCGGGATACCAGCCGTGTGGGTGGTGGGAATCCAGAGTTGGGTGTGATGATGGCCCGGTATAATCGTCAGGCATTGCTGCGATCGCTGCAACAATATCGTCAGAATCTCGATGAGTTGACTAACTTAATTGAGCAAGAAAATTGGGCAGTTTTAGAGCAAAAGTTGAAATCAACCGGAAAGGCACGACCTGATTTTGTTGATTAGTTTTAGGGTGCGTTACATTATTTACAACGCACCCAATACTGCGTAGGTTTTGCCTAAAAAAGCACGTTTTATAGTCACCAAACCGATGTACTATACAGATAAATTTACAAAAATAAACAATGGTAGAACGCCCAATTAAGAAATCGGAACGTCAGTCCCAAGGAAGCACTGACAACAATTCCGAAAATAAGGATTCTATACCTCCTATTGAATCCAACCCCAAAAGCTCAAAACCAAGCCGTAATCGCTCGTCTGACAAAGGGAAAAAAGCATCCTATGGGGAAGAAAACAGGCAGCAGGGGAATCCTGCCCTAGCACGCGGTCCAAAACCTGTTAAACCTCCAGCCAAAGTCCAAACAGAAGAACTTGAAACCGAATCGGAAACTATCTCTGAGGAGTCTCAAGACTAAGATTACTGCTGCGTGTGATGTGGGAGGCTTTAACTCGTCGTTATAAGTATATGAAGACAGGATTTCTGCCTCCGAAGGCAGTAATTATGCCCCCCATCACCATGAGCTTATTCTTATATTGAGGGACTTCCAAAAAATAAAATCAACAGTAAATAATAATAATCATTACTATGGGGCAGCCACTGGCTGCCCCTCCCCCAAGTTCTAGTCAAATTAATTTAGATTCAAACAACCACAAAATTGTTTTCGCTTAGTGACAATCCAGCAGATAATTGTGCAAATTTTACCTGATTAAACCCAGATGCACTACCATCCTGGTCAAAGAACAGTCCACCTGTAGCACTGTTATAAATAAATCGTTGATTGCTTGTCGTTGCAGATGTTCCAATGGTAAACTGACTTGTCTGAAGTGAACCTGCTAACTCTGTTAATTAGTGGTGGATTAGTTCTAAGCAATAAAGTGCTTACTACAAACCTTTAATTATTTAGATTCACTTACATCGTGTAGGCTGGCTTCAACTTCCGCAGGAAGTTAAGCATGGCTGAAACCACAGCATCCGGGGACTCAATTAAGAAGCCATGACCCCCAGCATTGAGGACTAAAAGTTCAGCGTTAGGAATGCCTTGAGCAAGTTGCTGGGAAAACTTTAGCGGGGTGAGAATGTCTTGTTTCCCAACTATAACTAGGGTAGGACAATGAATTTGTTGAAGGCGGTTTGTTGTGTCAAAGTCAAGCATGGCTCGGCTGTGATGATAGAGTGAATGAGCCGCAGGTGGGAAAGGATATCTGATTGCAAATTCAATCAAACCTTCAATCATCCCAGGAATCGAGTAGAACGTATCTGTAAATATCCAGGGTAATACGACTTTTTCATAAAGTTTCAAGTCTACATTTTTGCAGAGGTCGCCCCAAGTCTCGATGATGCTGTTAAATAATCCATCACCCTTTGCCAAGGATGAAAGTAGTATCAGACTTTCTACCTTTTCAGGATGTGCTAACACTAACTCTTGGGCTATCTGACCACCCATTGAATGACCTGCTACATGCACCTTATCGATCGCAATATGATCGAGCAATGCTGCAACATCACTAGCCATCTGTTTCAGACTATAAGGGTTTTCGGGAGCAGAACTTCGCCCCATACCTCGGTTGTCTAAGCGAATGACTTGATACTGCGAAACTAGCGATGGCATAATCAGCGACCAATAGGCATGATCGCAAAGGAAACCAGCTATTAATAGCAAAGGCTCACCGGTTCCCTTAATGTCGTAGAACAAATCAATCCCGTTAATCTGAACTTTGGGCATGGTCAATAATTCTGCTAAACCTGATCTTAAGCAGGGATGGACAACGCTACACTCCTACATCTTAAATCTCTCGTCTACCGGAATTTGATAGCCGTTGGCGAGGCGATTGGTCATGTTGGCAATGGCTGCGATCGCCATTAGTTCCCCGAACATGGTATCATCCATACCCTTGGCCCGCGCCCCTGCTGTGTGCGAGGCGATGCAATACTCACAGCCATTCGTCGCACTCACGGCGATGTAAATTAGTTCGCGCATTAGTGGATCAATCTCACCGGGGCCAGTCATCACTTCCTTCACCGCTTGCCAAGTTCGTTGCAAGGTAGGGGGATGATTAGCTATAGCTTTCCAAAAGTTATTGATATAGTCATTCTGGCGTGTAGCGCGGATGTCGTCATATACTGCACGTACTTCGTTGCTAGCTTCTTCGTATTCAATCAGCTTAGTCATGAGTTTACAATCACTCCGCTAAGTAACGCGATGTGCAACTTATTCTTAAAACCCCACTTCCATTCCTCTCCCCGAAGCGGAGAGAGGCTTTAAGTCTTGCTCCCCTTCCCTCTTAGGGAAGGGGTTGGGGGTTAGGTTTGAGGGAAAGTTGCACACCGCGTAAAGTAATAATCCTATGGGATTTCTCCTCATGATTTTGGACTTATTTTTAGATACCAAAATGTAGGATACTACGTTTTTACCTGCGAACATTAGCGGTGATGAAATTCGACCTCTTTTTCCAGAATCTTAATATCATAAGTGCCAAAGAAATCGTGACCCAGTAAGCCGATGCTTGCTTTTGGTGCGATCGCTACCTGAAGATTATTGGCTGTAACTCCACCTACTGCAATAGATTTTACCTGACTGGTTGGGAATTCTACTTGGCTACCATCGGCAATTTGGGCTTGCATTGTCCCTGTAGCCTGGAGTTCAAGTGTATTCGCCATATCTTGAGTGATAATGGTTTCACTGGAACCTGTATCTACAATCATTTCAAAGGTTTTTTTGTCGTTGAAAGTGACATCAATCACAGGAGTTCCACCAAAGCGGCGTTTGATTGAGACTCGAAAAACTTTGTTGTCTGAAGGTACGGCTATATTGCCACAAAGCCTTCCCAATCCAACGGTTTTACCAGAAGAAGTTACCATGTAACATGCTCCTGGATCGTCAGCTATTACCCGATGAGAGAATGCTAAAAATATCAGCGTCGGCATTAGTCCGATTGCAGCTAGGTTAACGGTTGTAATCCAACGCCTCCAAGCATTCTTCATGTTATATTTTCTCCAATTTCGCTGAGTTTTTTTAATAGCTTAACTTATCATAATCGCTGCAATAATTGGTACTGTAAATCCATCTTTTTAAGATAAAAAGCTAATTTTTGTAAACCTTTATACAATAAAATTCAAAATAATTGGCATTGTTTTCGTTACAATTATTGTCTATATTAATCACACAGCTTTGGTATTTTTAAGTTATTTATTGATATTTTTTACTTTCCTGTTTATTTAAATGTCTCCAGAAGATTAAATTGCATTTAACTCCATACATTTTATCTATAATTACTGATTGATAAATTAAAGATTAGGTAAAGACACGATCAAACTAGTTAGAGTATATTAAATCTGGCAAACTAAGAAGTTAGATAAGATAAATTTGTGATTATTCAAGGGTTTCTGCTGCATGTACAGCAGTTGCGATCGCATTTGTAACAGCAATATCCTTTTGTTCTAAGATGATATTTTCACTAACAGTACGCCCAGCAACTACACCACAAACAGCAGCAGCTGTAAAATTATACACTCCTGCCATTTTGAATAGTGTGCCGCATTCCATCTCATAATTCAAGATATTTAATCGCCGATATTCTTCTGTAATACCATGCAGCGATCGCATTAAATTTGGATTCGCTGAACCAGTGCGTTCTTGTCCTTCGTAAAAAGTATCAACTGATGCCGTAATTCCTATGTAATGTTCAACCTTTAATTCTCGTGCTGCTTTAACTAAAGCGACTGTAAGAAACGGATCGGCTGCGGCTGGATACTCCACAGGTGCAATATCATTTGCTGCACCTTGGCGACACAATGCTGCACTGCTAATAACAACGCTACCGACTGGTATATAAGATTGAATCGATCCGCAAGTTCCAATGCGAATAATTTGCCGGATTCCTACTTGTACTAACTCATTGACAACAATACTTAATGAAGGCGCACCCATACCACTAGTAGCTGATAATATAGCGCGACCATTAGGCAAATATCCTACATAGCTATTGAGTCCGCGATTTTCTGACAACAAGCGCACATCTTGTAAATAAGTTTGGGCAATTAGACGCGATCGCTCTGGATCGCCAGATAATAGAGCAATGGTGGGAGGCGATGAACCTAAATTATCTTGCCCAAAGCCAATGTGATAGAAGCGTTTATTTGGCATTCAATTTTGGATTTTAAAGTTCTTATAGCGTTTCCTAATCATATAAAGTCCATCATATTCCCCTCCTCGAATAATACACTCAAGGGTACTTTTTGTGTAGACGCAAAGCTGTTTGTCGCCAGACATCGCTGCGGTTATTCAAGGTAGAACCAGCTTTACAGGTGGTATTGCTATTATTCCCAGAACCCCTTCTTCGGTATACTAAATTGGAAACTCAGGAGTTTTTTGTGCTTACTTTGAGAACCCTACAACCTGGAGATGAAGTATCACTGGAAAAATTTCTCTTGCAACACAGCGATACTTCGATGTTTTTGCGCTCTAATTGGCGAGCTGCGGGACTACTTGACCAAGGTGCAAGATTTCAAGGAACTTACATAGCGGCCTACACAGATGAAACTATAGTGGCTGTTGCAGCCCATTTTTGGAATGGGATGATCGTAGTCCAAGCCCCTGTACATTTGCCAGAGGTGGTGCAAGCAGTTGTGGCACAATCTGGACGTGCTATATCTGGAATTAGTGGCCCAGCAGCACAAGTCGAAGCGACAAAAAGCATTTTGGGACTTAGCAACCGACTCACTCAGCTTGATGAGGCTGAGATATTGTTTTCTCTAGCATTACGAGACTTGCAAATACCTGAAGCCTTAGTATCGGCAAAGGTGCAGTGTCGTTTGCCACATCCAGAGGAGTTGGAGTTACTGGGCGAATGGTGCGTTGCTTATAATGTGGAAACTTTAGGACGAACAGATACTCCCAGTTTAAGACCTGATTGCGATCGCATCATTGAAACCCGTCAAGCTACGGATATGCATTGGGTTTTAGTAGCAGGAGATACCCCAGTTTCCTACTCTGCTTTCAATGCCAGCTTACCTGATATTGTGCAAATTGGTGGAGTGTGGACACCGCCAGCGCTGCGGGGTAAAGGCTACGCCAAAAGTGTAGTAGCAGGCTCGTTGTTAGATGCGCGATCGCTCTTAGTAAAACGTGCGATCCTCTTTACAGGTGATAATAACCAAGCAGCCCAAGCCGTTTATCGAGGAATTGGCTTTTTGCCTACTGGCCAGAAGTATGGCTTAGTCTTATTTGAAGAAACTCAGGCTTGAGAAATATTGGGTTAAACGTTGGAGGCGCAACATCTTACCGAATTTTAAATTTTGGATAATGGAATTGAATTATTTAATCCAAAATTCTTGATATAAGTAAAGAGCATTCATCTGCACGGCTCAATCTAAAATCAAGTCCGCTTGATTGCTTATTAAACCCGAAGAACCCCACCTCGCCAATCGTCGCTTTGTCTCCCCTCCCCGCAAGCGGGGAGGGGTTGGGGGTGGGGTCTAATGACTGTGGTTAGCATAACTATAGGAGTTACGCACTGTACAAATGCATCGTGATGTGCATTACCTATCTTGAGGAAGTTTTCAGGCTTTTCTTAATTAGACCTCTTGCATAAATCAAAAATAAAGAACCCCACCCCGCATTTGCTAACGCAACCCCTCCCCTCCCCAAGGCATCGGGGAGGGGTTGGGGGTGGGGTGTTAGAGACTTTTGCAAGAGGTCTATTATTCTGCGATCGGAAATAGACCATGCTGTAGGGGCACAGCAATGCTTAGCCCTTACGAAAGATATAGTTTTTAACGTTGATCCATATTTAATATTTCTTGTCAATGCGTAAGTCCTAAACTAATTATGCGGACATGATATAAAATCCAAAATCCAAAATTGAGTAATGCTCTTGCTATCCATTTATGTTTCCCTTTTTCTGGATTTGCTGGAATTTATTTTGTATTCTTTACTGAATTGATCGTAATACTTAAACTATGAGCCAGTATCGCTTCAAACACTCATTCTCTGATTATCCCGGCTTAAGCGATAAGCTTTTTGACTTGATGGAAGTCACATTTCCCGGACTCAGCAGTTTAGCAGAATGTGCAAGAAAACTAGGTGCATCCTGGGAAACAGCTTCAACTCCGTTTATGCGCTTTCATGATGATATAGCTATTACCCATGTGGGAGTGTTAGAAATTCCCATGCAAATTATGGGACAAAAGCTCACTGTCGGAGGAATTCATGGAGTAGCTACCCGTGCAGAATTTCGCAGGAGAGGGTATTACCGCGAAGTAATGGGAGAAGTGCTGGAATATTGCGAGCGCATTTATGAAACCTTGGTACTGACGACACCACAACCAGAGTTTTACTTACCTTTTGGCTTTCGTGTTATCGAAGAACACATCTTCAAGGTTAAGTGTAACTCTACAGGTAGCACTGATAGCTTCAGAATCCTAGATTTTACAGATATCAAAGATTACACATTGTTACACAGACTTTTGGAAACACGCGCCCCTGTCTCTAATATAGTTGGCGTAGTCAAGGAAAAACCTGTGTTCTGTGTCAATGAAGGAAGTCGTCCCTTATACTATGCAGAAGATTTAGATTTAATCGCTTGCATGGAGATAGAAGATACCCGACTTCATCTTTTTGATCTAGTTACAACGCAGATATGCCCTTTGAAGAATATTCTTGCTAAAATACCTCAACTCATTGAAGAAGTAGTGATTTACTTTAGTCCAGAACTTCTCGATGTCAAAGATGTGCAAGCATTCGTCCATGCATTTGATGAAACTGTGCTGATGGTTCGCGGTAAATTTGCAGCCGAGGGCGAGAAATTTATGCTGCCTCGTTCTGCAAGGTGTTGAGTTATATCATGTCCGCCAAATTACCCATAATAAAAGAACCCCACCCCCAACCCCTCCCCGCAGGCGGGGAGGGGAGACAAAGCGCAGCTTTGGCGGGGTGGGGTTCTTAGGGTTTAATAAGTAATCAAGCGGACATGATATTACTCAAAAACAATTGAATCATAATAGAACTGAGAGTTTCATCATCAAAATTGCTTTATGATGTATCAAACCGACCCGCCGCGATCGCCAAAAGATGTATTGCCAACCATGTATGATCTTCCCAGTGAAGACCCTGAGGAGCCTGGTTTGCCCGATCAGTTTCATTTATTGCAACCTCGTCTGTTAGACGAAACCTTTCGTCCACCGAATTATCCAAGCGACGAGATATTTGTTGCTAGCGATCTAAATCTTTATTATGACCCGCGCCATCCACTGTGGCATAAGCGACCAGATTGGTTTGCCGTTTTAGGTGTTTCCCGTCTCTATGAACAACGAGATTTACGCTTAAGTTATGTCCTTTGGCAAGAGGGAGTTCAGCCTTTTATTGTGGTTGAATTGCTATCTCCCGGTACTGAAAAGGAAGACTTGGGGCAGACATTGCGGGATATCAAGCAACCACCAGGAAAATGGGAAGTATATGAGCAGATTCTGCGTGTTCCTTATTATGTAGTATTTGATCGCTATAAATATGAGTTAAGGGTATTTAAATTAGATGGAGGTCGTTATGCTGAGATAACACTGTCAGAGTCACGCTTATGGATACCAGAACTAGAATTAGGCTTGGGTGTATGGCACGGACGCTATCAAGATGTAGAACAGCCCTGGTTACGCTGGTATGATTGGACAGGCTGCTGGGTATTGACTTCTACAGAACAAGAAAGTCAACGGGCTGAACAAGAAAGTCAACGGGCTGAACAAGAAAGACAACGGGCTGAACAAGAAAGTCAACGGGCTGAACAAGAAAGACAAAGGGCTGAACAAGAAAGACAAAGGGCTGAACGCTTGATTGCACAATTGCGATCGCTAGGCGTTGAACCCGATGTAGATTAGCTTTTTTAGAAATTTTGACTTAACTAGTTCCGTGGGTTTAAGTCCCCCGGTTCAATAAAAAAGCAAGTTTTGTGTTGGGGTTAAATCCCCATTACAAAACTTAATTACGAATTACGAATTATATCATATCATGTCCGCATAATCGCTTACGATATGTCATTGCGAATGCAACGAAGTGAAATGAAGCAATTCCCTTGACTTTGGGATTGCCGCGCTTCGCTCGCAATGACATAAGTACTAAGTCGGACATGATATCATGTCCGCATAAATAGTTACGCTAACCACAGTCATTACACCCCACCCCCAACCCCTCCCCGCAAGCGGGGAGGGGAGACAAAGCATAGCTTTGGCGGGGTGGGGTTCTTCGGGTTTGATAAGTAATCAAGCGGACATGATATTACGAATTATTTAATTCCCCACAAGTTTGCTCTTTTGTGAATAGTCTGTATAGCCTTGAATATTTTCTGGTTCAAATTGACGCAGTACGCGTGTAGCTTCGCGTATTAAATCCTCATTTCCGGTAACTGCAATTAAGTATTTGCCAGCATTCAGACGGTTACGATAAGGTAAAGCATCGCCACTGCCAACTGTTAAGCCGACTCCTCGACCGATTAAACCAGCGCCCAAGGCACCGCCTATAGCTCCTAAGATGCCAGCAAGAAATTCATTACCAAATCGAGCAAACTGGGGAAATATTTCAATTTTTGTAAGATAATTGAAGGCATAACCTGCAACAAATCCAAAGAGTACAAGCCCCCAAAAGAGCCGAGTTGATTGTTTGCGGGCTTGTTTCTCGGGATCAATTAGTCCAAATTCATCAGCACTTAGATAACCATCGCCCAAAATATTGACTTGTGAAGTTGGCAAGCCTGCTTTTTCCAGAGCAGAGTAGGCGGCTTCTACTTGTATTCGATCTGGTAAAACTGCAACAAGGTAATTCATAAGACCTCACTTAATAAAGTTTTTTTGTGCAGCAATAAAACTGCTCAATACAATCTGATACCAATTTGAAAAATGATTGCGACAGATGAAGGTCTAAAAGCGATTACCACTAACTCTTTGCCAATCTAAAATCTAAAATGGTATGAGCTATTCTGGCTTTTTGTGCCATTGCCCATCGTTGCCTTTTTCGTAATCGCGTTTCACAGCGCTCCAAGCAACACGAAAGGCACGCTCTTCTTCCCCATATTCTTCTTGAGCATTGTTAAATGCAGCCCGAAAAATTTCTTGAGCGTGCTTGGGTAAGTGCTCTTTGACTGAATCAGGTAAGTCTGTAATCTCTTGGTAAGGCATAAATCTAGTTTCCTTATTTGATGGAGTGATATCATGTCCGCTTGATTACTTATTAAACCCGAAGAACCCCACCCCTTAATCCCCTCCCCGCTTGCGGGGAGGGGAGACAAAGCGTAGCTTTGGCGGGGTGGGGTGCAATGACTGTGGGAATCATAACTAATTATGCGGACATGATATGATATTAAATCTCATGCTTTGACAATAATTTTCAAGTTTTTGGCTTTGGCTTGCCCAGACAAGCCAAAGTCACCGATTAACTAGTTCCGTGGGTTTAAGTCCCCCGGTTCAATAAAAAAGCAAGTTTTGTGTTGGGGTTAAATTCCCATTACAAAACAAAATTTACGAAAGCGTTGCGGGGCGAAGCCCATTACGAATTACGAATTACGAATTATTTAATTATCTGATATATCAGACATAATACACCTTTGAATTAAATTTCAAATTTCTACTTAAATCAACTGTCGCACCTTCTCTGAGAGGATTGTTAGGGCAATCTTCTCACGGTTAGGTTCGCCTTTGGCAAGTGATTCGGCAAACTTGGTCGCTTGTTCTAAGGTGATTTTCGGAGGTAAAGGTGGTTCCAAGGGGTCAACGATCGCTTCTACAATTACTGGCCCTGGTGTAGCAAGTGCCCGATCCAAAATTTCACCGCATTCAGCTGGATCTTCAATTGTCATCCCCACACCACCACAAGCTTGGGCAAAGGCTGCAAAGTTGATTGATTCTAATTCACAGCCATACTCTGGGTTGCCTAGAAAAACCATTTGTTCCCACTTAATCTGCCCCAATGTGCCATTTTTGATAATCACTATCTTGATGGGTAAGCGATATTTCACGCAGGTAACAAACTCTGCCATCAGCATCGAGAAACCGCCATCACCGACGAAGGCAACACACTGGCGATCGGGGTAGGCTATTTGAGCTGCGATCGCATAAGGTAATGCACAGGCCATTGATGCTAGTGTTCCCGATACCGAGTGCATTTGTCCGCGTTTAGCTGGAATTTGCTGCGCCCACCAACCTGTAACTGTACCCGAATCAACAGAGAGGATCGCTGTATCAGATAGCCGTTTACCCAACTCCCAAGCCACCACCTGCGGCTTCATCGGCTGATTGTTCCTAGTACCGCGCTGTTCCATTAATTGCCACCACTCCTGCGTGCTGGACTGCGCTTGTTCAAGAAAACTGCGATCGGCATTAGGTTGTAATAGTGGCAGCAGTTCTTGCAAAGTGCGGCGACTATCCCCCACCAGCCCAACTTCAACAGGGTAGCGCAAACCAATCCGAAATGGGTCAATGTCAATTTGCACACCCCTTGCTTGACCGGGTTTCGGTAGATACTCCATGTATGGAAAAGAAGTCCCAACCATCAGCAGAGTGTCACAATTCTCAATCACATCTTGAGATGGCTTTGTGCCAATTAAACCAATTGTGCCAGTGGTATAGTGGCTGTCATCTGGAACGGATGTTTTACCTAGTAATGCTTTAACAATTGGTGCGCCCAATTTTTCGGCAAGTTGTTCTAGTTCATCAGTCGCTTTTAACGCTCCCCGACCCGCTAAAATTGCCACTTTCTTACCAGCATTAAGAATCTCTGCTGCACGTTGCAAATCATCCTCAACTGGTAGACGCGCACCACGGGCAAAGACATGAGAAGTGTGATGGGGGACGTTCCGCATCGAACCCTTTTTCTGGGCATTTTGGGATTGAAAATCTATAGGGATCCCTCATCTCCCTCATCTCCCTCATCTCCCTCATCTCCCTCATCTCCCTCATCTCCCTCATCTCCCTCATCTCCCCAATCTCACGTTTGCACTTGCCACTTTGCGATCGCGTCCGTGGGTGCAAACCTTCGTCATCAAAAAAGCCTTGTGTCGTCACCCTTGCAACGCCTCTCCCATCCACTCTTCACTACGATGCTTGTTATACTCCCAAGCGTTATCCATGAAAGTGATGCCATTGTCAATAGCTTCGTGGGTGATGCGAATCGCCTCTTCCTTGTTCTTTGCTTGCCCTAAAGTTGCACCTCCAAGTGCGATTGCTGACACTTTCACCCCTGTTTTTCCCAGTGGACGGAGAGGGATTTCACCACTGTTTGTGCTGTTCGTTGGAGTTGCAGATAATGCTGGAACCTCTGCCGCTTCCACTTCGGGATTGGCATTGAGGATGCGATCGGCAAAGATTGCCCCTGCACCTGCACCGATAAAGCCTATTCCTTTTAAAAAATGTCGCCGCTTTACCTCTAAAGGTAGATGCTTTTGGGCGGCTTCCTCATTGTTTTCTGCCATTGATTTTTTGTAATTAAAAATACTTTTGCCAATTTCGTTTATTACATATTTGTAAATAATTCGTAATTGAATCCTTAACTACGAATTACGAATTACGAATTACGAATTAGTTAAAGCCGTGATGATGTCAATAAATTAATTGTTTGTGGCTTGAAACTCGATGTGCTATCCCAATAATTAACCTGGTTAATATTCACCTTAAGCAAAGCAATATCGGGTTCGTCCAATCCTTTAGGAAACCAGGTTTGAAGTTCCGGCTTCCATAGCTCTCGCATCTTGTTGCGGTCTTTCACGAGTTGTGCTGTACCTGAGATCGAAACGTATCGCTGCTGTTCGGGTGACGAGAAACTAATATTTACCTGCTCATGGTGTTCAATCTCAGTCACCTTATGGGAACCAGCGTATGTAAAGAACCAGAGCGTGGCTTCAGAGTTAATCTCACCACTTTTTGACATGGGGTAACTATGCAAACTGCCATCATCATCGACTGTGGTAAACATACCATAATCAATATTTTTGATTAGTTCATGCAGCTTTTGAATCTGTTGATCGCGGTCTGTAGAAGTTGCCATTGTTTGTACTCTTTTCTCTATTTGCTTTTCCTTGACTGTAATTTTTGATTACAATCAGGTTTCATGCTGGTAAAGTTATTTTTCAGTATTAACCTTTTTTGTTTAAATTGCGTGACCCTACAGATGGAGTTATCCTAAAATTAGCTTTTTTAGTTATATCTATAGACATATTGGTTGAGAGTGACTGTTCTATGCATATATCAATACGCTTGGGTTAAGCATTTTTTCTCTTCTCTCTGTTTCCTCTGCGCCTCTGCGGTAGCCTGCGGCAAGCCGATGCAGCGTCTACGTTAAAAATTTGACTTTGATAAAGAGTTTTAGCCTTAACCCAAGCGTATTGATGCATATATAACCTTTAGGCATAGTAATATCATGTCCGCTTGATTACTTACTAAACCCGGAGAACCCCACCCCGACAATCGTCGCTTTGTCTCCCCTCCCCTTACTAACTATGGTGTACACACAAGTTTTGTCGCAGCCATATCTTTATTAATAAATCTCGCACTGCGTTTCTATCCCGCCTCGGAATGAATTCCGAGTCTTATAGCTGAAGTCCACGCTTTGTGGACTCAATGATCAATTTAGTCCACAAATGTTGACTCTTGTCCTTTGATTTATTCTCGTTATGTACTGAGAAAGCATTCAAGCATTTTGAGAAAGTCAAATGTCATTTTACTTGCGGAAAACACCAAAATGAGTAAGTAAACTGGGGTTTGAGAAAGTTAAATATCATTTTGCTTGCGGAAAACACCAAAATGAGTAAGTAAACTGGGGTTTGAGAAAGTCAAATATCATTTTGCTTGCGGAAAACACCAAAATGAGTAAGCAAACTGGGGTTTGAGAAAGTCAAATGTCATTTTGCTTGCGGAAAACACTGAAATGAGTAAGTCAAATGGCATTTTGAGTAAGTCAAATGGCATTTTGAGTAAGTCAAATGGCATTTTGAGTAAGTAAACAGGCATTTTGATAAAGCAATTAGGCTTTTTGATAAAGTAATCAGTAAATATACCTGACGATTAAAACTCACGGCTGCACATAGCAAGATCCCGTTCGCCTTAGTGTGGTGTCCCGTAGGGAAGGGTACAAAGCCGACGCTTAGATATTCTGCAACTGTGAAATTTTATATGATATCATGTCCGCTTGATTGCTTATTAAACCCGAAGAACCCCACCCCGACAATCGTCGCTTTGTCTCCCCTCCCCGCAAGCGGGGAGGGGCTGGGGGTGGGGTGTAATGGCTATGGTTAGCATAACTATTTATGCGGACATGATATGACACAGCAATAGCGATCGCTCTCGTATTGCTAAATTAACTAAGTAAATCAAAATCAATCCTAGCTTGCTGTGGTCAGCAACAGTATCTTTTTTTACTTTACAGTACGCTTCCTATTCATAGCGTGCTATGAATCTTGGCAAAATTTGTATTTATGACAATCTAGGTTGGAATTATTACTAGTTGGATTGTATAAGATCCTTGTAATAATTTAAGCATTAATCACAATTAGAAATTGACAATGGCAAGTACATCCAACGTCCAGATTACCATCGCTCTCCAAGAGCCTGATTTAGATGACGATGAACTGCAAGCCCAAACGCAGAGACTATTGCAACAGTTGCTAGAACTGGATGAAGTGGAAGACGCTAGTCTTTTCCGTGAAGCAGAAGCACCAGCAGGGAGCAAGTCACTCACAGGGCTGGCTGTGGGTTGGCTAACAGCGCAGGTGAATGCCAAGAATATTAAAGCATTGATGGGATTTTTAGGCGATCGCCTTGGTAACAAAACCATTGAACTAGAAATTGAGGCCAATGGCAAGAAGCTGAAAGTCAAAGCCAGCAGTCGGCAAGAGTTAGAAGCAGCAATTGAGGCAGCACAGAAATTTGTAGCAGGATAGAGTATTTCAAATGGCTAAAGTAGCATTGCTGATTGGGGTTGGCGAATATGGGAATGGCCTTTCCCCCTTACCTGCGGCTCCCAAAGATGTGGAGGCAATGCGGGGAGTTTTAGAAAATCCAGAAATCGGTGGTTTTGATCAGGTAACACCACTAATTAATCCTGAGCGACAGGCGATGGAAGAAGCAATCTTTACTTTGTTTGCAAATCGTAAAAAAGATGATCTCCTGCTACTATTTTTCTCAGGTCATGGGGTTAAAGACGATAGTGGCAATCTTTATTTAGCTGCTCATAATACCCGCAAAGAGCAAGAAGCCCTTGTTCAACCAACAGCAGTAGCAGCAAGTTATATACAAAACATCATGAGCAATAGCCGCTCTAAGCGTCAGGTGGTGATTTTGGATTGTTGCTTTAGCGGCGCTTTTGCCGAAGGAATGAAAGCTAAAGCTGATGATTCTGTGCCTGTGAAGCAACAATTAGGAGGAGAAGGACGAGCTGTCCTCACTTCTAGTACTTCAACCCAGTATTCCTTTGAACATGAAGGTTTTGATCTATCGATTTATACCCATTTTTTAGTTGAGGGTATCAGAACCGGAATCGCAGACAAAGATCAAGATGGAGCAGTTTCTGTTGATGAGTTGCATGAATATGCCAGCGAAAAAGTCCAAGAAATTGCTCCTGGAAAAATGAAGCCTAAAATCTATGTAGTTGAGGAAGGCTTTAAAATACTCCTAGCTAAAGTCCGAGTTGATGACCCAAAATTGAAGTATCGACAAGAAACTGAGCGTCTCATTAGAAATGGTAATATTTCATTTATTGTTCGCAATCTATTAAACCTAAAACGCGATAGTTTGGGATTGTTATCTGAAGAAGCTGTTGTCATTGAGACTGAAGTTCTCAAACCGTATCGAGAATACGAGGCAAAATTACAACTATATGAGCAGGTGCTTACTAAAGCAATTCAACAAGAGCATATTCTGAGTGATGCTACTCTTAAGGAATTACAAGATTTTGAGAAAGCTTTAGGACTGAAGAATGAAGATGTAAAATTAATTAAAGCTAAATTTATTTTGCCAGAGCAAACAATATCATCTTCAATTGAAGAATCGATTGTTCAGCAAAAACAATCTGATAAGGACAATAAAAAAACTTTACATGACCAGCGTTATATTGATTCTTTAATTACTCCAAAAAAGTCACAACTACCATTAGGATGCCAGTTTAAGTTTGTAGTGTTAGGTATCATACTTTTAAATATAACAATTGGAATTAGTTACATAATAAATAAGCCTAATTTAAGGCCTAGTTTAAAGATTCCAGAGATTCTTGTAGAGAAGCCAGAATGTGTTGAACATAAAGAAAAATCTGAAGAATATTATCAGGCTGGAAAAACATATTTTAAGAAAAAATCATATAATCAGGCGATTGAATACTTAAACAAAGCTATTTGTTATGCTGACCAATACGAGTGGGATAGTTACTACTACCGTGGTCAGGCTTACTATGAACTAAAAAACTACAAAGCAGCATTAGAGGATTATAATATTGCAATTGCTCGTGCTAAAAATGAACCTTGGAATGCAGAATCTTATGAGGGTAGAGGTGATCTTTATTCACAATTAGGAGATAAACAGAGGGCAATTGACGATTATAAAACAGCCGTAAAACTTTATTTAAAACAAAAATCAGATAATCCGCAAGCTGAAATTGTCATAAAAAAATATAACAGATTATTGAACCCTAAAGATTAAAATAATTTTCCCTCTTCAAATACCTGTCTTGCTGTTAATTCAAGGGCAATAGTCAAAGTTTATAAGATATTGCAATAGCGATCGCCAATAATCACCAAAGTTATTATACTTGCGAACCACTCATGACTTGTCTCAGTGTGCTAATCTATCAAGTCCTGACCAATAGAGTATTCTTACTCAAAGATTCTGTTAAATTTGTACCTTCTGAATGAGCCTCTTCAACCTATAGCAGGAGTGTCATTTTCCATTAAGCGCCTAATATAAACAACTAGGTAATCAAATCGCAGTATATCTGCTTTTCAAATTATGGACTTGAAGTACAAGTGGAAAAATGGCTATCGACCAAGCCGAGATGAAGCGGCAAAAAATCCTCATTTGTTAGATGAGAGTCAGTTCGATAACGAGCAAGACCGAAAGCTAGCTGAAGAATCTGCAAGAAAGCATTTGGGTATACCAGCACCAACCTTAGACGAAGATAAGCCAATACTACCTCATTAGCTTCGCCTAACGAAAAGGCTTAATAACGCCATTTCCAAAAATCTTTGCAACGAATAAATTGCCTGTAGGGGCCTATAGCTGTACGTCCCTAACATCTATCTGTAGCAGGAATTTCGTGAAAGAATATAACATTTGGGCATTTTGTGCATATCTACGCTCCGCACCATTATAAAGTTAATACAGAATGCAGATTTATCAACTTTTCAACCGATTAAACAATAGGAAATTCACTAAGTTACTCACTCAAACAGTAGCTTTCGGCGTAGGTGCTATTGTTCTACTTTCAACTACTAATGCTGAGGCTGCCGAGCAAGTTGTTTTAAAGTATGGTACTTTTCAGGGGCAAATATCTGTTCAAGAATTAACTCAGTTTACAGAAACTGGCAAAACTACCCCGACGTTAAGGGCTTATTTACAGGCGGCTCAACAAGACCCCGCAGTAGCTCGTAAGGCACTAAAAGCCCCAATAAAAGCCGATGCTGCCTTTTTAAATAGTTTACTGTCTAGCTGGGCAGGGCCAATTTTAGTTAACCAAATTGGTGAGGTAGTTCACCCTCCCGGAGGACAACTAAATCAGGAGGCACTGCGAAGTGCTTTAAGTACATCTATTCAACAAAAAGGTGAAGTTACACT
Organism: Nostoc favosum CHAB5714; assembly: GCF_020829495.1. Taxonomy (GTDB): domain Bacteria; phylum Cyanobacteriota; class Cyanobacteriia; order Cyanobacteriales; family Nostocaceae; genus Nostoc; species Nostoc favosum. The sequence continues at coordinate 14,041 of NZ_JAIVFQ010000064.1, read as the reverse complement.
GCTTGGAGCCATTCAGAATTATCCAAATACTTCTGTTGAACTTGAAGGCGACCGTCTCATTGCTGTTTATGAACGCCTAAGCAATCTTGCAGAACTTTTATGAGGGTTACGTCATCAGATGATTGGTTTAGTGTCTCAATAGTGGTGGATTTTAGTAGCGATCGCAATGAAGTTAATACTGATGAGTCTATCTTAGGGTTCATACCTTGTTACCTAGAAATTCCCTAACCTAAATGTAGAGTTGAGTCTAAGAATAGGGAGAAGATTTGTATGACAACCGATGTTTCTAAAAATATTAAGAAGGATGTTAATGGATCGCTGATAAGTGGTATTCTTTTGAGTATTTTAGGGGTTATTGCGATCGCAGCGCCTAATTTCACCACCTTATTCGCCGAAAGTTGGATTGCGGTGATTTTGATTTTTGCCGGATTTACAAAACTAGTTTATGCCACTCAAACCCGCCACCAAGGAGGTTTTATTTGGAAACTTCTATTGAGCGGACTCTATATTGCAACGGGTATAATGCTGTTTGTTTATCCTTTTACAGGTATTCTCACACTAACTCTGTTGCTTGGCAGCTTTTTACTGGCTGAAGGTACATTCGAGTTAATTCTGGCATTTAAGTTACGTCCCCAAGATAACTGGACGTGGATACTAGGTGATGGGATTATTACGCTGATATTAGGCGCAATGATTTGGTTCCAGTGGCCCTTCAATGCGCCCTGGCTTCTTGGCACACTAGTTGGTGTCAGCGTTATTTTCACTGGCATTTCACGCGTAATGCTGTCATTGAATGCGCGTTCTACCTTGAATCCTAGTAATGAAGCTGCAAATCCTACTTAGTAGATAAGGAATGGGGAGCAGGGGGAGCAGGGGGAGCAGGGGGAGCAGGGGGAGCAGGGGGAGCAAGGGAAGAATAACTATTAATTATTGACCAATGCCCCATGCCCAATGCCCCATGCCCCATGCCCAATGCCCCATGCCCCATGCCCAATGCCCCATGCCCCATGCCCAATCTTGAGTAGTGACAGTTTACTAAGACATTGCAGCAGCGATCGCTCTGATATTGCTAAATTAGCTAAGGAAATCAAAATCAAGGCCAGCTAGCTGCTTTTCAACAATGGTATCTATTCCTACTCCCTTCTCGGATATTCAAAACCATTGGGCACGCTTATTTATTACAGCCTTAGCCCAACGTAGTATTGTCAATGGATTGCCTAACGGCACTTATCGCCCCGATAATTCTGTTACCCGCGCTGAATTTGCCGCCATCATCGCCAAGGCATTTCCCACAGTTTCTAAGAAGCGGCAGTATGTCCCCTTTGTTGATGTAACTACTAATTATTGGGCAGCAGCAGCCATTCAAGCAGCTTACGAAAAAGCATTTCTTAGCGGGTTTCCTGATAAAACTTTCCGTTCAGCTAACCGAATTACTAGGGTGGAAGTTTTAGTTTCTTTGGTAGGAGGCTTAGAAATTGCCACCCAGGTAAAACCTGACCTCCTCTCACAACTTCCACAAATTTATCAAGATTCTGTTCAAATTCCTGGGTATGGTAGAAATCAGGTAGCTATTGCCACTAGTGCTGGATTGGTGGTTAGTTCCCCAAATATCAAATTACTCAATCCCAATCTCGCAGCCACCCGTGCAGATGTGGCAGTGATTATTTATCAAGCTTTGGTGTATTTAGGTCAGGCAGAAAAAATTGCCTCTATTTATCTAGTGCAGCCGCCAATACTTACGCCCACGCCAATACCAACACCAATACCAATACCAACACCAATACCAATACCAACGCCGACACCGACACCTGTCGGTAGCGTTAGGGTAAATCATAGTCGGGAATTCCGGGGAGCGTGGGTAGCATGTGTGTGGAATAGTAATTGGCCTTCCAGGGCAGGACTTTCTGTTGCCCAACAAAAAGCTGAACTCAGCGAGATTATTAGTAAATTACAAGCGCTAAACTTCAATGCCCTTATCTTCCAAGTGCGACCAGAGGGAGACGCTTTATATGAATCTCAATTAGAGCCTTGGAGTGCTTGGATTACAGGAACTCAGGGTCAAGCACCAGAACCATTTTATGATCCTTTAGCGTTTGCGATCGCAGAATGTCATAAGCGCAATATTGAACTTCATGCTTGGTTCAACCCCTACCGCGCCAGCACTTCTACCGACCCAGCTAAAACAGTCCGTCCCCACATAGCAGCTACCAATCCAGAAAGCGTTTATTTGTGGAAAACTCAACGCTGGATGGACCCAGGACTGAAAATAGTTCAGGACAGAGCTTATAACGTAATTCTTGATGTAGTGAAGCGCTACGATGTTGATGGCATTCACTTAGATGATTATTTTTATCCATATCCCATCGAGGGGCAACCTTTCCCCGATGACAAAACCTACGCTGCATATAAATCAGCTGGTGGTACACTCAGCCTTGGCGACTGGCGACGAGATAATGTTAACAGAATGGTACAGCGCCTCTGGTTAGGAATTAAAGCAACCAAACCTGACGTTAAATTTGGTATTAGTCCCTTTGGGATTTATCGCCCCGGACAACCCACTGGTATTACTGGGTTGGATGCTTATAACGTGCTGTATGCCGACGCGAAGAAATGGCTAGCAGAAGGCTGGATTGATTATATCGCGCCTCAACTTTATTGGCGCACAGACCAACCACAACAAAGTTATTCGGCGTTGCTAAAGTGGTGGACAGAGGTAAACACAAAGCAAAGACACGTTTACGCTGGTAACAATCTGACAGAACCAAGCAACAAGAGTCGGGAGAGTGATGAGATTGAAAAGCAGGTGAAAATTAGTCGTAGCCAAGCTGGACAGTTGTCACTAGGGAATATCTTCTTTAATGTCGGTGTTTTGACAGAAAATAGTCAGGGCATTGCTGATAAATTCCAAAGTCTGCTTTATAACAAACCTGCGTTACCTCCAACTTTGTCTTGGGAGGATACAACACCGCCCTCTCCACCCATTGGACTACAAGTCAATAACCGCAAACTGAGTTGGCAGCCTGGTGATAATCAACCAGTTCGTTCCTGGACACTTTATCGGCAAACTGGCGATACTTGGACAATTCAACGAATTTTGTCTGCTGGCACAACCTTCGCTACCGTCCAACAAGCGGGAACTTATGCCGTGTGTGCGGTGGATAGATTGGCGAATGAGAGTGTGGGAACAATTATTACAGTTAGTTAAACCAAAGTGCTATCTATGAGTGCGATCGCTTGCTCTTGTGGGCTTGATTAACGGGAAAAGTCAGTCCTGCTACATGACTAATCGGTCTACAAGGTCAGCTTTGCGAAGAAATTATTAAACCAACCTGATTCTTTGCGAAAAAGGGAGATGTAAATCAGATGAATAATTAGCAGCTCAAAATTATAAATTTTGCAGTTTGCAGACAAAACCTAATTACAACCACAACAAATTCACTTAGGAGAATATTTCCAAATGGCTGAAATTAATATCTACAAACTGGATTCCGAAATCTCGGTGACCGATTTAGATGACAAAGAATGCAATGAAATCACAGGTGGTTTAGCGACAGCTTCGTTATCAACAGCTTCGTTAGGGATAGCTTCGTTATCGACAGCTTCGTTATCGACAGCTTCGTTAGGGATAGCTTCGTTATCGACAGCTTCGTTAGGGATAGCTTCGTTATCGACAGCTTCGTTAGGGATAGCTTCGTTATCGACAGCTTCGTTAGGGATAGCTTCGTTAGGGATAGCAAAACTTGATGTAGGTTTTGTACTATAACACTGATGAGAATGGTTCTACGGCTCTCCTTAGAGGTTGTTTGAAAAATGGTTAGTTGTAGATTTTAGGCACTTATTGATCCCCCCTAGCCCTCCTTAAAAAGGGGCAACCGGAATCAAAGTCCCCTAATTTATCGGGGCACTTAAGGTGTCCAGAACATTTTACTATCCACAAGAGAATTTTTCAAACATCCTTTTATGCTAGGGGAAGGAAACTTTAGAAAAGAGGAGCCTCAATCTACATGAAGTTAAAACTAACTTTTTTGTAGTAAGGAGACCTTTTATACTCGTTCTGGGCGAACCTTGCGTTCGCCCACTTATCAACATTTAGCCCTTAACATCTCTTACGAAAAAGGTTAAGCCTAACAGCCCCTCAGCGTGGAGACAAAGCATACCCATCTCATCTCTTAAATAGCTGACCACTAAGTTCTGAATGCTCACATTTTTCTTGGAATAAGAATTAGTAAAGTGATGACTCAATCTATAGACTGCCCCCGTAAAATCACAATGCAAGCACCAGTTCTTTTCATCCCAAACGTTTTAGATGTTGATTTTTGTAAACACCTCATTAACATTTGGGAAACTGAAGGAAATGAAGATACTACTCACCTGATTGAGGAGAACGGAAAATGGAATGAACGTATTGACTACAAACAAGCTGTTCGACGAAACCATAAGCTTAAAGAAGGAGAGACACTGGAGCGCCTTAAACATTCCATTCGGAATCGGGTTCGCCCTGAAATCCAGAAAGCGTTTCATTTTCAAGTTACTCGATTTGAGGGTTTTAGTATTTTTGGCTATGAGGCAAGTAGTGGTGGATACCTGGGTCTACATCGTGACAATTGTACAGAAAATACTGCCTACCGTCGCCTTTCTATGACTATTAACCTGAATGCAGGGGAATATGAAGGGGGATATCTAAGGTTTCCAGAGTACGGGACAGATTTATACCAGCCGGAAACAGGCTGTGCAGCAATATTTTCGAGTTCGCTGCTCCATGAGGTTACAGACGTGACAAAGGGACGACGCTTTGCGCTTGTATCATTTTTCTATAGTGAAAAAGAAGCTCAGTTAATTGAGGAGTACAACCGCAAGGTGAGGGAGGTAGAGAGCCAAATGCAACCCGTTTCGGCACAGTGACCCCTAGCACGGTTAAAAGCATTTCAAATAGGGATACCAAGTCCAGCAATTTGATAAATTCTCAAAAGGGGAATAATTCACCAAAAATCCCTCTTCTAGATGTTTGAGGGATTTTTTTTTGCATCTCCCTCTATTTGGGGTAAATATAGCACAATACAGTTCAGTTAAGGCTAAAACTCTTTGTCCATTTTTTAACGTAGACGCTGCATCGGCTTGCCGCAGACTACCGCAGAGGCGCAGAGGAAACAGAGAAAAGAGAAAAAATGCTTAACCCAAGCGTATTGAAATATAGTGTATCGGTTTGTCTGTGATAACTGGATGAAAAATTAGGGATTCACCTTTCGGTAGATTTAGACGGAATCATCAAAACTGTATATTTGGATGGGGTAACACATAATTTGCCACAAAACCTCATGCCAAATCAGTAATTTCTATATCAACAGATGAAATATTGATTGAATTCTAGCTAATTTGTTCCTTAAGTTCCTCATAAGCCATGACATCCCCTGAGCCTCAAACCGATTTTGGAGAAAAAGCTCCACAAAACTCATTTGAGCCACCTTCTGGAAAACGGCGGTGGCTTTGGGTTTTAGCTGGACTACTATTGTTAGGGGGCGGAGCAACTCTAGTTTGGCGTTTGCTCACTCCGCAAAATTTAGCACCTTCAACTGCTAATGCTCAACCTCAAGGGGTAAGAGTCAAAATATCGACAGTACAAAGCGGCATTATTGAGGAAAGTTCAGATTTTATTGCTAGCCTAAAATCCCAGCGCTCAGTCACGCTCCAGCCGAGGATTCAGGGTCAAGTTACCCAGATATTTGTCAAATTGGGAGATCGAGTCGCAGCAGGAGCGGCAATTCTCCAAGTAGATCCTACATCACAATCAGGTATCAGTGGAAGCAATGCTGTGCCTCAAGGATTTTTAGTGCAACTGGAAAATGCCCGCGCTACACTCAAATCTCTGGAAGCACAACGACCATCCTACGTTGCAAATGTGCAATTGTACCAGCAGAATTACGAAAAGTTTGTCACCCTAGCTGAGGAAGGAGCCGTGTCTCGACAGACTCGCAATCAGTTTGCTGATAGGCTCGCCAATGCTAAGGCTAATCTTGATGCAATTGATTCTAGAATTCAAGCACAACGAGCCAACATATTGCAGGCTGAACAAACTTTGCAGCAAGCTAATGTAAATATTCCAAAACAACAAGGGAACCTCCAGTCCGACAAAATTACCGCTCCCTTTAGTGGCACAGTTGGCAACATCGCTGTGAAAGTAGGTGATTTAGTTAATACTTCTACACAATTAGTTAATATCGCGCAAAATCGACCTTTAGAAGTCAACATCTCTGTGCCATTACAGCAAGGGCCCCAACTGCGTAAGGGAATGCCAGTGGAGGTTATGAACACACAAGGTCAAAAGCTTGGTAGAAGTAGGGTATTTTTCATTGCACCTACTGCCAATAATGAAACACAAGGAATATTGATCAAAGCACTTTTTGACAACCCTAATGGTCAGTTACGTGCAGATCAATTGGTAAGAGCTAGAGTATTCTGGAATCAGCGCCCTGGAGTTTTAATTCCCACAACAGCAATGACTCGTGTAGGTGGAGACACTTTTGTTTATGTAGTTGAAACAGAAACATCTCCCCAAGGTGTATCTCAACAAGTAGCTCGGCAAAAGCAAGTGAAGCTAGGCGAGATCAAAGGTAATAATTACCAAGTTATTGAAGGTTTACAGCCAGAAGATAAAGTTATTATCTCAGGGTTGCTCAATCTTAGGGATGGTGTTGCGATCGCTCCAGAATCTTAATTAAAGGGAGTGGGGAGTGGGGAGTGGGGGAGAAGTCCTCAATCTTGTCTTTTACCAATGCCCACCAAGAGCCTTAACTATATAGCGATCGCTCCTACCCTGCGGGTACTCCGTTGGAGAACTCGTAGAGTAGCCGCTATGCGTCTATGAAAGTTTAAGATATAACTCGTTTTGTCAATAGTGATTACGCTGTAAATTATCTATGCTATCGAGTATCTAATTAAGCTTTATACTAAATTTTAAGGCAAGGATGAACGATGCTTTTAAATATGCGTAGGCGTAGCCAGGCTTGTCTACGAGACGCTATGCATAGCTTGCTTCCCCGTAGGGGTACGGCATCGCAGGCTGAAAATTTGCGTTTCTGACCTCGGAATGAATGTTAAGCACCATTACTTATTGACAAATGGTTAATTACCTTAACCTGTCAGCAATGAGTAAAAGTAAGCAATTACTTGATTGCATAACGGAGGTAAACAATTATGTCAGTGAAAATCATCCAATCTAATTGGGGTTTAGTTTTAACTTGTTTACTTGGACAGATAATGTTGTTTGCTGCGCCAGTACAAGCTGGAGTGGAGGGCAAAAGCTACGATGTGAATGTTCAGTCGAGTCTAGGAGATAATTTTACTGCTTGTTTTGATTTTGACTTCAACGGTAACCTACGCTTTCTTGGGCAAGAGGCTATTTATAGCGGTACAAATCTAGGTCAGGATCAGAGAAATTGGCAAGCAGTCACAAAACCATTTTCAGAAGTAAGTATCGCACTTAACGGTGAAGTAAGAGGAGACTTTGTTCCAGATCGGAGGATAAATGGTAATGCTATCAATTCCAACGGCACTACTTTTACATTTAATGGAACACGCTTATCTGGGACAATATGTCCGCAGTTTCAGATTCAAGGGGAAGGTCTAGAAAATCCCTTCTTCAGATGATTTAATCTAGGCAGATTTGATAAACCAGATGAGCTTTTGGTTAACGAAGACAGATAATTTATAAAAGATGTTTGTAGGCTATGGTCAAGACAATACCTGCGTCATCAGCACTTAAATTCTGTCAAGTTCGGTAGGGCGATTGCGTTTACATCAAAGAACACTCAGGCATTCAATTTAGCTCAACATATTCAACAATATTCGCCAAGCCGCATCAAACCTTAATCTGCCGTCAAGAGGGCACGTATTCTTACCTCTTGCAAAGTATTTTCATTTTTCCCGCCTGACGGTTACTTGAAGTCGCTGGCGGGATTTTGCCTAGAATGAAGTTGGCATTTGACAACGCGATCGCTAAATTTAACCTTGCTACAGTACGTTAACAGCAGATAATCACTTTGGTGAACCAAAATAAAACCAGATTAATCTATGGCATCAATAGCGGGGAAAGTTGCAATTATTACTGGTGCATCGCGGGGAATTGGACGAGCGATCGCACTAAAATTAGCTGGTAACGGCGCATCTATTGTCGTTAACTATGCGGGTAATGCAGGCAAAGCACAGGAAGTTGTTGCAGAAATTGAAAAGTTGGGAGTAAAAGCGATCGCTATCCAAGCTGATATTAGCAAAATACCTGACATCCAACGGTTATTTGAGCAAACACTTGAGCGCTTTGGTAAAGTGGATATTTTGGTCAACAACGCCGGAATCGCCTTCTATAAACCAATTACTCAGGTGAGTGAAGAAGATTTTGACACGATTTTTGCCATTAACGTCAAAGGCACTTTTTTTGCTTGTCAACAAGCCGCGCAACATATATCAGAAGGGGGACGGATTATCAACTTTTCCTCATCAACTACGGCGATGATGCTGCCAACTTATAGTGCCTATGTAGGAACCAAGGGTGCTGTTGAACAAATCACGCGGGTACTAGCTAAAGAATTAGGTGCAAAAGCGATCGCAGTTAATGTTATTTCTCCTGGCCCCACCGATACAGAACTGTTTCGAGAAGGCAAAACACAAGAACAGATAGACCGATTGGCCCAAATGGCTGCGTTTGGCAAACTGGGAGAGGTACAAGAAATCGCCGACGTAGTAGCATTTCTCGCTAGCGACGAAGCTAGGTGGATCACTGGGCAAAATATTCGGGTAAACGGTGGAATCGCTTGAATTTAAGGAGATTGACGACTGGGCATTGGGCATGGGACACTCAGCATTAGTTATTCCTCTTGTCTCCCTTGTCCCTTTTGTCCCCAGTCTCCAGTCCGCTTTAAGAGGTATCAAAATGCCTATCATAGCCAAGAACAACGATGTAATTACGGTCATAATTATCTTTGCAGTCGAACCTGAACGTCAGCAGGAACTGATAGATAATATTGTGGAATTTCTCGAAACAGGAGTAAAACACCAGCCTGGTTTTGTCTCATCCAACATTCACAAAAGTATAGATGGCGTGCGGGTAATGAACTATGCCCAGTGGAAAACTCAGGAAGACTACCAAGCATTTGTGAACAATTCCGAAATCCGAAAGCTAGGAGCAAAGGTTTTCCAGTTCCATATCCACGAGTCCCATGTCTACGAAGTCGTCGTTTCCCTACCAGATGATGCCACACTCAAAATTACCAAAGGTGGTTTGATTCACCTTGCAGAATTCCGGGTAAAGCCAGAAAATCAGCAACGCCTAGTGGAATTGGAGAGGGAATACCTACCACTTGGATTACAAAATCCAGGACTTCTATCTGGTAATTTCCACCGTTCCCTGGATGGCGTACACAATGTGAACTATGGTCAATGGCGCAGCTTTGCAGATTTCGAGGAACTACTGAAAGATCCAAAGTATGCGCCCTTGGGTAAATATTGGCAAGGTCTGGCTGAAAACGAGTTTCATCTCTACGAGGTTGTGTTCACTGAACCTGCTGATTGATTGGAACCTAAGTTAGTAGCGTAGGAATTGTCAGTCTTGTCAAGGTAAGTAAGAATTAGACTGCAACTTCCATTCATTCGAGCTTTTTACTCCGCGCACCGAGCTTTTTACTCCACGCACCGAGCTTTTTACTCCGCGCACCGAGCTTTTTACTCCGCGCACCGAGCTTTTTACTCCACGCGCCGAGCTTTTTACTCCACGCGCCGAGCTTTTTACTCCACGCGCCGAGCTTTTTACTCCACGCGCCGAGCTTTTTACTCCACGCGCCGAGCTTTTTACTCCACGCGCCGAGCTTTTTATATCATGTCCGCTTGATTACTTATTAAACCCGAAGAACCCCACCCCGCCAAAGCTATGCTTTGTCTCCCCTCCCCGCAAGCAGGAGGGGTTGGGGGTGGGGTGTAATGACTGTGGTTAGCGTAACTATTTATGCGGACATGATATTACTCCACGCGCCGAGCTTTTTACTCCACGCGCCGAGCTTTTAAACGCGATACTGAATAGAAGAGTTCGGAGATTCAGGAGTAAAACAGGCTTTATATTTGGTTTTGAGACCTAAGTTCTCTACCTCACGCTTGTTACAAACTGCTGTATTTCCATTCATGGAAAGAATGCTTAGATTTACATGAGTTTGAGCCTTAACTCAACTGTATTGCTTTATATACATGGTAACTAATATGAATTCACCAGAAGATAACAGCCAGTTTGAACGACAGAGGCCAATTTATCGAGAGCTAAATTTTCAAATTATTTGTGCAGTTGCATTGATTGCTGTTATCGGAGTTTCTAGCGTTGTCAGACGAAACAATCGAATATTGGACAAATACGTTCAGAGAGTGAGAGTATTTTCAATGCGACGGTCGGGGATGAGCCACATAACTGCAACCAGAACGTATAGTATACAGGCAAACCATGAGTTCACAAAGGCAAGTGGAATTGCCACTGCATACAACACCACCGATATTCTTCCCTTGAAATCTCGGCCCACTGCGATCGCTAATGTCGAATCGCTGCCATGATGAGAAATAAGGGCGCGGGTAAGGATGAAGTAAGCCAACGCAGACAGCAACAATACCGTACCATAAAGGGCAACTGGCATAGCGGCAAAGTTATTCTCGCCCATCCAGCCAGTGACGAAGGGGATTAGCGACAACCAAAACAGCAAATGCAAATTCGCCCAAAGAATACGCCCATTAACGTGTCGCACTGCCTGTAGGAGATGATGGTGATTGTTCCAGTAGATACCGAGAAAAATAAAACTCAGCACATAGCTGAGAAATACTGGAATCAAGGGACGCAGCGCGACTAAATCGAACCCATGCGGCACTTTGATTTCCAGCACCATAATGGTGATGATGATGGCAATCACTCCATCACTGAATGCTTCTAACCTCCCTTTTCCCATTTACGCATTCCTTTTTTATTTACTTGAAAGTAAGTTGTGACACTCTGCACTTTATCGTACCAAGTAGCCGCCGTTGAAGAAAATTGTCTGCGCGGTGATCTTTGATATGCTGTGGTTGCTTTCCCTTAAGCTACTCCATACCCTGTATACGGACGCTTATACGGCGGATGTAAACCCAGAATAATATCCTCCTTCGGCACGCCAATTTCTACTAATTCTCGCGCAATATCTATATCAGTCATATTGCGCTGAATCCAAATCTTTCCATCTTTAATATCCAAATGGATGATACAGTTGTAAACTCGCTTAAATCCCTCCCAGCCAATTTCTAAAAGCTGGTAGTGGTCATGTTCTGTATCAAACACAAGCTGAGACTCAATATCTGAATTGCCACTCTCAAAAGTAGCGTGAGACATTAATATTTGGCGGATGCTTTGGCGATACTGTTCTATTCTTTCCATTCGACAATCACCTCCTGAAGTGGATCATAACTTACCAACTTCACTTGATAAAGCTTGACAGCTTCCTGAGTGAATCGCTCCTGAAAAAACGACTCAAACGTATCGACGGGAATTGCTAAATATAATGTTCTATCTGGTTCACTCATGTGTAATGCAAGGCGATAGTTCAAAAACTGCCCCAGTGCTGAGTGAAAGTCAGTGATGACAGAGCTATTAAGAAAGCTTTTGATTTCAACTGCTATTTTTCGCCCCGCCTTATCAGCTGCAAGGATTTTTTCTGCCGCTAAGTCAATCTCAAACTTTACACGCTCAATCTTTATTTTTAGCGGATCTGCTGTAATCACCCATTGCTCTTTTAACAGTGCTTGTTTGACAGCATCATGGAATAGGTCTTTGGCAGCCATTTGTCCTCACATTGAAGCGATCGCAAAATATTTAATTCTCACTGGTCAATTTCCGCCGTAATTCCCGAATAGCAGCGCTAGTATTACGCTCATAGGCAATTTTTAAACACTCTGTTACTACCTCTGAAACATTGATGTTGGGGAAATAGCGGCTACTGGTTTCAACAGTATAGCGTAGACGCGTTCGCAAAGCGTTGCCGCAGGCTAGCGGCTTGTCGTAGACATCGCCTTGCAATCTGTAAATCACAAGCTGATTCTTTCTAAACAACCAAACTTCTGGTACTCCATAAGGCAGGTAGTCATTTACATCGGTGTAGCTAGTGATGTCTATCTCCACCACTAAATCGGGGGATGGATCAACGCCCCAATTAATGCGGTTTTTACCTGCGATTGCTTCCCAGTTTTCAATATAAAAACAGTAGTCTGGTTCTATACCACTTTCCTGTGGCAGTTCCATTGTGATGGGGGTAAATGCCTCGTATTCTCGTCCCAGATGATCGAGCAAAACTTTGACTACATCTGCAATTACACTTACTTTTCGCCCATGTTCTGGTAGCGGTGCCATCAAAAGAATTTCTCCATCTCGATACTTAATGCGAGGAGAGGAGCGATCGCCTAGTTGTTCATTCAGTGCTTGATAGTCTTGCCAACTTCCGGGTAGGCGTACTACTGCGCCTGGAGGCAAATGGATTGTATCGGGTGTGACAACAGCAAACATAGAACTGAATCTCCATCTCTACTGTAATATTTATAGGACTTATACCAATTCTGTATGAAGATGCGCCAAATTATATGAGGAACGAACCGCAAAGGGCGCAAAGGACACAAAGAAAGAAAGAAAGAAAGAAAGAAAGAAAATTTGGCGCAGCTTCACAAAGAAATAGTATTACGCAGTGAAAACCTGAAACCTCGTCGATCCCCCCTAGCCCCCCTTAAAAAGGGGGGATCTGAAGAGCTAACTTTTTAAGGGGGTTGGGGGATCTCTTCTGCGTAAGTCCTAATTTAATAATTTAAATATCAACTGCTACGGCTGAAAAATACAGCAGCGACAATAATTAAACCTAAAAGTGCTAAGGGAACCCAAAGATTAGGGATATCTGACAAACTCATATTTAAATTACGAATTACGTTAGCGTAGCGGGGCGTAGCCCATTACAAATTACGAATTATCTTAAGCCGATGCCTCCTTTAGCGAATTCTTCAACAGTTTTCTGTGAGAATTCGTGAGTAGCGATCGCTTGCAACATTGCCAATGGTAAAGTCAAATGATCCGCCCCAGCTTGCAATGAAGCGGCTGCTTCTTCGGGAGATTTGATACTAGCTGCCAAGATTTCCGTATCACTGCCTTTGAGTACGCTAGCCATATCTCGCACCAAAGCAATACCATCACCTAACAACCGCGTAGCTCGATTTACATAAGCTATGGCAATTTGAGCTCCTGCTTCCCTTGCTACTGCTGCCTGTGCTGCACTGTAAATCGCTGTCACTGAACAGGTAATTTCTGACGATAGACTCGCCACCACTTCAAAACCTAACGGTGTTGCGGGAATCTTCAAAATTGTTTGTGAACCAATAATCTCGAAAGCTTTTCTACCTTCAGCTAACATCCCAGCTTTATCAGATGCCACAAGTTGATAGTATAACGGGCCATTCGTCAAGGCAACCAATTTTTTGAGCGTGGTTTCTGGTGGGGTATCGCTTTGAGACAACAGCGTGGGATTTGTGGTAATGCCTTTCACCCATCCCCAAAGCTTAACAACTTCAGCTTCAGATGCGATCGCTGAGTCTAGATATAGTGCCATAATTTTTCCTGAATCGATTGTTAAAATCAATTTACCAGATGTGCAACTTAGACTTTCTTATGTAACAAAATATTCTGCACTATTTCCTAGCCCTTGGCATACTATTGATTCAGGACTGCCATCGGGAGGCAGTTCAGAGCAGAATATTTTCCGAATCTATATCCCGAAGATATTCCTAATTATATTCGACGTAATGAGCTTTTATTTGATGGTAAGAAGTGGAGATATAAAACACCTCACCAAAAAGTGTTTACACCTAATGGTGAGTACAACTTCGTAGTAACCCAAGTTGCGGGTTATTAACCTCCAAGAGCTTGCGGTGGAAAGTCGTGCGATCGCTCACGACAAAGTGTGCAGTCGCGTGACCGCAACCGCCACTTCAACTAACTCAAATACCGAATGAGATT
>NZ_JAIVFQ010000063.1:22649-39097 GCF_020829495.1 Nostoc favosum CHAB5714 | reverse complement strand
TTGTTCAACTGTGCGGTAGGGCATACCGTGCAGTCTAAACAAAGCTCAGTTAATGTCCGACGGGATACCGGGAGTCACTGAGAAGCCTACACTGTATTGCTTGCAATCAGTGTAGGAGTATGTCACTTGAATCTCACCCTGCTTGTGCGCCCCTCGTGACTTGTGGAGGGATATTTTTTTCTCAGATTTTTGTAAAAAAGTTGATAATGCTGTTTAAATTGTCGATGATACCGCTTTCATCAACAAAATCATGGTTTTCCTAACGACAGCTTTCAAAGGGAGGAGGCGAACGTCTCTGGCCCCATTGGTGTCAACTTAACGTGAAACCCTTGTAAAGACGTGATATTGAGTTCACTCACTTACCCATCATGATCCGCATCACCCCACCCCAGTTTTGTCTAAAGCCAAAACTTCCCCTCCCCGCAAGCGGGGAGGGGAGACAAAGCGTAGCTTTGGCGGGGTGGGGTGATTCGGGTTTAATAAGCAATCAAGCGGACATGATATTAAGGGGTGGGGTAAAATGTTAAGTTCACACCAATGCTCTCGCCCCCTCTGCCGACAGACGATTATCATTTTTATGAAAAATATTTTGAGTATTTTAACTGATTGACAAAAAGCGCTTTACCTTAAGCTCTCACGGATGGGGGTAGGTTGAAGATTTGATGGTTTGGCTGACTGGGCAGTTGACCCATTCCAAATTTGATTGAATTGATCTGCCGATAACGACTGTAAAATACTGAGATTAAGCGGTTCTTTACTGATAAATGTGGCGTATGAAGGCTGCAAATAGGAACGGTATTCAGGGCGGTTGAGAAGATGGGTTTCCAAAAAAGCTACGCTGAGGGCGTTGAGATAGGAATAAACAGGGGCGCGATCGGGGCCAAGTAAGGCAGGTGGCACAGGTAAGACACCATTTTGAGAAGTAGTTTCTGCGATCGCCGAAAAGTGGGTGGCGTTTTCAATTAAAGCTAGATACTTACTAGAGTCAGAAAGCCAGGTAAAGGGGCGAATCTGCTCAAATACAGGTGGGGCAAAAATATCTTGACTACCTGCTACCAGCATTACTGGACTTTTAATTTGACTCACTCCGCCCTCACCCAAAACTAAGCTGTTAATTGGATTAATCGCCATGATGACCTTGATGCGATCGTCTTTGAGATTGTAATTTTTTGGGGGTAATTTATTTGCTTCACACTGCAACAAGAGCGACAAATTAAAGGATGAATAATTAGGATTACAGTTTTGCCTCAGTTGCTCAAAGTTAATATTTGCTCCTGCTAGAGCCAAAACGGTATAACCACCAAAGGACTGACCGATCGCCCCAATTTGCTGAAAATTGAGTTTTCCTTGGAGGGTAGGATCAGATTTTTCCAAACGCTGGAGTTCATTGAGGAGATATTTGATATCCAAAGGTCGGTTGATAAATTCTGCTGCGTCTGGCGCTTTGGCCAAACCTGCAAAATATTGTTGAATGCGTTCGGCATTACTACCAGGGTGTTCCAGTACAGCAACAGCAAAACCATAGGATGCTAGATGTTCAGCCAGGTAGACAAAGGAAAAGCGGTCTGAGGCGAGACCATGAGAAATTACAATCAGGGGAAAGGGAGGTGAAAGTAGTTCTTTAGTGCTTTGTGAACCTGCTTCCGGCAGATAAATATCCACGGGTAGACGGCGATTGCGAGAAAAGTCATTTAACTCCAGGCTTTTTTTCTGCCAGCGAAATTTTCCTGGCGATCGCAAATCTGGCTGTTGTGAGAAGTCAACGGTTGAATTGGCTGCTTGAGCGATCGCTTCTTTTTGAAGAGAGGCAACAACTTCATCCCTTCTCTTGAGCAATTGTGACAAGTCATCGACTATCCTTAATCCCTCTGTAAAATTCACCCGGATAGTATTGCTAGGAAATTTCCGCAGCAAATTCACAACCGTTAAACCTTCTCGATCAGCAGCAGCCAAAATCAAAGAGGCACGTATGGCATAGAAGCCGTTCTGTCGAGACTCAGTGAGGAGGAATTCTCCCAGCTGTTGCACCACTTGTTCGCCTATAGGTGAGTAGGTAACTTGTGATACTAATGTAGGAGTAACATTGAACCTTTGCTGGAGCAGATCCCGCAGTTGAGCCAGTTGTTGGGGGGTAGCACGGCTAGCATAAAATGACAAATCTTGATCAATTTTGCCAACTTTCGCAAAAGTTTCCAGCGAGTCCACAGACAAGGAGAATTCGCCAAAGGGAGGGTAATAAAAGCTAAGGCGTTCAGCTCCCAATCCGGGAGTTGCAGTCAAAAACGTAGATAGCAAACCTAAACCCAGGTATCTCAGAAATTTTTTCATTAGAAAAACCCACTGTTTAACCCTGCCAGACAAGTTTGAGCAGGGAGGAAAGCGGGGCGGGATCTATAACCGCTTTCCTGTTTACTTGGTTTAGATATTAGGACTTACGCACTGTACAAATGCATTCTGATGTGCATTACCTATCTTGAGGAAGTTTTCAGGCTTTTCTTAATTATCCTGCGATCGGAAATAGACCATGCTGTAGGGGCTAAGCTTTGCTCATTGGTGTCAACTTAACGTAAAAGCCATGTCCCGCAAGGAACTGAAGTTCCTTGCTAATAGCGAAAGTCATCTAAAGATGACTAAATAATCCGAAAAATCTTTAGTCTACTTTAGTAGACTTTAGCTATTAGCCTAGAACTTTAGTTCGAGGCGGGCGAGTCAGCTAACAGTTAAGCTACTTTTAGCTTAAGTTGACACCTATGAGCAATGCTTAGCCCTTACGAAAGATATGGTTTTTAACCTTGCTCCATATTTGGTATTTCTTGTCAATGCGTAAGTCCTAGATATATCAAACAGCTTACAAGCACAAGAAAGCAAGTATTTACAGCCCTAGTACCGCAAGGCAAAAGTCACGCATTCACGCATTCACGCATTCAAAACTATTATGGAATAAGCTCTTTAGGGATTTTTAATGGTTGCTCTATTTCCGCCGTGGCCTACTAGTTTCCCATATACGCTTTAAATCGGCACTGAATTAAATTTCGGGATCTAAAGCCATTAGTCCTTGAGACACCACGCCCACAAAGAACGTGGTTTGAATTAGTCCTTAACAAGAAAGTTTCTTCGCCCACTTTCAAAGCGAGGTCTGTACCAATGACCAATGACCAATGACCAATGACTAATACATGAGTAGCAAATTTTTCAGCCAAACAGCATCAGTAGGGCGATAATAGATATAGAGATCAAAATATTTTATATGTCCTTGTCCTCCTGCGCCTCTTGTGTTGTCGTCCTCAATCAACAACAGGAGCAAAATATCTCTCACCAAAACCAGTGCCAGGATGTGCCAGTTAACCCCAGCAAGAGCATGGTTAAAAGTTGCACTGTAGTTGAAAATGGTCGGGTTGTCGTTAAACCTTTACAAGCTCCAGTCAATCAGACTTTGGAGTAAGTTTCAGGCATTTCAACTGTTTTCATCTAAAGGTAAAACATCGTGGAAGCGGTTGTAATCAATGTAGCGATGTCCATCGGGTGTGTGATGGAAGATATCGACAAATTGATTGTTCCACAAAATCTCATTAGCACCATAAGTATGACGGGCATGGACAACCTGTGCAACCGTTTCATCAATGCCACTCAAAGAGACGATCAGTATACTATTTGTCTGGGTTAACGATTCTGGTGTCATCCCATACAGAGGACTAAACTCATCAATGACATGCATCACTGACCAGCTTAAGGTGAAGCTAGGTGTTTGGTTTCTCAGCAGTTTGAGGTCGTAGAACCGACGCATGAACTGCCCTTCTGAGGTTATATCGTCGCGCATTAAGTAGACTCGCATCTGCGCCTCCAGAATCATATTGCGACGCTGATTAGCACTGCGAAATATGAGAGTCGGCATTGCATTATGAGGTGTAATTACAGCAACACGGCTAAATAGCACACGGGCTGTAGGTCGGGAGAATCGAGCAAAAGCTAGTCCCGTCATCACAGCAATCCCCACCAAACCGATCATTGCTTCAATGGTGACAATAATGTTGGCGTAAGTTGTTTTAGGATACATTGCCCCATAGCCGATGGATGCTAGGGTTTGCACGCTAAAGAAAAAGACATCTAAAAAAGAGCCAGGTCGGGCGTTGGCAATACAATCTCCTCCTATCCAGTAAGCTAGGGCAAATAGAGCATTAATAATTACATAGAAAGTACAAATTAGGATCAGAAAGCCAGTCCAGGGAATCGTTAGCAGCAGATGGTAAGGATCACGCCAGTAAGAATGCCATGCACCCATACCCATAATCTCAAATTTTCCATCTCGAACTTGAATCTGAATAGGTTGGATCAGACGCTGTTTTTTCTTCGGTGAAAGTCTCTTGAGTCGAAATTTCATTGCAAGTAGCCAAAAGAACGGCAACTGCTTAGTATTTTGACATTCCACTTACCCGCAAGGGAACGGAAATTTCAACTTTCTTTTCTTAAATCAGCAAAAAAAAATAGGGTGTGCAATGCCCACCCTAACAATCAGCGAGAAACTAACTCATTTTTCAGGGTTGAGTTGCTGACCTTTAGAACAGCGATCAAACCACTCTTGATATTTTTTCTGATGTGACTCATCTTCAACAGCAATGGTCACTCGCACTTGGTTGCAGCCGTGATTTTGCTCTAGTGCGATCGCATTCAACAATAAACTAGCAGTTTTAGGTGAGCTAAATTCACCACTTACCATTAAACCTGTGCCAAAATGCTGAACTTCAAGTCTTTCTACTTCCGTTAAGTCAATGCCAGAAATTTCCTCTTGTCCTAAATCAATTTCTGCAAGTTGTTTGTGTTCTGGGCTAATTTGTTCGACAATCAACTTTTCACGCCGGACAGGAACTTGTATCATCCGGGTTTCGATTTCTTTGCGAACAATCACCTCACCAACTTTACGCTTACTGCTTTCAACAACTAGTCGTTCTTCTAGTAAACGAATAATCTGTTCTTCGGTAGCCTCTTCTAAATTTACTGGCTCAACTGGGCTATTTGCAGTTTGATAATTCGCTAGTTGTTCAGTTGAGTTTTCTGATAGTGTGCGTAGATGCGGAGCAGCTTGCCGATAGGCATCGCCTGGTGTTTCTGTTTCTAAATATTCAGGCATATAGTCGATTTCTGATTTATTTAAGTCTATGAAAACAGATTTAGTTGGCTTGTCTATTTTTTTTATTCTCTGGCTCTGCAACCGAAATAAAGAAGGATGTTTATCAGCTAACTGCTGACCATATTCTAGAGTTTGTTGATTCGCCTGTTTAGATATAACTAGGTTTAATCGGCGATTAGCATCCACAATTAAATCATGAACTACTCCTACTAGCTGACCTTGCTGATCGAACACAGCAAAATTGTTGACCTTCTTTCGTAAATCTGCTAATGAGGTGCTAGTCTGAGAGTCAGAGTTTGCCTGTCCAATGTTTTTTGTCATCGGTTGGCTATTCATACGCTGCAAAGTTTATGAACTGTTTTCTACTTAGCTAAATTAAATGTATTGAGCATCTAAATACCATTTAGAAAATGTTTGCGACAGATGTATTTATCTAACTCATATTCAGAGCAATATTCGCAATCCAAAATCTAAAGTTGTATTAGTTATTAGAAGAACAGGTAAAGCTAATTTTACAGCCTCACCTGTACTGTGTCTAATTAATTATTAGTCATTAGTTGCTAACTAATGACTCTGTTAGTTAGCGTTCTTCAATGGGAAGGTTACCAGAATTTACATCTAACTCTTCACGACGCACGGTTTCTTGAGTTTCAACTGTGTCTTGATCCACCACTTTTCTAACTCTGACTTCTTCACGCAAAAATGCTTCTTTGCGAATTTCAGGAGTTTCTTCATAGATTTCTACGCGAGCAACTTCGCCTTCACGGAAGTCTGCTTCGCGCCCAGAAACGGCAGTACCTGCATCTGCTGGAGTTACACGTTCAATCACAACTCGCTCTCTTTCTATTGGCACTGCAACCCGTGCAGTATCAGTCTCAACGTGCTTGCCAATCGTTACTTCTCCAGTTTTTTGGCGTCGTTTGCTGGCAATCAGCCGTTCTTCATACAATCTCAGAGTTTGATGATCTTGCTCATTTAACCCGTATAAAGAAGGCTCTTGTTCGTAATTGTAGCTATCACGATTGTAAGTTGGCGTAACCGGCTGCTGATAGGTTGTATCCACTGGTGCTGTCGCTTCCAATGGTAATGATGCATCTACAGGCTGAACATAGTCTGTAGGTTGGCGATATACCCCACGCACCCGTTCTTCATAATCATAATCAAGCGCTTGACGCTCACTGAATTCAGGTAAATCTTCTGCTTGCTCTCTAGTCAAGCCAATTGTGTAGACGCGATCAACATTATAGTCGATACGGGCACGACCAAGTGGTAGTAGCACTTTTTTACCAAAAATCCAGAAGCCCAAATCAACGACTAAATAGCGGAAATGACCTTCCTCATCCACTAAAACTTCGCTGACAGTACCAATTTTTTCATCAGTTCCTTGGGTATAAACGCCAAGTCCATTAATGTCGCGGCCTTCAAATGTATCACGATAGTTAGGCTCAAAATCTTGTAATTTGTAAAGTACCATTATATTTACCTCAAAAATTTTCTTCCCATCTCCTAATAACTAAATTAGCCATTTAATTACTTATTTTCCTCCTTCTGGCGAATGAATTATTTGAAAACTTAAATAATCAAAAGTTATACATATTTTTTGATGTCAGAGCAAAGAATTAAGTGGAGACGCGAAAGCATTGGGGTATGAAGTGCAATTTCGGATCTCTAGATGGTTTATCAAAAGGTAAATTTTTCCACAACAAGATTCCCGACTTCTTAAAAGAGTTAGGAATCTTGTTGTTTAATACAAAAACACAGGCAGAGATAAAAATTAACTTTGCCTGCATGATTATTTCAGATAAATCTACCAAACAAACTTATTGACCAGCTACTTAAATAGCTTCATGTGTAGTGGTACCATGCTCTTGAACCTGTAAATTACCCTCAGTATCAACATCTAACTCTTCTCGACGAATGGTATCTTGTGTTTCCACAGTTTCCCGTTCTACTACTTTCTTGACCCGGACTTCTTCACGCACAAAGGCTTCTTTACGTATCTCAGGCGTTTCTTCGTATATTTCTATGCGTGCTACTTCCCCTTCTTGGAACTTAAGTTCATTGGGATCTACAACCTTTCCTGCTTCTGTTGGCACAACTCGCTCAATCACAACTCGTTCTTTTTGAATAGGTACTGTAACGCTTGCAGTTTCTGTTTCAATGTGTTTACCAACTGTTACTTCTCCAGTTTTGATGCGCTGTTTGCTGGCAATTAATCGTTCTTCATACAGTCTAAAAGTTTGATGGTCTTGCTCATTCAACCCGTATAAAGCTGGTTCTGTCTGGTAATTGTATGTATTGCGATCGTAAGTTACAGCGCTGCTTGGAGAACGAAATACACTACGTACATTTTCTTCGTAATCATGATCAACGATCGCGTCTTCTTTGTACTCGACTAAACCTTCTACTTGCTGTCTGCTTAATCCATCAACATAGACGCGTCTTGCAGCATAATTGATCCGGGAAAGACCAATTGGTAGTAATATTTTCTTACCAAAAAATTCTGAGCTTGTATCAATAACTAAATACCGGAAATGGCCATCGTCATCAACTAAAACATCCGCCACTGAGCCAACTCTGTCTCCTCCTTCAGTGTAAAGATCCAGGGCTTTAACGTCGTCTTTGCCAAAAGTTTCTCGATAGTTTGGGTCAAAATGTTCAAGTTTGTGAAGAGGCATACACTATTTCCAGATTGTTTCTAAGGTTTCTTTTGTAGTGTAGAAAATATTGTGCTGAATCTCCTCCTGCTGGCGACTGAATTCAAGTGAGATATTTTGATATTTTATGGTTTATAGTTGATACTTTATGAGCTAAATACTCAAGTTGAACACTGTTGAATACTTTTGATAATCAATAGGAGTACAACTAAAGTCATAAAAGACTCTAGCTTATGCTGATAGAAAAAATCTTTTAAGTAAGTTGGCACAATAAAACCAAACTATGTGAATAAAGCTAAACAGGACGTGAATTCGACGGCTTATATAGTGTCTGCTTAATTAGCTCAATCAAAAAAACCTCTCCCTGATTTTACTACGCAAAATCGTCCCTCTCCGACTCGGAGAGGGACAGCCTTGAACTTTAGTTCAAGGCAGGGAGAGGTTTGTCGAACTCACGTTAAACAGGACTAAAACTCCTTTTCCCCCAGCTAATAGCTCCCTGCCCCCTGCCTCCTCCCTTATCCCAACTATAATTATTTACGCCGACTTACTTACTGGAGATGATCTCGAAGGCTAGCCAGCGTAGGCGGACTTATAGCGGTTCCTATTCAGATACGGTACAACATTTGAACGGGTTTCAGGTTTAAATAATGTCGCAAGCATAGGCAATTTTAAGGCATCTTCGTGAACCAATAATCTCCTGGCTCAAGCCACCGAGAGTGTCAAACAACCTGAAAACTAAAGCTAAGACTTGCCCAATTATTTACATCCAAGATATATGAGTCGGCTGCTGTGCCGTTCATCTCTGCTTTGAGGGCGCTGGCGTTATGCAAGTCTTGTAGCAAGGCTTGTGCAACGTCTAAGGGATTCAACAATGAACCAATCGGCTGTTGTTCGGCTGTGGAATACTTAACAGTGTTCAAGGCGGCGAGAGTTTCGCTAAAGGGGGCACTACTAAAAACTAGTTGTTGTTCGCAAAAGCAAGCTGGCCCTGAAATCAGCCATTCGGAAGCACTATTAGTTTGGGGTAGGGTGAGGGTTTTACCTGGGGCGATGACGACTTCTTTGAGGAGGGGCTTAGTGTCCGCAGTGTTTGGTTCTTGCGGGGTTTCCCAAGAATAGAAGGCAATTGCTGTATGATTATTGTTTAATCCCAGCAAGATTAAATATACTGGGCGATCGCTCTGGTTTTCCACTCGATATTGCATTCGACTGCCGATAGGCACAATCGCAGTGGGGAGAGACGCAATTAATCGCGTCTGTAGTGATTTTTGTATCGAAGTTTCAGGTTTGAAAGTTCGTATTGTTTCACGCTGCATCACCATCTGTGGTGATATACCACTAATTATTTCTAAGGTTGCCTTGAGAGGCAAGCGGGAAGAACCTTGATTTTCTGTAAGTCGCCATAACTTAGCTGCAAACAGAGTTGATAATTTTGGCGCTAACCTTTGAACTGTTAATTTTACTGCTTCTCCTAGTTCCCCAACGGTATTGGGAATTAGTTCGCCACCAAGAGAAAATAGACCATAACGACTGGGAATTTCCTGTAGCTTGGCAAATACATAATCAGCAGGTTTTTCTCCTGCTACTAGGGTGGATACATGGGAAAAGCCAGCAAAGGCACTTGTGGCGTCTACCCGCTCAATTCTTTCCAATCCAGTATCCAAAGCTATTTTTAAATGAATATTTCGCGGTAATACCCGGACTGCTTCTTGGACAAATTGCCCGACTTGTAGGGGATTTGCACCTTCAATTTTGGAAATTTGCGCTTTTGCAGTTAACCCAGTCCGCGATCGCAATACTAATTGCTCTGTTGTTGCTAAGGTTAATCGAGAATTCACTCCGTAGTATAGCAGCACTTGTGGAGGTAATCCTGCTAACCACAGATGGACTGTTTTACCGTCTTCTTCAATAGCACTCACCACGCCTTCTGCACCAATGATACCGTCTGGCTGTAGAGAAGTTATATCTGCATTTTTCTGACTGCTTAATAACCCTGGTTGCTGTTTACTACCCAATTTGGATAGAGAATTTTCCACATCCCAGAGGGCAACTTGAATTGTAGTAGCTGGGGTGAATTCCCACAAATACTGTGTCAAGGCGTAGGTAAATAACCCGGCACTAAAACCAGAAAAGAGTCCTTCCCTTGCTGACTGGTTTGGTTCTGAGGTAGCTGCTAAAACAATCGGAGTGCTGGATAACTTCTGAGTTTTAAGTTGTTTGAGAAAGTCTAGTTCCTCTACTGCTAGCTTTGCTACTGACTCCTGAAGGGCGCGAATTTTTAATCCTAAGACTGTGCTAGGAGCATAATAGCTAGTATCCAATACTGCTGTTACTCGGTCTGTAGGGAGCGATCGCAATAATAGCAGTAAAGTTTCTTCTAATATATAGTTGACTATTTTTTCATCTTGTATATCTTGATCCACATTAGCTGCCACCAGAGCATTTTGCATTGTATTTGCCGATGTTTCCAATTTGACACGGCTGCCATAGCCGCTAAAGTGGAAAAGCACCACATCGCCAGGTTTAGCTTGCTTACCCAGGTGATCCAAAAAAGCTGCCTCAATGAATTCCCTGCTAGCTTGTTCCTCAGTTAAGGTTAAAATATCTGACCCTTGGAAGCCAAAGCGATGAATCAAAAGTTCTCTTTGTAATTCCACATCTGTCAGACAACCATTGAGGGCTGGAATTTGTGGGTATTGGTTAATACCTATTAACAATGCCAATTTGCGCGGACTGGGTTGTGCCAAAGCTTGATAATAGCGATTTCCCAAAGTTAACCACTCAGCTTCAGTTACCCCCAATACCGCCAGTATTGAGCCAATTCTGTGTAAAAACGTGCGCCGTTCCATAATTAGCTATCAGCCCTCAGCTATCAGTTAGCAGCTTACAGGGCTGAACTCTGTATTGTAAAGTTACAAAAGTGTCGGGAGTGGGGAGTGGGGGAGATGAGGGAGCAGGGGAAGCGGGGAGAGCAGGGGAAGAATAACTATTAATTATTTACCAATGCCCAATGCCCAATGCCCAATGCCCAATGCCCAATGCCCAATGCCCAATGCCCAATGCCCAATGCCCAATGCCCAATGCCCAATGCCCTAAACCGATACTTCTATCCGCATTGCCCGCGCTAACTCTGCCGCCACCTCTGGACGGGAAAATTCTGGTGGAGGTAACTCACCGCGTCGTAGCATTTCTCGGACTTTTGTCCCTGATAGGTGAATGCGTTCTTCTGGCTTACTGGGACTGGTTTTAGATGTTGCCATCTGCTTAGTGCGCGTGCAGTAGAAAGCGTGTTCAAATTTCATCGGCACAATACCCAATTCACTTGGGGCAAATTCTTCAAAGATATACTGAGCATCGTAAGTGCCGTAATAGTCACCAACGCCAGCATGATCTCGTCCGACAATAAAGTGAGTACAGCCGTAGTTTTTGCGGACTAAAGCATGGAATATTGCCTCACGAGGGCCAGCATAGCGCATTGCGGCTGGATTAATTGCCAAAGTTACTCGGTTTAAGGGGTAGTAGTGTTCCAGCAAAATTTCATAGCAACGCATCCGCACATCAGCGGCAATATCATCTTCTTTTGTCGCCCCGACTAATGGGTGCAAAAATAGGCCATCAACGATTTCTAAAGCGCACTTTTGAATATATTCATGGGCTCGGTGGATGGGGTTGCGAGTTTGAAAGCCAACGATGGTTTTCCAGCCTTTATCTCTAAATAGTTGTCGTGAGGCAGCTGGGTCAATTTGATAACTGGGAAACTGGGGATGAGGTTCGCGTTGCAACAACCAAATATTACCCGCCAGATGTACATTACCTTGGTTATAGAGTACCTGCACACCTGGATGTTTGACATCATCTGTGCGGTAGACATTAATAGCTTCGCGGGTTTTGTCGTAGTGATATTTTTGCGTGAGTTGCAAAACTCCAATAAACTCGCCTTTGGAGTTATCCAGACGGATTAAGCCGCCTTCTTGCAACGGGGAAGCTACTTCTTCGCTTACCGATAGTGTAATCGGGATTGACCACACAAGACCATTAGCTAATCGCATTTCTGTAACAGTGCGATCGTAGTCTTCCTGGTTCATAAAACCCGTGAGTGGACTGAAAGCACCGATCGCAATCATTTCTAGATCAGAAACGGCGCGATCGTCAAGTTGGACTTGCGGCAAAAAGTCAGCTTTTGAGAGAAACTCTGCTCTTTGTTCTGGTGTGGCGATACGGTTAACCAACTGTCCACCGTGCGGGGCTATGGCATCTGGATTGTGACTCAACTTAATCCCCTCTCTGCTTTTACTGTTATTGTTTCAGATTATGTACTAACTTACCAAATGCTGGTACGTAGAAAAAAGAGTTTGGGCATGGGGCAAACTAAGACCAACTGCGTGGACGCAAAGAAATTACTAAATACTTTCTTTGTCGGTTCTTTGTGTGCGTTATGGTGTCATACCATTTCTTGGTGAGGCTGCGCCAAACCCTTTTAACTTCTTTCTTTGTGTCCTACCCTGCCTTAAGCCACAACTCTTGGAGACGCTACGCGAACGTGTCTATGCGTCCTTTGCGGTAGCCTGCGGCAAGCCGCTTCTCTACGAGAACCAAAACAAAACTCTCACCACCCATAAGGGATAGGACTTACGCAAAAACCCTCTCAAACTCTCATTCCTCCGTGACGCGCCAGTTGCTTCTCCCTTGGCGCTAGCCTCTCCCTTTGGGATTCGGGGAGACGCTGCGCGTAGCAAGATCCCCGGAGGGGTACAAGTCTCTTAACCGCAAGGGCGCACTGGCTTCTCTGCGCCCTCTGTGGTAGCCTGCGGCAAGCCGATGCAGCGTCTACGTTTTCCGTTACCCGTGCGTAAGTCCTAAGGGAAAAACGCTGACTGTAACGCAGTTTGTAAAGTTTTGTAAAGAATCGGCTGGTTCTGCATAAACCCATGAGCCGCAACTGATAACTCAACACACACTACGCTGTCCACTTATCAGGCAGGATTTTTTTATGAACTTTCGTAAAAAATTGGCAGGCTGTGCATAAAACTTGTGCGCCCAACGTAAAGTAAACAGGTACTAGCTTGACGAACTTCAATAGTAAACAACTAATGATTCTAGGTGAAAGTTCAACATGAAAAAAGTGTTTGCATTAATTGAAAAAGAATCAGCCAAATTTGCTCAATTACCCTTCTTTGAGTTTTTAATAAATAAAAGCATTACTTTTCTACAAAGATTATATTTTGCTCTTTGTTTTGCATTTTTTGTAATGGGATATGGAGATTTAAACAAATTTGTTTGCTTAGAAGAAACAATTAACCCAATTAAATATATTGTTAACAAACCAATCCGTGAAGAAGAGAATCATTGGATATGGTTTTTAAGATACTTGAATTTTAAGTCATTTTTAAATTTCATCGGCTCTTTAAAATTTATTTGTAGACAAATAATTTATGAACTATATCGGCGAACTTTTCAAGTTAATCCCATTTATCGAGTAAGGCAGGAGGAAAGCTGCCCTCTGCTTCCTGCCTTCGTTGATAAAATTTTTGAACTGTCTACAGCCTTGGTAGATATGCTTGTTAATTTTGCTGAAGAATATAACATTAAACAATTATTAACTCGGAGTTTCTATGGCTCCGAGTTTGCTCAGTTACCTACCGGGAAGAAAGCTACATTGGGGTTTAAATTCCTTTATGTAACTCTCTTCTCTACAAGACACTGCGCGAACAATGTGTAAATTTTAAATTTGGAATTGTTATGATAGTAATGACGTGGAATACACGAGTTTACACATCTGTTAGTAGCCTTGCTTTTCTCAGAATAAATGTCAGTAGGGTTTCTTTTTTGGAAATGATTTCAGCTGTAACTTCCATCCCTGCTTGAATAGGATAGGATTTATCGGCCCTTTTTAAATAAAGTCTCTCTGGCTCAATTGTCACCTCATAGTAAGGCGCAATTGGAATGTTACCGTTACCTTGAGATGTAATGGCGTCGGCACTAATGCCTCTGACAGCACCTTTGAGGATGCCATAATCTGGGTACGGATAAGCAGAAAGCCGCATTTGTACTTCCCCCTCTGGACATTTGGCTACTTGTGCGACTTTACACACCTGTACTTTGCTAATATCTGAAGAGGGAACACGGGCTTTGATTACGAAAGGGGCATTGTTGGGAGAAATTTGAGCGATCGCATCCCCAAGACGGACAACTTGCCCAGCATTTCTTAATTCTAGTTTGAGGATAGTACCGGCCTCAGAGCTACGAATTACAGTTTTTTGCAGTTCCTTAAAAACTTGTTTAAGTTCTTGTTGAGCACTGCTAATTTGGTTTTGGACTTCAACTTGACGCCTGATGATTTCCTCTTTCTCTTTATTCAATTGAGCAAGAGTAGACTCACCCTTTGTCAATTCTTGAGCAATACGTTCTTGTGCGATCGCCACATTAGCATCACTAGGATTCAGTCCAGCTTTAGCCCGTTCGAGTCTAGCAATAGCAGCTTTAAAAGCTTGTTCTTTTTCCTTAATTTGGAGAGTGGCGATCGCCCCTGTATTTCCCAGCTGCTGATATCGCTTCAGTTCCTCCTTAGCTAATTCAACAGCAGCTTCTATTTCTTGTACGTCTGCCTGACTAATGATTTGTCTATCTTGATAATCTCTTTTGTTGCGACTGAAGTCTGCTTTGGCAGATGTGATCGCCTGTCCCATTGCATTAGACTCAGCAGCAATCTGATTTTTTAGTGCTTTTAGTTGTGCATCAATTTGCGCTCGTTGTAACTGATTCTGCTCGATAGTTCCGAGTATTTGGCTTTTTTTAGTTTGCAATTGGGAGTTGTCAATCAGAGCGATCGTATCTCCCTTTTTCACAACCTGATTTTCTTTGACCTTGATGCTTGTCACCGTTCCCTCAGCTGCTGCTTGCACTAACCGGATCTCTCCGGTTGGGCGGACGCTAGCATCAGCTTTCACTATTATGTTGTATTGAAAGACACTGGCAAGGCTGAAGGCAGCGCCAACACTTCCAATTAAAAATATTCCTCCCAACCTCGTCCATATACTGACTGAGGGAAGATATTCGTCGTTTTGGACTAGGCGGAGAAAGTCTGGTTGGGGGTCAATGAGCATGAACGTTAAAAAACATTTTGGTTCCGTAAATAATCTAGCAAAAAAATCTCCCTCGCGTTAGCGTGACGATCAAGATTTAAGGATATCCAAAAAATAAAAGCTCTCTTCCGTTTCACTCATATTTTTTGCAAAACTATCATGATTTTGTCGTTTTCGCCTTGAAGGGCGAAAGCGACAGCTTTTGCTTTTATTACCGAGAAGTGCCTTATCTGTATATACTTAGTATGTAAATACAAGGTTTATATACAGCTAAGTCTAAACAACAATTAGGTATTTTATTGCGAACATTAAATCTTTATACTTTTTATCTAAAATTTTATCCTTTCTTTATTTATTTACAAAAAAATCGTTTTACAAATAAAACTTTTTTACAACTATTTCTCATTTATAAAAAATTAAGTAAGTTTCCGCAGTTTTATATTAAATTAATTTATATTCATTCAATTCACTTTTGTATATAAATATTTGATAAAAAATACTTTTGCGTAAATATACTTGTTTAGTAATGCAGAATCCCAGCTTTGACTTGTATCAATGTTTTATCAATGTTTTATCAATGCAGTTAAATATACTTTGTATAAAAAATAATTTCTGTTGTTAGATATATCTTTAATTACGGGCATTTTCTTTGTTTTGTCAGTATTAACACTTAATAATAGTAACTTATGTATTTTTGGGAAAAATACATCTTTTAGTTCGCCATATTTATATGAATATGAATATTGAGGCCTGCGATTTTTTGATAATTAAAATTTTTATAATTAAATTTGTATAAAGAAGAACTATGTAGTATCTTTTTTGAAGAGGTGTAATATATATTTCTTAAAAAATTAGTTGCTTGACCTTTAGAGCAAGAGTCGTATAATACTTTTAGCGGAACGAAAAAGTAATTAAATATACTCTTTAAATGTTTATATTTATTACTTTGAAGTGACGTTAATTTAACCTCAACAATCAAGCGAGAACTAAGATTATGGAAAGCACATTGTTCACTACCTTAACCGCTACCGAAGAAGCTAACTTGTCTGGTGGTAAGAAGTACGAGAAGCATGAGAAGCCCGCAAAACCCAAAAAAGAAGACCCCAAACCCCCCACCAAATACCCCGTTGTTCTGCCAAAAATAGACATCAATGTTATTACACAGTTAAACGTCATTGCTGGTAATGACAACGACGGTAACGTACAAGCTAATAATGTAGGCTAACTAAAAGGGAAAGAATAAACGTAAAGACACGATGTAACCGCGTCTTTACGGAGGTAAAGTGTCTTAAACAAACTAACCTGCTTCAACAGGGTAGTTTGCCTTCTGGCAAGACATTAACGTTTATATCTATTACTTTGAAGTGACGCAATTTTAACCTCAACAATCAAGCGAGAACTAAGATTATGGAAAGCACATTGTTCACTACCTTAACCGCTACCGAAGAAGCTAACTTGTCTGGTGGTAAGAAGTACGAGAAGCATGAGAAGCCCGCAAAACCCAAAAAAGAAGACCCCAAACCCCCCACCAAATACCCCGTTGTTCTGCCAAAAATAGACATCAATGTTATTACACAGTTA
>NZ_JAIVFQ010000063.1:0-22552 GCF_020829495.1 Nostoc favosum CHAB5714 | reverse complement strand
GCGTCTTTACGGAGGTAAAGTGTCTTAAACAAACTAACCTGCTTCAACAGGGTAGTTTGCCTTCTGGCAAGACATTAACGTTTATATCTATTACTTTGAAGTGACGCAATTTTAACCTCAACAATCAACCGAGAACTAAGATTATGGAAAGCACATTGTTCACTACCTTAACCGCTACCGAAGAAGCCAACTTGTCTGGTGGTAAGAGTTACTACGACGAAAAGCCTAAAAAGCCTGCAAAACACAAAAAAGAAGAACCCAAAACCCCTGTCAAATACCCAGTTGTTCTGCCAAAAATAGACATCAATGTTATTACACAGTTAAACGTCATTGCTGGTAATGACAACGACGATAATGTACAAGCTAATAATGTAGGCTAACTAAAAGGGAAAGAATAAACGTAAAGACACGATGTAACCGCGTCTTTACGGCGATAAAGTGTCTTAAACAAACTAACCTGCTTCAACAGGGTAGTTTGCCTTTTGGCAAGACATTAACTTTGTTGCTTATCGCAGTTATTCTAGCATTACGTTTATTCCTACCGCATACTTTTTTTGAAAAAAGTTAAAAAAGTCTATCAACGGTTCCTAGTAAGTAACTGTTGATGGACTTACTTAATACTTTTGCTAGATATATTGCTCATTTTAAGTAGTCAAACACTAAGCCCTGCTATTTAAAAAATCAGTCAGATTCATCACAATTTAGCAATTTGTGAACAATAACGAAAATCTTTTTACCTCACTTACTCCAAACAAATAAGCGAAGTAAATATACGAAAATTATTTGTGTTTTCTCTGTTGACATAAAGAATATAGTCAAAGCAATTACAAATAATAGAACTAAAGAAGTTGTTGAGCTAGTAAGAATTAAGAGATTTGTCTTTCCTAGTACAACATATATGGTTGGTAATGATATAGCGGTTCTCAATTGCATGAAATATAGACCTAACCCCCAGTCCCTTAAGAGCTAGCGTTGGGGAGTAAGACTCAAAGCCTCTCTCCTTTTAGGAGAGAGGAATGGAAGTGAGGTCAAAGTATATTGCTTCCATTCGAGAAGCGCTATAGTAAAACTAAACTGTTGGTCAAATTTTTAACCACCCAGGGACAAAACCCTGCTATTTTTTTGGGTTTTTTCACGATGCTATTGGGTACTGGAGTGTGAAATGAAATACCAAGTTGTTGCACAACATAGTGAAGAAGATTGTGGAGCTGCTTGTCTTGCTTCCGTTGCCAAACATTATCGCCGTAACTTTACGCTAAATCGCATCCGGGAAGCGGTAGGCACTGGGCAACTTGGAACAACATTGTTGGGATTGAGGCGAGGAGCCGAGGCCCTTGGTTTCAATGCGCGTTCGGTCAGGGCATCAAAAGAAATATTAGACCGAATGAACCAAGCACCACTGCCAGCAATCATTCACTGGAAAGGCTACCATTGGGTTGTTTTGTATGGTCAGAAAGGCAAAAAATATGTAATTGCTGACCCAGCCTTTAACATCCGTTATGTCTCTAAAAAAGAATTAATGGAGGCTTGGTCAGATCAAGTCATGCTTTTGCTAGAGCCAGATTCGGTTCGCTTTTATGCTCAACCTGATGATAAAGTCAGCGGTATTTGGCGCTTTGCGCGGCGGGCATTGCCTTATGGGGGCATAATATTCGAGGCTTTTCTCTGTGCTATATTTATCGGTCTGCTTTCGTTAACTTCTCCTTTCCTGCTTCAAATTCTAACGGATGATGTACTAGTCCGAGGAGATACCCAGCTTCTTGTTGGTGTAATTATTGCGGTTGTAGTGATGAATTTGGTGTCAAGTAGTCTGCAACTAGTTCAATCTAACCTGATTGCCAATTTTGCTCAACGGCTTGAGTTAGGGCTAATTCTGGAATTTGCCAGGGCAATCTTGCGTCTGCCTCTGGCTTACTATGAATCACGTCGCAGTGGCGAAATTGTTAGCAGATTGCAAGATATTCAAGAAATTAATCAGCTAGTTGCTCAAGCAGTTATCAGTCTGCCTAGCCAATTGTTTATCGGACTGATTTCTTTGGGTTTCATGGTGTTTTATAGCTGGAAACTCACCCTTGTTGCCGTCGTGGTTGCTATTGTCATGAGTTTATCTACGGTGGTTTTCCTGCCTACACTTCAACAAAAAATCAGAAGTATGTTGGTCTTAGACGCGGAAAACCAGGGTGTTCTCGTTGAAAGCTTTAAAGGAGCGCTAACACTCAAAACTACTACTGCTGCTCCTCAGTTTTGGGAAGAATTTCAGAACAGATTTGGTCGGCTTTCAAACCTTACATTTCGCACAATTCAGATTGGAATTATTAACAACACCTTTTCTGGGTTAGTTTATGCTATTGGCAGCATTAGTTTGATTGGTTTCGGCAGCACCCTAGTTATTAGTAAGGAACTCAGCATCGGTCAACTGCTGGCATTTAACGGGATGAATGGGAATTTTTTGGGATTAATCGGTGCTGTGCTTGGATTTATAGATGAATTCATGCGTGCCAAAACTGCCACGGAACGCTTAACAGAAGTTATCGATTCCACACCTGAAAATCCAAGCGATAGTACCAAACCCTTTGCTAAAATTCCTAGTGATGCTGATATTATTTGCAAAAACCTAAACTTTCACTACGCAGGCAGGCTAGAGCTACTGGAAGATTTTTCTCTGACAATTCCTGGCGGTAAAGTTGTTGCCCTAATTGGTACATCCGGCTGTGGAAAAAGTTCTCTTGCTAAACTGATTGCCGGATTATATACACCTAATTCTGGCAATATTCGGTTTGGCATTTATAATATGCAAGACCTGGCTCTTGATTGTTTGCGGCAACAAGTTGTTCTGGTTCCTCAAGACGCTCATTTTTGGAGTCGCTCAATTATTGAAAACTTCCGCTTAGGTTCTCCTCACCTCACCTTTGATCAAATTGTCAAGGCTTGCCAAATTGCTGAGGCAGATGATTTTATTAGTAAACTCCCTGAAAAATATCAAACTGTTTTAGGTGAATTTGGGTCAAATATTTCTGGTGGACAACGGCAAAGACTGGCTCTAGCAAGAGCTATTGTTAACGATCCACCAGTCCTAATTTTAGACGAATCAACTGCTGGACTCGATCCAGTTAGTGAAGCTCAAGTTTTAGATCAACTTTTGTTGCATCGCAAAGGTAAAACCACGATCTTGATTAGCCACCGTCCTAGAGTAATTACCCGTGCTGATTGGATTGTTTTCCTTAATCAAGGTAAGTTACAAATTCAGGGGACAGTAGAAGATTTGCGTGCCCAACCAGGAAACCATTTAGACTTTTTAACCCCTTAATTGCTCACCGTTTTAATTAGTGGTCTGTCTCATTAAATTTGATGAGTTTGTAGTAAGCAGTTCAGTGCTTAAAAATCTAGTCACACTCACCGAAATCCCGCCCTGAACTAAAGTTCAGCGGCTCATAGCTGAAGTCCACTCAAGTGGACTAAATAATCAATCCAGTCCACTTGAGTGGACTTTCGTTATGAGACTCGGAATTCATTCCGAGGCGCGATAGAAACGCAGTGCAAGATTTATTAATAGAGATATCGCTGCGGTAAGACTTGTGTGCAATACTCTTAGGTTAAGGCTAAAAACTGAAACTGGTATAGGTTGGATTGAGGAACGTAGACCAAAAGCGGCTTCCCGCAGGGTAACCCAACATTTCGGGTACTTTGTTGGGTTGCGCTTTGCTTAACCCAACTTTGTATCTTAGAGCATCGGCAAGGGGTTAGATTAATTGTTAGCTTTTCCAGATGGCATGAATTGTCACACACCAGGCAAGTCTCAAGCATTCCTTTGATGAACTCAAAGCTAAAGCTAAACAAGTTATCATTTTTACTAAAGTTTTTGCAGATAAATCTGCTGTTCTAATTTGCATTAAAAACAATAATTTAACTCTCTTTCTTCTATTATTTAAGATATAAAAATCAGAAACCTTGATTTTGGTGAGATACGTAAATATACTGATGTAACTCTGCAAAGTAGCTGAGAGACTGAGGTTTTACGAGAATAACCAAAACCTATATGTCTTTTTTGTTTCTTAGCTATGACTGAGATACTACAATTTTCCAAAACGGAGCTTAATTGTCAGGAAAGTAAGATATTTGTACTTAGATATTCATAAAAACTTATTTAATAAAATCTTTTCCATATATATACCTGCCGTTAAGAAGTATTAAGAAATTCTGATTAAAGAATATTGCAATAGCTTGATTTAATTGCTAACGTGTGTATGACAACCGATGCTGATGAGCGCTCTGATCTAGGAGAAGTAAAATCTATGAGCTATATGCATTCAGCCAAGTCTGTTAGGCTTTGACAGGTTAAAAACGATAAATTTCTGCCTCGTATAGACAATTATGAGGGATTGCAGATTAACCAAGAAATATCTCGTTGCTTTCATGCTTAGTTTCAGTTTGATTTGAATTGCAATTGATTATTTGTCTTACCTTGTGCCGACAAGCGAGTAGCTCTTGATTGTGTCGGTCAGGAATAACTAAGAGTTTGGTAAGACTTAGATTTTGGAGGATAAAACCAATGGAGATTCAAGGTAAAGTTGCTCTAATTACAGGGGCTTCGCGTGGGATTGGACGAGCGATCGCACTCGAACTAGCGCAAATCGGCATCAAGCGGCTGATATTGGTAGCACGCGATCGCCAAAAGTTAGTCGAGGTAGCTAACGAAATCGAGGCGATGGGAACAGAAGCTGCGATCGTGGCCTTAGATTTGACTCAAACAATTGAAGTGAATATCGCTGTTGCCCAACTGTGGCGCAATTACGGACAGATTCACCTGCTGGTTAATTGTGCGGGAGTCGCATACCAAAGCTCGTTTTTGCAATCTAAACTCCCCCAAGTTCAAGAAGAACTCTCTGTGAACTTGTTAGGAATGTACAACCTCACTAGTCTGATAGCTAGACGCATGGCCAGCCAAAGGCAAGGGACAATCGTCAATGTGTCGAGTCTGATGGGGAAAGTGGCTGCACCGACGATGGCGACTTACTCCGCTACCAAGTTTGCCATCTTAGGATTTACCCAAGCCTTGCGCCAGGAACTAGCTGATTACAATATCCGAGTCATTGCATTACTGCCTTCCCTGACAGACACAGACATGGTGCGCGACTTAAAATTATTTCGCTGGGTGATCCCAATGACTCCCCAGCAAGTAGCTAAAGCACTCGTCACCGGAATGCAAAATGATTCACCAGAAATTTTAGTCGGATGGCAAAGTCATTTAGCTGTATGGTGTCAACGCCTTGCTCCCTGGTTGCTAGAGCTAATTTTACGAATAGCAACTCCACCAGCACCAACGAAACAACAGCCGAGTCAAAAACTGAAAAAGCTAATGCCGAAACTGAATTTTTGATGGTTTGTTCTGGTCAAGAACATGATTTATGGTGTGTCTGCGCGTAAATTCTAAATTTTTTAGCGCATCACCTACCCTACTGGGATCAATTGCCTTTACCGAAAAGGTAAAAACGGAAATACCCGATCAAATAAAACAGGTTGACCGCAATCAGCAGTCCTTTACCCCAGTAGGTTCGTGTGGAAGGAAACAGATAAATAGTTGCCCCTAGAACTAGCAGAATTTCTACCAAAGCTGCCATCCCGCCATAATGATTTGAGTCCCAATAAGAAACAGGACTGATAAAACGGTAATTACTGAAGGGAAAAAAGTGTCGGTGAGCGTCGTTGTTATGCACTGGTAAATCTAAAAGAGAATGTAGCACCATACTGGCGAAGCCAACTTCAATCAACTGCCAACTCAAGACATGGGCAATCAATATCCCAAGCAACGCCAGGGGAATCGAATGAAACGTACTGACAATAGCTTGCCAAAAAGGTTGATAATAGACTTCTGACCAAATCTGGCGGGTCGGCAGATGGTAAACAAACTTCATTAAGAAGTAGAACACAAAGATGGGAATATCTGGTAAGACTGCGCCGATCACAATTGCTGGACTTGCCTGAGTTCGCAGTTGTTGATTGAAAATCACCAAATTGAGAATAGCGTGACCAAATAATTACTAATTCGTAATGACGCTCGTTCCGACGCTCGTTCCTCGCTAACGCTACGCTATCGCTTTGCGCGTCGCTAACGTAATTCGTAAATTTTGAATTCATTAAGGAGAAATTAATAATTAATTCATTAAGGATACAGAGCAACTTAATTTATTAATGGAATCAATAAATTCATTCCTTATTCAGAGCAAGCGACTTCAGTCGCTTGCTCTGAATTACGAATTACTGTCTTCGCAGCGTTAGCGAGTCCTCGAGCGTCATTATCAATTACGAATTATGTTGACTTGGGGTATTCATTGTATATATGCTGAGTCAAGTGCTATTAGATACTGATGCGAGATTTTTAGATATAACTTATTTCGGAGCAACCAAAAATGCTTTCCTTCCCCACGACTCTTACTCCTTTGCCCGAAATCATTGATGGCCTGCCGAATATTTCTGGTTGGGAAACAGAGGTTCTCTCTGTAGTTAACCATAATCAGCCAGTATTTTTACCAACAACAAATATCCGCTTAGAAGATGTAAATGCTGTGTTTGCGATCGCCTTACACATGCACCAGCCAACTATACCTGCTGGAAATGGTGGTACACTCATCAGCAATCTGCAATATATGTTTGAACATCCTCATGAAGGGGATAACCACAATGCAGATCCTTTTGCTCATTGTTACAGCCGCATGGGAGACTTGATCCCTGAACTTGTCAGTCAAGGTTGCAATCCCCGTGTGATGTTGGATTACTCAGGTAATCTTCTGTGGGGACTGCGACAAATGGGACGCCGCGATGTTCTGGATAATCTCAAACGTATTACTTGCAATCGCACCTACCAACCTTATGTAGAATGGCTGGGTACAATGTGGGGCCATGCAGTTATTCCTTCCACACCCATAGCAGATATCAAATTGCATATCATTGCATGGCAACATCACTTTGCGGCAATTTTTGGCTGGGAAGCATTAGCGCGAGTTAAAGGATTTTCGCCTCCAGAAATGCACCTACCAAATCATCCTGATGCTCTCTTTGAATTTGTGAAAGCGCTGAAAGAATGTGGATATCGCTGGTTACTCGTTCAAGAACATTCTGTAGAAACAATTAGCGGACAATCTCTTATCCACAAACATTTACCACATCGTTTGGTTGCCCGCAATTCTCAAGGCGAAACAATTAGCATTACAGCCTTAATTAAAACCCAAGGTTCGGATACTAAATTAGTTGCACAAATGCAGCCTTATTATGAAGCAAAAACATTATCCAAACAACAGATTG
The DNA here is from genome assembly GCF_020829495.1 of Nostoc favosum CHAB5714. Classification (GTDB taxonomy): domain Bacteria; phylum Cyanobacteriota; class Cyanobacteriia; order Cyanobacteriales; family Nostocaceae; genus Nostoc; species Nostoc favosum. The sequence continues at coordinate 15,253 of NZ_JAIVFQ010000063.1, read as the reverse complement.
GGAGTGTGTTTGTACCACCAATAGTTAGCCAAATTGGAGATGGGGAAAATGGTGGCGTGATGATGAATGAATTTCCTAGCGCCTTTAAACAAGCTTGGTGGGATATGGTCAATAATGGGGGAGGGAAATCAGGTGTTATCGGGGTGTGCGGTACAGAATATTTAGAATTAATCGAAGCTGCTGGATGCAAACCTGAAGACTATCCAACTTGTCAGCCAGTGGGACAACATCAGATTTGGGAGCGAGTTTCATCAGACAATTGTCAACCGGAAGCTGTAGAAAATGCTATTCAAGAATTAAAGCAAATAAACTCTAATTTTCATTTGGATGGAGCCTCGTGGACAAATCATATCAGTTGGGTGAAAGGATATGAAAATGTGTTGTCTCCCATGTATCAACTAAGCAGTTTATTCCATCAAAAATTTGATCCATTACAGCAAGTTGACTCAGCAGAACCTGTTACCAGACAATCTCATTACCGTAACGTTCTTTTACATAACCTTTTGTTGCAAACCAGTTGTTTTCGTTATTGGGGACAAGGTGCTTGGACTGACTATGCACGGGAAATTTACCAACGTGGCGAAAACTCGCTAAAAACGATATTTTAATCAGAAATAACTCAGGTGAAAGAATGAAACAGCCCTGCTTTTTAAGGGTGGGGTTGAGGGTATATTCTAGGGTAAAATATCACTAAATCAAACATATTGGTTTCTAAATAAGCAGTATAAATGAAAAATCTTTATGAGATTTTAGCAATGATTAGATCAAGACCAGGAATGTATTTAGGACAGCGTTCCTTAACTGCATTAAGCGGCTTTATTGGTGGCTATTCTTTTGCTCTGGCGGAAAATGGGATCTTTTATGGAGAAGAGACACCTCCTTTTACACAGTTCAACGACTGGGTAGCTCGATATTATAAATGGTACGAATCAACAGCAGGATTGAAAAATATCATTCTCCAAGAAGTTAGAGACGAAGCAAAGGCATGTGATGTATTCTTTGAACTATTTGAATTATTTAAACAACGCTTTCCTGTAGTCAAGCATCGTGTTTTCTTAAATCAAAACCATAAATCTACTGGAGCTATATATAGACGTATATGTATAGATGGGATAGAAAAAGAATTAGATCCACCTAAAGAAATTAGAATTGTGCAATATACAACAGATTCTGGCTTTTACCGTTTCGATGTATCACAAGCCGGAGAAATTTCAGAAATTGGCTATTTTGAGACAGAAAAATTAGTTATGGAAGAAGTTAATAGAGAGTTTCAAGTTTCTCTAGATGAGTGGAAAGCCTCAAATACTATCTAAGTATCTTAAATTTATAAAATAATAATTTCAACACGATATCATTCTGATTTCAAAATCAGTATTTGAACAATTGCTTATTTGAAAAAGTTGTTAATATGTGGGAGAATTTCCTAAATATATGTTGCTACACCAGAGGTAACAATATTTCAAATTTTGTACCTATACCAATCTGTGAATGGAAATTTAATTTTCCGCCATGTCTGACGGTTATAATTCGATAACTTACTGCTAAACTAGTATTTTTACTATTCTTCGTTTCAAGAGAAAACGACTCCATAATTTGCTGTTGCAATTCTTGAGACATTCCAGGCCCATTGTCGGCAATCCGAATTAATATCCAGCGAGAATCTGGGGCATTTGGGTTGCTTGCTTCTTGGGAAATTACTTCTGTAGTAATCTCGATTCGGGGTTTTTGAACAGTCTTTGTATCTTCTCGATGCAACTGCTGTCGCACTGCTTCATTGAGTAAAGTATCCACAACTTCGCTGAAAATATTCATCAAAACCTGGTTTATTTGCCCCATGAAGCAATATACTGGGGGTAATTGACCGTAGTATTTGACGATTTCAATTTCTCCTTGAAGACGGCTATTAATTAATAAAATAATACTATCTATACAAGCGTGTAAATCTACTGGTTTGGGATAAAGTTCATCGATATGGCAGAAGTTTTGTAAACTAGTGACAAGTTTTTTTAATCTTTCTGCTCCAGTGCGGATACTAGCAAGCGATTGCGACAAATCTTGTTCTAAAAAATCAAATTCAATCTCTTCTTTAATCTGATTAATGTCCTGGGAAGCTGATGGTAACTCTTTTTCATAAGCCGCTATCAGCTTGAGCAAATCTTGGCTGTAGCTTGAAACGTAAGTTATATTACCCCAAATAAAACCCACTGGGTCTAAAATTTCGTGCGCTACACCGTCTACCAAACGTCCCAGATTTGCCATTTTATCATTTTGAATCATTTGGGCTTGGCTGCGTTCATATCGTACCAGATTGTCGATTCCTCGAATTTGCCAAGAAATAATATTCAATTCTTGGACATCTAACAATCTATAAGCACCAGATTCTGTTTTTACTACAATTGGTTCTGCTAATAATTCTGGCGATCGCTTTAAGCTAAGTTGCATTGCAGTTAAAATCGATGTTGTATCAGCAAGCAGCAACATCGGTATCCGCGCATAGCTGTAGAGAACGGCTAATGGTTGCTGAACAAATAACTCTTGTCCGAATGGACGAATCAAAAATTCTAGCAGTCGCCGCCGCGAAATCATCCCAATGAAGTTTCCCTGTTCTACCAAAATTACTCCTGGTAGCAGGGGGTATTTTTCCAAAAAACTAGCCACTTCTATACCAGTGTGATTGATTTCCACTGAGAAGTTGTACATTGGTAGTTCTTGGAGGGTTGAATCTAAATCGATATCGCGATCGCTACCAAGAGACACAAATGGCGGTGAGATTTGGCAACTGAATTCTTCTGGCACTATACACCCTGATTTTTACAAATATTAGGTAAACAATAAGTTAATATTTTACATTTTGTCACCCTCTAAATCCGATTTCGGTTTGGGTATCTACCGCAAGGCGGAAGTCAATCTTGAGCCTGTGCGCCCTTGTGGCTCATCGCAAGCTACACTAAAAACAACCTTTACAAAATGTGCAAAGGTAGCGTTATGACCTCTGCAACCAATCCATCCACCGCCCTCACTCCTTTCCCTGACCATACCCAGCTTCCTGAGTCTGATGGTACATTTGTGAAAAATTGGCAAGAGCATCCCCAAAGCATCCTACTAACTGACTCAATTACACCCGTCCTCAAGCAAATAAATCCTGAAGGTCAATATTGTATTGGGCAGGATTTAGGCATTTACTGGCGCTTGACTGATCCCCCTGAAAAAGGCGCAGAAGCACCAGATTGGTTTTATGTACCGAATGTACCGCCTACACTGAATGGGCAAACGCGACGTTCTTATGTATTGTGGCGAGAGTTTATTGCCCCGTTGATTGTCCTGGAATTTGTCTCTGGGGACGGTAGTGAAGAACGAGATAAAACTCCTTGGAAGGGGAAATTTTGGGTTTATGAGCAGGTAATTCGTCCTCCCTTCTACGGCATTTATGAGGCGAGTAAAGCCAGTCTAGAACTTTATCATCTGATTGAAGGACAGTATCAGGTTTTACCAGCAAATGAACGAGGACATTATCCCATCGTTCCTTTGGGTGTTGAATTAGGCTTATGGCTAGGAGTTTATCAGAATGTGGAATTACCCTGGCTGCGTTGGTGGGATTTACAAGGTAATTTGTTGTTGAGTGGCGATGAAAGAGCCGAACAGGAATCCCAAAGGGCAGAACAGGAATCCCAAAGAGCCGATCGCCTAGCTGCCCAATTGCGATCGCTCGGCGTTGAACCAGAAACCTAATATTTTGCTATGAATTACGAATTACGAATTACGAATTACGAATTAAATCTGTGGCTTAATTTGTTTAGACATAAATTTTACTGCTACCAGGGTAATCACGATGACAAATAGACCTCCTTCCGAACCGGAGTCATCCCAAAGAACTGCCCTTGGCTTTGATGAATTTATAGCCATTCTGGTCGCCTTCGCCACTATCGGAGCGATTCTTTTTTGGTCATTGTCCCGCAGGGATTCTAGCTGGAACTTAAACGGGCTGCTGTCGCCTTCCTCTACTCCGTCTAGAAGTGTTCAACCAAATCAAGTATTGCCCTCCTCTACTCCCAAGGTAGAACCAACTGTAGTCCCCAACAACGTTTTGCCCTATTCTACACCTGAGGCTGTTGTTGAACCCAAGACACCTTCATTCCCAACTGACAGCGCAACTTCTTCCCGCGCAGTGTTACCATCTGCTCAAATAATTCCAACTCAATCCCCACAACCACAGATACCTGTATCCTCTTCAGCAGCGCTTGAGCCATCAATTACATCATCAGCGTTGCCTTTAGTAACTCCGGCAAAACAAAAATCTATTATTCCGCCGCCAATTGCATTTAACGATGTGCCCAATACCTTTTGGGGTCGGCGTTTTATAGATGTTCTTTCTTCCCGTGGTATTCTCAAGGGGTTTCCTGATTATTCTTTTAGACCAAATCAGCCTGTAAACCGCGCCGAATTTGCTGCCATACTGCAAAAAGCCTTTGAGCAAGAACCGTCTAAGACTGCGATCGCATTTCAAGATGTACCAGCAAAATTCTGGGCAACTCCAGCAATTGACCGAGCCATCAGTGCCGGATTTCTCAAAGGCTACCCGAAAAAAACCTTCAAACCACAACAAAATATTACGCGAGTGCAAGTTTTAGTTGCCCTTGTTAGTGGGTTGAATTTGAAAGCACCCACTTCCCAAAATCAGATTTTAAGTGTCTATAAAGATGCTAAAGATATTCCAACCTATGCTACCAGCAAAATAGCTGCTGCTACAGCCAATGGTCTGGTAGTTAACTATCCAAATCCACAAATTCTTGCTCCCAACAAAGTAGCTACTCGTGCTGAAGTGGCAGCGATGATTCATCAAGCTTTAGTAAAACGGGGCAAGTTGGAGGGAATTTCATCTCAAAACATTGTTCGATCTGGTGGCGTTCAAAAGTCAAAATAATTGTATTTCAAGCTCTTGTGCCATTTGAAATGGTATGTTTATTTCCGCGCTCGTTGTACTATTCTCAACAATAATTACTAATTCGTAATTCGTAATTCGTAATTAAACCAAATTAGGACTTACGCATTGACAAGAAATACCAAATATGGAGCAAGGTTAAAAACCATATCTTTCGTAAGGGCACAGCAATGCTGTGCCCCTACAGCATGGTCTATTTACGATCGCAGGATAATTAAGAAAAGCCTGAAAACTTCCTATTTTAGGTAATGCACATCACGATGCATTTGTACAGTGCGTAAGTCCTACAAATGTAAGTTTGACGGCTTATGTGGTGTTCGCCTAACGAGACTTAATAAAAAGACCTTTAAGAGGTTTTACTATACAAAACAGTCCCTCTCCGAATTAGAGAGGGACAGACTTGAACTAAAGTTCAAGTCTGGGAGAGGTTCATCAAACTTACGAATTACGAATTGTTAATGACCTTAGTAGGGAATTTTGAAAAAAGTCTGATCGCCAGAAGTCAGCGATCAGACTTCTGTGATTTGCAATTAGAGCGTACTCCTACACAGAAGCAAGCTACGCATAGCGTCTCCAAGAGTTGCGATAATCACTATTAAGCTTCTGGAATTTGTTGACCAACCACTTGTGATTTAAGAGTGGTGATTTCACTAGTTAACTCTTTCCTGGTTGAGGCTTTGAGTAAATAGCGGTAAACAAACCAGGCAGAGTAACCAATACCGATCAACTCAAAAGTAGGTGCTACCAACGGGATATCATTCAAAGCATCTAATATTGCCAAGAGTACTTTAACCCCAACAATTGATCCCACAATTAAACCAACAGTGATCAAGGGTTGCTTATATTGATTAAAAAAGCTTCCCAGATATTCTGGCAATGTTGCTAAAAAGCTAGAAATTTGCTCACCATATTTTTGCCATTCATCTTGAGACTGTGCGGGAGGCTGGAGTTTGGTAATGGTTCCTGTTTGGCTGTTGATCTCTGCCACTGTAGTCTCTTTGGATGCGGTTTCGGTAAATTCTTGTTCTGGCATTTTCACTCCTATATATTTGACAGTTGAGTTTTTCTAATCTGGATAATTACAACCAAAAGGCTGTTGATTAGGTAATCCACAAGTGCATTTGTACAATTGCGTAAAGGGCACAAAAGGGTTTTAGTGTCCTATAACTATAATTGCCCCGTAATATCTACTGCATCAACTACAAGGTAGACACTCAGGATGAGGATAGAACTAAGAAGGCAGCAGGATGTATTCTGATCAGCTTTCTGAGTTCTTTTGTTGAATCAACTCGAATCCTCCGGTTGTGATTATCCCATTCCGTGTCATTCGCTCATAATCGTACTAAATTTAAGTACAAATCTGGCAAAAATCAGCCCACCTCTCATTTATATAAGCCTAAAACCCGATTTTAGCCGATATTAAAGCTATCTTAAGCCGTGTCCGTCAATTAAGGCATTCGTATTGATATTAATACGTAATAAAAATTTTTGTGTGTTCACACAGACTAGACTTTTAAGCTATTTTATGATATTTCTGCCTTGGAGATGAGGGAACAGGGGAAGCAGGGGGAGAAGAATTAATAACCAATGCCCAATGCCCAATGCCCCATGCCCAACGAATATCAAAGCTTTTGTTTTTTTTCCTGATTGTATTAATTTTATAAGGAAGCAGTTAAGGTAGAGTAGTGCCATACTGATGGCAATAACTCATTGTTATCAACCGCATATTGAGGAAAGTGTTGTGGTAAGAAGAAGACAGTCTCACATAGGTCTTTAATGCAGGGAATTATTTGTTGCTGCTGAAAAAAGTGAATTCTATTCGCTCTCAGTAAGTGTACTTAGAAGCATTGCTATCAAAACTACGCAACTTATATAAGTTTATGTTAATTATATAGTAAGTAATGATTTGCTATCGCTATAAAAGAAGATAATGTAAATGTTAATCACCAATTAAAGTGTTTGCACAAGTTAAACTGATTTGGTGATTTTTGCGGGAAGGCAAGGAGGTTTGAGAAATGCCTTCCTCAAAAGCCAACCCCTATCTACAGCAGTTCAGAAAGCAAAAAAGTGTCAGCCGAAGAGCGATCGACAGACGAACTCCCGACCATAGAATTTCCCTCACGAGGGAAGCTCAAAGCCAGTTCTTGGCGCATCCATCAAAAAATTGGCTATGGGTACTTTGTAGCTATCGGAATTGGCTTTTTTGGCTCACTGACTGGGTTAGTGATCGCCAATTACTACCGGGGAAGGGAAGTCAGGCAATTCAATCAAGCCTATGAACAAGGGCAACTACTGAGTAATTATAAAGATGCAGTAGTAGGGGCGCAGTTACATAGCTCTAACTTAGTTGCTGTATTGGAAAATTCACAACAGCTACAAACCAAAAAAGCCGATTTTCTGAAGAATGTTGAAAAAGCCAAGCAATTAGAGTCAAAAATTGGCGAATTTATCGACAGTAAACCTAAAAGACTAGCAGCAACAAGTTCGACTTTACAGACGTTATTGCTGGATTACAAGACAAATTTAAAAGCTTACGTTGACCAAATAGAGGTCGTCTTACAGAAAATTGACTCTCAACAAGTGCAGCCTCAGCAGATTTCCTCTGCCCGATCGCAATTATTAACAATAATGCGTGGTCAAACAGCCATACGGCTAGACCAGCTTTCTCAAAGCTTGACTAACATCCTGCAAACTGCCCAAGAACAAGAGCAAGAAAGGCAAAAAGCCGTTGAGCAGGCAAAAATAGTTGAGCGGTTTATCGTAATCGTGAGTATGCTGGTTTCGGTGGCGATCGCAGCTATTGTAGCTTGGCGTACCAGTCGAGCGATCGCTGAACCAGTTATCACTGTCACCCAAGTAGCTGAACAAGTTGCAAGGAAACATAATTTCGATTTGCGAGCGCCTGTCACCACTGAAGATGAAATTGGCCTACTTGCCAAATCTTTAAATCGTCTGATTGAGCGCGTATCTGAGCGAACAAAAGAACTACAACAAGCCAAAGAATTAGCCGAAGCTGCTAGCAAAGCAAAAAGCGTATTTTTGGCCAACGTCAGCCACGAATTACGCACACCATTAAATGCTGTCATTGGCTTGAGCCAGCTTTTAGAAGACGAAGCTACCGATCTTAGTTTATCGGCAGACTTTATCACAGACTTAGAAACAATTAACTCTGCTGGTAAGCATCTACTGCACTTGATTAACGAAATCCTCGACTTGTCAAAAATTGAAGCCGGGAAAATGACCCTCTATCCAGAGACATTCGAGATTGCGACGCTGATTCATAATGTTGTCCTCACAGTCAAACCAGCTATAGAAAAAAATGCCAATGTTTTAGAAGTGCATTTTGATGAACAACTTGGCATGATGTACGCCGATCAAACTCGGATGCGGCAGGTGTTGTTAAACTTACTCAGCAACGCCAGTAAATTTACTACAAACGGCAAGGTGACGCTGATAGTCAACAGAGAAAAGGATGAATTCCGACCGGAGGCTCCTTTGGGCATGATTACTTTCACTGTTACTGACACAGGCATAGGTATGTCTCAAGGTCAACAGCAGCAGTTATTTCAACCTTTTACACAAGGAGATACTTCGACTACGAAAAAGTATGGAGGTACGGGACTAGGGTTAGCAATTAGCCGCCACTTTTGCCAGATGATGGGTGGCGAGATTATTGTCAAAAGTCAGCCGGGAGTTGGTTCTACTTTCACCATTCGTCTGCCAATGACTGTGCAGGATTGAATGGGGCTGGGGCATTGGGCATTGGGAAAGAGGAGGGAGGATAGCGCAGCGTTAGCGAGTCCGCGAGCGTCGGCAGAAGTTCTTTATACTGCGTAGGTTTTGCCTGAAAAATAGACCTCTTGCATAAATCAAAAATAAAGAACCCCACCCCGCATTTGCTAACGCAAACGCTCCCCTCCCCGCTTGCGGGGAGGGGTTGGGGGTGGGGTGTTAGGGACTTTTGCAAGAGGTCTAATCACTCTGGAGTAGGTTGGGTTGAGGAACGTAGACCCAAACCTTGGTTAATCAGGTATTTCAGACTTCTGTGTACACCGTAGCCTTATTCTTGGGGTGGGGTTGTTCGGGTTTAATAAGTAATCAAGCGGACAAGTCCATTCGTTCAGAACACAAGTCCATTCGTTCAGAACACAAGTCCATTCGTTCAGAACACAAGTCCATTCGTTCAGAACACAAGTCCATTCGTTCAGAACACAAGTCCATTCGTTCAGAACACAAGTCCATTCGTTCAGAACACACAAGTCTATTCGTTCAGAACACAAGTCTATTCGTTCAGAACACAAGTCCGTTCTCAACCATTTGTTCTCCAGTATCGTGTAATTACTGAGCTAACAATTCGATATCGTTACAGAAAATGTAGTAAGCGGCTCTAGCCCTGCTTTTATAGCGGTTCTCGAATGGAAGCAATACACAATAGGGCACAGCATTGCTGTGCCCCTACAAATGGTCTGTATTCTATGCAATTGAGAACCGCTATATGCAACTTAAATGCTCATTAGCTTATCAGTGAACAGTAAACAGTTTTTCAGTCGGGAATCAGAGTCTCCAACAATTTTTGAATTTTGAATTGTTTAATTGTTGGAAATTCTCTACCAAACTAAGTAATAATAGTTACCTTACCTGTATCCAAATCGTAACGACCCCCGACAATTTTCAATTTGCCCGATCGCACTTGCTCAGTTAAAAGCTGCGATCGCTTCAACCGTTCAATTTGATGTTGCACATTGGCAACCACAGCATTCTCAACCGCATCACCCGGCTGACTCTTGACCTTTTCCACTGCTGGCTTAATTGCCTTCACAAAAGTACTAATATCACCGAGTAACGATTCGTTTTGGACAGCTGCGGTTACAGCCCCACAACGCTCATGCCCCATCACCATCAATAGCGGAGAGGCTAACAAGACAACCGCATATTCAATACTACCGATCGCTTCAGGCGTAGCGATATTTCCGGCAATCCGAACATCAAAAATGTCCCCAATGCCCTGATCAAAAACAATTTCTGCGGGGACTCGTGAATCCGCACAACTAAGAATAGTTGCAAATGGATGTTGAGCTTGAGCAACTTCCTGCAACCGCAGTGCAGATTGATCAGGGTATTGGGGTTGATGAGCAACAAATCGCTGATTCCCCTCCATCAGCTTTTGCAATGCTGCATCGGGACTGAGGGATTCAGGGGAAGTTGAGGGTATTTCGGCAGCTTTAGCCTGTTCAACCCGCCAAAACAAATCGCTGGCAGATAGCATCATTCCAAATGCCCCGGTCATTCCCAACTTCAAAAAGTCACGACGTTCCATGAAATGCTTCATTGATTTATAACTTTTTTACATCGACGCGACACATCTGACGGAGCGAATTTCCATTACATCGGAAACGTAGCAAGTACCTCCGAACTTATTAAGGAGTGGTTTGATATTTTCTACAACACGCTTGAGTTGTTCTGGCATACAAAAGGCGAGGATGTAAACATTATCAAGCATGGTCATGTCTAAATCTTCTGTCGTTCCTCGTAATCCTTTACCAGCAACATTTCGGATTACGGCATGGTTATGTACACCCGACTTGTCTAAACTATCTAAAATTTTGGCAAGTTCAAAGGAGTTGGCGATAATTTCTATCTTTTTAACTACGTGCATATTATTACCTCCAAAATAGGTTAATTCCGTAGAGATATAACGGAATTCCCACAATAATATTGAACGGAAATGTCACTGCTAGAGCAGTAGAAACATACAGGCTGGGATTTGCTTCTGGAACAGTCATTCGCATAGCCGCAGGGACAGCGATGTAAGAAGCACTGGCACACAATACAGCGAACAACAGCGAATCTCCGCGAGGCATACCGATCAATTTGGCAATCACCAACCCAATGCCTGCATTGAGTATTGGAATTAGTATGGCAAATAAAATTAGGAAAACTCCGGTTTTTTGCAAGTCTTTAATTCTTCTCGCAGCGACTAGTCCCATGTCCAGTAAAAAGAAGGTGAGAACGCCATAAAACAACCCTTGAGTAAAAGGTTCTAATACGTGCCAACCGCGTTCTCCTGTCAAGACACCGATCAAGAGACTACCGACTAGGAGAAAAACTGAACTATTAAGAAATGCTTCTTGCAAGACTTCCGGCCACGAAAAGTCCCGCTTTCCATCGTTAGTGAATATATTCACCAAAATTAGACCAACTATAATCGCTGGGGATTCCATCAGGGCAAGGGCTGCCACCATGTAACCATCAAAAGTAATGCCAAGCTCAGTTAAAAAAGCGCTAGCCGTGATGAAGGTGACGGCACTGATAGAGCCGTAGGTTGCTGCGATCGCAGCAGCATCGTAAGTATCCAGTTTCAACCTGAGAATAAAAAAGGTGTAAATTGGAACAAGGCAAGCCATCATCATTGCTGCCACGAGTGTTAGAACTACTTCCTGAGTGATGCCACTTTTGATTAGTTCTACCCCTCCCTTAAAACCAATGGCAAACAGCAGGTACAGCGAAAATAGTTTGGGCATTGGTGCGGGAATTTCTAAATCAGACTTGACAAAAACAGCAGTCATGCCTAAAAAGAAAAACAGGATTGGCGGATTCAAAATATTGGATACAATTAAGCTGATATCCATATCCACCCCTCTTTGTATTGGTTAAACCTGAAATTAAAGAAATTTTTCATCTTTAAAAATTTAACGGTTGAATCATGATGTATCGTGTATTGCTACCCTATGTCAATTGGGTACTCAAGGAGTGAATAGTCCTATTGGTGACAATACTCTCGGTTAGGTATTAGAGCGTTTTTCAAGCAAATAAACCACGGGCTACGGAACATTGCGGTGTCCCTACGAAAATCCGTAGTTCAATTAACTGAAAATAGCTGTAGGCTCTGTTGACAACAGAACAAGTGAGAGCTTGCCCAGTATTTTTATGATTTTTGATTCCCCGTCGCTGATTTTACGACACAACGCCCAGGAATAATTGGTTGCTAACCTATCTACATAGAAAAATTAACGTATTGTAGAGCTAATTCATGAATTGCCCCTACAGAAATTCTATGTTTTTTCTGGTACAATATTTGTGGTAAGCTTCACCCACATTGGTGTCTGATAAGCCTCTGTCCAGTAGCATAACGATTATTGGTAAGCGACTCCGTTGCACAGCATGAAAGTAAGTCGGCACATCTTGATTAATACAAGTTAGCCATTGGTTTGTCCAATAGCGCGAATAAGCCAGCATCTCATCCAGGACAGTAAAATTTGTAGGGTACAAGGTAAGAAATTCATAGTCTGCGGTAGGGCATTCCGTGGACTCAAAACAAAGCTCAACGCCTCCTAAGCAATAGCTGGATTGGTTGAGAAGCCCATAATGTATGCTTGCATACAGTATGGGAGTATGTCACGATATTGTAACCTGGGCAATAGCGACTTTCTATTGATGTGACGCCAGGCGTAGGCGTAGCCCGTCGGAGACATCGCTTTTTCACATCCATGACAACAACCATCGACTTTCTCAGTCACCTTAACCCTAGCCAACGTCAAGCTGTCGAACATTACTGCGGCCCGTTGCTAGTTGTTGCTGGCGCAGGTTCCGGTAAAACACGAGCGCTGACTTATCGCATTGCGAATCTAATTCTGAAACACCGCGTTGATCCAGAAAATATTCTGGCGGTTACTTTTACCAACAAAGCCGCACGGGAAATGAAAGATCGGATTCAACGGCTGTTTGCGGAACAACTGGCGATGAAACAACACGGACAGCGTTTTGATTTGTTGACAGAATATCAACAAACGCTACTGCGATCGCAAGTTTACAAAGATACTATCAAAGACCTATGGTGTGGCACTTTCCACAGTCTATTTTCTCGCATTCTCCGCTTTGATATTGAAAAATATGTAGACGAAAAAGGACGGCGTTGGAATCGCAATTTCTCTATCTTTGATGAATCAGATGTGATGACTCTGATTAAAGAAATCGTTAATAAACAGTTAAATTTAGACGATAAAAAATTTGACGCCCGCTCTGTTCGGTACGCTATTAGTAACGCTAAAAACCAAGGTTTATCCCCCCAAGAATTTGAGCAAGAACAACCCAATTATCGCGGACGGGTGATTGCCCAAGTCTACAGTTTATATCAAGATAAGTTAGCAGAAAACAACGCTCTCGACTTTGATGATCTAATTCTCGTACCTACTAGATTATTTCAGCAAAACGAGCAAGTATTGGGTTACTGGCATCGCAAATTTTGCCATATCCTCGTAGATGAATATCAGGATACTAACCGCACTCAGTATCAACTCATCCACTTATTGGTGACTAATGGCGAAACCAGAAAGAGCGAATGGGAATGGCAAAATCGCTCAGTTTTCGTTGTTGGCGATGCAGATCAATCAATTTACAGCTTTAGGATGGCAGATTTCACCATCTTGCTAGGATTCCAGGAAGACTTTGGTGATGGTTTGGTAGATGATGACACTCGAACGATGGTTAAGCTGGAAGAAAACTATCGTTCTTGTGAAAACATTCTGCAAGCGGCTAATGAATTAATTGAAAATAACACCCAACGGATTGATAAAGTCCTCAAACCGACGCGGGGGCCGGGTGAGCAAATTACTTGTCACAAAGCCGATGAAGAACTGGCAGAAGCGGCATTTGTGATTAATCAAATTAGCACTTTAGAAAACCAAAATCCAGAGTTAAACTGGGGTAGTTTTGCTATACTTTATCGGACAAATGCCCAATCACGTCCTTTTGAAGAATTGTTGGTGAAATATCAAATTCCTTACACAGTTGTGGGAGGAATGAGATTTTACGATCGCAAAGAAATTAAAGATGTCATCGCTTATTTAAGAGCGATCGCTAACCCATCTGATACAGTCAGTTTATTACGAGTTATTAATACTCCCCGGCGAGGAATTGGCAAAACCACTATTGACGCATTGGTGAACGCCTCCCAGCAACTAGGTACAACCCTGTGGGAAATACTCAGCGATGAAACATCAGTTAATACATTAGCTGGACGGGCGACAAAAGCTGTAAATAGCTTTGCCGAGATGATTAGCCGTTGGCAAGGACAAATCGGTACGCTTCCCGTGACTGAGGTTTTGCAAGGAATACTAGAAGATTCTGGTTACGTTCAAGACTTGATGAGTCAAGGCACAGACGAAGCCACAGATCGGGTACAAAACGTCCAGGAACTTTACAACGCCGCGCTGCAATTTCAAGAAGAAAACGAAGAGGTTTCCCTGCGAGACTTTTTGAGTAGCGCCGCCCTCAGTTCCGATTTAGATAACTTAAAAGAAGGACAGACAGCCGTTTCTTTGATGACTTTGCACGCTTCCAAAGGTTTGGAATTTCCCGTAGTATTTCTGGTGGGATTAGAGCAAGGGCTATTTCCTGGCTACCGATCGCTAAGTGATCCTGCATCTTTGGAAGAAGAACGCCGCCTATGTTATGTGGGAATTACTCGCGCCCAAGAAAGGTTGTATATATCACACGCGCGGGAACGCCGTTTGTATGGTTCTCGTGAACCTGCCATGCGATCGCAATTTATCGACGAATTACCAGAAGAATTATTAACTACTCAACGCCTGAGTCGTCAAAATTATACTAAAAGTGCTTCTACTTCTAATGGAAAGCAAGACACGAAGCAGAATTGGCAAGTAGGCGATCGAGTATTACATAAAACTTTTGGAATTGGTGAAATTACCCATGTTTTCGGAACGGGTAGTAAGATGTCTGTGGCAATTAAATTTTCCAGCTTGGGACAAAAAATTGTTGATCCAAGAGTAGCGCAGTTGCAACGAGTAGAGTGATATAATTTGGACTTACGCACTGTACAAATGCATCGTGATGTGCATTACCTATCTTGAGGAAGTTTTCAGGCTTTTCTTAATTATCCTGCGCTCGTAAATAGACCATGCTGTAGGGGCTAAGCTTTTGCTGTGCCCTTACGAAAGATATGGTTTTTAACCTTGCTCCATGTTTGGTATTTCTTGTCAATGCCTAAGTCCTATAATTGCAGAACCCCGACTTATTTGAGAAGTTGGGGTTATTGTTTTTCATATTTCAATTTTTTCAAAGTGTTCAACAGTGGGAAATGGCTCATAAAAATGATGCAGAAGCTTTTTCCACTCTTGATACTCAACAGAACTTCTAAATCCTACAATATGAGATTCTAAAGTTTCCCATCTGACCAAAAGAATGGGATACAAGCCCCGTCGTTCTACGACGGCTTTTCTTGATTTCTGATGTACTCCTTCAAGACTTCTATTGGCGCGCCCCCTACGGACACAGCAAAATAACTAGGACTCCATA
>NZ_JAIVFQ010000062.1 GCF_020829495.1 Nostoc favosum CHAB5714 | reverse complement strand
GGTTAAATGCCCTCATATTCCTGGCACTGCGGGAACAGACCACGGTGGCACACCAGCACAAAGAATTGGGTTTTAGCGACATTCCCGAACAAGTCCTCGCCTGGTGCGATTGCATGAACGAAGACGATCTAACACACCTGGCGGCAGAGATCGCAAATGGCTTATGGGATGAAAATATTGCGGCTACGCTAGTGATAAAAACTAGTGAAACTCTTGCTGCACAACCGATTGACGACCAAAAGCAACCCACATTATTGAGCGACTATTAACGCACTATGACCGATCAACCTGGAAATTACTACTCAGCCAGGGCGTTGATTGAGGAATGGATGCAAGGGGCAAATTGAAAGTGCGATCGCGTAAAGGAGGAACGCGATCGCGATTAAATCATCTACCCGGATAAAATTAACTCTCCAATGGAATCAGAACCAATTTGGGAAAAAGAAGTGGATCGCTTTACCCTTCAGGAATACGAGCCAAAACCATACTCACTCGGTTGTGTTGTTATCTACAACGGGCTTGTTTATGCTGGAGATCCTGAAGACGGCGACATAGATGAAATGCAATTTTCATTTAGAGATTGGGGGATGGAGCGAGAAGAAATCACGGCAGAACAATGCTTTATGGTTTGCCAGTCCCTACTGTGGAGTAATGCCAATGTTAGTATTTCAACTTTTGCTGACTGTTTGGCCTATGCTTTACCAGATTTTGAACAGGAAGAAGATGACTAACAAAACGTGCCCAAGATGCGATTGTACGCGACTACAATACCAAGAAAATTATGGTTACTGGGAGTGCCTTGACTGCGGTCATATCTGGGCATTGGATGCTAACGATCCAGATTATGACGAAATGGAACTTTGTTCCAAGTGCCACGGTAAAGGGGTACTTGCCTATGGCGGCGTAAATTACTCCTGTACCCTGTGCGGCGGGAGTGGCTTGATTTAATGGATACCCAGCTTACCAAAATCAACGAGCGGCTAAAAATTGCTCAAATCGGGGTAAGCATTGAGCAAATCAACAATCGCCTTTATCTTCGCGCCACCCTACCACCAAAACCAACCTCCAGCAAAACTAAACCCTACCAGCAACGCATCGCCTTGGGAATCTATGCCAGCCGCGAAGGATTCAAGCGGGCCGAAGCTGAAGCTCGGCTTTTGGGCGGGTTAATTGCCTGCAAAAATTTCCAATGGAGTTCTTATTTGAAAACGCCCGCCGGAGAATCATCTGAGGTTGAAACCATCGAAAGCCTGATCCAAAGATTTGAAAAATTTTACTTTGACACCAGAGATCGCAATCACCAAAGCGAGACGACCTGGACGATTGACTACTGGCGAATATTTCAAAAATTGCCCCAAAACGAAATCTTGAATCCTCAAAATATCTTAAAAGCGGTAACGGCGACCTTTCCCGACACCAAGACCCGCAAGCGCACTTGTATGGCACTTTCGGCGCTAGCTCGGTTCGCCCAAGTAGAAATCAACCTCAAACCCTACAAAGGTAAATACTCTCCGCGACTAGTGACGCCGCGAGATTTACCAACAGACACAACCATTGCTCAGGTTTTTTACGAGATTGAATCAGAAGCTTGGCGCTGGGTGTATGGGATGCTGGCGACTTACGGCTTGCGTAACCACGAAGTTTTTCGGCTTGACCTGGGAGCGATCGCTAGCGGCAACTACATCATCAGCGTCAGCGACAACTCTAAAACGGGGGGAAGGCAAGTTTGGCCTTGCTATCCAGAATGGTTTGAGGAATTTGACCTGCAAAACGTGGTTTTACCAAAAGTTGACTTAAATCAGTCAAATCGTGCCATTGGTCACGTGGTAACAGTTTGGTTTCACCGCCACGAGATTTTTGCCCCCTACAATTTGCGCCACTGCTGGGCAATACGTACTTTGGTGTTTGGGCTTGATATAACGCTAGCCGCCCAACAAATGGGGCATTCAGCAAAAGTTCACTCCGAACTTTACCACCACTGGATTAGCCAGCAGCATCACCAAAAAGCCTTTGATTTGATGGCGACCAAAAGAGACAGGCCCCAGGTTCCCCGGATTTTGGGACACACAAAAGCGGTAAAATCTTCGTGACTAAAACTTGACTGTTTCAATCCCTAATAGGGATTTTATATCCCTAGCAATCTGCCATGAAATTTAGTCAGAACCGCTTGCTGCTTGGTACTTTTGTGATGCCAGGAACCGGACTTGAACCGGTGACACGAGGATTTTCAGTCCTCTGCTCTACCAACTGAGCTATCCCGGCTGGGGCTTTTGTGAGCCACGATTAATAAATGTAGCAAACATCCAATAAAATAGCAAGCCTTTTGAGAAAAAAGATTTATGCGGCTTTCAAATTCAACTTAAAGCAGATGAAAACGGCTACAAATAGCAGAAATTGAACAAGAACAATACTTGGGCCAGAAGCAAAGTTAAAAATACCTGACACAATGATGCCAGCAATGCTACTAATGGAACCAACTATCACCGACATGATTAGAAAGCGGCTAAAGTGATGACTCATCAGTTTGGCGGTGGAGGCGGGAATAACTAAAAAGGCGTTCACCAGTAAAACGCCGACAGCTTTAATTGCTACAGCAACGGCGAGTGAAAGCAAGACCACAAACACGTAGCGGTACAACTGGACGGGAATACCTTGAACTTGCGCTACATCGGGGTTAAGGGTCAATAAAATTTGCTGGCGCAGGGTTGATAGTAAAAATATGCTGCCTCCCACAAGTACTAGCAGCGTCAAAATCAAATCTGTGGTATCGATCGCTAGAATATCGCCGAACAGCACAGCCATCAAGTTGCCACGATATCCTTTAATTAGGCTAGTGAGAATCACACCGATCGCTAATGCCCCAGATAGCACTATGCTAAGGACGCTATCACTACCTAAGTTGGTTTTGTCGATAAAGTAGAGGACAATAACCCCAAAAACCAAGGTAAAAGGTAACAGCATCCAAGTCGGATTTATTTGTAGCAGCACCCCTAACGCCACACCTACTAATGCTGCATGACCAACCGCGTGGCTGAAAAAGGACAACTGGCGCAAGGTGACAAAACTACCCAACATCCCGCCAAGTATTCCCATTAACACAGCACCTACGATCGCACGCTGCATAAAAGGGAATGTTAACAAGCCTACCAAGTCATTGCTACTGGCGATCGCTAGCCAAGCTATCTGGCAATCATTGCAGAAATCTATAATTACTAGCATCTTTCATTCTTTAATTACGAATTACGAATTACGAATTACGAATTATTTTAATGTTGGTGCTGGTAGCGACTGAAACCTGGGCCGTAGGTTGCTAAAAGGTTTTGCGGTGAAAGGGCAATTTCCGGCTTACCAGTACAAACAATGCTTTGGTTCAGGCAAAGCACGCGATCGCAATGGCGATTTACCATATCAATATCATGAGAAACTTGCAATACCGTCCAACCCTCCTCCCGTTTTAATTCGTTTAGCAAAGCATAAAAATCTGCTGAACCTTGCACATCAACACCAGCAAAGGCTTCATCTAGTACCAAGAGTTTGCGACGCATTACCAAACAATAAGCCAATAAAACCCGCTTGAGTTGACCACCGCTAAGAGTACCAATAGCTTGATACTGTAAATGATAAGCATCCGTTCGCCGTAAAGCTTCTTCTACTGCTGCCGATTTTTCGTGGTCTTGTCTCCACAGCCGAGAGAAAAATAAATCCCCTTTTTTCGCTTCTTTCTCCCATCCAAGTCCTACTAATTCGCTGACAGAAATGGGAAAGCTACGGTCAAAAATGAAGTTTTGCGGCATATAGCCTAACAGGTGACGTAAACGCCCCAGCCTTGCAATTGGACGACCTAAAATTTCAATCATGCCAGCACTTCGAGGTATCAAATCTAAAACCGCTTTTACCAGAGTACTTTTACCAGCACCATTGGGGCCGACGATGGCTGTATCTGTTCCTGGCAATAATTCAAAGGAAACATCTCGAACAGCTAGATAGCTGCCTTGATAGACAGTTAATCCTTCTACTTTTAAAATAGCAATGTCTTTATTCATTATTTAAAAAATGATGGTAGATAAATCAGGATTTATGATTTTTAATTCCTAACTCCTAACTCCTAACTCCTAACTCCTAACTCCTAACTCCTAACTCCTAACTCCTAACTCCTAACTCCTAACTCCTAACTCCTAACTCCTAACTCCTAACTCCTAACTCCTAACTCCTAACTCCTAACTCATCTACATGCCGTTTGCAGAGTTTGCAAGTTAGCTTTCATAGCCTTGAAATAATGCTGTGGATCTGTTTCGCCAGTTTCCAGAGAATCCAGAGGACGCAAAGTTAACTTTAAGTCTTTGGAGAGGCTGGATAGAAGTTTGTTATCTACTCCTGGTTCACTAAATAAAGCTTTAACTTTGTACTTTTTCACTGCATTGACTGCATTTTGCACATCCGTTGGTGAAAGTTGATCTTCGGGAATTTGTACCACAGCAACTTGCTTGAGGTTATAGCGTTGAGCTAAATATGGAAATGCATCATGAAAGGTAATAAAGGTACAACTAGGAGTTTTCTGCAAAGTCTGCTGAAATTCGCTATTTAAACTTTCTAATTCTTTAATATAAGTCGCAGCATTCGCCTCATAAGTTGCTTTGTTCGCTGGGTCAGCAGCAATTAATCCATCCCGAATATTAGTTACCTGCTGTTTTGCCAAAACTGGATCTAACCAAACGTGAGGATTACCTTGGACGTGTTCATGGTCGTGGTCTTCTTCCTCTTGGGCCGTTTTTACAACGGGTGAAATTTCATTTAAGGGTTTAATACCTTTACTAGCATCAATTTCGGCTAATTTGCTATTTTGGGCATTTTTGACAGTATTTTCCAGAAATTCCTCCAAACCTAAACCATTTTTTATTAACACATTTGCAGTAGCGATCGCTTTGACATTTTGTGGTGTCGCTTGGTATTCATGCACCTCCGTACCAGGTGGTACTAGAATTTCTACATCTGCCACATTTCCAGCTACTGCCTTAGTAAACAAATATATCGGCAAAAATGTTGTCACTACTTTAGTTTTTCCCGACTGCACCGACGGGGTAGAGGCAGCTTCCTGTGCTTGCGGCGACTGTGCCGAAGTTGTTCCCTGATTCGGATTCGATTGGCTACAGCCAGCAGTCATTGACAACATCAGCAAAGCAATTATAGGCAAGATGCCCCTTCTTTGCCTGCCTGTTCTAATTTCTCTGCAATTCACAATCACGATATTTTCTCCTCAAAACGGATGCTGACTCTGCCTCTGTCACAATTCCTATTGACAGTAAGACGTATTCTAAATTTTATATTATAATAGTTCTCATTCTCATTTTAGGTACATAATATCATTCTGGACTTCCTGTCTAATGAGTAACAACAAAACTTTTTCAGACGGTACAGCCCTCTGAAATTTAGTTTTCCCTGAATAATTAGGATTTATTGACTTTTTTTGTTAAAAAGTTTGCTTCCTTCTGATAAAATTGCTGAGAAATATTCTCATAAAATACACGTTTAAAAAAACGTGGTTTGGGTGTGAATTGGAGATCAGTGTGAGGAGAAAAATGCAAAAATTCTGGAAATATCTGCTAGTTAGTCCAGCAGTCTGCGGTGTCATGCTATTTGTTAATACTGCTACATTTGCAGGTGAAACATCGGGTAAGTCTGAAATCAATCAACCGCAAGTTTTAGCTAATCCAGATATAAAAGCTCAAAACATCGCGCCAGATCAGATAATGGGGCAAGTTACTTCCGTGTCTCAATTTTCCGACGTACAACCCACCGACTGGGCATTTCAAGCATTGCAGTCCTTGGTTGAGCGCTATGGCTGTATTGCAGGATACCCAAATAGCACTTATCGCGGTAATCGGGCATTAACGCGATATGAGTTTGCGGCTGGTTTGAATGCTTGCCTTGATCGGGTTAACGAACTTATTGCTACAGCCACTGGCGACTTACTTAACAAACAAGATTTAGCCACATTACAAAAGCTGCAAGAAGATTTTTCAGCCGAACTAGCGACACTCCGAGGTCGTGTAGATGCAGTCGAAGCACGCACTGCTGAATTAGAGGCGAATCAGTTCTCAACCACAACTAAACTGCAAGGACAAGTTGTCGCAGTCGTTAGTGATGTTTTGTCAGGAAATACAGTCAACAGTGAGGAAATTACAGACGAGAATACAACTTTAGGGGTACGGGCGCGGATAGAACTTGTGACCAGCTTCACAGGACAAGATACGCTGTTTACCAGAATCCAGGCTAATAATATTCTCAGCCCTGACATTCGTACACCAGAGGGCAATTTATTCTTTGCTGGTGACGGTACCACCAATGCTTCTATAGATGCACTCTTCTACAGATTTCCGTTGGGCGAAAGAACAGAGGTTATCGCTATTGCCAACGCAGGTGCAGCAGACGACCTTACCACTACTGTTAATATCTTTGACGGTGATGGTGCTTTTGGTGCTTTGTCCACCTTTGGTACACGCAACCCAATTTATTATCAGATAGGCGGCGCGGGGCTTGGAGTAACGCACGAGTTCGGTGACAAATTGGCACTAAGTCTAGGGTATTTGAGTGGTACAGCTAATGACCCAACGCCCAATAATGGTTTGTTCAATGGTTCTTATGGTGCGCTAGCACAGCTGACAGTTAAACCAAGCGATCGCATTACTATCGGTTTAACTTACATCAATTCCTATAATCAACCACTACTCACAGGTAGCAATGCAGCAAATCTCGCACCCTTGGATTTAGATGCCGATGGTACATTAGATTCCCGATTTTCCAGTAATTCTTACGGTGTCCAAGCATCTATTGGCATCACTGATAACATAGTCTTGGGTGGTTGGGCTGGATACACCAACAGCCGCACATTAAATGGGAACCGTGGAGAGGTTGACATTTGGAACTATGCCGTCACTCTCGGCTTCCCTGACCTCGGTAAAGAAGGAAACTTGGCTGGTATCATCGCTGGTGTAGAACCTAGATTAACAAGTTCTAACATCGCAGGATTGGATAGCGATCCTGATACATCCTATCATCTTGAGGCGTTCTACCAATATAAGCTGAGTGACAATATCACCATTACCCCAGGAGTCATCTGGTTAACATCCCCAGATCATAACAATGACAACGATGATGTTGTGATTGGCGCACTGAGAACTACATTCAGTTTCTAATTTTCAAAATATTCAAAAAAGACGCAAATTTATCTTTTGCGTCTTTTGTTTTGTGTGTAATCTCAAAAATAAAACCCAGTAAAATGCTGGCTTTGATAAACTGAGGTTTCAATACTGCTCGGTTAAGAAGATTTGTAGGTTGGGTTGTAGCAAGATCCCCGCAGGGGTACGGAGTGAAACCCAACAAAGCTGTGAAAATGTTAGGTTTCGTTCCTCAACCCAACCTACATTGGAGTTATTTTTTAAGCTTAACCGAACAGTATTGACTCAGGTTTGCACAGCAAATTCTTCTGGTTCTATTCCCCAATTTACCCAGCGAATTGCTTCAGGCGCTGATTTCATCTCAGGTGGAACTCGCAAGACGTGAATAAACCCTGTACTGGGGCAAGTCATTTTTAATAAGTAAATTGGTTCTTCATCTACATCATTATCTATTGTTAGTAGAGTATATTCTTGCCAAAAATCTAATTCGATAGCTTGTAATTCTTGGCAAATTCGGGCGTAACCAATACCCTGAATTAACACTCGTCGTAGTTCGGCGTTTTCCTCCGATAAAAGCCACTGAGATTGCCATTGCTGCGGGTGGATTTTACCGTATTTTTCAGGCAAAGTTACGCCGTGGTAGGAGTAGATGCTGTATCCATCAGTAAATTCAATGGCGGGTTCGCCTTCAGCGTGGAGGCGATTTTCATTGTCGAAGCGCAGGTGAAGGGGGCGATCGCAGATAATGCAAATGTCATCATACGCAAATAACCAACCACATTCTTGAATTAAGGATTGAAATACTCTCCATTCCTGTTGACGATGAACAATGTTCAAAACAGAGCTACAGAAATCAAAACCACTCATCAAATTACTGTAATTTTCTGGTTGAAAATAGTCATGAAGTTGAATTTCAATCCACCACGAAAAATTATCTGCTTGTTCGTTTATTTGAGTGCTAAATTTTTCAATTAAATCGTTGAATATTTTATGATTTAAAGGATTATCTCTTCCATTATAAAGATAAAAAAAGTTGCGTAATTGCCTACGCACTTGGGTTCCAAACTGTTGATTGAGTATACTCGAAAGTTCTTGAAAAAAATGAGCCGAAAATAAGCTGCCTAAACTATTAGGTTCATTGAGGTAACTGTCTATAAATTGAGGTGACAGTCGTTTTAGCATCCAGTTGCAGGCTGCATAAGGACTATCCTGAAAAAAGATTTCAGGCTCTTCATAGTCAAAGTCAATTGCAATATAGGCAGCTTTTACCGCTTTTGCCGCTTTTTCAGGATCAATTCGCTCGGTTGAAAGCGCGATCGCTCTCCACTTCTCTCGATAAACTGGAATCAAAGCCTCTTGCTCAGGCGTTAACTTTTCAATCAGCGACATAACGCCAACCTTCAGGCTCGTATTCCCTCTGAATTTTCACCATCCAGTCACCTTGGGGAATAGAAATAGCTTTATGCTCCTCATGGGCAAGCAATGCCGACTCTGAAAACACACGCAAATAGAGTGTGCTATCTTTTTCGTATAATTCTGCGTTTCCCTCAGTAATGCGATGCTTATGCCCTGTAACTTCGCCTTCTGCCAAAGTTAAGTGAGGTATTTTTTGTCCTTCAATTTGCTGCACAGGCAGTAAAATTACATCACCTTGACGAATCGGTTTCATAGTTTTGCTTTCCTGACATGGGTACAAACCCCACTTCGCTTTTGCTCTCAAGTTTGGTTTAATTTTGGCACAAGCTCTTAGAAATTGGGGATTGGGGATTGGGCATTGGGCATTGGTCAATTAATAAATAGTTATTCTTTCCTTTCTTCCCCTACTTCCTCATCTCCCATGCCCCATGCCCCATGCCCCATGCCCCACGCCCAATGATATTTTGAAAACTGTAGTCGCCAATTATGCGTTAGATAAGTTAAAGATTGAAATAGCTGGAAATTCACACCCAGCGTTTCCCTCCCCTAACCTCTGGGATAGACTGGGCAATAAGTTCAGCGAATTTTCTCCCAAGCAGGCAGTTTATGTGAGGATTAAATCACCGCCCTAAGCGTGACCTTTTATCTTGACAATTTGTAAAAATTACCTCAATTTGACTGTTTAGCTTAGTAGCTCTTCTTTTTATTGAAATTTCCATGTCAACTCTCGTCATCGTCGAATCTCCAGCCAAAGCTCGTACCATTCGCAACTACCTGCCATCAAGCTATCGGGTGGAGGCGTCTATGGGTCATGTGCGTGACCTCCCCCAGTCGGCTAGTGAAATTCCCGCTGCCGTCAAAGGGGAATCATGGGCGCAGCTAGGGGTAAATGTGGACGCCGACTTTGAACCGGTATATGTTGTCCCGAAAGACAAAAAGAAAATTGTCACCCAGCTTAAAGAAGCCCTCAAAGATGTAGATGAACTGATTCTGGCAACGGACGAAGACCGGGAAGGCGAAAGCATTAGTTGGCATTTATACCAATTGCTGAAGCCGAAAGTTCCGACTAAACGGATGGTGTTTCACGAAATAACCGAAGAGGCGATCAAAAAAGCTCTGAAAAACTGCCGCAATATCGATGAGCAGTTGGTTCGTGCCCAAGAAACGCGGCGGATTTTAGATCGACTGGTGGGCTATACCCTGTCTCCACTGCTATGGAAAAAAATCGCCTGGGGATTATCTGCTGGGCGAGTGCAATCTGTAGCCGTGCGGCTTTTAGTCACTAGGGAACGCCAACGCCGCGCTTTCCATGAGGGTACGTACTGGGATTTGAAAGCTAGTTTCTCAAAGGAAAAACCCCCCTTTGCTGCCCAGTTGGTAACATTGGCAGGAACCAAAATAGCTAACGGCAGCGATTTTGATGCAACAAGCGGACAAATTACCGCAGGTCGCAATGTCTTGTTGCTCAACGAAGACCAAGCGGTAGCCCTCAAGGAACGCCTAACTGGGAAAACCTGGAGTGTTACTGACATCGAGGAACGCCCAGTGACGCGCAAACCGTCGCCACCGTTTACCACCTCGACGTTGCAACAAGAATCTAACCGGAAGCTGCGCCTCTCAGCCCGTGACACAATGCGGGTTGCCCAGAATTTGTACGAGCAGGGGTATATTACCTATATGCGGACAGATTCGGTACATTTGTCAGATCAAGCGATCGCAGCTGCTCGGAGTTGTGTAGAAAAGCTCTACGGTCAACAATACCTCAGTCCCCAACCTCGGCAATACACCACCAAATCCAAAGGCGCACAAGAGGCGCACGAAGCAATTCGTCCAGCAGGTAGCAGTTTTCGCACGCCCCAAGAAACTGGTTTGGGCGGTCGGGAACTTGCCGTTTACGATTTGATTTGGAAGCGGACTGTTGCCTGTCAAATGGCTGATTCCCGCCAAACTCAAATTACCGTGCAATTGCAAGTTGAGGATGCTGGATTCCGTTCTTCTGGCAAACGGATTGAATTTCCAGGATACTTACGTGCCTACGTTGAAGGTTCAGACGACCCAGAAGCAGCACTGGAAGACCAAGAAGTGATTTTGCCGAATCTGAAAGTGGGAGATCATCCGAATTGTACAGAGCTAGAAGCTGTTGGACACGAAACCCAACCGCCAGCTAGATACACCGAAGCTTCTTTAGTGAAAACCTTAGAAAGCGAAGGTATCGGTCGTCCCAGTACCTATGCCAGCATTATTGGCACCATCATCGATAAGGGTTATGCCCATTTGGTGAGTAACGCTCTTATTCCTACCTTCACCGCTTTCGCCGTCACTGACTTGCTGGAAAAACATTTCCCGGACATCGTTGATCCCAGCTTCACCTCGAAGATGGAGCAAACCCTTGATGACATTGCCACAGGTGAAGCGAAATGGCTACCCTACTTGCAGCAATTCTATCTGGGGGAAAAAGGGCTGGAAACCCTGGTAAAAGAACGAGAAAGTGAAATTGATGCCACCACAGCTAGGACTGTAGAACTGGAGAATCTAGATGCCAAAGTCCGCATTGGGAAATATGGCCCCTACATTGAAGTCGAAAATGGTGACGGAGTTATCACCGCTTCAATTCCCAAAGACTTGACCCCAGCCGACCTCGACCCCAAACAGGTAGAAGTATTGCTGCGACAAAAAATCACAGGGCCTGACCAGGTAGGTCGGCATCCCGAAACTGGCGAACCGATTTATGTGAAAATTGGTGCTTATGGGCCTTATGTCCAATTGGGTGACAAAACCGACGAAAACCCCAAACCGAAACAAGCCTCCCTACTCAAAGGTGTCACCCCAGAAACCGTTACCCTGGAAATGGCTGTTGGTCTGTTGGCGCTACCCCGGACATTAGGAGTTCATCCAGGCACTGGCGGCAAAATCCAAGCAAGTTTGGGGCGCTTTGGCCCTTATGTGGTTCATGACCAAGGTAAGGAGGGGAAAGACTACCGTTCCCTGAAAGTTGCGGATAATGTATTGACAATTAGCTTAGAACGTGCATTGGAATTATTGTCTGAACCCAAAAAAGGACGCAGTTCCACCAACAGCAAGTCCAAGGCAGCCTTACGCGAATTGGGTACACATCCAGATGATGGAGAAACAATTAACATCTACGATGGCCCTTATGGCCCTTACATCAAGCATGGCAAAACTAATGTGAGTATCCCAGAAGGTCAAACGGTAGAAAATATAACCCTAGCTGAGGCGCTGAACTTGTTGTCAGCTAAAGCATCGACAGCAAAATCGACTCGGAAAACGAGTAAATCAACGAGTTCCAAATCTAAGTCAACTGCTAAGTCATCAACGACGGCTACGAAAAAAAAGGGGACAGAAGGTTAATTGCAAGTTAAGAGTCCAAAGTCCGATCCTTAACTCTTGACCCTTGATATCCATCCTTGATAGGATGCAGTTCAGTAGGTGCAAGTGTGATACTCTAAAAAGTAAGGGAAAACACAACGCCAAATTTTAGAAGTGGCTTATGTCCCAAATACGGGATTGTGTATCAGCCCGGTTGGAAGCCAGAGGTGCGAAAATATGCCAATTTCTGCGTACCTGTTAATCAAAAATTGAGGTAGTATCTCAGGAGTCGTCAGTTCATGGACTATATAGAAAAGGTGCTGGAAAAGGTTAAGGAATTAGCACGGAGGCTAATTGAGAGCCTGTTAGGGCCAGAGGCAGAACCGGAACCGGAACTGATTCCGATTCCTGTAAACGATCGCTCGCGTCGTCGCCACTAATCTCAAAGTGCTGAACTCGACGTTGCAACCCTTAAGCATTCTGGCACTGCATGGGCCAAACTTAAATTTGCTAGGACAACGAGAACCAGGAATTTATGGTGCGTTGACACTAGCTGAAATTAACCGCCTGTTAGAAGAAGAGGGATTCAAGTTACAGGCGAAAGTTTTTTCTGTGCAGTCAAATCATGAAGGAATTTTGGTAGATACTATTCATGGCGCATTAGGACAACATCATGGGATTTTGATTAATGCAGGGGCATATACCCACACAAGTGTGGCATTGCGAGATGCGATCGCGGCTGTTAACTTGCCCACAGTCGAAGTACATCTGAGTAATATTTACCGTCGAGAAGATTTTCGCCATCATTCGTACATCGCCCCAGTAGCGATCGGGCAAATAAGTGGTTTTGGCGGACAAAGTTACTTGTTGGGCTTACAAGCTTTGGTGAATCATTTGAGAGAGACGCGATTAATCGCGTCTGTACAAGAGAGACGCGATTAATCGCGTCTGTACAAGAGAGACGCGATTAATCGCGTCTGTACAAGAGAGATGCGATTAATCGCGTCTGTTAGGAGTTAGGAATTGGTAGTTGGTAGTAAAGTTAGGAATTAGCAATATTTCATTAACTCCTCACTCCTCACTTTTAACTACATAATTTATGCGTTATTCTCCTATAAGTCGGTTTAGAGGTACTTTACTCGGTGCATTCCTGGGGGAAAGTTTAGCCACTGGTGATATACAGTCTCAGAGTTACCTAGATTTCGGCAGAATGGCGGTTCTAGGTACTGAGAGTTTGATTGCGTTGGGTAGATTAGATTTAGATGATTGGATAGCGCGTCAGCAACAAGAATCTCTTCATTTAGCAGCAACTGATGACATATCGATAAAAATAATTCTTGCGACACTACCAGTAGCACTTTTTTTTCACGAAAATCCGATTAAGCTCCGACAAAACTTGCTGCATGTCCTAAAAATCTGGGAGGATGACCCAATAGTAAGGGATGGAACACTAGCAGTAGGATATGCGATCGCTCAAGCCTTAACAGAAAAACTCAACCCCCGAACCCTCATCCCACAAACAATTTCTTTTCTCACAGAAACACCGACATCAATACCAAAAAAATTATTAACAGTTCAGAATTTATTAGAGCAAGGGGCGGGATTGTCAAGGGCGCAAGCTGAGTTTGCTAGGGAAGAACAACTCAGTAACACTATTGCTATGGCATTTTACTGCTTTTTGAGTACCTTGGAAGACTTTCGGCTAGCAGTTTTGCGGGCTACTCACAATGGCAATTCCAAAGTGCAAGATTCTACGCCTCTAACCTCACAGGCTACAGGTGCAATTACTGGTGCTTTATCAGGAGCATATAACGGTATAGGCGGAATTCCCGTAAATTGGCGAGTCTTGCTCTTGCAAAGGAATTCTCCAACATGGGGACTAACTAGCTTTTCCCAAATGTTAAAATTGATCGATGCATTTGTGGCGGTGTGGTCAGGAGTGTATGATCTTACCTTAAATCCAAGGGAGTTAACAGAGGAGGGATGTGAGGTGGCTTTGCTTTCAGTTTACGCAGCTCCTCGCGTTATTCGGTCGCGTTAACAATAATTCGTAATTCGTAATGACGCTCGTTCCGACGCTCGATGACTCGCTAACGCTGCGCTATCGCTTTGCGCGTCGCTAACGTAATTCGTAATTTGTAATTAGCGCCCGCCACCGTAGTTGCAACTGGCGCAAATCAAACTTCCCTGATGATTGTCTTATTTTGAGCCATCAAAGTCAGCAATTACAGGCAGAAATAATGAAAATAAAGCAATTTTTGCAGTTCTTAACCCAGCAATTGACTAACTGGCGGCGACAGTACAAAGGACTACGCCGTAAGGGAAAGTTAATGAGAAGCCCCAAAAGCAAAACCCATAGAAGGGAACTTCTACGGACTATTGTTAAGAATGTAATTTTATTTTTATCTAAAACCAACGATAAAAGCGAGCGCCGAAAACAAGAAAGAGCGCTCCAGTCAAAAACAAAATCGGTCAAAACTAAGAGTACTATTTATGCAGTCGCTTTAGATTGGGTACATGAACAGCGTTCCTTGGTAATTTTAGCGATCGCTTTAGTGTCCCTCACGGGCGTTATTGGGCATAGATTATACAACCAAACTCAACTCCAAGTAGGAAATCCCGCGCCCCAAACGATTACAGCGCCTTACACAGCTAGCATCGAAGATCAGAAAAAAACAGAATCACAGCGCCAAGCCGTTAGTCAAACATCCTTACAAATGTTGATGATTGATGCGCGAATGAACCAACAAATCAACGAAAATTTGCAACAACTTCTAGATAATGGCAACGAAATTCGCGCCGTTGCTGGAGCTTTTCCTTTTTTTGATCCTATAGTTTTGTCCATCTCTACCCAGCGTTACCTCCGCTCTTGTCCTGACTCGGAATGGCAAGCACTGCTAGTAGCTGTAGAAAATACTAAAAATCAGCAGAGGAAAGGAACAGAACGAACCGCCGCCTCATCCGCACCCAATCAGACACCAACGCCACAGAAGACAAAGCCTGTTGATTTTTCTCAAAACACTGACTTTACTCAAGCAGTAGCAGAACTAGAATCTTACCGCGTCACACCTTCTGAGAAAAACTTGTCTTTAGTGATTGCCCAAATTTCCCAAGCACGCCAAAGATACACCCAAGCCACTGCCAAACTTTTACAGTTAGAGAGTGTTACCCCAGAAGTAGTATACGAGGAATCCCTACTTTTGGATTTGTCAGATGAGGAGTGGGAAACAACACAAATGGGAATCCATCAGAGTGCAGAGCGGATTCTAACCCAAGGCATCCCACAAGGACTGCCAAAAAATATCTTACAGGATGCGGTGAGTTTACAATTGCAGTCCTTTGTACCAAAATCCGCCGAATTTTTGGCAAAGAACCTGTTGTTAGCTGTACTCAAGCCGAATCTGCAAAAAGATGAAGAAAAAACCAGAGAAAACGCTCAAAAGGCTGCTGCTGGGGTGCCACCAGTGATGGTGAAGGTACGGCATGGCCAGGTGATTGTCAGAAAAGGAGCGCAGATTACTGCATGGAACTTTAAGGTGCTGGAGCATTATCACCTGGTTCGCCGAGAGGTAAAATGGCGGGAGTTGGTGAAGTTAGCAGGTGTTATTGCGATCGCCATTGGCATTTTTGTCTGGGTAGAACGGCATGTCGATTACGAATTGCGACAACGCGATCGCTTATTGGTGTTATTGCTGACTTTGAGTGTGCCAGGGTTGGTAACGATGGGATTGCCTTATACCACCTGGAGTGCCCTTGGTTTATTGTTGGGAAGCTTCTACGGCCCCATTTTGGGGTTGACAGTTGTCGGATTGCTGTTGCCGATATTAGCTATTAGCTTGGATATAAGCAAGGCTGCGCTTTTAGCTGGTGTTGGGGGAGGAATATTAGGTAGTTACATAGCGCAACGATTGCGATCGCGTGAGGAATTGGCATTATTGGGTGTTGCGATCGCCTTAACTGAGGGCGGCATTTATCTGGTTGTTAAAATCTTAATTGGTCAAGCATTTGGTTCAACTTGGTATATCGTCCTCCGAGAAGCCGGATTGTTTGCTTTATCCGGTTTAGGCTGGAGTGTTGTCGCTTTAGGGTTGAGTCCTTATCTAGAAAAAGTTTTTGATTTAGTCACTCCCATCCGTTTAGCGGAGTTGGCGAACCCTAACCGCCCTTTATTAAAACGACTCGCTACTGAAACTCCTGGAACTTTTCAACATACGCTACTTGTAGCTACCCTTGCTGAAGCTGCTGCCAAACAACTAAAATGCAATGTTGAACTAGTCAGGGCTGGTACACTATATCACGATATTGGCAAAATGCACGACCCTCTTGGCTTTATTGAAAATCAAATGGGGGGGCCGAATAAACATGATACAGAGATTAAAGACCCTTGGAAGAGTGCAGAAATTATTAAAAAGCACGTAACTGAAGGGTTGGTGATGGCGCGTAAACACCTTTTACCTACGGCAATTCAAGCTTTTATTCCAGAGCATCAGGGAACGATGCTGATTGCCTATTTCTATCATCAAGCCCAGCAAATGGCTCAAGAAGATCCAAGTTTAACAGTAGACGACGCGGATTTTCGCTACGATGGCCCGATTCCCCAATCACGGGAAACAGGAATTGTCATGTTAGCAGATTCTTGCGAAGCGGCGCTGCGATCGCTTGAAGCGTCAAATTCGGGTAAGCGTGTGGGAGAGAAGCGATCGCTTAAAGATGTTTCGACTGAACAAGCTTTAACAATGCTAAATAATATTCTGCGTGCCAAATGGCAAGACAATCAACTGGTAGATTCAGGATTAACACGAGAAGAAATGTCAAAAATTGCCGAGATATTTGTGGATGTTTGGCAGCAATTTCATCACAAACGGATTGCTTATCCTAAGTTGAAGGCTAGTGGCGCTGTGCGGAATTCGTAATTAAGAAACTTAGGTTTAACTCCTGTCCGTGGGTTTAAGTCCCCCGGTTCAATAAAAATTTTGTTTTGTGTTGGGGTTAAATCCCAATACGGTTCAGTTAAGGATAATCGTAGGTTGGGTTGTAGCAAGATCCCCGTAGGGGTACGAAGTGAAACCCAACAAACCACCGAAAATGTTGGGTTTCGTTCCTCAACCCAACCTACGCAGTTTAAGGTTTTTGGCGCTAACCCAAGCGTATTGCCCCCAACCCCTCTCGAAGAGCGGGGAGGGGAGACAAAGCACAGCTTTGGCGGGGTGGGGTTCTTCGGGTTAATAAGTAATCAAGCGGACATGATATGACTATCAGGGTTTGTGTGAAATGGTATTAAACTTTAGTGTTCCAAGCTTGGAGTTTGATGTTCCGAACTCGAAGTTTAGTGTTCCAAGCTTGGAGTTTGATGTTCCGAACTCGAAGTTTGGTGTTCCAAGCTTGGAGTTTGATGTTCCGAACTCGAAGTTTGGTGTTTGGAACTCGGAGTTTGGTGTTTGGAACTCGAAGTTTGGTGTTTAGAACTCAAAGTTTGGTGTTTGAAACTCGAAGTTTGATGTTCCGAACTCGAAGTTTGGTGTTTAGAACTCAAAGTTTGATGTTCCGAACTCGAAGTTTGCTGTTTGGAACTCAAAGTTTGCTGTTCCAAGCGAACTACGCTTGGATAATAAAATCAGATGCCTTGAGAATTGGCGCACCAGTTAGAGTCACAAATAGACCACCGCTGCCGAAACCAGCCGTGCTGCCATTTTCGTTGTAGAACAACTGCCCACTCACAGGATCGTAGACAATTTTCGCGGTGCTAGTCCCCCCTGAAGAAGTGATTTCAAAATCACTCTCGTTACTAAAACCTATTCCCGCAACAGAAGTAATTGTATTAAAGGTAGCCTTATCCAGTACAATCTTGTCACTTTGTGTAGTGGCTGCAAAAAATACACCGTAGAACCCACTAATACTATCTAGACCAACATCAGTGCTGTTAAAAGCAGCACTGGTGTTGTAAAGGAAGGTGTCAACACCCTCACCACCTGTGAGTACGTCATTGCCAGCACCACCGATGAGGGTATCATTGCCAGCACCACCGATGAGGGTATCATTACCAGTTCCACCCCGCAGCAAATCATTGCCACTATTGCCGTGGATGATGTCATCACCTCCCTGACCATTAATCACATCGCCGGAGTCCTTAAAACCCGTAATGTTATTGTTAAGGTCATTGAGGAATGTAACGGTGTTCGGGTTAAATAACTCAGTTTGAGTGGAGTTGGCATCGAAGGCATCAAAACTGTCAACGATGCCCCTCTGGTTATCAAACAGGATATTGCCAATAGCTGGGCTGGTATCAGATGCTGGTAAATTATTCAAGTTTTCTAACAGGAAGTTTTCTAGAATGATTTTGGTATTACTTGTATCTTCAAAAGTGATTTCTAGATTGTTGCCATTTTGATTTAATTGCAGATTTTTAGCAGTCAATCCTAATCTAGTAAAATCCAAGGTATCAACTTCAGCAATTACTGCCGCTGATGGATTTGAAGTATCAACTTCAGCAATTACCGCCGCTGATGGATTTGAAGTATCAACTTCAGCAATTACCGCCTCTGATGGATTTGAAAAAATACCTACGCCGCCAAAGTCGGTTATGGTGTCGATGCCATCGCCTGTTGAGAAGATGAATTTGTCTCGACCACCATTACCAGTGAGCTTATCGTTACCAGCTTTGCCCTCGATGATGTTGTTGTTGAATGTGCCGATGAGGATATCTGCATCAGGCGTGCCCGCGATCAATTTCTCGACAAAACCGAAAGTGGTGGTTGCCACTGCACTGGTGTTACTCAAATCTTGCCCGTCATCGACGACAAACTCAATTGTGGTGTTAACAGTGGTAGCTGTACTGTTGTAGGTAACGCTGCTGAGGACTTGTCGATAATTGGCAATGGTATCCGTGCCGCTAAGAGTGAGAGTGCCTGTGGTGGGGTTGTAGGTAGCGGTGATGTTGCCGATGGCAGTGGCATTGAGACTTTCGGCTGCGCCATTCAAGAGATTGGTAATGGTGATGGTGGCAC
This sequence comes from Nostoc favosum CHAB5714, assembly GCF_020829495.1. Lineage (GTDB taxonomy): Bacteria > Cyanobacteriota > Cyanobacteriia > Cyanobacteriales > Nostocaceae > Nostoc > Nostoc favosum. Next base: position 22,126 of record NZ_JAIVFQ010000062.1, on the reverse strand, counting down.
CAGCTAGGGTAGTGTCGTTGTCGTCCAGGGTGAAGTTGCTATCGATGATGGAGACGGGAGTGCCGCTAAAGGTGGTGCTAAAATCAATACCCTGTGAGTTGCCGTTGAGGTCGAGAACGGGGGCGCGGTTGCCAAACACCACGTAGCTTTGCCCTGAGATGTTGTCGTTGGGGTCGGCAAAGGGTGCCCCAATAATCAGGTCGTCAATACCGTCGCCGTTGATATCTCCGGCACTGCTAACATTGCCTGAACGGTCATCTTGATTGATGCCGTTGATGGCAAAGCCATTTGTGCCGTTGAGGGTGGAGAGGTTGAGTTGGGCACCAAAACCCTCCTTGCTGCCAAACACCACGTAGCTTTGCCCTGAATTGGTGCCGTTGGGGGAGGCACCATTTGTCCCGATAATCAGGTCATCAATGCCGTCGCCGTTGATGTCTCCCGCACTGCTGACAGAGCCGCCCAACAAGCCGTTACCTTTATTGATGCCGTTGATGACGAAGCCGTTAGTGCCGTTGAGGGTGGAGAGGTTGAATTGGGCAGCAAAACTTTCCTTGCTGCCAAACACCACGTAGGTTTGCCCTGAATTGTCGCCGTTGGGGTCGGCAAAGGGTGCCCCAATAATCAGGTCGTCAATACCGTCGCCGTTGATGTCTCCGGCACTGCTAACAGAGTAGCCTGAACGATCCTCTGGATTGATGCCGTTGATGGCAAAGCCATTTGTGCCGTTGAGGGTGGAGAGGTTGAATTGGACACCAAAACCCCCCTTGCTGCCAAACACCACGTAGCTTTGCCCTGAAAAGTCGTTGGCGTCGGCAAAGGGTGCCCCGATAATCAGGTCGTCAACACCGTCGCCGTTGATGTCTCCGGCACTGCTAACAGAGTTGCCTAAGGAGTTATCTTGATTGATGCCGTTGATGGCAAAGCCGTTAGTGCCGTTGAGGGTGGAGAGGTTGAATTGGGCAGCAGCAAAACTTTCGTTGCTGCCAAACACCACGTAGGTTTGCCCTGAAGAGCTGCCGTTGGGGGAGGCAAAGGGTGCCCCGATAATCACGTCGTCAATGCCGTCGCCGTTGATGTCTCCGGCACTGCTAACAGAGTTGCCTAAGGAGTCATATTGATTGATGCCGTTGATGGCAAAGCCGTTAGTGCCGTTGAGGGTGGAGAGGTTGAATTGGGCAGCAAAACTTTCGTTGCTGCCAAACACCACGTAGGTTTGCCCTGAGGTGATGCCGTTGGGGGAGGCACCCTCTGCCCCGATAATCAGGTCGTCTAGACCGTCGCCGTTGATGTCTCCGGCACTGCTAACAGAGTTGCCTGACAAGTCATTTGGATTGATGCCGTTGATGGCAAAGCCCGACGTGCCGTTGAGGGTGGAGAGGTAGAATTGGGCAGCAAAACTTTCGTTGCTGCCAAACACCACGTAGGTTTGCCCTGAGGAGCCGCCGTTGGGGTCGCCACCATCTGCCCCGATAATCAGGTCGTCTAGACCGTCGCCGTTGATGTCTCCGGCACTGCTAACATTGCCTGAACGGTCATCTGGATTGATGCCGTTGATGGCAAAGCCATTTGTGCCGTTGAGGTTAGATAAGTTGAAAACTGAATTTGCCATGAGTTCGTCCTTTTGTTTTGAGAACTAAAAATTTAAACAATTGAACTTAAAGTCAGAATGACTGTTGAGTGTTGACCTTTATAGGCAGTTCTTGCAGTCCGAGAAAGATTCTGGAATACAAGGTGTCAAAAGGGTCTCAGAGCAAGTAAATTTATTTATGCTCAAGGGAAAAATATTTATTTCGAGATGCGTTGCACGAGAAATAATTCGTCCACAGTCTAAGGCCCCTACTTTGAAGTATGGGGTTTCCCTCTGCTAAGAGCAAGAACTGCCCCCATGCCTCTTGTTGACAGTAAGCGGTCTACACGATAATGTATACTATCTTTTTGTGGAATTAATAAACAGGGGTCGCCACAGTGGTAAGTAGCTGGACAAAAATATTTCTTGAAGTTTAGTGTTCTCTTCTGGAAGTTTGGTGTTCCAAGCGGATTACACTGATGCGTAGGCGTAGCCCGCCGCAGCCATCGCTTGATAGTCGCTGGAGTAAATTAATTTAACTATTCGTAAGCGATCGCCAGATTTAGTTTTAGTAAGTCAAACTTCATCTTCATCAGTAGCCAGTACAATTTCTTTTCCGGGGTGATCGCCCTTTGTACCATTTAGTCGAGATGCCTCAGATTTTGCATTAGAAGTAGAATTTCCACCTTTTCTAGCAAGTTCAGCCATCCATTTTTTAGTTCCAAATATTCCATTCATCAAAGCAGGAATACTCAAATCTACATCTAGGGTTTTCCAGTGTAATCCTTCACCAGAAGGTGTTACCTCTACTTCTGCTAAGTCCTTGACTGAAGCACCTGCTAGCCCTTGTCCTATCTCTGAAGGGAACCCAAACATACATTTGTTGGACAAGAAAACTATAATCATTCCTAAATAAGCGTCATAAAAAGCACGAGTAGCCCGTGGTTCAAATGTAGCGATCGCATCTGAGTTTGCTCTAGCATTGGCTAGCTTTTCTTTTAATTCTTCTGTAGCCGCAATCTTCTTAACCATGATATTCTCGCCATTTTTTTAGTAGTTCCAATTGGTGATCTGCAACTAACTGTAAGGCTTTCACCGCATCTTTATCACTCATTGCTGGGGATACCCAAACCCACTCTGGAGGTAGGTTTTCATCTCCTATGTTGATTTTTGCTTCTTTGCCCCCCTTAAAAACATGGACATGAGCAGGAATATCATCGTTAAGGTAGATACGAACCTCAAAACCGCCTTTTCTTAAGATTGTTGGCATTTGATATCTTATTTTATCAGATATAACCTAAGCGCTTAGGTTTATCAATAGAGCGAGTAATTGCTATACTTTTGTCACTCTATAGCGCTTTCCTGGAAAAGAGTTTTCCCGATATTCAATCCCTAATTCCCAGTACGTCGCACCCCAGCCAAAATAAAATTAACTGCTGCTTGAGTATGCTGCTCAATCATTTCTGGACTCAGTAGTTGCAAATCTGGTCTAGTATGCTTGATGTTTTCGTAAGCGTTGAAGTATAAATTACAAACCCCAATAATATGAAGAGTGGTGAGAAATGGATCGATCTGACGGAAACAACCTTCTGCCATCCCCCGCTCTAAAATCTTGATGAGATAGCTAAAATTTTCTTGCCAATTCCCCTGTTTGAAATACTTTCCCTGATTTTGGTTTGCTTCTTGAAACCAAAGCATCCCCCGGTGCGGGTGAGCAGCTTCATAAGCGATCGCTTCTTTGACAAGCACCTTCAACGCCTCCTCTGGTGGGAATTGATCCAAATTTAGCTGTTGAAACCCTTCGTGCATCTCCACCGCCGGACGTTGCAAAACAGCTTCATATAGTCCTTCCTTGCTCTGGAAGTAGTAGTAAATCATCGCTGTGGTGACACCTGCACCTCTAGCGATCGCTTCTGTCCGCGCCCCTTGAAGTCCATTTCTGGCAAACTCCGCTTCCGCCGCATCGAGAATCTGCTTTTTCGTCGCTTCTGCATCGCGTACCTGACGCGGCTTTTTAGCTGAGAATTTTGACTGCGTTGAACGACCCACGTTGCTCCATCATCATAACGAAAATATATTAACTAAAAAATTGGTTAGTAGTTGACATAGAAGATGAAATTTATTAAATTAATACTCACTAACTAAAAAATTAGTTAGTTATTTGCATAATTCAGCAATGCAGTAGCCAAAATTAGCCGAGCAAATGCGCGGTTGTATTAGTTCGTCCATTGCAGACAAGACTTTATTATCCCGATTTTCATTCAAAAGAGTGATGTAGGACAGGCAACACCAAGTTTTAATATTGCGTGACGTTTTACTAACTCATCTAGGATTTTTCAATAAATTATCAATATTTTGGAGGAAAAATGGAACCAATTTTACCTGGTGCGCCTTGGTTAATCGCGCACAAATCTATATTAGGAGTGAATAAACCGAATAAAATCACATTAAACGGTCAAGATTATGTCATTTGGCAAAACCAAAAATTAGACTGCCAAATGAAGAGATTATGTTCTACGCAGAAAAACTCTACCGCGATTGGTAATTTGGATTTGCAAAACCTAACTACGCTTTACAATTAAGTAGATACTGTAGCTGATTACTGCTGGAGGTACTCAAATATGCGACAGCTAAAATCCGCCGAGGAAATGCCTGGTAGCTATGGCTTGCCCCTCGCCTGTTTTTGGGAAGTCAGAACAAGAGCGAAGTTGAGCAAACTAGTCAGTGGTTTACACAACTGCTAGAGAGCAGTATGGCAATATTCAAATTGAATGTCCCTTTTACTTTATATAGTCGCGGTCAAAATGCTAGGGGTAAGTTAGTGGCTTTCTTGCGTCAAGCGATTGCACAGCGTATCGAGCAAGGTAACTTAGAAGAATCAAAAGATGTTTTGGGATTGCTGCTAGCAGCTGTTGATGAAGACGGTAATAAATTGAGCGAAGCACAGATAATCAACGAGGCATTGCTACTGCTGTTTGCTGGACACGAGACGACAGCCTCCTTGCTCAGTTGGGTAATATTTGAATTAGGTAATCACCCAGAATGGCGATCGCTACTGCGCCAAGAACAATTAGCAGTTGTGGGAAATAATCCCCTTAACCTGTCCCATCTCAAACAACTTCCAGATTTAACCAACGTCTTAAAAGAAGTAGAACGGCTTTATCCGCCAGTGTATGCCTATACTCGTGGAGTCCTCAAAGATATTGAGTATGCAGGTTATCGCATCCCAGCAGGTTGGTTTGTGACTATCTCGCCGATGTTGACTCACCGTCTACCAGAACTGTATACCGATCCCGATCGCTTCGACCCCGATCGCTTTGCACCACCTCGTGAAGAAGATAAGAAACATACCTTAGCACTAGTGGGTTTTGGTCATGGTTCGCACCGATGTTTAGGTATGGAATTTGCCCAAATGGAAATGAAAATCGTGCTTTCTACACTGCTTCGCCATTATGACTGGACAGTAAAACCAGATTATTCTGCGATCGCTCCAATTCGTCAGCCTTCTAAAGTTAAAGATACTCTACAAGCATATATTGAGCCTTTAGGTAGCAACCTAAGTCTTTAAAGTGACATAAAGTTCGATTTGGTGTATTAACCGAAAATTAAGCATAACTGCTACAACTTTCAAGCAGTGTTATACCGTTCAGTTTCTAGGGAATCCTATATTTGAAACTCTATAACACTTGTCAGCCAAGAGGTATGAAAATTACAGGAACAATCAGGGGTATCAGTATCAGTCAAAATAATCGAGATTTGCGACTTGAGCGCACGGCACAGGGAGAATTGATTATCATGCCACCAACTGGATGGGGAACCGGAAATCGGAATAGTAAACTGACACAGCGCTTAAGTAATTGGGCTGACGCTGATGGCACAGGTTTAACTTTTGACTCCTCAACAGGTTTCAAACTCCCTAATGGTGCAAATCGCTCTCCTGATGCGTCTTGGGTGAGCCGGGAGCGATTAGAAACCCTGAATCCAGACCCCGACAGATTCCTGCCGAACGCTCCAGATTTTGCGGTAGAATTACGCTCTGCTTCAGACAGCTTAAAGACTGTGCAACAAAAAATGCAGGAGTATATTGACAACGGTGTGCGTTTAGGCTGGCTGATTGATCCGCAGAACCAACAGGTGGAAATTTATCGCCCAGGACAGAATGTCGAGGTTTTGCGTAGGCGTAGCCCGTCGGAGACATCGCCTACTAGCTTATCAGGAGAGAATGTATTGCCTGGATTTGTGCTGGATTTGACGCAGATTTTGAGTTAAGCGGCTCCTTCAAAATTCGTAATTCGTAATTCGTAATTCGTAATTCGTAATGACGGTTGCGGACTCGCTACTGCTGCGCTAACGTAATTCGTAATTATTACGCTGTGGATGAATCCGGGTGGCTCTGAATAAAAATGAGAGCGATGTCTACGACGGGCTACGCCTACGCTTCTTACTCGCACCTCTTCTCAAAAGGCGATCGCTCAATTTCACTCATTTCACAATCTGGGCAACTTGCAACTCTAATTTGAGAAAAATTTACAGTCAAAAATACAAAATTAATATTGACTAAATATTAAAAACACAGTCTGCAATAACCCGATGACAAAACCCAAAACACCACCTAAAGTTACAATCGCTTGCAATTCATTTTTCACAATTCCCTCGATTGCAGCTTCTAAATCAGCCGGTGAAGTTGATTTTACCCGATCAACTATCACTTGATCTATCGACAAAATCGGAATTACTTGCGCCACAATTACTTCTAAATCTTTTTCCAAATACTTATCTAATATTAAAGCCAACTCTTGACTCATGACTTCTAAAGAAGTATTGACAACAGGTGAAGTACTCAGACGATTTAGCAGCACTACAGCAATATTTTCCCAATCAACAGAATCAGTTAATCCTTGTAAAAAATCGCTGCCACTGTTTTGTAAGTAATGGCGGACACTTTCGCGGGTGGTCTTTCGGAGTTGGCGCACCGTCCCAATTGGCAAGTTTTGTAATGATAAATTTTGCAGTAATTTCCTAATGCGATCGCGGATTTGCAAATCTTTAGTCAATTCTTGCAAGCGAGTATTAGCAGCCTCTTTTTCATCCAAACAAAAAGTTCGTAGCCGTGTGAGAGTATTACGTAAGCCAAACAAATTTGCTACTACCCAATAAGTCCCACTGGTTTTTTCGCGGAAGCCTTCATCAATAATTTGAATTGTGCGATCGGTCAAAAAATCAACTATCGTCTGCCGCAACACATCTGGCGGTAAAACTACTTGCAACAACCAATCAGCAAGCCGCGTGGCTTGTTCTTCACTCAATTGAAATTCCAGCAATATCTGGTCAAAAATTTGATTGATCTGCGCTTCCAAAAAGTCTTCACGTCGCGCTAAAACCTTGAGTAACCGTGGCAAGGATTCCCCTATTAAATCCCGCAAAATGCCTGCCACAATTTTGGCACTTTTCTCGTTTTTATCTGTTTTAATTTGTTCAATAGCCAGCCGCAACAACCAGAGAATTGCTCCTTGTACGCGTTCTGTTTGCAACAAACGCCGCGCTAGATTTTGCAATTCTTGTGGTGTCAACAGTGACCCCATGATTGTCTTAGAAATGTTCAGAGCCAAACGTTCCTGGTTGCGGGGAATCAATCCAGGGGTGAAGGGTACTCTTCGTCCAGCAATGTAAATTGCTCGGTAAGGACGGAACAACATTTTGATGGCTATATCATTTGTGAAATAGCCAATAATTCCACCCAGTACCGGGGGAGACACATAAAGCCAAAGATGAGACCAGTCCAAGGGAAGAATTAAAAAAGTTAGGAGTTTAGAGCTTAGAGTTAGGAGACGCGATTAATCGCGTCTGTACAAACACGATTAATCGCGTCTGTACAAATGCGATTAATCACCTCTGTACAAGAGTTAGGAGTTAGGAATGATAAATTTTAAATGAGAATTTATCACTACTCATAATTCATAACTTTTAACTAATAACTCCTAATTTACTAAGCACTAGCACTCCCATCATACCGTTCACAATGGGGTAGTGTGTGGCAACAGCAAAACCAACTTGCCGCGCTAACTCTATTTGCTCTCTCCCGATGGGAAAGCGGTCTAAGCTAGGGCTGATGTAAGCATATTCTTCTTTTAACCCTAAATAACTGGCAACTGGCACCACAAAACTGTCCAGATACAACTGCTGAAGGGCACGTAGCTGAGGATTACTCGGTCGATGAAAGTCTAAAATTGCGGCTTTAGCACCCGGCTTCAAAACCCGATATAACTCTTGGAGACTGCGGGAAATATCTTTAACATTTCTTAAACCATAGCCCATTGTTGCGGCATCAAATTGGTTATCCTCAAAGGGTAAATTTAGCACGTCGGCTTCTACCCAGGCGATCGCAGGTTGGGGGTACTGCCAATGTGAGCGTTCTTTAGCTTTTTCTAGCAGGTTGGGGGAAAAATCCACTCCGTACACCTTCCCTGTTGCTCCTGTGCGCCGTGCCAGACGTAAGGCTAAATCACCACTACCGCAACACAAATCTAATGCAGTATCACCCGATTTAGCTGCACTCCATTTCACTGCCATTTCCTTCCATATTCGATGCTGTCCCAGACTCAACCAATCGTTCAACTGGTCATAAACCGGAGCAATACGGTTAAAAATGGACTGAATTTCGTTAGTCATTGGGTATTGGGTATTGGGCATAGGGCATAGGGCATAGGGCATAGGGCATAGGGCATGGGGCATTGGTTTTTGACTAATGACAAATGACTAATGACTAATGACTAATGACTAATGACTAATGACAACTAGTAAGAGCGATCGCTATCAGTTGGGCTGATAAATTAATTAGCATTAATTCATCTTCCCGTAAAGTGCAGGGTTGTTTCCACTGTAGGGATAATACGCCCAAAAGTTGATTACGGTAGCTAATTGGGATAACTAAATGTGCTTGCACACCCGTATTTTTGTAGTGAATAGCATCAACTAATTTTGTGTCTTTAAGTATATTTAAGGAAACTTGCATTTGCCCGGTGGCGATCGCTTCCTTTGTTAGTGGGTCAAGAGATAGCCAATTCTCAATTGTACCTGTATCGCTGTAAGTTCCTTGAGTCGCAATCAGAGTATTTCCATCTGTCAGTTGTAGAATACACCCGTCTGTTCCAAAAGTATCACTCACAGCCCTAGCAATTGGAGCGAGAGTTTCTTCTAAGCTAGAAGCTCCTTGAGTTACCTGTACCAAAACACTCAGCAGGGCTATTTGAGCATGAGAACGGCGTAATTCTTCTGTACGTTGCTTGAGCAAGTCGTAGGTTTCTGCTGCTCTTTGCACCACTGCCTTCAGTTCGCCTGGGTCCCAAGGCTTGGTAATATATTTGTAGACTTGCCCCGCATTAATCGCCTCTACCAAGTCTTCAATATCAGTAAATCCGGTGAGAATTATCCTAACCGTATCGGGAAACTGAGGTACAGTCTTGCTGAGAAACTCAGTTCCTTTCATTTCTGGCATCCGTTGATCGGAGATAATCACCGCTACCTCCCCGGATGCTGCCAAAACTTCTAGGGCGTTCACCCCACTATCAGCTTTCAGAACATTAAAGTCGCGTCGAAAGGTGCGATAAAGCAGATCGAGATTATCTGGCTCATCGTCAACTACCAGGATTTTCAGCTTTTTTGGTTGTTGGAGAGTCATCACTTGATATTGGAGTTTATCAATTTCGAGATTGGGCTTATCCATAAGATATTTCCTTTAAATATTCACTATCTTGTTATATTCCATACCAAGCTTAGTTGAGAATAGCTGAAATTTATCAAGGGTTTTTACGGAGTTAGCTAGCAAGTTTAAATACGGCAAATGTGAGTGTCACAGAGGAGATTTGCCTGCCCAAATATCTGAAGCAAGAAAAAATTGCACAAGAAGAATTAACTAGATAAGTTTCTAGGACTTACGCATTGACAAGAAATATTAAATATGGATCAAGGTTAAAAACTATATCTTTCGTAAGGGCACAGCATTGCTGTGCCCCTACAGGATGGTCTATTTAGGGACTTCCAAGAAATAAATTACCCAAACAAATAAACGTAGACGCAAAGCGGTGAAGCAGCGCGGTCTTGGGGGTTTCCCCCATCTTGGACTGCACCAAGCCGGAGGGCTTGCCGCAGGCTACCACTCCAGACACAGAGAACACAGAGGAATGAGGAGGAGAGAGCTTTTTCGTTAATTTTTGAGTATTTTTTATTTGGAAGTCCCTTATACCAATTCTGTATGAAGATGCGCTAAACCATATTTAAGTACAAGAAAGAAGAAAGAGAAACGAACCGCAAAGGACGCAAAGGACACAAAGAAAGAAAGAAAGAAGTTAAAAGGGTTTGGCGCAGCCTCACAAAGAAATGGTATTACGATCGCAGAATAATTAAGAAAAGCCTGAAAACTTCCTATTTTAGGTAATGCACATCACGATGCATTTGTACAGTGCGTAACTCGTAGTTTCTATAGATCAACGCAAGGCAGTAGTTATACTCAGAACTTGCACCAGCCCCAACAACCGCCTCAAAATTCATTCTGAGGCTATTAGCTTGCATTCTTCTAAAGAAGACTCAATAAGGATTAGAGTCCACGCTTAGTGGACTTGCGCTAAAAGCCTGTGAAATAAATTTCTTGCGGGGAAAGTGGGCAGGTGCAAGATATAACTATGGGTAGTTCATAGATTAGAATAAGACTTGCTCATGAGGTATTAATCAACCTCTCAAGTTGAAGCTCGCACTCCGATTATGACTGATCTACCACCCAACGCTCAGAATCCCGAAGAAAATGCTACCAACGATGTAGCACAAGAATTACTGCGAAGGCTGAGGCAAAAACAAGGCAACTGGGTGGAATGGGGAGCCGCGATCGCCTCGTTGCTAAAAACCGGTTACAACCCCCAAGAAATTTTTGAGGCGACTGGATTTGAGCCGATTCAACAAAATCAGGTGGTTGTTGGTTCTCAAGTTTACAATTCTTTGGAAAAGTTTGGAGTATCGGAAGCAACGCGATCGCACTATGCTACACGCGGCAGTGATGTTTTATACGAACTGCGTTTGCTCACCCAAGAAGAACGCGCCGCCGCCGCCGAACTAATCTTCGTCCACAATGTTGATGCCGATGAGGCACGGGAAATAGCAAAAGCACTTAAAGAGTTCTCTTATTACCGCACTTTACCAGAAGGATTTTCTGCCCATCCTGGGGATGCTGTTGCTCATCAAGTTTGGAAACTGGCACGCCAAAATGCAGATTTACAACAGCGATCGCGCCTAATCGCCAAAGGTTTACGCTTTGCTCACACGCCAGCAGCAAGGCAAAAAATCGAACAACTACTGACTGATTTTACTACCGTTCCCCAGCGTCCAGCGCCAATTTTACCCTTTTACCGCCTGGAATTTGAAGAACAATTACCCCGAATCTTGCCCGTGGTAGGCGAGTTGCCATTATCACGACAAGACTTGCAAGCTGTGCCTATACTGACAGAAATTGAACCATTTCGGATGGTCAAGTTTTCTGGAGAGCAAGCTTGGATACCATTACCAGGTTGGCAAGTGTTGTTGGCGGCAGAAGATCCAGTAGTGATTTTAGCGAATAGCGATCGCTTCCCCATCCAAACCCAAAGCCAAATAGGGCCAGTCGTAGTAGTGATAGATCGTGCCCAACGGCAATGGGATGCCTCCAGCTACTTTGTTGTTGAAAATGGTGATGAATTAGATTTTCAGTGGTTTGAAACTGAGCCAGAAATTCCTCTACTAGGACAAATTATCATCATCGTGCGTCCTAAGAAAATTCTAGATGAAGAATTAACTAAGGATTCATGGCAGATTGACGAATAAATTCAATTTTAGACAGGACTAACTGTGTGATGTAATCTATTAATACCGTCCAAATAGCGCATAGTAGACCGGGCATTAGTTCATTTTTCTATTTGGCCAATGCCGCCAGTTGCTTTAACTCTCTTAAGCAGAGCAAGGCACTGGCTCCCCAATGCTTTGTCTAAACTCTTTATTTTCATCGAATTAAGAGAACAGAGAACAGTATTTTTTCAATTTAAAGTTTATAAAACTATTACAAAATTTAAATAAATTTTCAAACCATTTTTAATAGAACTCACTGGAGCAAGAATCTCAACAAATGTATCATTCTGAGCAAAATGCTTAAGAAATTAAGTATTTTCTTGGTTATTTTATCTTTTCCGGTATCTTCTTTTATTACCACAATTATTGAGTAAAAAACAAATCCCTATTTTTTTGATTTAGTTTCTTGAAGAATTCAGAAGTCAGAATTCATTAGTGAGGGATTTAGAACTGTCACTAATTGGAAATTTAATGGAAAGAAAACAAACCCAATGGATTTCTGTTGATATAAATGACTCAAGGATTGTCCAACATCGCTATCACTCGTTTGTAGCTGAACAAGGAGTTTTCCAAAAATGTCTCTAACTAAACGTTGCTTGGCCGAATTTATTGGTACATTGTGGCTTGTCTTAGGTGGTTGTGGTAGTGCTGTTCTAGCCGCAGCCTACACGGCAGATGCAGCAAAAATCAGCGAAAATACTTCTTTTCCACTGGGTATTGGATTAGTCGGTGTATCTTTGGCGTTCGGGCTTACCGTCCTCACAGGGGCTTATGCTTTTGGTCATATTTCTGGTGGCCATTTCAATCCAGCTGTTTCCTTTGGACTGTGGGCAGGTAAGCGTTTTCCGGCGTCTGACTTACTACCTTACATCGCCTCTCAAGTAATCGGTGCAGTTGTTAGTGCGGGCCTTATCTACCTGATTGCGAGCGGCAAAACTGGATTTATCTTAACTGGCTCTAACCCATTGGCCACTAATGGCTACGGGACTCACTCTCCAGGTGGTTACACGCTGTTTGCTTGCTTCATTAGTGAAGTTGTGATGACTTTCATGTTTCTATTGATTATTTTGGGTGTAACTGATAGGCGTGCTCCTAAAGGATTTGCACCACTGGCAATTGGTTTTGGACTCACCTTGATTCACCTCATTAGCATTCCTGTAACCAATACCTCGGTTAATCCCGCCCGTAGTACTGGAGTTGCTCTATTTGCAGGTGTAGAACTCTTTTCCCAAGTCTGGCTGTTCTGGATAGCTCCGATTTTGGGGGCTATTTTAGCAGGATGGTTGTATGTAGCCGTCTTTAGTGAATCAACTGTGGACGAACGGCAAAATGTCGAAGAGCTAGTCTAAAAGTCATTTTCAACTATTGCCGCTTTTTATCGCAGTTGATCAAAAGCGGCAATAGTTGGAGCTGCTTTGTGCTTATAATCAATCTCTCAGATGAAGTTGCGTAGGCGCAGCCCAACCTAGGCATCGCTTGAGATTTCGTTTTGAGATTTCTTAATAATCCTCCGACTAAATGAACAAATGAGCCAAGCGAAATTTGTTTTGTCGGGGGATTATTATATTGTCCCAGGTTCCGATTGTCAAATAATAATTGAGTAGTGGAAATTGTTCGTATAGCGGTTGCCATTCAGATGCGGTAGAACATTTATCGCAAGGTGTAGGGGCACGGCATGTCGTGCCCCTACGGGTGTACCTCACGTAAACGAGAACCGCTATAGTTTAGGCTAATTTGATTTATTTTCGCATACTTACTTACGAACCTATTAAATAAAACTTGATAGACTACTATCAGCAATTTAGTAATTTGGGATTAAGAATCACCGAAGATATTGATATCTGCGGTTTGTAAATTACATTCAACATATATTGAATATATAAAATTTGGTATGTCAGACTCTAAATTTACTGCTCCTCTGGCTCAAGAATTACTCCACTCAGAATTGTCTGAACGATCGCCCGTGTCATCCCTACGGGCAGAAGCCATAGCACGCATCCGCAACAGTTTACGTCCTGGACAACAGCAAATGGCTGACTGGCAATCTGGCCCTTTGGCTATTTCTGCCGTTCCTGGTGCAGGCAAATCTACTGGGATGGCGGCGGCGGCAGCGATCGCGATCGCACGTCAGTATGAACGTTCATCCTCGCGTCGTCAGTTGGTAGTTGTTACCTTTACTCGTTCAGCTGCTGCCAATATTAAAGCGAAGATTCGCAAATTCTTACGAGATGATTTATCTCTCCCTCAGACGGGATTTTTCGTCTATACCCTACATGGTCTAGCGTTGAACATTGCCAGTCGCCATTCTGATTTATCGGGTTTGCAGTTAGAAAATGTCACATTAATTACACCAACCCAAAGCCACCGCTTTATCCGAACAGCTGTAGAGCAATGGATTGCAAATAATCCAGGAATATATTTGCGGTTATTAGAAGGTCATCAATTTGACGGAGAAGAAACAGAAAGGTTACGTCGCCAATCGGTGCTGCGAACAGAAGTATTGCCAGAATTGGCTAATACGGTAATTCATGAAGCAAAAAGTTCTGGGATATCGCCAGAATTATTGCGGGAGTGGAGTAAACAAACCACAGACGAATATACAATTTTGAGTGTAGCGGCGGGATTGTATGAGCAATATCAAAACTTAATGCGATCGCGTGATTTCATCGATTACGATGATATGATTTTAGCCGCACTGCGCGTTTTAGAAAACGACAGTGCCCGTCGCATCGAGCAAAACCAAGTATTCGCAGTCTTTGAAGACGAAGCCCAAGATTCTAGCCCATTACAGACACAGTTGTTAGAAATTTTGGCAAGTGATGGGGGATATGGGAGAGCGAGGGGAGATGAGGGAGATGAGGGAGATAATTCTTCACTCCTAACTCCTAACTCCTCACTCAGTACAGACGCGATTAATACAGACGCGATGAATCGCGTCTCTACGCACTCCCCACTCAACTTAGTCCGAGTTGGTGACCCGAACCAAGCGATTAACTCTACTTTTACCCCAGCCGATCCGATTTATTTTCGGCAATTTTGCGAAGAGTGCGATCGCATCGAACGATTGGCAACGATGGATCAAGCTGGTCGCAGTACTAGAATTATCATTGAAGCTGCTAACTTTGCCCTCAAATGGATCAATAAACAGTCGTTAGCAACAACGAATAACGGACAAAAGACTCCTGACAACCGACAAGTACCATTTCGCTTGCAGACAATTCGCCCTGTTGAAGTTGGTGATCCGCAAAATAACGCCAACCCAGCACCAGTAGGACGAGGACTGGAACTTTATACCCCGCGTGACATTCATCACACCGTTAAATTGTTATCTCAAAGAGTGATTGAGTTATTTGGTGAAGACCCAACACAAAATAGTGCAGCAGTTTTAGTGCGAGAAAATCGCCAAGGAAGATGGTTAGCAGAAGCTCTAACACCTGTGTGCAAAGAGCATAAAATTACACTCTACGATGTGGGAGAACGCGATCGCCGTTCCCATGTTCCCCAAGAGATTTTAGCATTACTGCAATTTTGCGATCGCCCCCACTCCCCCGATTACCTGAAAGCCGCATTAGAAGCATTAGTACAGCGCCAGTTAATTCCTACTCAAGACCTTAACGCCCTTGCTAGTCTCCCAGAAGAATTTTTGTATCCTGGCCCCCTAGCAGCACCCCAGCCAGAAACAGTCCAAAAAGCTGCTCGCTTGTGTCGCAATTTACTTCGCGCCCGCTTGGAATTGCCCCTGTACCAGCTAATTTCCTTTCTCGCCTTGACCTTAAATTACGACCAGGCAGAATTGGCAACTGCTGACAAACTCGCAGAACGGGTAAACCAGCAGATAGCTGGCAATAGTTCGATGGGGGGAATGCTGTCAGCTTTAAGTGAAATCGTCAGTTCCGAACGGTTTGAACCAGTGGAAACCGAAGATTCGGAAGAACGTTACACTCGTCGCGGTCAACTGACCATTATTACTATGCACAAAGCCAAAGGGCTAGATTGGGACTATGTGTTTCTTCCCTTTCTCCACGAAAACTTAATTCCTGGGAGATTTTGGGTTCCTCCCCAAA
Organism: Nostoc favosum CHAB5714; assembly: GCF_020829495.1. Taxonomy (GTDB): domain Bacteria; phylum Cyanobacteriota; class Cyanobacteriia; order Cyanobacteriales; family Nostocaceae; genus Nostoc; species Nostoc favosum. The sequence continues at coordinate 6,628 of NZ_JAIVFQ010000062.1, read as the reverse complement.
GCCAGTTTTTAGGAGATTTTACCTTATCAGAAGTAGCCCGCGCCCAAATTCGTGCTGCTCTCCACGGAGAATCTACCATACCAGATGTTACACAAGCATGGGAACAAGCAAAGCACTTGAAAATATCTGAGGAGTACCGTTTACTATACGTTGCGATGACACGAGCAAAGCGTCTGGTGTGGATGTCAGCAGCGCAGAAAGCCCCATTTACTTGGAGTAAACCGGACAATTTACAAGAACAAGCGCCTTGTCCGGTTTTTCCAGCATTAAAGCGCCAATTTCCTGAATGTGGGATGAATTTAGGAGTAATGACCAAACAAGTGTGATCAAAACTTTTAGGACTTGTGATCGTAAATAGACGATGCTGTAGGGGCACAGCAATGCTGTGCCCTTACGAAAGATATGGTTTTTAACCTTAATCCATATTTGGTATTTCTTGTCAATGCGTAAGTCCTAACTTTTAAGAAATTGAATGCAATCCACAGTTATTAGCGATCAGATTGTGAATATTTGTACGAAATAAGCTACCTATAGTGAAAGTTGCCGTTTGAAAATTGGTGTTATAAATTGGTGCTGAGATTTTAATCAGAAATTTATTTACCAATGAAAACCCAACAGTTGACAACGACACAAGAAAATAGACCCAGAAAGACAAAAAAACAGTCTTTTCCTGGCATTAGTATTGGTACTCCTAAAGTACCATTCCGCCAATGCAAGAAAGCTGTACAACAGCATGAGTTACTCTGTGACTGGGAACACGCCAGTTAATTTTGTAACATCCTCTCATACCAACTTACCAGTCGTGATGCATAAATTAGGAGTGCCTATGCCAAGCTTAAATTTACTCAATTGCCACCAGACACAACGGCTTTATTATGTATAGCAGTGTCTTCAGGCTTTCTCTGCCATTTCCCATCATTGCCTGGTTCGTATTCATTCTTTACACTATTCCAAGCAATATCACGCGCACCCTCTTCACTCAAACCATTACTTTGAGCAGCGTTAAGTGCTGCTACAAAAATCTATGCCACTTATAATTGCCGCTTATTAGTTAATGAAAGCATTTTACATAACTACGGCGATCGCTCTATATTAATCACGGGATTAGATGATTTAGTCAGCAAACCCGATTTAATCAAATCACTCCAAGGTGTTCGCCCTCAACAAAACCATTTATTACTTGCCCACTCACCAGCATATCGAGATTCCTTTTCAAGTGATGAGTTAGCAAAGATAACACAATACAAACCACAATATATGTTATCAGGACATACTCATGGCGGACAATTATCATTATTTGGCTTTGCTCCTTTACGTCCGCTACCAGGCGGACGTTATGTCAGTGGTTGGTATCGAGATGGTGCGATTGCCCTGTACGTATCGCGTGGACTAGGAGTTTCTGTTTTACCAGTAAGAATGGGTGTAGTCCCAGAGATTAGCTATTTTGAGTGGTTTCTGAACTCAGCTTGATTTTTTAGCGAGATCGCCCAAGCCGCATCGCGTCTGCATCATCTCAACAAAAATATTTTCTTCTCAATAACCTCGAACGTAGTCGCATTAGTTGTAATTTTCAACTGGGAGAGGGAACGAAATTTGCGATAGCGCTCCCAATTTAACCCTCTAAGAAATTGAAAACCATACGATAATAGTTACTTTAACTTGGCTCTAATCGTTTCTATTCGTTGACGATTGACACCCAAATCGCTCTGACCTAAGCGTGAGGCTGAACGTACTTGGATCACATTAGCATTCCGGTCTAAATAGAATTCTACATCATCCACAAATCCCAGTAAAGCGCTTTTAAATTCTGCATATAAATAATCTTGGCTTTCGCTAATTATTTTAGTTCTTGGTAAGGACTCAATAATCTGTTTAAGATTACTAATCGCTTCTTCTGGAGTAGATGTAAAAATAAGTGGTGCAATTTTGTGAACTGCATCTGTACTCTGACTAGAAACACAGTTAGGAGAATTAGGGCAGAGTGCTAATTTACCGTTGCTAATACCTAAATTATTTGGTCGTTTGCCAGCAAAAACCATAATTATGTCTCCGGGTAAGTAAATAAGTATACTCTCACACATTTGTTTTAGGACTTACGCAAAAAGTGCTAAAAAGCTTAATTTATCGAACCGCCAAGACGCCTTCTGGTGCGTCGGCTTCCGCCAACGCGCAGCGTCTCGTAGAGAAGAACGCCAAGAGTCGTAGAGTTTGCGTAAGTCCTATGTTTGAATCACTGTAATACTTTGCCGTAATCGCATCTTCTGGCAAATGACAGATTCGCTAAAACATCGGTGATGCGTTCGCCTCTGGCGTTGGCGAAGCCATCGCTCTATGATTCGGTAAGTATCGTCTAGGCGAAGACAGATTATGACGCAAACGATTTCAATCAACGACTCTGGGCGCTTGCAACTTACACCGTTAGAAATTCCATCCCGTTTGCTGTTGGGGCCTGGGCCCTCCAATGCCCATCCTACAGTTCTCCAAGCGATGAATACCTCACCAGTTGGGCATCTTGACCCAGCTTTTCTCGCACTCATGGATGAAATTCAATCGTTGCTACGCTACGTATGGCAAACAGAAAACCCACTCACCATTGCAGTCAGTGGTACGGGAACAGCCGCAATGGAAGCAACCATTGCCAATGCGGTAGAACCCGGTGATGTGGTTTTGATTGGTGTAGCTGGTTACTTTGGTAATCGCCTCGTGGATATGGCTGGACGTTATGGCGCGGATGTGCGAACCATTACCAAACCTTGGGGACAAGTTTTCAACCTGGATGAACTTCAAACAGCATTAAAAACTCATCGTCCAACTATTTTAGCCCTAGTTCATGCCGAAACCTCCACCGGCGCACGTCAACCATTGGAAGGTGTCGCTGATTTGTGTGATGAATTTGGCACTTTGTTGTTAGTTGATTCAGTCACAAGTTTAGGTGGTGTCCCCTTGTTTTTAGATGCTTGGGGAGTTGACTTAGCCTATAGTTGTAGCCAAAAAGGGTTGGGTTGCCCGCCTGGTGCTTCGCCTTTTACCATGAGTCCGCGTGCCGTTGAGAAATTGCAACAGCGTCAAACAAAGGTTGCAAACTGGTATTTGGATATGTTGTTACTGGGTAAGTATTGGGGCGCTGAACGCACCTATCACCATACAGCACCCATTAATTTATATTATGCATTGCGGGAAGCATTACGTTTGCTTGCAGAAGAGGGATTAGCAAACTCCTGGCAACGGCATCAGAAAAACGTAGAATATCTCTGGGAAGGGTTGGAGAACTTAGGACTGAGTATGCACGTTGAGCAAGAATATAGACTGCCAACGCTGACTACTGTCTGCATTCCAGCAGGGGTAGATGGGAAAGCGATCGCCCGGCAGTTACTCAATGAACATAATATTGAAATTGGCGGTGGTCTTGGCGAACTAGCTGGTCTTGTTTGGCGCGTCGGATTGATGGGCTTTAATAGTCGAAAGGAAAGTGTTGACCAACTTTTAGCAGCACTACGGCAAGTTTTGCCTAAGTAGTTTTCGGGTGAAAATGGTGCGTTAATAGTAGCTTAACGCACCTGATATAAAGAGCGTAGGCGTAGCCCGCCGTAGGCATCGCGCTAACATTACTTTGAGGATTAAAGCAAAGCTGATGCTCCACACTTACTTGCTCTTTTTACTTATCCAAAAGATTAAAGAAAGGGCAGGTTAATTTTTGCAGGCCGATACAATGGCATTGTTAGTCGATGCAATAGCATTGTTAGGCGACACAATGGCATTGTCAGGCGACACAATGGCATTGTCAGGCGACACAATGGCATTGTTAGGCGACACAATCGCATTGTTAGGCGACACAATCGCATTGTTAGGCGACACAATCGCATTGTCAGTCGATGCATTAACAATTTACGAGATTGGGTTAAGATGCCACGGCAATACAAACTGCGACTCGTTTCAATACTGCGTAGGTTTTGCCTGAAAAATCACTCTGGAGTAGGTTGGGTTGAGGAACGAAACCCAACATTATCAAGGCTTTGTTGGGTAACACTTAAGTTCAACCCAACCTACAAATCTTCAAAACCTACGCAGTATTGCGACTCGTTCACATTTTGTGAAAAACGTCGGGAGAATATATCTGTTGAGTATTCCTCGCTAACTCATTGCGAGAAAAAACCAACAAACAGTAGAGGCAAGAGTATTAGTATGGACACAATTAAGACGAGGGTTGCCGGCTCGATTTTAATCTGGTTCTTCTGTGGATCGCGCATTTGGCACTCCCTCGAACAATAAGTATATTAACTCAGCCTAAAGGATGTTTATTCCTTTTTCCAAGCCCAATCAGCTTTAAAAATGTAAATTTTTTAAATAGGCTAATGCATTAAATTTACATTTTTTTGATTTTAATAACTATTAATCCCTTGATTCATCCCTCCATTTGCTTATTTCTTCCAGGGTAGTTTAGTTCCCATTTCAGTCAATGCAGAAAAGATGAGATAGAGGACGAGTAACCCAGCACCCGCACAAAAAGCCAGTAAATCGTTATCCATAAGTGGTATTTGCTAAAACTTCGCTAATCATAGCGGAATCACTTAAATATTTAGCATTTTTCTACAGCCCTACAATCTTTGGTCTTTTGGATGCAAACTATACCATCCATACCAGTGACGAACTGCTAGCCAGACGGCACAAAGCAAACCCGCGAGGCTGAGGGTTAGTCCACTGAACGGTATTAATAAGCCAAAGACGGGTAGCACTGCTCCAGCAATAGTGCAGATAATAGCAGCAAGGGAAGCACTGCGACTTGCCCCCAATCCCCATGTAAGAAACAGTAAGATGATGGAAATTAAAGTCCAAGCCAACTGAGCATTGATGACGCGAGCCAGATAGGTCAAAGTCAATAGACAAGCAAAGAAAATACTAGCAGCGATCGCTATATTTTTGAAACTCATTGGCAGTGACAAATATAACAACAATATCCACCACAAAAATATTGCTGGTGCTAGCAATAAAAGACGCACAATTACGCCAGTGTGACGAATAGGTTCAGTGTTGGTAAACACTCCAAATGGATTTTTGACTGAAACATTATCGTCAAATTTCCAAGTAAATTGCGTACTGCGTCCGTCAACTTTAATTTCATTAGGTACAATACCACTGGCAAAATCAGCCGGAGCAAAGTTAGCAATTGCTGTAAGGCGGAAGTTGGAAAGCAACTGTCCCGTTGCACTATAAACCCAGCGCGGCCCTCCTTGAGCCTGATAAGTAACTCGAAAGGTGGTTTCTTCTCCTGGTTGTAAGCGGAAGGGAAAACTATAATTACCCGCGTTGGTTGGTTGTAGCCTAGTCCCGTCACGCTCAACTTTATAGCTAGCAAGCAGTGTGTAACCGTTGGGTGGCGGTGCTTCAAAGAAAAAATTATTAATATCCTTGAGTTGGTTAATTACTTTATAATCGGCAGTATAATTTGCCTGATAAATTGAGCTGCGGCCTGGAACATCTACGCTTTGGTCAAGCTTAACTTGAATTTGCGAACCAGCCAGCATTAAGAAGCGGGTAATCTCTCGCGTCTGATTTACCTTAACAATCTTGCCATTGATTTGAGTGTTATAAGAGTACGGCTCTTGAATAGAGTAGCGCACTTGCGGCGCAAATTGTTCGAGCCTTTCACCTGCAACAGTTTGAGCCACTTGAGCTACTTTTCCTTGTTCCCAGTGGTGGTAGCGATTGCTTAAAGTTGAACAGAGAAAAAATCCCGGTATTAATAGAATTAATACCAGGGTTAAATGTTGTAATCCCCGCAAAAGTTGGGAATAACCAACAGCCCATTCGCCGATGAATATTACTTGTTCCGGCTTGCTTAGACGTAGAGAAAAACTGATCAGTGCGATCGCAACTCCCAAAGCTACGACCAAAAATACTAATAACAGTGAAGCTTTGAGCGCCTGGGTTCCAAATTGGACAAGCTCAATTGGATGCGTCAAATCGGGTAATCCGGGAATACCTTGAGCAGAAGATGACATTGGTTGATTTTTGCAGAATTTGGAAAACCAGACCGATAAAATCTCTTAAAAGTTTCTGGAAAAAAGTTTTATTTGATACCCAAACAGTTTAAACAAATGCTGCGTAGGCGTAGCCAGCCGTAAGCATCGCTCTGACCCTGACTTACACAAAAACTCTCTCAAACTCTTATTTCTCTGTGTTCTCTGTGCCTCTGTGGTAGCCTGCGGCAAGCCGCTTCTCTACGAGACGCTTTGCGAACGCGTCTACGTTTTTCCAGTACCCATCTGTAATTACTACTATTGGTATAAAGATCAAAAGCCCAGTCTTCATGACCAGGCTTTTGAGCGTAAACAATGGGGCCATATTCCCCGAAGGTTAGTTATAGAGGTTCAGTATAATATCGATGCTCTAATAAGTGATACCACTTTGCTGTTATCAATTCCGGAAAATTCGCTAAAAATTTTTGAGTAGCCTTTTTGTCCCAAAATACAGCAAGCGGCTGGCAGCTTCAGCGTGTAGAATGTGACATCTCCTACACTGACTCTGCGAGTACAGTGTAGGCTTCCAAGACAATCCGGCTATTGCTTAGGAGGCTCTTGGCTTTAAGAACGGAATGCCCTACCGCTCTATTTTTTATATTTATCGCTGC